>CABPVN010000001.1:0-16175 GCA_902460825.1 Campylobacter concisus
ATATATAGATGCAGTTAAAAAAGAGGAAGCTTTTATGATAATGTCTAAATGTGATGTCTTGTACCGTGCAATGTTGCCATTAAAAATTTATAGTTACGGGATATCTCCACTTAAAATGAATGAGTACATGTTTGCTGGTGTGCCAATAGTTCATTCTTTTGACTATAAGGAGCATGATATTATAATGAAAGCAGGATGTGGTATTAGCGTTAAATCTGGTAGTATGCTTGAAATACAAAACGCTATCTTGAAAATTTACAATATGCCAAAAGAGGAAAGAGAAAAAATGGGGCAAAATGGTAAAGAATATGTTAAAAATAATTTATCATATAAAGCATTAGTTAAAAAAATGATAGAAGTTTTATGACTAAACGCCTTTTTTAGTAAAAATAATCGCAATAGTTTTTGCTATGATCTTTACCTCCAGCCAAAGTGACCAGTGCTTGATGTAGTAAAGATCATACATCAGCTTTTGTTTGGCATCAAGTGCATTTGCGCCGTAAGGGTAGTTTACTTGTGCCCAGCCGGTGATGCCAGGGCGGACGATGTGGCGTTCATTGTAGTAGGGGATCTCTTTTTCAAAGAAATTTATCCAGTATCTTCGCTCTGGTCTTGGGCCTATCAGGTGCATCTGTCCGCGAAGCACATTTATGCACTGTGGCACCTCGTCGATGCGAGTTTTGCGCATAAATTCGCCAAATTCAAAGACTCTCTCATCATTTTTGCTAGCAAATTTAGCCCCATCTTTTTCAGCATCAACCACCATCGAGCGAAATTTGATACATTCAAATTCTCTATTGCCCAGCCCAACCCTGTTTTGCAAGAAGTAAAGGCTGCCAGGGGACTGCTCGTCTATCTTTTTCTTGACGTAAAATTTAAGCACAAAAAGTATCACAAGAAGCAGCGAGCAGCTTACATAGTCGATCACGCGTTTTAAGGCGTATTCAAGGGCATTATAGGGCTTTATATCGTTTAAAAAGTTTAAATTATCGCCATTTTCTGGGATGTAGCACTTTTCCAAGTAAATTTCTAAAAAGCTCTCCACATTTAGAAATTTGATCTTTTTATACTTCGTCTTAAACTGCAAAAGTGTGAGAAATCTCACCAGCTTGCTATCAACAGGCTTTTCGGTATTTAGCACTATTAGCCTTTGATCGCCTGATTTTATGAGATTTTCTAGCGCACCTCGCAGGGCTTTAGCATCGCTATTTTCAGGGGATAAAAAATTCACCTGGCCAAATTTCTTCCTAAGCTTCTCTAACTCGAGTTTGGTGAAAGTATATTTTTCGCCAAGGATGATCATAGGCCTATCCCTTTATCTTTATTTTAAATTTGCATTATATAATTCGCCTAATTATACCCAAACGTGCTAATTGCATTTTTAAAAAAATAGTTAAGGTTAAAATATGTCTCATAAATTTCTTGCTGTGCTTGTTTTGGCGCTGATCTGTGCCATTTCTTTTGCGCTCTCAAACACGGTCTTGGCTAAATTTCACACCAGCCCGCTCATCATCTCGATCATTTTAGGCGCCATTTTTGCAAATCTTTTTACCAAACAGACTCAAATTTTAAAAAATAGCGGCGTCGTAGCGATCGCTGGGAAGCAAATTTTAAGGCTTGGCATCATACTTTTTGGCTTTAATATAAGCCTTAGTGAGATCGCAAGTGTCGGCGCTCTTGGCGTGATATACTCAGCTTTTATGGTATTTGTGACCTTTGCTTTTGCTCTTTTTGTCGCTAAAGCTTTGGGACTTAGCAAAGATAGTGCCGTGCTCATTGGCTCAGGGTCAAGTATCTGCGGCGCAGCTGCTGTTATGGCTACGCAAAATGAGATAAAAGCAGACGAAAACAAGCTTGCTATCGCCATTTGCACGGTGGTGCTCTTTGGGAGTATTGGCATGTTTATCTATCCATTTATCGCTAAATTTCTAGCTCTCACGCCTCAGCAAACTGGCTTTTTTATCGGCGGCTCACTTCACGAAGTAGCCCACGTAGTGGCAGCTTCAGCGGCATTTGATAGCGCAGCAAGCAGCACCGCCCTCATCATAAAAATGCTTCGCGTCATCATGCTCGTGCCATTTTTGTTTTTGCTAAATTTCTTAAATTTAAGTCAAAATAGCGGCAGCTCAAAACTAAAGAGCATACCTTGGTTTGCGCTATTTTTCCTAGTGGCGATCTGCGTTAGGTCTTTGCCATTTTTCCCTGAAAATTTGGTACAAATTTTAAAGCTAGCCGCCAGCATCTGTCTTTGTGTTGCGATGTGTGCTTTGGGTTTTGGGATAGATAGGAGTATATTTAAAGCGACGGGCAAAAAGCCATTTTTGCTAGCATTTTTTATATTTTTATGGCTTATTTGCTCATCGCTTGTCTTTGTTAAGACTCTTTGCTAGTTTTTAGTTTTTGCAAAAACTCTTCGATGTTGTATTTTGCTCTGTAGGCTGGGCTTAAAAGATGTATCAAAATGTCGCCAAGGTCCATCACGATCCAATCAGGCGAGCTCTCAGTGCCTATAAATTTCTCACCAAGAGGCTTAAGCTCCTCTCTTAGATCCTCAGCCAGCGAGTAAGCGTGCCTCTCGCCAAGCGTAGTAGCGATAACTACGGCCTTTACGAAATAATCATCCCCGCTCATATCAAACACTTGTATCTCTTCAGCCTTTTTTGCGTCTAAAACCTTAACTATACTTTCGGTGCGCTCTTGCATCGATCTCTCTTGCATCTTTAATCCTTGGTAAAAATTTATAATCTCATCTTTTATCTCGCTAGGCAGCTCATCAAGCCCCTTTTGATGCCTGATCTGCGACGAGCTAACATCCACGTGCACGTCCATTTTTTGTAAATTTTGTGGAATTTCTATGTGATTGCGCTTAGCTATCACAAACTGCACTAAATTTTTTAGCTCCTCATAGCCGTGCCACTTATCAAGCGTAGCTAGGTGGTCCGCGCCTATTATGAGATAAAATTTCTCTATCTTGAATTTCTCATACAAATACTTAACCGTCTCTATGGTAGGCACTGGGCGAGCTAAATTTATCTCATAGTCTGAGATCTCGACCTTCTCTAGGCCGCCCCAAATTTCTCTTATCCACTTTAGGCGAAGCTCTGGCGGAGCTGAAAATTCGCTCTTAAAGGGACTTATAAAAGTTGGCATGATGATGAGCTTGTCGATATCAAGGCCGCTTAGTGCCATTTTCACAATGCTATCGTGTCCTAAATGAACCGGATCAAAGCTCCCGCCAAAAAGTGCTAACTTCATCTATTAAAGTGCCTTGTTTATATTTGTTTTAAAATTCTTTTTTGTAGAATTAGGCGTAATTATATCAAAAGGAGCTAAGATGTCAGTTAAAGTAGCAATAAACGGCTTTGGGCGTATCGGTAGGTGTGCTGCTCGTATTATTTTAGAGCGTGATGATGTTGAGCTTGTCGCTATTAACGACACCGCAACAAGGGATATGACGAGGTATTTGCTCAAATACGACAGCGTGCATGGCGAATTTAAGCAAGACGTTAAGGTGATAAGCGACGATTTTATAGAAGTAAATGGCAAAAAGATAAGAGTTTTTTCTACAAGAGATCTAAACGAGCTTAGCTACGCAGACTACGGCGTAGATGTTGTTTTAGAGTGCACTGGCAAGTTTTTAACCACTGAAAAATGTGAGCCGTATCTTGCTCGCGGCGTCAAAAAAGTCGTCATGAGCGCTCCTGCAAAAGACGACACGGCGACATTTGTAGTTGGCGTAAATGACGATAAATACGCAGGCGAGGCGATAGTCTCAAACGCAAGCTGCACCACAAACGGCCTAGCTCCAGTAGCAAAGGTGCTAAACGATAAATTTGGCATCGTAAAAGGGCTGATGACTACGATCCATGCATATACAAATGGTCAAAGCCTAGTTGATGTAAAGGCTAAAGATTTCCGCCGCTCACGCGCTGCAGCGCTAAATATCGGACCTACGACAACTGGAGCTGCAAAAGCGATCGCTAAAGTGCTTCCAGAGCTAAGCGGTAAGCTACACGGTCAAGCAGTGCGCGTGCCAGTGGCAAACGTTTCAATGGTCGATCTAACGGCGGTTTTAAAAAGACCAGCTAGCAAAGAGGAGATAAACGATGCATTTAGGGCGGCTGCGGAGTCAAATTTAAAGGGAATTTTATTCGTCGATGACGACTACAGAGTTAGCAGCGACTTTTGCACAAGCACCTTTAGCAGCATCGTAGCTAGCGACACCACGCAGGTTATCGCTGATGATATGGTGAAGGTCTTTGCGTGGTACGACAACGAGTGGGGCTACTCAACAAGGCTTGTTGATCTTGCTAAGATCGTGGCTACAAAGTAAATTTAAAGGGTGAAAAATGAGTGATATTTTATCGATCAACGACCTTGAACTTAACGGCGCAAAAGTCTTTATAAGGTGCGATTTTAACGTGCCTATGGACGAGTTTTTAAACATTGCTGATGACCGCAGGATCCGCTCAGCGATACCAACTATCCGCTACTGCTTGGATAATGGCTGCAGCGTGGTTTTGGCTAGTCACTTAGGGCGTCCAAAAAATGGCTATGAAGAGAAATTTTCACTTCAGGGTGTGGCTAAGAGGCTATCAAGACTGCTTGATAGAGAGGTGATATTTGCTGAAGATGTGATCGGAAATGACGCTAAGACAAAGGCTAGGGCGCTAAAAGCTGGCGAAATTTTGATGATAGAAAATTTACGCTTTGAAAAGGGCGAAACAAAAAACGATGAGGTTTTGGCAAAAGAGCTTTCAGAATTTGGCGAATTTTACATAAATGACGCATTTGGCGTTTGCCACAGGGCTCATGCATCGGTTGAAGCGATCACTAAATTTTACGATGAAAAGCACAAGGCGGCAGGATTTTTATTACAAAAAGAGATAAATTTCGCTCAAAATTTGATAAAACATCCGTCACGTCCATTTGTCGCAGTTGTGGGTGGCTCAAAGGTGAGTGGCAAGCTTCAAGCCCTGCATAACCTTCTTCCGCGCGTGGATAAGCTCATAATTGGCGGCGGTATGGCATTTACATTTTTAAAATCACTTGGCGAAAACATTGGAAATTCGCTCCTTGAAGAAGAGCTCATCGAAGATGCAAGGCAAATTTTACAAAAAGGCAAAGAGCTAGGAGTGAAAATCTACCTGCCAGTAGATGTCGTAGCTGCGCAGACATTTTCAGCTGAAAGTGCCGTAAAATATGTCCCTGCCCAAGAGATCCCAAATGGCTGGATGGGACTTGACATCGGGCCTGCGTCGATTAGGCTATTTAAAGAGGTCATCGCCGATGCGCAAACCATCTGGTGGAACGGACCTATGGGCGTTTTTGAGATGGATAAATTTAGCAAAGGTAGCATCAAAATGAGCCACGCTATCATCGATACTCACGCGACAACCGTCGTTGGCGGCGGCGATACGGCTGACGTGGTCGAGCGCGCAGGAGACGCTGATGAGATGACATTTATCTCAACTGGCGGCGGTGCTAGCCTGGAGCTAATAGAAGGCAAAGAGCTGCCAGGCATAAAGCCGCTTAGAAAAGAGGAGTAGGTCTTGAAATTTCTAGCGAATTTAAAGTGCAACCACACAAGAGAGAGCTTTAGAGAGTACTCGAAAATTTTAGACGAAAATTTAAGCGCAAACGACGACGTGAGCGTATTTGCTCCAGCTAGTGCCTTTGATGAAAAAAGGCATCTTTTTAGGCTTGGGGCGCAGAATTTCTACCCATGCGAGAGCGGAGCATTTACTGGCGAGATTGGCAAGGCGATGCTTGATGAATTTGAGATCAAAGACGTGCTGATCGGCCACTCTGAGAGGCGTGAAATTTTAAACGAAAGCGAGGAGTTTTTGCGAGCGAAATTTGACTTTGCCGCAAAAAATGGCTGGAATGTGATCTACTGCATCGGCGAAAATTTAAGCACAAATGAAAGCGGAGCTACTAAAGAATTTTTAAGCCGCCAGCTTGAAAATATCGATCTTGACTATAAAAATTTAGTCATCGCCTACGAGCCGATCTGGGCGATAGGAACCGGCAGGAGTGCTAGCATAGAGCAGATAGATGAGGTGCTAAGTTTTTTAAAGACAAAGGCAAACGTGCCACTACTTTACGGTGGAAGCGTCAATGCAGCAAATATCGCTGATATCGCAGGTATAAAAAGCTGCGATGGGGTGCTGGTAGGCACAGCCAGCTGGGATGCGAATAATTTTCTAGGGCTTATTAGCGCGGCATCTCGCTGATAAATTTAAACGATCTTGCAAATTTCACCCTGCGACAGGCTATCTGCCTAGTCTTGGGATGAAATTTACTTCGAAACATTTAAATTTACCTAGCGATATATCCGCTTGTTGGTTTGTTTAAATTTCGAAACGCAAATTTAAACATCTGGAGTTGCGTGATACTGCCGCTATTAAATTTGGTTTAAAATTTGAATTGCAAAATTTTAAAGGAGATATAATGATTTTAAAAGGTAAAAAAGGTCTTATCGTAGGCGTTGCCAACGCCAAGTCAATAGCTTACGGCATTGCAAAAGCTTGTCACGATCAAGGTGCGCAGATGGCATTTACATATCTAAACGACGCTCTTAAAAAGCGCGTTGAGCCGATCGCTGAGGAGTTTGGTAGCAAATTTGTCTACGAGCTTGACGTCAATAACCAAGCTCACCTAGACGGGCTTGCGGATCGCATTAAGGCAGACCTTGGCGAGATCGATTTTGTCGTTCATGCTGTGGCTTACGCACCAAAAGAGGCGCTTGAGGGCGAGTTTGTAAATACAACAAAAGAGGCATTTGATATAGCGATGGGCACTAGCGTTTATTCGCTGCTAAGCCTTACTCGCGCGGTTCTACCGGTGCTAAAAGAGGGCGGCTCGGTGCTAACTCTTACATACCTTGGCGGACCAAAATTTGTGCCACACTACAACGTAATGGGCGTTGCAAAAGCAGCACTTGAAAGCTCAGTTCGCTACCTAGCACACGACCTTGGCGCTAAAAATATCCGTGTAAATGCGATCAGCGCAGGCCCTATCAAGACGCTTGCCGCAAGCGGAATAGGCGATTTTAGGATGATTTTGCGCTACAACGAAGTAAATAGCCCGCTAAAACGCAACGTCACCACTGAAGATGTCGGCAACAGCGCTATGTATCTGCTTAGCGACCTAGCTAGCGGCGTAACAGGCGAAGTCCACTACGTAGACTGCGGCTACAACATCATGGGTATGGGCGACGTGGCTACCGACGCTGAGGGCAACACGATCTTAGCTTGGGACGCAAAATAACCTACCAATATAAATTTGGCGGGGCGACTCGCCAAATTCTTCTTTTAAATTTCACCAAATTTATCGCAAGGACAGAAAATGAGAGCTTTAGACGAGCTTATAGATACAAATGAGCCAGGCTGGGCGCTGATCGAAGAGTGGCTAAAAGAGGCCAAAAATAGCTATGAAATTTTGCCTCGAGATGAGAGCAGGGCGCAAAGCGAGCTTTTAGGGCTTCAAGTCACCACTCGCTCGCCGATGGGAGCGCTTGTTTATGGGTGCGGCGGCATAGTGATAGATGGCGGTTGGCTGCGCCTGCTTGGCTCAGGATGTGAGCAGATGAAACGTGGAATTTACAGCTTCAACCTTGGCAAAAGCTTTAGTGAAGCAGGGCAGATGCCTGGCTATTTGCTCGTGGCGGATGATGTTTTGGGCGGATTTTTCGCGGTAAATGGCGGCGCCTTTGGTGGCAAAGCTGGCAACGTCTTTTACTATGCACCAGATAGCGGTAAATGGGAAGATACGCAGCTTGGCTACTCACAGTTTTTATACTGGGCGCTAAGTGGGGATATATCTAAATTTTACGAGCTTTACCGCTGGGATGGCTGGCACAATGATGTAAGAAATTTTAGCCTTGATAAGGTTATGTTTGCGCTACCACCACTTCTTTGGCAAGACGCCGACGTAAGGGCAAGGCTAAAAGATATGAAAAAGGATGGCATTAATATTGATGAGTATTTTGCCTCTTTGTTTAAGGGGGAGAAATAGGATTGATTTTGTAAATTTCGGCTTTTGCAAATTTTAAAATCTTACTCACTCACCTTAGCAACTTAACAAAGAAACAAAACTTTAAATTTCTAAAAAACTATTTTACAAATTTTAAAATTCCATTCACTCGCAAGAGTTGGCTACTAAAATTTGGCTTCGCTTGCAGCTTAGCTCAAATTTTAGAGCCGAAATTGCTCGTTTATGAAATTTTAGAATTTACCTGATACCCACCTGATTTGACAAAATAAATTTACAAATTTTAAAATTTAAATTTCACCGAGCGGTAGGTCTGATCAAATCTAAAAGTTAGCAGATTTTGCAGTATCCCAAAAAGTACCATGAAGGTGACAAAGCTGCTTCCGCCGTAGCTAAAAAACGGCAACGGCACGCCAACAACCGGCGCAAAGCCGATCGTCATCGAGACATTTACCCCCACGTAGACAAAGATGAGTGCGGCTATGCCAGTGGCGGTCACCTGCGTGAAATAATCATTCTTAAGCCCATAATTTAGGCTAAGTAAGTGCGTTATAAGCGCTCCATAAAGCCCAAGCAAAAGAAGAGCCCCATAAAAACCAAAACGCTCGATATTGTAGGCGAAGATGAAGTCACTTGTGGCGATTGGTAAAAATTTAAAGTGCGTTTGCGTCGCCTCGTCCTTTGGTTTGCCTTTTAGCCCGCCGCTACCTATGGCGATGATGCTTTGTTTGACGTGGTAGCTTGGCTCTTCAGCGATGAAGTCGTGGATCCTCTTTTTTTGATAATCATGTAAATTTTCATACAAAACCGGCGCCGAAAATCCTATGGCAAGGATGATGCAGATCCAAATTTTTTTATTTACGCCGATGACAAAAAGGATGGTGTAGCCAACTATCAAAAGTATGAGCGCGGTGCCAAGATCAGGCTCTTTCATTATAAGAGCAAAAGGCAAAAGTATGTAAAAACTAAGTCTTAAAAAGTCTTTTAGCCCGTAACCATCGACCTCTGGCGGACGCTGCTTGACTAGATAGGCCAGCATCAGCAAAAAGGCTGGCTTCATGAGCTCTGAGGGTTGAAGCGTGAAGTGAACGAATGGAATTTCCAGCCAGCGCCTAGCTCCAAGCTTACTAACGCCAAATATATCAACGCTTAAAAGCAGCACGATACAGACCCAGTAAAACATCGGGATGATCCAGTCGATGCGTCTAATAGGCAGTAAAAATGCGATGCAAAATGAGACAAATCCGATGCCAAAATACACAAGCTGCTTGTTTGCCAAAATGTCGTTTGCTTCGGAGACTAGGATGTATGAGATGGCTATGATTGGGATGATTAAAAACGGCTGAATAAAATCAAAATGTGTTAAAATACGCCGATCTAGTTTTATCAAGAAGCAAACCTTAATTTTTGGGCTAGATTATATCACAAACAAGGCTTTGATTTTGGTTAAATTTAATGTTTTAAATAGCTCAAGACTCGACGTTGCAGTGGCCAAAGAGCTTCAAATTTCACGTAATCAAGCTTTAAATTTGATAAAAGACTCCCTTGCAAGCGTAAATTTAAAACCAGTCTCAAAACCAAGCTTTTTACTGAGCGAAAACGATGAAGTTTGCATAAATTTTGCCCCAAAAAAAGAGGTGCAAAACGAATACGAAGTAAATTTCGATATCCCGATTATATATGAAGACGACGATCTCATAGTGCTAAATAAGCCCCCGCAAATCGTCGTTCACCAAGCCCCAAGCGTCAAAGAGGCGACGTTAGTTGAGTGGCTAAATAAAAAAGGATTTATGCTCTCAAATTTAAACGGCGACGTAAGAGCTGGCATCGTCCACCGCCTAGATAAGGGCACGAGCGGCGCTATCGTCGTTGCTAAAAACAATTTCGCCCACGCCAAACTTAGTGAGCAGCTAAGCGATAAGAGCATGGGACGAATTTATCTAGCGCTCACCGACTTGCCCCTAAAAGAGGACATCATCATCGACAAACCAATCGGCAGAAACCCAAACAACCGCCTAAAAAAAGCGATCGTCGCGGACGCTAAATTTGCAAAAAGTGCCTTTGTAAATTTACTAAGCGAAGGCGGAGTAAATTTGATAGCAGCAAAGCTTTTTACAGGCAGGACGCACCAGATAAGAGTGCATCTTGCTAGCATAAATCGCCACATTTTAGGCGATGATTTATACGGATTTAAGAGCCAAGGCGATAAAATAAGCAGGGTTATGCTTCACGCTTATATGCTCTATTTTACCCATCCACGAACTGGCAAAAGGGTAGAATTTACCGCAAAAACGTATGATGACTTTAACCAAATAATTTACAAAAAAATTCCCAAGGAGATTTTTGATGAAAAAATTTGCCCTACGCATATTGACACCATTTTTAGTAGCTTTCTTAGCGGGATGCGGCTCTAGCGTACCGACTCAGCAAAGCACATCACTACCAACTATTACAAGCTTAAAAACCATTTCAGACATGACAGAGGTTGGCTTTGAGTGGAACCCAGTGAGCGACGAGAGCGTCGTTGGCTACTACCTTTACCGCTCAAATCCAAACGATGCAAACTCAAAAATGCAACTAGTTGCAAACATCAAAGACCGCTTTGCTACGCACTATGTGGATCGCGACCTAGCTCCAGAGACGACTTACTCATACCAGATGAGAACCTACTCAAGCAACGCCATCTCTCAGCCAGGTGCGATCGCAACTGCGACTACTAAGCCACTGCTTGACTCTGTGCCATTTGCACAAGCTATCACAGGGCTTCCAGGCCGTGTAAAAGTGATCTGGAGACCACATCCTGATAGCACAGTAGCAAGCTACATCATCCAAAGAAGCGATGCAGGAGCTAATAAATTTAGTCAGATCGCAGAGGTAAATGGCAGACTAAACGCCGAGTATATCGATACTGAGGTAAAACCTGGCAGATCTTATGAGTATAGGATATTAGTTAAAACTTCTTCTGGCGTCATCTCAAAACCAAGCCAAAACATAAGCGCCACAACAAAGGAGTTACCCTAAATCAGTAACAAACGTCCAAGCCACCAAAAATGCACCAAAAAAGATCATCTTAACGTGGGATTACGCGCCAGCTGAGGATTTTGCTTATTTTAAGGTTTATAGAACGACAAGTAAAATTTTACCTTACACATATCTAGCAAAAACGACTAGCAACACCTATGAGGACCTCATAAATACAAATGCTGCGACAAGATATTATAGAGTGACAGCGGTAGATAAAGACGGTCTTGAAAGCTTAAAACAAGAAGAGCCGATCGTTGGTAGCACACTTAGCGCACCAAAAACTCCAAGTATAAGCGCTAGCTATGATGGCAGCGGCGTAAATGTAAGCTGGAACGCAGTTGATAGAGCTAGCTCATATACAGTTTATCGAAGCGGTGCTAGCGAGAAAGTCTTTAGTGGTATAAGTGATACTGGGCTTAGAGATGACAGCGTTCAAAAAGGAGCTAGCTACTCTTACAGCGTCGTAGCAGTTGATGAGTACGGCATCGCATCTGATAAGTCATCAAAAGCAGAAGTTAGCATAAAATAATGCCAAATTTCATCGCTTCGTCCTTAAAAGAGCTCTCGTTTCCATTTGGTAACGATAAGATCAAATTTCTTTGGCAAGCAAGTGGCCGAAACGAGAGGCTCATCTACACAAAAAATGAAGATGAAGGCTTTTTTCTAGTCGTAAAAGGCGGTAAAAACGGTATCGTCGTAAAGGGAGAAAAGCTTACAAAGCCAGCTAAAGTTGGCCTTTTGCAAGAAGCACTTGAGCTTTTTAAAGAGCAAAGTTGTAACGGTATCATCAGCCAAGCATTTGCCGTAAAAAAGACAAATTTAACCAAAAAAGTGAGTGAAATTTTAAGCCTTGAAGAGTTTGCACCAGCATTTAGCGAGCTAAAGGATAAATTTAAAGAGATTTTTATAGAGATAGGCTTTGGCTCTGGCAGACACTTGCTCTATCAGGCTAAAAACAATCCAAATGCCCTAGTTATCGGCATAGAGGTCTATAAACCAAGTATCGAGCAAGTAGCAAAGCTAGCCAAGGCAAATGGCCTAGAAAACGTGCGTCTCATAAACACCGACGCAAGGCTCTTACTCTCGCTAGTTGGATCAAATTTGGTTGATAGAGTGTTTTTGCACTTTCCGGTGCCGTGGGATAAGGCTGAGCATAGACGCGTGGTCTCATCGGCGTTTGCGCTTGAGTGTGAGAGGATACTAAAGCTTGGTGGTAAATTTGAGCTAAGGAGCGATAGCAAGGAGTATTGCGACTTTAGTTTGAGTAAATTTTTAGAACCCGCAAACTCAAAGATAGAAGCTTTTAAAAATAGAAATTTAGAAGTAACGAGCAAGTATGAAGACCGCTGGAGACGCCAAGATAAGGATATCTACGATGTTATTTATACTTGTGAGGTCAAAAGTGATGAGAGTGTTTTGGCTGGGGATTTTAGCTTTAAAGAAAAGACAAACGTAAAAAATATCATTAAAAATTTTAAAAATTTCATCATCAAAAAAGATGATCATTTTTTACATTTTGAGGAAATTTACACCATAAGCGGGGATGAAATTTTGCTAAAAGTCGCCTTTGGAGCGTTTAACAAACCAGAACAGTGTTTCATCAAAATCAGCGATGAAAAGAGCGAATATTTTATAAAAAAACCGATCTTAATACGTGAAAATTTAGCAGCACACGAGCTTTTGAAGGAGTATTTGGCTGATGCAAGAGATAATTAGTGCAAGAAATTTAAGCCTAGCTTATGAGCGCAACGAGGTTGTGATCAATAGCGTAAATTTAGACATCTACGCAAATGACTTTGTCTTTATCACAGGCAAGAGCGGAAGCGGAAAAAGCACGCTTTTAAAGTCATTTTACGGAGAAATTTCGCCCCTAGCTGGCGAGCTAAATGTCTGCATGACGCAAATGGACGATATCGATGACAAAAGACTTTGCGAGCTTAGACAGCGAGTTGGCATTATATTTCAAAACTACCGCTTGATAAATGAGTGGAATGTCGAAAAAAACGTCATGCTGCCACTCATCATCAAAGGCGTCAATCAAAATGTGAGTAAAAAGCAGGTCGCTAAACTTTTAAAACATGTAAATATGCTTCACAAAGCCGATAAATATCCTCGCGAGCTAAGTGGCGGCGAGCAGCAAAGAGTTGCCATGGCAAGAGCACTCGCGCACAATCCAAATTTGCTTTTATGCGACGAGCCAACGGGAAATTTAGACGAATACTCAAGCGACGTCATCTGGTCGCTTCTAAAATCAGCCAGAGAATTTCTAGGCACAAGCGTTGTCGTGGTGACGCATCACATCCCATCAACGCTTCGCATCCCATACCGCCACTTCGTCATAGAAAATGGAGGCGTGCATGAGATCGCTTAAAAACCACCTTGGATTTATCCTGCCGTTAATCGCGCTTTTATTTTCAGTGCAGTTTAGCCTCACCGCAGACAAGATCGTAAGAGAGTATGAGAGGCTTATGGGAAATGACTACAACATCGTGGTGGTCTCAAACAAAGAGCTAAGCGAGCCAGTGCTAAAGCCAGTGGTTAGCACGCTAGCAAGTGTCGAGCCACTAAGCCCGCAAAAGATCATCGACCGCCTATCAAACGACATCTCAGCTAAAAATTTATCCATCCTACAAAATGCCTTACCTAAATTTTACTCGCTAAGATTAAGTGAATTTCCATCGCCAGAATATATGGAGGAGATAAAGCAAAAGCTTTTGAAATTTGATGGCATAAGCAAGGTCGAGACGTTTTCAAAGACCCATGATAAGGTCTTTAAGATGCTAAATTTAGCCAAAAGCATATCTTATGCATTTATGGCGATACTTTGCGTTGTTGGGCTTATGCTTATGCTTAAGCAGACTAAAATTTGGCTATTTGAGCATAGAGAGCGCATCGAGATCATGACGCTTTTTGGCGCGCCATTTTGGCTAAAATCAGCCATGCTATATAAATCAGCCATGGTTGATAGCATAGTTGCGACCATTGTTGTTGGCGCGTTTTTCTTTTTCTTGCCTAGCATTGAAATTTTTAGAGAAAATGCCGCAAGTATCGATGTAGTCTTGCCTAGCCTTGATCTTTCAAGAGATATTTTTATCTTATTTGGCGTGGCTGTGGTTTTAAGCATTTTTGCTGTTAGTTTAGTGATGAGTAAGGCTAGAAAAAGCACGATATGAAAAAAGGAATTTTTACACTTTTGCTAGCTTTTAGTCTAGCTTTTGCATCAAATACTAAAGAGAAGATAAAAGACTCCAAAAACTCGCTAAGATCGACGCAGGCGATGAGTGAGCAGCTTAGTAAAAAGCTTGATGACTTGGCTGGCGATATCGTAAATGGCGAGAAAAAACTGCGCGGCATAAGCGGCGATATCACAAATTTAAAAGGTCAAATTTCAGTTCTTGAGACAAATGCTTCAAAAGCGCTTCTTGAGCTTGATGATCTAACAAAGCAAAACAAAGAGCTAGAACGTACCCAAAAAGAGCTAGAACAAAATATGATAAGGATCATCGCAGAAGATCTCTCATTTGATCTCATGATGTCAGCAAGCGAGGGCAAACAAAGCGAAGAGAGCATCATCTCATCGCAAATTTTAACCAAGCTAAACGCCATAGCAAAAGAGGACTTTAAAAGGCTTAGCCAGAACTACGAAGATACGATAGAAAAGATAAAAAATAAATCAAGCAAGATAAATGAGATAAACTCAAGCATAAAAAACTATAGACGCAAACAAAGTGATCTACAAAGCCTAGAGAGCACACAGAAAAATACAATAAGCGGACTAAAGCGCGATAAAGAAATTTACAGCAAAAAGTTAGCCAAGCTTCAAGCCCAGCAAGACGAGCTAAGAAAGACACTTGAGCAGCTTGCTATCATGCAAAAACAAGAGGATGAAGCAGCGCGTGCAGCTAGAGAAAAGCAAGAAAGAGCAGCTAGCAAAGGTGGCAAAAAGGGCGAAAAGAGCCAGCCAATGGGCGGAGGCTATCAGACAAGCTCTGTTAAGAGATACTCAGGCGCAAGGACGATCGCTCCGCTTGATAGCTACTCTGTAAAGCAAAAATTTGGCAATTACGTCGATCCAATATATAACATCAAAATTTTTAACGAGTCAGTCATACTTCGCTCAAGCACGCCAGATGCGAAGGTTAAAAGCGTTTTAAACGGCAAGGTCGTCTTTGCAAAAGCAACCCCTATGCTTGAAAATGTCGTCATCATCGAAAACGAAAACGGCATCCACACGATCTACGCCCACCTAAGCCAGATCGCGCCAACTGTAAAGGTCGGCTCAGTCGTGCAAAAAGGCTATGTTATAGGTAGGGTAAGGAATGATCTAACCTTTGAAGTAACGCAAAGAAACTACCATATCGACCCGCTTGAAATGATCTCAAAATAGTCACTTTGTAAGCGTTATTAGCTAAATTTAAAGCCTTTTTGGCTAAAATGCGTGAATTTCAAGGAGCATGACAATGAGTAAGAGAAAACGCGTATTGGTCAAATTTTCAGGCGAGGCCTTGGCTGGAGAAAATGGTTTTGGTATAGATACAGCTGTGCTTAAATTTATAGCAAGCGAGATAAAAGAGCTTATAGAAAATGATATCGAAGTTGGCATCGTCATCGGCGGTGGCAACATAGTGCGCGGTGTGAGCGCTGCAAAAGACGGTATCATCAAGCGAACAAGTGGCGATCACATGGGCATGCTAGCAACTGTCATCAACTCGATCGCGATGCGTGAAGCTTTAGAGCGAAGCGGGCTTGAAGTAAGAGTGCAAAGTGCGATCAAGATGGAAGCGATCTGTGAGACATTTATCGTGGGACGTGCGCAGCGCCATTTAGAAAAGGGTAGAGTTGTTATCTTTGCTGCAGGCACTGGTAATCCATTCTTCACAACAGATACAGCAGCTACGCTAAGAGCTATCGAGATCGGCTCAGATATGATCATAAAAGCGACAAAAGTTGATGGCGTTTATGACAAAGATCCTAAAAAATTCAAAGATGCAAAACTTCTAAAATCACTAAACTACGAAAAGGCTATGAGCGATGATATCAAGGTTATGGACGATACTGCCATAGCTTTAGCAAAAGATAACGCACTGCCGATTTTAGTTTGTAATATGTTTAAGGCTGGAAATTTATTAAAAATAATAAATGAAGAAGAAGCAGCC
>CABPVN010000001.1:16233-85144 GCA_902460825.1 Campylobacter concisus
ATACTCAGTTGTAAAATAAATTTCAAAAAGGATAAAAATGAGAACAGAACAAATCACAGCAAGAGCGCTAAAACAAGTAGGAGATGACAGATATAAGCTTTCACTTATCGTTGCAAAGCGTGCAGAAGCGCTAGCAAATGGCGCCATAGCTTTAGTTGATGCTGATACTTCAAAGATGAAATTTGCCGACATCGCACTACTTGAAGTGGCTGAGGGCAAAATAGGCTTAGAGGCAATAGTTGAAGGAAAATAGTCTTTTTTTAGAGCAGTTGATAGAGCAAATTTTAGCATGTAAAAACGTTTCAGAAGCGATAAAACTGCTCTTTTCTCTTTGTGAGAGAAGTGAAATTTTAGACAAAGCCGTAGATAGCTGCGTCACATCTCACGCTGGACAATACCGCAAAAGTGGCGAACCATACGCCATCCACCCCATCTTAGTAGCCTCTATCGTAGCAAATATGGGCGGCGATGAGAGCATGGTCATAGCTGCACTTCTTCATGACGTGGTCGAAGATACCGACGTAACGTTAGGTGAGCTTCAGGCTGAATTTGGCGATGAGGTGGCAAAGCTGGTTGAGGGGCTTACAAAGATAGTTGCCATTAGAGAAAATAAGCTCGCAAGCTCAGATAGCAACGAAAAATTGGCAAGCTCGGCGCTAACTTTTAGAAAGATGCTCTTAATCTCCATAGAAGACGTCAGAGTCCTTGTCGTAAAGCTTTGCGACAGACTTCACAACATGCTAACCCTTGAGGCGTTAAGGCCTGAAAAGCAAAAACGCATAGCCGAAGAGACGCTTATGGTCTATGCTCCGATCGCTCATAGGCTGGGAATTTCATCGATCAAAAACATGCTTGAAGATCTAAGCTTTAAGTATGCGATGCCAGAAGAATACGCAAAGATCGATAGCTACTTAAACAAAAATAAGCAGCAGCTTAGCTTAAAGCTAAATGCTTTTCACGAAAAGGTAAGTCAAATTTTGCTCGAAAATGGCTTTATCGAAGGCACTTTTGAGATACAAAAACGCATAAAACACTACTACTCGATCTATCTAAAGATGCAAAGAAAGGGCATTTCTATCGAAGAGGTGCTTGACTTGCTTGCCATTAGGATCATCGTGCAAAAGCCGCTTGATTGCTATTTGGCACTTGGAAATTTGCATATAAATTTTAACCCTCTCATCTCAAGATTTAAAGACTATATCGCGCTTCCAAAGCAAAATGGCTATCAAACGATACACACAACCATTTTTGATAACAAAAGCATATTTGAGGCGCAAGTTCGCACTTATGATATGCATAAAACCGCTGAATACGGCGTCGCCGCTCACTGGAAATATAAAAACGGCGAGGGCAGCCTCTTAAATCCAAAGCTTGACTGGCTAAATGACATCAGCATGCAAAATAGCGAGAACGAGAGCAACGTTGAAGAGCTATATGAATACGCAAAAGATAGTCTATATATCGAAGATATCGCAGTTTATTCTCCAAAGGGTGAGGTCTTTACATTGCCACGTGGTGCTACGGCGCTTGATTATGCTTATGAGATACACTCAGAGATAGGACTTTACGCAAAAGAAGCTTATATAAACCGAGTTAGGATGCCACTTCTAACGGAGCTAAAAAATGGCGACATCGTTAGGATAGTAACTGGAGAAGAGGCTAAATTTCGCTGTTCGTGGATAAATAGCGTGCGAACGGGCAAGGCAAAGGCCACGATAAGGTCATTTTGTAAGCAAAAGATAAGAGATATAAACTACAAAATGGCTATAGATATTTTAAAATCAGTATTTAACGTCTCAAAAGATAGAATTTTAGAGTGGGTAGAGAACGAAAATTTAGGCAAAAAGGTCTTTCGCGCGGCAACTGATAGCGAGTATCTGCAAGAAGTGGCAAATATGCTTAAGAAATACATCAGAAAAGAGCGCCCATTTATGATCTCTTTGGGCGACAAATACCAGATCAAAAAGCAGAAATTTGAAAACATAGTGATCTACTCAAATCACAAAATTTCAAATGTCGAGTTTGATTATTGCTGCAATCCAAAAAGGGGCGATAGCATAGTTGGCTTTAAAAATGGTCACACTGTGACAGTGCATCACAAGCTTTGTGAGCGTGCTGGCAAGCTAATGGATAAAGGCGATGAGATCATCTTTGTCAAATGGACGAGAAATGCCCCACATAGGTATAAAATTTTATTAAATTTAGAAAATAGAAAAGGTGCGTTGGCTGAATTTTTAACATATCTTGCTAGACTTGATATAAATTTAGCTACAATCTCGCTAAACGAAGCAAATGATCTTAGCGGAGATACGTTTGAAATAAGCGTCGAAATAGCAGAAAACATCGATGCAAACGAGATCAAAGAGAAGATCAAAGATAGATATAAGATTATTGATTTTGTTTCGCAAAGCGACCCATATCATAATTAGGAGAGAAAAATGGTTCAAGATATAGACGATATTTTACAAGAGATAAACCGCGGCGTTGCCGAGATGATCGATGCTGAGAGAGTTGAAAATTTAATTAAAAATTATTATGAAAAGGGCGAAAATTTCTACGTAAAAGCAGGCTTTGATCCAACAGCTCCAGACCTTCACCTAGGTCACACAGTCGTTTTAAACAAGATGGCTTTGCTTCAAAAACATGGCGCGATAGTGCAGTTTTTGATAGGCGATTTTACCGCTCAAATAGGCGATCCAACAGGCAAGTCAGCCACTAGAAAAAAGCTAGATAAAGAAACCGTTTTAAAAAATGCCAAAACCTACGAAGAGCAAGTTTTTAAAATTTTAGATCCTAAAAAAACTGTGATAATGTTTAACTCAAAATGGTCAAATGAGCTAGGAGCTGCTGGCATAATTGAGCTAACTAGCACATTTTCAGTAGCTAGAATGCTAGAGCGAGATGACTTTGAAAAGAGGATAAAAGCGGGCAATCCTATATCAATCTCAGAGTTTATGTATCCGCTTCTTCAAGGCTACGATAGCGTTGCTATGAAGTGCGACATCGAGATGGGTGGCACAGATCAGAAATTTAACCTTCTAATGGGCAGAACCTTACAGCGAACATATAATATCGGCAAAGAGCAAGCTGTCATCATGATGCCACTTCTTGAGGGGCTTGATGGCGTAAATAAAATGAGCAAGAGCCTTGGCAACTACATAGGCGTTACTGAAAATGCAAATGATATGTTTGCAAAAACGCTTAGCATAAGTGACGAGCTTATGTGGCGCTGGTACGAGCTACTAAGCACAAAAACACTTGGCGAGATAGAAGAGCTGATGAATGACGTAAATAGTGGCAAATATCATCCAAAAAAGGCGAAAGAGGATCTTGCTTATGAGATAACAGCGAGGTATCACGGCGAGGAGGCTGCTAAGGCTGCTATGGCTGAATTTAACAGCGTTCACTCTCAAAATCAGCTTCCAACTGATATGAAAGAATTTAGCTTAAAAGCGCCGATTTGGATAGTTGAAGCCTTATCTCAGTGTGGGCTAAGTGAGTCAAATTCTCAAGCAAGGCGAGATATAAAAGCAAACGCAGTTAGCATCAATCAAGAAAAAATTAGTGATGAGCAGTTAAAATTAGGAGCAGGCGAGTATATCTTGCAGGTTGGTAAGCGTAAATTTGCGAAGATAAAGGTTGAATAAATGGAGTTAAAGCCGTTAAAAATAGGTAAATACGAGATAAAATACCCGATATTTCAAGGCGGTATGGGGCTTGGCATCAGCTGGGACAAACTAGCTGGCAATGTGAGCTTAGAAGGCGGTCTTGGCATAATTAGCTCAGTTGGCACAGGCTACTATGAAAACCGAAAATTTATAGATAAAGAGCTAAACGCAAAGCCTTTTGGCAGTGAAAATTTCTACTCTACAAAAGGGCTTCGAGCCGTCATCGAAAATGCACGTAAAATTTGCGGTGACTTGCCACTTGGCGTAAATATAATGTATGCTGCAAACGACTACGCAAGGGTGGTTAAAGATGCTTGCGAGGCTGGTATAAATATCATAGTCTCAGGTGCAGGTTTGCCTACAAATTTACCTGAATTTACACAAAATTTTAAAGAGATAGCACTTGTGCCGATCGTCTCGAGTGCAAAAGCTCTAAAGATCATCTGTAAGCGCTGGCTTCAAAGATATGAGCGCTTGCCTGATGCTGTCGTGCTTGAAGGACCACTAAGTGGCGGACATCAGGGCTTTACATACGAGCAGTGCCTTGATCCTGAGTTTTCGCTATTTAACCTCATCCCGCAAGTAAAAGCTGAGATAAAAGAGTGGGGCGACTTTCCGCTCATCGCAGCTGGTGGAATTTGGGATAAAAACGACATCGAAAAGGCGATATCGCTAGGCGCAGACGGCGTTCAGATGGGTACACGCTTTATTGGCACTCACGAGTGTGACGCAGATATTGGCTTTAAAGAGGTTTTGCTAGCGGCTGAAGAGAAAGACATCGAGCTTATAAAGAGCCCAGTTGGCTATCCAGCTCGCGGGATAAGAACAAATTTGATAAATTTAGTCGATAAAAGAATGGGTCCAAAGATCCAGTGTATAAGCAACTGCGTAAGCCCTTGCCAAAGAGGCAAAGAGGCAAAGCAGGTGGGGTATTGCATCGCAGATAGGCTATTTGACGCATATAGCGGCAAAAAGGAGAGCGGGTTATTTTTCACGGGAGCAAATGGCTACAAACTAAAAGAGCTAATAAGCGTAAAAGAGCTAATGCACAAGCTGGTACATGGTGAATGAAACGGGTTTTAATATCTCTTTTTCTAGCATTTAGCTTTCTTTTTGCGGCGACAAATTCGGAGACTTTTGCCAAATTTGATAGAAATTTTATGGCTCTAAATAGAAGCGCGAAGATAAAACTTCATAATGATATAAAAAATATCTATGTCGATGCGATCATCAAAAATGATAAAAACACGAAAAAGCAGGCACTTACTAGGCTAATAACAAGCTCAAAGGCGCTTGGATTTGACTCAAGCGCATATATAAGAGACCTAAATGCGATAAACGGCGTAAAAGGTGCCAGCGCGCCAGCGGTTTCGCCAGCTTTAACGCTACTAAGTGCCACAAAGGTAAATGACACCTTGGTGCTTAAATTTAACACAAAGCTAGATACCGCAAGGCTAAAAACATCGTTTGCTAAACAGCAAAACGCCTACAAAAATATCATGGACATCGATGGCAGGCTAAATGGCAACCCACTAACTTATAAAAATTTCATATCAGACTACATCCACATCTCGCAGTACGACAAAAACACCGTCAGGATCATCTTTTCTGACAAGGTGCAAAAGACGATAAAGGCAAATGCGACTGGGGACTTGCTAATAATCAGCGCTCAAAATTTCATCTCAAATGAAAACGTAAGAGCGCCGCTTCATAAGCTTAAAAATAAAAATGAAAAGCCAGCACAAAGCGCAGTAGAGCCAAATTTAAAGTCTGAGCCAGCGCAGAGTGAGCCAGTAGAAGAGCCTTTGCCTCCAGTTGCTGCGGGTAAATTTTCACGCAACAAAACCATCGTCATCGACCCAGGCCATGGCGGCACAGATCCAGGCGCGGTAAATGGCAGTTTAAAAGAAAAAACAGCCGTTTTAGGAGTAGCTAAAAAGCTTGGCGAGATACTAAAATCTCGTGGCTACAAGGTCTATTTCACCAGATCAACTGACGTTTTTATAAATTTAAGATCAAGAACAAAATTTGCCAACGACAAGATGGCTGACCTCTTTGTCTCCATACACGCAAACGCCGCTCCAAACGCTGCTAAAGCAAAGAGCATGCACGGCATCGAGACATTTTTCTTATCGCCTGCAAGGAGCGAGCGAAGCAAAAATGCAGCCGCACTTGAAAACAAATCAGACATCGAAGAGATGAACTACTTTTCGCAGCAGACATTTTTAAACGTGCTAAACCGCGAGAAGATCATCGCCTCAAACAAGCTTGGCATCGACATCCAAAAAGAAATTTTAGCAAGTGCTAGAAAGGTCTATGCAGCCAGCGACGGCAGCGTGCGAGAGGCGCCATTTTGGGTGCTCGTGGGCGCTCTTATGCCGGCGGTCCTTGTCGAGATCGGCTACATCACGCATCCAGTCGAGGGCGAAAAACTCTTTGACGAGGCCTATCAAAAAGCCCTTGCAAACGGCATCGCAAACGGCATAGATGGATATTTCGCAAAAAATAGATGAAAAATGCAAATTTAAGCTTCAAGGGACAAATTCCATTTAACGAAGAGTTTGGCGACATCTACTTTAACACCGACAAGCCCTGGCTTGAGAGCGAATTTGTCTTTGCAAGCGCACTTGATGAAATTTGGCAGAGCAAAGATAGCTTTATAGTCGCCGAGACTGGCTTTGGCGCTGGGCTAAATTTCTTCACACTTTGTAAGAAATTTAAAACTAGCCCTAAAAAACTTCACTTCGTTAGTATTGAAAAAAGTCCTATTAAAAAAGAAGATCTTTTAAAAATTTATGAAAATTTAGGCATTTTTAAAGCCTACGCCAAAAGGCTAGTTTCGCTCTATCCGCCGCTAATCTCAGGCATACACCGCATAAATTTCGCTCCAAATATTACCCTTGATCTTTGCTACGGCGAGGCAGATCAAATTTTGCCTGAGCTTGAATTTAGCGCTGATATCTGGTTTTTAGACGGCTTTGCCCCAAGTAAAAATGGCTCGATCTGGAGCGAGGATGTCTTTAAGCAGATCGCAAGGCTAAGTAGGGTTGGCGCCATAGTTAGAACTTACTCGTGCGCAAAAATGGTAAAAGTTGGGCTAAAAAATGCTGGCTTTTTGCTGAGCCTAAAAGAGGGCTACGCTAGAAAACGCCAGATGAGTAGTGCCGTGCTAGAGAAAAAGGATGAAAATTTAAAAGACGCTTGGTTTGCTAGGTGCGAGCCAGTTGCCAGCGTAAAAAGCAAAACAGCGCTTGTTATAGGAGCAGGTGTGGCTGGGCTTGCAACAGCCAGCGAGCTAGCCAAAAATGGCTTTAAAGTGGTGATCGCCGAGGCAAAGAGTGAAGTCGCGACAAATGGCTCAGGCAACCACTGCGGCGCCTTGATGCCATTAGTTACGAAGCCTGGGGTAAATTTAGGCCGCATGCACATAAATGCGTTTTTGCAAGCAGTGAGATTTTACAAGGCAAATTTGCCAAAAAGCCTTATTAAATTTAATGGCTGCATCGACTATGCATTTGATGATGAACTTGTCAAGCGATACTCCTCGTGGCAGGATCAAAACGCGGAGGATGTTTTTAAATTTGATGAGAGTTTAAAGCCATACCCTGGGATATTTATAAAAGAGGCGGCTTATGCTAGGCCAAAAGAAATTTGTAAATTTCTATCAGGCGGTTTTGAAATTTTATTTAACCACGAGTATGAGAGCAGGACACATCTGAAAAATGGCAAGATAAGCGTTAAATTTAAAAATAAAAAAAGCTTGGAGGCTGATATCTTGATCTTTTGCACAGGCAGCAAAAGTAGCGAGATATTTAAAGGTTACGACATGCAAATAAGTAGCGTCAGAGGTCAAGTCACGCACCTAAAATCAGTGCTAAAAAACACCCTGCCATTAAGTGCAAAAGGCTACATCTGCCCAGCCGTAAAAGGGGTGCAAGTCATCGGCGCAACCTACGCTAGAAATGAAATTTGCGACACGCCTAAAGATGAGGATAATGTTAAAAATTTAAGCGACATGAGCGAGTTTTTTGACGCCACAAAAGCCACCATAATTGGCTCACGTGTGGGATATAGAAGTTATAGCGGAGATAGATTTCCGATAATTGGCGCTTTGCACGATGAGGAGTTTTACAAGCAAAACTACAAAGGGCTATTTTGGAGTAAAAATAAAGATAACAACAAAAAAGCAAGCTACGAAAAAAATCTCTTTGTAAATTTTGCTCACGGCTCACGTGGCCTTGGCACAGCGATACTTGGAGCAAATTTGATAACAGATCTTGTGCTTGCTCGCCCACTTTGCATAGAAAGATCGCTATTTTTTGAACTCCATCCTGCTAGATTTTTGATAAGAAAGCTAAAAAAAGGACTAAAATAGTCAAATTCCTTAACATAAGTTAAGAACTGTTATCAAAACTTGCATTATAATCCTTCGCAAAAAAGGATACAACTTGAGCAAAATTTATAATCTTGACAAAGATACAAAGATAGTTGAAAAAAGCGTCGTTAGCAAAAGGCTCTTTCAAAATAAAAACGCAAGCATCGATATATACGCATTTGACGAGGGCGAGGAGCTTGATCACGAGATGCTTTTTATAGATAGCCTTGCCTTCGTCATTGATGGCGAAGCACAGCTTGAGTATGGCGAAAAGCAAATGAGGCTTGGACGCGACGAAGCCTGCCTTATCGAGGCAAAAACTTGGCGAAAGCTCAAATTTACAAAGAAAACAAAATATTTACTAATAGATTTTAAGGAGAATGTTATGATAGATCATTTAGACAAAGCGAGTGTTTTTAACCTCGCAGATGCCGTTAGCTACGAGAGTGGCAAGATAGTTAGCAAGACGCTTGTTAAAAACGAAAATGGCTCGATGTCGCTACTTAGTTTTGACAAAGACCAAGAGCTCTCAACTCACGCAGCACCAGGCGATGCGCTACTTATCGCGCTTGATGGCGAGCTTGATTTAAAGATAGCTGATGAGAGCTTTCATCTAGTAAAAGGCGATAGCATTGTGCTCCCTGGCAAGGTCCCGCATGGCCTAAAAGTGAAAGACAAATTCAAAATGCTTCTAATCGTCACAAAAGACAAAATGTAAAATAAGCCCTATTTTAGGGCTTTTATCTTTTATAAATCACATTAAATTTACCCTTAATAACCCAAAAAGCAAAGTCATAATATAATCCCTTTAAAATTTAAAGAAGAGCTATGAAAAAAGAAAATTCCAAACTATTTTTACTGCTATTTTTGGGCGCGCTTTCAGCTTTTGGTCCATTTGTCACAGACCTTTACCTGCCAGCACTTCCAGCCATAACTGAGTGGTTTGGCACAAGCGTTCCAGCAACCCAGCTAACTCTTACGACCTCGATGGCAGGCCTTGCGATCGGCCAGCTAATAGTTGGTCCAATCAGCGATAAATTTGGCCGAAAAACACCACTTACCATCTCGCTCATCATCTACACGATTAGCACTATTTTTATATTTTTTGCGCAAAATATCCAGTTTTTTATCTTCATGCGCATCATCCAAGGCCTTGCAAGTGCGGGCAGTCTCGTCATCTCAAGAGCCGTTGTGAGCGACCTTTACAAGGGTCACGAGATGACTAAATTTTTTAGTCTTATGATGGTTGTAAACGGCCTTGCTCCGATACTTTCGCCAATAGGCGGCAGCTTGCTACTTAAATTTACCGACTGGCGCGGCATCTTTATGGCATTAACTATCATTGGCATTGTGCTATTTATCGCAAATTTTTACTTCAAAGAGAGCCTAAACCAGAGAGATCGCCTAAAAGTACCACTGCTTCAGACTTACGGTGTCTTTGGCAAAATTTTAAGAAAAAAGAAATTTATGCTATTTATTGCGATCCAGACATTTACGATGGCTGCGATGTTTGCCTATATCGCGGCATCGTCTTTTATCTTACAAGAGTTTTACTTGCTAAGCCCAGTAAGTTATAGCTTTTGCTTTGCGGCAAATGGCCTAGCCATCGTCATAGGCGCTAGGCTTGCAAGCTTGCTAAACGAGCGAAAAGCGCTAAAAACTGGGCTTTTTGGCACCTTGTTCGCTAGTATTTTTATAGCGTTTATGCTTTGCTTTAAATTTGAAGTGATCGGCGTTATCATCGCATTTTTCTTGCTTTTGCTCTTTACTGGCTTTATCTTACCAACTGCCTCATCACTCGCGATGAGTGAGGGCAGAGAGTACGCGGGCTCAGCCTCAGCGGTGCTTGGATTTTGCCCATTTTTCTTAGGCGGCATCATCTCGCCACTGGTTGGCCTTGGTGACATTTTTTACTCGACTTCAATAGCTATTTTAGCTTGCAGCGTGCTTGCCTTTATCTCATTTTTAAGGCTAAAAAGAGTTGCGTAAAATTTATCTTGTCTCAAACACAAAAACAGCCGATGAGAGCATTGTAAATTTAAGCGTTAGTAAGATAGAGTTTTTGAAATTTGAGATAAATTTAAGCGAATTTGACGCGCTTGTGGCAACTTCAAAAAATGCCTTTAAGGCTTTAAAATTTAATGGCATTTCGCCTATAAATTTACCAGTTTTTGCTATCGCAAATAGTTGTGCAGCGGCTGCAAGAGAGTTTGGTTTTAGTGAAATTTACACTGGGCAAAATTCTCATGGAGATGACTTTGCAAGAGAAATTTTGCCACTTTTAAAGGGCAAAAATGTTCTTTATCTAAAAGGTAAAGATAGCGCTTCAAATTTCTTAGAAATTTTGCAAGATGGCGGCGTAAATATAAAGGCGGTCATCGCTTATGAAAATGTCTTAAATCCTTGCAAAATGGAGTTAAAACCGCCAAAAGATAGCATTTTGATCTTCGCATCTCCGATAAATGTGAGAAATTTTCTAACTAATTTTGGCTGGGACGAGAGCTACCAGACGATAAGCATCGGAAAGGTCACTGCAAAAGAGCTAAAATTTAGCACGCCACTTGTTAGTCAAAGTCAAGATATAAACGCTTGTATCGCACTTGCCAAAACGTTACTTTAAGCAAAGAATTTATATAATTTTATTGCCTGAGTGAAGCGAGTCAGCATTTTACGGGGTCCAACACTTTTTTGTTAGCGAAAAGGTATGGGTGCCTTGCGATGTGGCTTCGTTTGAGCCTTAAACAGCGAGAAGTTGCAACCTTTTGGTATCCATCTATTTGCAAGATTGGCTTTGTTTATGGGCCACTCTTCTATGCGACGCCCACTTGGGTTTTTAAATTTACGGAGATAATATGAACATTCTCATAATAGGAAGTGGCGGCCGCGAATACGCCATCGCTCTTAAGCTAAAAAGTGAAAAAAACGATATAAATTTATATTTTGCGCCTGGAAATGGTGCGACCTCACGCCTTGGCGAGAATTTAAACATAAAAGACTTTTATGAACTAGCAAATTTTTCCAAAAAAAATAGTATCGAACTAACTATCGTGGGACCTGAAGCGCCTCTTAGCGAAGGCGTGGTGGATATCTTTAAAAAAGAGGGTTTGCTCATCTTTGGACCAAGCAAAGCAGCTGCTAGACTAGAGGCTAGCAAGGCCTATATGAAGGACTTTTTAGCTAGAAATAATATAAAAACTGCAAAATATTTAAATACAAACGATAAAGAAAAAGCATTTAAATTTATTGATACCCTAAGTGCTCCGATGGTCGTAAAAGCTGATGGACTTTGCGCTGGAAAAGGCGTGATCATCGCAAATTCTAAAGAAGAGGCCAAAGAGGCAGTTAGCGACATGCTAAGTGGAGCTAGCTTTGGTGAGGCTGGTAAATTTGTGGTGGTTGAAGAGTTTTTGGATGGCTTTGAGCTTAGTTTTTTTGCCATTTGTGACGGCGAAAATTTCGTAAGCTTGCCAGTGGCACAAGACCACAAACGCTTGCTTGATAACGACGAGGGTCCAAATACTGGCGGCATGGGCGCTTATGCTCCAAGTCCGCTTGCTTCAAAAGAGCTTATAAAAAGGGTCGAAGAAGAGGTTGTAAAACCTACGTTAAAAGGGATGAAAAACGAGGGTAGTCCGTTTTGTGGAGTGCTTTTTGTGGGGCTGATGATCGTGAAAAATGAGCCTTATGTGCTTGAGTTTAACGTGAGATTTGGCGATCCTGAGTGCGAGGTTTTGATGCCATTAATCGACGGAAATTTGAGCGAAATTTTACTAAATGCTGCAAAAGGCGAGCTAAAGCCTATTAGCTTAAAAGATGAATTTGCTGTTGGCGTCGTGATGTCTAGCAAAAATTATCCTTATAAAAGTAGCCCAAAGGCTAAAATTTCAGTTTTAAATGATGTAAAAGATGCCCATATAGCTTACGCAGGCGTGAGCAAAGAGGGTGATGAAATTTACGCAGATGGCGGCAGAGTGCTAGTCTGCGTGGCGACTGCAAAGAGTATAAAAGAGGCACGCGATAAGGCCTATGAGCTTTGCAAAAATGTCAAATTTGACGGAGCACACTTTAGAAAAGATATCGCGTGGCAGGCTCTAAAATGAGTATGCAGATAGAAGAGAAGCTTCAAAACGAAGAAATTTCACTTGCTCCTTTTGCTAAGAGGATCATGGCGTTTTCTATCGATGAGATCATAGTTTCGTTTCTTTTTATGATCATCTATTGGGAGCCTCTTTCTACTAGCACTAACTATGATGATGCTAGAAATTTGGTATTAAATTTATTTTGGCAAGTGGTAGCTTTAAAAGTCATCTATCACACATTTTTTGTTTGGTATTATGGCGCAAGCCTCGGGCAGATGATAACAAAGACGATGTGTATAAATGTAGAAATTTTAGATAAGCCAAATTTAACTCAAAGTCTTGTTAGGGCGATCTTTAGGATAGTTAGTGAAGCTTGTTTTTATCTTGGCTTTGCTTGGGCGCTTTCAAACCCTGCAAGGCAGACGTGGCAAGACAAAATAGCAAAAACAGTGGTGATAAATGCATAAAATTTTATTTTTAATTTCGGTTTGTGTTTTTAGTTTAAGTGCAGCAGTGCAAGATGTGCAGCTATTAGCTGATGACGTGAAGCAAGATAAGGGCATCGTAACGGCAAATAAAAACGTCGTTGTATATTCGCAAGAGTATCTTGTGACGGCTGATTGTGCTGTCTATGATCAAAATAGCTCCGTCATCGAGCTCTTTGGCAATGTCAATATGATGAAGGGTAAAGACGAGGTCTCTCGCTCAAACTACGCCAAGCTAAATTTAAAAAACAACAACGCTGCCTTTGAGTCACTCTTTATGATGAACAAAGACATGGAAGTATGGATGAGAAGCGACGAGAGCAGCTCTGATAGCGAGTATTACAGAGTAAGAAAGGCTATGGTTTCAAGCTGTAATGTCCAAGATCCTGACTGGAGCATCACTTCAAGCTCAGCCATGCTAAACAAACAGAGTAAATTTTTGCACCTTTTTAACCCAGTCTTTCGCATAGCGAATGTGCCAGTCTTTTACTTGCCATACTTTGGCTTCTCAACTGATACCACAAGAAGGACAGGTCTTTTGCCACCAGAGCTTGGATACGGCAAGTCAGAGGGTTTTTACTATAAGCAGCCAGTATACTTTGCGCCTTATAATGAGTGGGATCTAGAGTTTGATCCGCAGATCAGAACAAACAGAGGCGCTGGAATTTACGGTGCTTTTAGATTTACTGATTCGCCTGATTCAAGAGGTGAGATCAGCTTTGGTTCATTTACTGATAAAAATAGCTACCGAGTCAAGCAAAAAGGCGAGACTTCAAACAGAGCTGAGCTAAAAAACAAAACCCATAAAGGTGTCGGGCTAAAATATGAAAGAGATAAACTCATAAAATACCTTAGTGAGGCTGATCTGCAAGAGGGTATGTGGATAGATGCAACCAAGCTAAATGACATAGACTATCTAAATTTAAAGGGCAGAGACGATGACTATGACTCACTTGTGACCTCTAAATTTAACTACTTCATCGCAAATGACGATCATTACTTTGGCGCCTATGCAAAATACTACATAGATACCGAAAAGATCGGCTCAAAGAACGAAAACAAAGATACGCTTCAAGAGCTTCCATCGCTTCAGTATCATAAATTTACAGATGACATAGTCTTGCCAAATATCTTATATTCAATCGATCTTCAATCACACAGATATGATAGAAAGATAGGCGTTAGGGCAACTCAGTATGAATTTACTCTACCAGCTTCAGTGCATGTGCCACTGTTTGATGATAGTCTAACATTTTCATTTTACGAGTATCTTTACGCTTCAAGGATAAACTACGAAAACAAGATAAATTCATTTGATGACAAAAGAGAAGATAAACACGCAAATTTTGTAAATAACTACCATAAATTTGCCCTTCATACAGATCTTGCAAAGGCGTATGAGAGCTTTTATCACACTTTAAATTTTGGTGCTGAGTACTTGCTGCCAGGCTATAGAAAAGGAAATTTAGACGATGAGTTTATCTATGATAAAGATCTAAATGAGTATGAAAATTTCTTAGCTCAAGATCAGAGCAAAGAGGAAGTTTCTGGCTATTTGACGCAGTATTTCTTTAACGGCAGTGGTAGAAAAGTCGTAAAACACAGCATCTCACAAGGTTACTACACAAAAGATGATGAGTACTCAAATTTAAAAAATGCCATCTACCTATATCCATTTGAGAATTTTAGCCTTTATAACAAGCTAGAGTATTCACACAAAGATAGAGAGCTTAAAAAGGTTCAAAATGGACTTTACTATACGCACGATCTATTTTGGATAAATATGCTCCATACGATGAAAAAGAGCGATAGCCTTGCTAAAAACAGCGCAACAAAAGATAGCTACTTTACAAGCAGTGCAGGCGTGAAGCTCCCTCATCAATATAGCCTAATTGGTGGCTGGCAATACGACGTTGAGAGAAGCTATACAAAGAGCTGGAGAGTTGGTGTGCTTCATCAAAGAAAGTGCTGGAACTACGGGCTAATTTATCAACACGATGTCGAGCCGACAACAACGACAAATGGCTCAGCCTCAACTAAGAAAAGTGGCATCTACTTTACTATAAATTTCTATCCTATGGGCGGCTTGCACTATGACTTTTCACAAAGTAGCACCGCTTCATCAAGTAGCAAATAAGATGGCTAGATAATGGCAAGCGTTAAATTTAAAGATCAACTAGATGCAGCCAATAAGCTCATCGAGATCTTGCCAAAAAAAGAGCTAAATGACGCTAAGACGATAGTTCTTTGCATGTCGCTTGAGTCAGTTATCCTGACTGATGTGGTCTGCAGAGGGCTAAATTTAAGCTATGAGATGCTCTTTAGCGAGCCAATCCCTGCGCCAAACAACATTGAATGTGACGTAGCGATAGTTAGCGAAACTGAGGATATCGTGCTAAACGATCCTCTCATAAAAGCTTTTAACATAAGCTATGACTACATCTACGGTGAGGCGCATAGAAAATATGAAGAGAAAATTTTAAAAAATGTATATAAATATAGAAAAGGAAATTTGATAGGAGAGCTAAAGGGCAAGAATATTTTACTGATCGATGAGGGGTGTGAGACTGGCATGACGGCACTCATTTGCATAAAGACTCTGCTTGATGTGAAGGTAAAATCCATCTCATACGCAACGCCGATGATAGCAACTGATGTCTTTGCAAATTTAAATGATATGGTCGATGAAATTTACACGATAAACAAGATCGTTGATTTTATCGATGTGGATTCGTATTACGAGAAAAAGATCGAGGCTACGAGCGAGCGCATCATGTCGATATTAGAAGAGAGCCCTCACTATTTACCGTTACAAAAACAACAAGGAGATAAAAATAATGCAATATAGTATAGAAGTCAATAATCAGGTCGAAATTTTTGACCTTAATAAAGTAGCTAAACAAGCTAGCGGGGCAGTGCTTTTAAGGGTGAAAAATACCGTAGTTTTAGCAACTGTGGCAAGAGAAGATGTGCAAGTTGAAGAGGACTTTTTGCCTCTAACGGTGCAATACATCGAAAAAGCTTACGCTGCTGGTAAAATCCCAGGCGGTTACGTCAAGCGTGAGACCAAGCCAGGCGACTTTGAGACGCTAACAGCTCGCATCATAGATAGGTCACTTCGCCCGCTTTTCCCAAAAGGCTATGCATACCCAACACAGATCGTTGTCATGGTGCTTTCGGCTGATCCTGAGGTTGATTTGCAAGTTGTGAGCCTAAATGCGGCTTCAGTTGCACTGTATCTTAGCGATATCCCAGTAAATCGCCCAGTTTGTGGCGTGAGAGTTGGATACATAGATGATAAATTTGTTATAAACCCAAGCAACTCTGAGCTAAAACAAAGTGAGATCGATCTTTATGTGGCTGGTACAAAAGATGAGCTTTTGATGATCGAGATGAGAAGCTTGCCTCAGCAAACTACGCAGCTCATACCGATGGTAGCGATCGAGCCGATGATAGATCCAAGCCTAAGCGATAGCATGGCTCAAAAGCAAGTGATGAATGAATTTAGCGAAGACAAGATGGTTGAGGCGATCGACTTTGCTGGCAAGGCTATACTAAGAGCTAGTAGCGCTTACGAAGAGGCATTTAAAGAGCATAAAAAAGAGGATGCCGCACTTGAGCTAAAACCAGAGATAGAAAACGAAAATATCGCTATTTACATCGATAAATTTTATAAAGCAGAGGTTAAAAACGCGATCAATCAAATGGCAAAGAGCGAGCGTGCAAGCGAGCTTGGCAAGATCGCTAAACAAATTTCAAGCGATGAGGTAGCTCAAAAAGAGGGCTGGGACGAGGCTGTCATCTCAAATGTCCTTGGTAAATATAAAAAGAAAATAGTAAGAGAGCAGATCATAAACGAGGGTGTTAGAGCCGACGGACGTGGGCTTGAAGAGGTTAGACCTATTAGCATCGAGACAAATGTCCTTCCAAACGCTCATGGCTCATGCCTCTTTACAAGAGGTCAGACTCAAGCGCTAGTTGTCGCCACTCTTGGCACAGATAGTGATGCTCAGATGTATGACATCTTAACTGAAAAAGCTCCTTTGGTTGAGAAATTTATGTTTAACTACAACTTCCCAGGCTTTAGTGTCGGCGAAGCAAGCCCACTTAAAGCTCCTGGCAGACGTGAGCTTGGACATGGAAATTTAGCCAAACGTGCCCTTGCACCAAGCATCGATCTAGCTTCTCCATATACGATAAGGGTCGTTTCAGAAATTTTAGAGAGTAACGGCTCAAGCTCTATGGCTAGCGTTTGCGGTGGCTCGCTCGCACTTAGAGCTGCTGGGGTCAATACCCAAAAACTAGTCGCTGGTGTTGCGATGGGTCTTATATTTGAAGGCGATAAACACGCTGTTTTAACCGATATCATGGGTCTTGAAGACCACGACGGCGATATGGACTTTAAGGTTGCTGGCACAAGCGATGGCATCACAGCGCTTCAGATGGACATCAAGCTTGGAGGTATCAGCCTAGAAGTGCTAAAAGAGGCGCTTTATCAAGCAAAACGCGGCAGAGAGCACATCCTTGCTCTAATGACGCAGGCTGATAAAAATATAGAGATAAACGAGGATGTATTGCCAAAACTTGAGCTATTTAGCGTTGATCCAAGCAAGATCGTAGATATCATCGGTCAAGCTGGCAAGACCATAAAAGAGATCATCGAGAAATTTGAGGTTTCGATCGATCTTGATAGAGAAAAAGGCGAGGTCAAAATCGCAGGCGGTGCTAAGAAAAACGTCGATGCAGCAAAAGACTACATCATCTCTATCACTTCAAAAGAGAACTCCCGCTCATTTGGCAAAAAGCCGTTTAAACACGACAAAGACCGTGTAAAACCGACATTTAATATCGGAGATGAGTTTGTTGGAAGCGTAAAAAGCGTGGTTGATTTTGGAGTATTTATCGAGTTAAAAGACGGTGTTGATGGTCTGCTTCATATCTCAAAGATAAAGAGCCCATTAAACGTAGGCGATCAGGTAAAAGTGTGTGTGAGCGAGCAAAAAGGAAACAAAATTTCGCTCTCTTTGGTTGAATAAATTTTTAAAGGATAGATGATGAAATACAAAAAGTTGCTTTTTCCAATAGGAGCAGGGGACGATATCGAGCCAAGAATTTACGGTGCTTTAAAGGTTGCACAATGGTTTAAAGCTCACATGGAGATCCTCACTTGCCAACTAGATCCAAGCGTGGTTTATAATATGAAAATGACGCTTCGTGGTGGAGTGCTTTTTGAGGAATTTTTAAAATCAGCCAAGTCTGAGCTTGCGGTTGAGCACGAAGAGAACGAAAAGCTTTTTAATAAAATTTGCGCCGAGCTTGGCATAAAGGTGAGCGATGAGGTCATAGAAGATGTCTGCACTGCAAATTTCACGATCCATAATGGAAAAAGAAGCGCCATAGTTGAGCAAGAGAGTAAATTTTGCGATCTAGTCGTAGCTGCAGTGCCACTTGATGGCAAGATCACTGGTACATTTGAGTCAGCTGTTTTAAAAAGTGGCAAAAATGCGATCGTTATCCCTAGAAAGATGCGTGATTTTAAAGCTGATAACATCCTTGTAAGCTGGACAGGAACAACTCAAAGCTCAAGAGCTCTAACTGGTGCGATCGATCTTTTAAAGAGCGCTAAAAAGGTTCAGTGCATCACTTCAAAGGCAAGCCTTGGTGATAACGCCGAGCTAAATCTTAAAAAACTTGAAGAGTATTTTAAGGTTCATAATATCAGTGCTAGTTTTGAAGTTATAGCGACTACAACGATACCTGGCGAGGCACTTTTAAAAGCTGCAAATGATAGAAATGCGGACCTTATCGTAGCCAGCAGATACGGCGAAAACGGACTAATGGAGATGGTCCTTGGCGGAACATCAAGATTTTTCTTAGAACATACAAATATCCCAGTTTATCTATAATAGATTGCGGCTTGGTCCGCGATCTAATTTAATAAATTCATCTTTTCGTTTTGCAAATTTTAAAATCTTACTCGCTCGCCTTAGAAGACTACTAAATTTAGGTCTCGTAACCACTCGCCACTAAATTTAGAGCCGTGATATGCTCGCTCATAAATTTTAAAATTTGCCTACACTTGCCTGACGATAAAACGCATGCAGTGCGTCAGCGCTATTGCATGCCACCTCTAACGTGCGAGAGGTTTGGGGGATTTAAAAAGGGGGATAAGGGGACGGCTTTGCTTCGTAAGCTCGCAACTGCAAGCAGACCGTAACTCGAGTCCCCTTGTCTCCCTTTTAGAAAAAAAGTTTTTAAATTTAAAGTTCATTTTTTCAAAAAAAGAGAAACACGTTATTTTGCAAATTTTAAAATTTCACTCACTCGCAAGAATTGACTACTAAAATTTGGCTTTGCTCATAGCTTAGCTCAAATTTTAGAGCCGAAATTACTCGTTCATGAAATTTTAAAATTTGCTGTAATTTCAATAAAATGCATGCATCGCAAGATAAATTTTAAAATCTTACTCACCTACCTTAGCAGACTACTAAATTTAAAGCCGTGATTTGCCAGCTCTAATTTTAAAATTTGATAGACGCTAAATAGCGCAGCGTGACAGCTTAAATGCGTGCATTGCTCTTGCCACAGGCTTAAAAATCTCTAAATTTTAAAGCTCCCATTAAGCTTTCATCAAGCGCCTTATTAGCCAAAATTTTGTAAAATCCGCTCATTAAAAAGGATAAAAAATGAGTGAAAATTCTGGCTTTACACACCTACATTTACACACCGAATACTCCCTACTAGACGGAGCAAACAAGATAGAAGAGCTAGCTCATACGCTCCATGACAGAGGCGACACAGCAGCAGCGATCACGGATCACGGCAACATGTTTGGCGCGATTGATTTTTACAAAAAGATGAAAAAAAATGGGATAAAACCGCTAATTGGCATCGAAGCATACGTGCATAACGGCGAGCAGCTCGACGACAAGAGCACCAAACAGCGCTTTCACCTCATACTAATCGCCAAAAACGAGACTGGCTACAAAAATTTGATGTATCTAAGCTCCATGAGCTACATCGAGGGCTTTTACTACTATCCTCGTATCAATAAAAAAATCTTAAAAGAGCATAGCGAGGGCCTAGTTTGCAGCTCTGCTTGCTTGCAGGGCGAGGTGAGCTGGCATCTAAATTTAAGCGAGCGTAACGTTAAATTTGGTGCTAAAGGCTACGAGCGGGCAAAAGAGGTCGCGCTTGAGTATAAAGAAATTTTTGGAGATGACTTTTATCTTGAGATCATGCGCCACGGCATCGGCGATCAAAGGCGCATAGACGATGACATCTTGCGTATCGCAAAAGAGACTGGCATCAAGGTCATCGCTACAAACGACACCCACTACACTTTTAAAGAAAGAGCCGCCGCGCACGAGGTTTTCATGTGCATCGCGATGAACAAAACCTTAGATGATCCAAACCGACTTCGCCACAGCGTCCATGAGTTTTTTGTCAAAAGCAAAGAGCAGATGAATGAGCTATTTTTAGACATCCCTGAAGTGATAGAAAATACCCAAGAGATCGTGGATAAGTGTAATCTTGAGATCAAGCTTGGCAACCCAACTCCGCCAAATTTTAAATTTACTCTTGAGTGCGCTAAGGAGAGAAATTTGACCCTCCCAGAGCCAGAAAACAGATATAGCTTCAAAAATGATGCTGTATTTTTCGAGCATGAGTGTAGAAAGGGGCTTGAAGAGAGGCTGAAATTTGTCCCTGAAAATTTACACGAAGAGTATAGAAAGCGCCTAGAAATAGAGATCGGCATCATCAATAAGATGAATTTCCCAGGATATATGATGATCGTTTGGGACTTCATCAACGAAGCCAAGCGCAGAGGCGTGCCAGTTGGCCCAGGACGTGGCTCCGCGGCTGGTAGTTTGGTCGCTTACTCGCTAAAGATCACCGACCTTGATCCTATCCCATATAACCTGCTTTTTGAGAGATTTCTAAACCCAGAGCGCGTTAGCATGCCAGATATCGACGTGGATTTTTGCCAAAGCAGACGCGGCGAGATCATCGACTACGTCACGCAAAAATACGGCAAATTTAACGTTGCTGGCGTTATTACATTTGGTAAATTGCTCGCAAAGGGTGTCATCAGAGATGTCGCTAGAGTCTGCGACATGCCTTATGCGGAGGCTGATGCGATGGCTAAACTTATCCCTGATGAGCTAAATATCACGCTAAAAGACGCCTACGAGAAAGAGCCAAAGATAGCTGAGCTAATAAGCCAAAACCCAAAGGCGGCTAAAATTTGGAAATTTGCCCTTGATCTTGAGGGGCTAAACAGAAACGCAGGTCAGCACGCAGCGGGTGTCGTTATCTCAAACGAAGAGCTTTGGAATAAAACCCCGCTATTTCGCCAGCCAAACAGCCCAGAAGATCGCTTTGTGACGCAGTATAGTTTAAAATACCTTGAAGACGTTGATTTAATAAAATTTGACTTTCTTGGCCTTAAGACGCTAACGGTTATTGATAATGCGATAAAGCTCGTTAAACAGCGCACTGGCAGGGACATCATCTGGGAGCAGGTCGATAAAAACGACTCTGGCGTTTATAAGATGATACAAAGTGGCCAAGCCATCGGCATCTTTCAGATAGAGGGCGAGGGCATGAGAAAGTTAGGAACTAGCCTGCGCCCAGACTGCTTTGAGGATATCGTCGCGATGCTAGCACTTTATCGCCCAGGACCGATGGAGAGTGGTATGCTTGATGACTTCGTCAAAAGAAAACATGGCGAGGCGGAGATAACATACGCATTTAAGGAGCTTGAACCGATCCTTGCGCCAACATACGGTGTCATCGTCTATCAAGAGCAAGTCATGCAGATCGTGCAAGCCATAGGTGGCTTTAGCCTTGGTGGGGCGGACCTTGTGCGCCGTGCGATGGGTAAAAAGATCAAAGAAGAGATGGATAGGCTAAAGGGAGAGTTTGTAAAAGGCGCTGAGGCAAAGGGGCTAAATGGCCAAAAAGCGGACGATCTTTTCGAGCTGATCGTTAAATTTGCAGGATATGGCTTTAACAAGTCTCACTCCGCAGCATACGCTTATGTCACGTTTCAGACGGCGTATCTGAAGGCTTACTATCCGGCTGAATTTATGGCGGCACTTCTAACAAGCGAGGAGAGTAATGTCGATAAGATCGTTCGCTACATCGATGAGATAAAACGCATAAACATCGATACTTTGCCACCATCTATCAACAAATCAACCAAAGAATTTAGCGTCGTTAAAAATGGTGATCACGATGGCATTATATTTGGGCTTGGAGCGATTAAAGGCGTTGGCGGAGCGGCTATTGAGAACATCATCGCTGAGCGTGACGCAAAGGGCGAGTTTAAGAGCATGGATGACTTTGTCTCAAGGATCGATCCATTTAAGGTCAATAAAAAGGTCTTTGAAAGCCTTATAAAAGCTGGCTGCTTCGATGAGTTTGGCTTTAGTCGCAAGATGCTTTTACAAAATGTAGAAAATATCGTAGAAGCTTGCAAAAATGCAGCCCAGATACGTAAAAATGCAGCCGAGAGCCTATTTGGCGAAGATGATAGCATGAATGACGTGAAGATAAATTTCGTCACTATAAATGATGAATTTGACATCAAGCAGATCTTGAAATTTGAGCAAGAGAGCGTTGGCATCTACCTCTCAGGCCATCCGCTTGATGACTATAAAGACGAGATAAATAAGATCAAATACACGCTAAGCTCGGAGTTTGAGACCTTGCCACAAAGCGCTGAAATTTTGGTAGTCGGCAAGATCGAGGACTTTAGCACGAGGATCACAAAAAGTGGCAAAAAAATGGGCACTATAAATGTGCTGGACTTTCACGGCAACATCGAGATCGCAGTCTTTGAAAGGGAGCTTGGCAACATCGAAGATATCGTAAAAGACGAGGCAAAACGTGATCTGCCTTACGCTTTTAGGATAAATATCTCGCGCGACGATCAGTTTGTTAGGACAAATTTAAATGAGGTTTATAGCCTAGAAGATGCGCAAAATTTAGACTTTAAGACTAGAAAACTAAAGCAAAACTCTAAATTTAGTAAAAACGAAGAGACTAGCGCCCCTCAAAAAGTAAGAGAGTATGCCGAACTAGAGGTGCTTTTAAGCCTTAGCGAGCTTAGCAGGCAAAAGCTGGAGCAAATTTACTCGCTAGTTTTTAGCAAAAATGCTCCAAATAATCAAAAACGGCTAATTTTGAAGATAAAAAATGAAGCAACTGGCGAAATTTTCATCTATAAGACTGAGTTTATCATAAGCGACGATGTGGGCGAAGAGATAGAAAAGCTCGCTGCATCAGCGTAAATTTAAGGACGAGAAATGTTTGATATTTTTAGAAAAAAGAGCCATATTTTAGATGAGCTTGGCATAGATAAAAGTAACTGGAGCGAGCTTTTTAGCGCTTGCCTTGGCAGAGCGATGCTGCTTCAAAAGAGGTTATTTAAGCAAGTTGTTGAGGCTAGCAAGTGGCAGGCTGACTTTGAAAGCGGCAAAATTTGCTTTGACAAGCAGGAGTTTGATATGCAGTTTATCGGCTCTGAGAGCTTTTCGTCAAACACTTGGCTTTGGGGCTATGAAAATGTAAATGGCTTTGATGAGCGCTTGCTTAGCCTTGCAAACAGGGCGCGTGAGTTTGGCGAGAAATTTGGGCTTGAAGCGTTTAGCACGGCGCAGTTTGAGCTGGACGAAACTGTAAATGGTCATACGCTCAGCATGGTTGCTTGCGTGGCGCTTGGCGAGGAGCTAAGCTATTATAGGATTGATTACGACGGAGGTGCTGCGTACGTGGCATTTAGGGCGGAGGCCATCTTTAAAGAGCCCGTTTTAGCAAGCGAAATAGTAAGCGTAGTAAATGAGTGTATAAGCGCCTATGAGCTTGATCACAAGCTTTTTATAAAAGGGCTTTTGCTGGGTTGTGGCATTAAATTTGATGAAAAACCTAATGAGATCGTAGCTAAGTTTAAAGATGAACTTAGCTTCAAATTTGATGATCTAAATAGACTTATAAATGTTTCAGGTGCGATTTAGCAATAATTCAGCTATATTTTTAAGCCTAAATTCATACAAAAGGTTTGAAATTTTATCTGCTGAGTTTAAATTTAGTCCAAGATCGTTTGCTAACATTTTGTAATAAATTTGAGGATTTTGGCTTAGATCAATAGCTGGCGATTTCGAGCTTTTAGAAAGCTTTTTGGCTCCGTCTAAAAGTAGCTTGTGGTGGATAAATTTAGCATTTAAAAAGCTAAAATTTAGCCTTTTTGCAATGTATCTTTGAGCTAGCGTGCAAGGCAGCAGGTCTTCGCCTCTAACGACCAAATTTACCCCCATATATTCATCGTCAATGACGCTTGCGAAGTTGTAAGCTGGAGTAAAATCCTTTTTATAAATGACAAAATCGCCCATCTGTGCCGCCACTTGCCTGCCAAGCTCGAAATTTTCATCAACGCTTAGTCTGATAGCGGTTTTATCTTTTATAAATTTTAGCTTTTTGTATTTGCAAATTTTAGTGTAAATGCCGTTTTCATAGGCATCTTTGGTAGCTCTTGTGCACTCACAAATGTAAATTTCATCTAGCTTTTTAAGTGCGTTTTCATATCTTTTTGCTCTTGTTTTAAAGCTAAAATTACGCTCAAAGTCGCTAACACTTGTAGCGCCTTTGTCGCAATCTAGCCCCAGAAATTCTAAAACGTCAAAGATATTTTGAACAAATTCGCGCCGGTATCTGCCAAGGTCATAATCATCAATCCTTAAGTGCAAAACTCCACCCAGTGAGCGCGTCAAAAGGTAAGTCAAGATGAAGTTGTAGGCGTTGCCAGCGTGCAAGTAGCCGCTTGGCGTCGGAGCTATGCGAGAGACTATGCCACCAGATGGTGGCAAATAGTCATTAATCCCTTGGTCTAGCCTCATTTACTCTTAAAGTGCGTCCGCCAAGTTCTTTTTCATTTAGTGCGTCAATCGCCTTTTGGCCCTCGTTTGCGTCGTCCATTTCAACAAAGCCAAAACCTTTTGAGCGGTCTGTCTCTCTATCTTTTACGATTTTTGCGCGCCTTACTTCACCAAATTGTGCAAAAGCTTCCTTCAACTCTGCCTCTGTCGTTCTATACGACAAATTTCCTACATAAATGTTCACAGGATTATTCCTTAAAAAAATTATCGATCTGATCGATTAGAGAAATAATAGCTTATTTCCGTCAAAAAGATGTAAAAACCAAGAAAAATATTACAATTTTTTAAAAAATATCCTTAAATGCAACAAATCGCAACAGCAAGGCATTATAATATCTATCACTAAACAAAATTTATCCTTAAGTTTAAGTAGAATAATTAAATAAAAAATTACAATTTTTTTATAAACTATTTATAAAGTAAATTATTTTTTACTTTATGGTAAGCCTCTTCGCCAAGCAAATTTTTTACTATAAAAAGCGCAAATTCCATAGAAAAAGCTGGTCCCTTGCCAGTGATGATGTTTTGATCTTTTAGCACGTTTTTATCGCTCACGTAGCCTCTTTTGTCGCTTCTTACATTTTCTTCAAACCCAGGATAGCAAACAAAATGCTCTTTAAGCACATGAGCTCGCTCAAGCACCATAGGAGCGGCACAAATGGCACAAATTAGCTTGCCATCTTTATCAAATTTTTGCAAAATTTCTCTTAGTTTGGCGTCATTTGCGAGATTTTCTGCGCCAGGCAGACCTCCTGGAAGCACGATCGCATCATAGCCAAGCTCCTCCACCTCACGAAGTGTGACATCAGCTTTTACATTTATATTGTGAGCACCCCTGATCTGCGCGTCCTTTAAGCTAGCGATAGATGCTATAGCTCCAGCTCTACGCAAAACATCGACAGAGGTTAGCGCCTCGATCTCCTCAAAACCATCAGCTAGGATTACGGCTACCTTTTTCATAAAATCGTCCTTTCTCATGTTATCTGTTCGTTAGGATAAATTTTATATAATCAAAGCTTATTTCACAAGAAAGGACAGAGCATGCATGTAAAAATTATTTACTGCAACTCTTGAAACTATCGTCCGGTAGCTTCTCGTGTAGAAGATGAAATAAAAGCGAACTTTAGTGATGCAAGAGTCGAGTTGGTTATAGGAGATGGTGGAAATTTCATCGTCGAGGTTGATGGAAACGTTATCTTTTCTAAAAAAGATCGCATCGGAAACGATGAGTCAAGGTTCCCACACGGCGAAGAGATCACAACTCTTATAAACAAATATCTCAAAGAAAAGTCGGCTTAATGCTAACTAGCGGGGCAGGCAACTGCCTCGTTTTATTTTTTACCTAAATCCCACTCTCTTTTCTTAGTAAATTTATCTCATCTATTACCATTTGTGGCTTTAGATCTTTCATGCAAGCGTGCGTTTTCAGCGGGCAAACTCGCTTCATACAGGGCATGCACTCTAAGTTTAGATGCAATATCTTTGCAAATTTATTGCCCCAAGGCGAGGTTTCGCTAAATTTTGTCGGTCCAAAAAGAGCGATCGTTGGCACATGAAAGGCGGCAGCAACGTGCATAGGACCGCTATCGTTTGTGACGAAAATGCCATTTTTACTAAGCCCAGCTATGCGCTCACAAAGCTCTTTGACGCTGGTTTTGCCAGCTAAATTTTGGCAAGTTGCGCCATTTTCTTTTAAAATTTGCTCTATTTTTTCACAAATTTCTTGCTCGCCTTTGCCACCAAAGACGACTATCTCAAACTCATCTTTAAAATTTAAAGCTACCTGTGCAAAATACTCTGGGTACCATCTTTTCGCACTTCCGTAGCTCGCACCTGGATTTAGAGCTAGTGTTTTTTTGGTTGAAATTTGAGGTGTAAAATGTAGCTTTAGCTGAGTAGAAATTTCGCCCAAGCCTAGGGCATTTTTTACAAAATTTGCATATTTTAGCACCTGATGAAGGGCGGTTTTACTCTTTTTAAATATGGCTTTTTTCTTAGCGTTTATAAAAAATAGCAAAAATTTGCTAGCAAATGAGCTTCTAAAGCTAAGTGCTAGATCAAATTTGCCAAGACTTTTTGCACTTTTTGCAAGAGATAAAAGTCTAAATTTAGCCTTTTTGCTCTCATCAACGACTACTTTTTCGCAGTTTGGATGGCTTTTGTAAAGCTCGCAAGCTACAAATGAGCCAAAAAAAACGATTTGTAAATTCTTCTCATTTTGCACTAAATTTTCTATCGCAGCGCTTGCCATCACGCTATCGCCTAGCCAGGTTGGAAGCTCGATAAAAACTCTCATTTTAAGGCGTCTTTTATCACTTCAAGCGTAAGAGCGGCGTTTTTTTCGATGCTAAAATTTAAAGAAAGCTCGTAGGCCTTTTCTTGTAGGCTCGCTAAAAGCTTATGGTTTGTGAGAATTTCATCTATAAACTCTGTCGCGCTTTCGTCACTTGGGCTTTGAAGTACAAATTTATCTTCTAAAATCTCGCTAGCGCCATTTTGAGCCGTCGTAAAGACCACGTTTTTAAAGCTAAGTGCCTCTAGTACGACATTTGAAAATGGTTCATAGTGCGTTGGAAAGATAAAGATATCGCTTGCCTCATAAAATTTCGCCGTGCTCTTTTGCTCGCCGACAAAGTAGGCGTTTAGCCCAAGTTTTTTAGCTAGGCGTTTGTAGCTTGAGATGTTTTTATCTTTGCCGACAATGAGCGTATTTACGGGCGTTTTTAGCTTTGAAGCAAGGAGTAAAAACTCTTTTAGTCCCTTTCTTTTAAAGCCGCTTCCCACAAAAAGCAGGGTCGCAAGCTCAAATTTAAGTCCGAATTCCTCACAAAGTGCGAGCTTTGCCTCGGCTTTTTGCACCCTTTGGGGTAAATTTACGCCGTTATAAATGGTCGTGATCTTTTCAGACTCTATGCCGTAAGTCGCGATGATCTGCTCTTTGATGAAATTTGAGTTTGTGATGATCTTTTGAGAGTTTTTAAAGCATTTTTTCTCTAAGTATGGATAGATGAAATTTAGGGGGTTTAGCCACCAAAAGCTCTTTGTCGCCCTATAAACCTTGTGCACGCCATCTCCTGCCCTGTAGATATCGGCGCAGCTTACTCGCTCTAGGCTAAAATAAAACTCGTCCTCTTTTTTTTGGCGTTTTACTTGGCGGTTAAAATTTAGAGCTTTTTTCCAAGAAGATATGCCAGCATCTCCAAGATATGAGCGAATTTCTGTTTGGATACCAAGCTCATTTATGGCCTTAACAAGCCTTCTTAAGTATCTTTCAGCACCCCCAACTGCGTTTGGATTAGTTCTTAAAAATACTATTTTTTTCATCTATAACTCCTAAAGCCAGTGCCCAGATAAGTAGCATTAATAATTATTAATAAGGCATTTGATTTTTATTTTAATGGATTTATTTTATCAAAAACAAATAGTAAAATACTTAAAAATAAAATTAAAAAAATTTTAGCTATAATGCCCTAAAAATCGCTAATTTAAGCGATATTGAAGCTAGGAAAAATAATGATAAACATACTTGAACTTGAAAGCTCTTTAGGATTTGGCGGGCAGGAGCACCGCACACAGCGTGTGATAAACGGACTAGATAAGAGCAAATTTAAGGTTTTTTATGGGTTAAATCCTGGTTCAAAAAGCTTTGAAAAGCAGATAGAGTGCGAATTTGTCGAGTTTAACCTCAAAAAGTCTTTTAATATCTTTGAAATTTTAAAAATTTGCAAATTTGTAAAGCAAAATAATATAAAAATCATCTCAACTCACTCAGGCAAAGACGGCACCATAGGCGCTATCGTGGGCAAAATTTGTGGCGTTAGCGTCGTTCGCACTAGACATTTGCAGCTGCCTATAAGCTCTCCCATACCTTACAACCTAAGCACAAAGGTGGTTGGCGTTTGCAACTCAGTTTGCGCTGATCTTATCAAAAGAGGTGTGAAAAAAGAGAAGGTGCTAAAAATCTACACAGGCATCGACACGCAAAAATACACGCCAGAATTTAAGATAAATATGAAAAAAGAATTTGGCATAAGTGACGATGTAGTGGGCGTTTGCATCGTCGCAGTGTTAAGAGCTGCTAAAAATCACAAGCTCTTAATCGATGCATTTAGCGAGCTAAATTTAGAAAAATCAGCCCTTTTTATCGTGGGCGACGGTCCTCAAAATAAAAATTTACACGAGTATATAAAAGATAAAAAAAATATCTTCATGCTTGGCAACAGAACCGACGTGAGCGACTTTTTAGGCTCACTTGATATCTGCGTGCTACCTTCAGACATGGAGGCTATCGGTGGGGCGCTACTCGAGGCATCTTCGTGCAAGCTAGCTACTATCGGAAGTGATGTGGGCGGCCTTGGCGAGGCAGTGAGTAATGGCAAAAGCGGATTTTTATTTGAAAATGGCAACAAAGAGGAGCTAAAAAAAGTGCTTGAAAGGCTCATTTTGGATGAAAATTTAAGAAAGCAGATGGGTGAATTTGGCAGAGAGTACGTCAAAGAGACATTTAGCATCGAAAAAATGATAGAAAACACACAAAATTTATATATGGAGCTTGTAAAATGAGCGTACCAGTTTTGATGTATCACCACGTGCTTGAAAAGAGCGGATTTATCGCTAGTAGCGTGGATGAGTTTAGATCGCACATGAAATTTTTAGCCGAAAATGACTATAAAACACTAAGCATAAATGAATTTATCGCATATAAAAAAGGTGAGCTTGAGGTACCTAAAAAGAGCGTTTGCATAACATTTGACGATGGCTGGATGGACAACTATATCTATGCCTATCCTATCGTGAAAGAATTTGGACTAAAAGCAAATATATTTATAATAACTGGCTGGATAGAGGCAGCGCAAAAGGCCCATGAGTTGAGGCCTGCTAGCTTTTTAAACGTCGATCACAATGAGTGCAAGAGGCTTGCTCCAAGTAGGCCGCAAGATGTGATCTTAAATTTAGAGCAGATCGAGAAGATGAAGGACTGTTTTTATTTTCATTCGCATACGCACGGGCATTTTGATGGATATTTTGGGCAGCTTAGCTTGGATGAAGAATTTGGGCTTTGCCGTGAGTTTATGAAGAAAAATTTTGGCTTTGAAGATGACGCACTTTGCTGGCCAAGAGGCAAATATAATGACGAGTATCTAAGTGCTGCTAAAAAGCATGGTTACAAGGCGTTTTTCACGACAAAGCGCGGCATAAACAAGGCCGATGGCAACTTAGAGGAGATAAAACGCATAGTGACAAAACGCGATGAAAAATGGCTTAAAAAGACCATGTTTATCTATCAAAATGACTTTTTGGGATCTATTTATGCTTTTCTTAGGAGTTAGAACTAAGCACTATTTAAAGCTTCTATTTCTAAAGTCTGAGTAGATTTTGCCAATAAAAGGAGTCGAATAGATAAAAAGCTTCTTTTTAATCCTAAAAATGTAGTCGCTCTCGCTCTTTGCGTTGTTTGAGATATCGATACGCCTTATCTTAAATTTATCATCCCCAGCGCAAAATCCACCATCTATCACGCTAAAAGCAAAGCTGTAATACTCTTTAACTATCCTTTGTGAAAGCTCGTTAAAATGCCCTTTTGGAAAGCAAAAGCCAAATTCTTTTTTTTCTGGAAATAGCTCTTTTATCTTAGCAAGCGAGCTAGAAAACTCCTCTCTTAGCTTTGCCTCATCGTCACTTCTGCAAGAAAAGTGGCTCGCTGTGTGGCTGTCAAATTCAAAAAGCCCACTCTCTTGCATCTGCCTGATCTCATCTAAATTTAAAAAATACTCCGCGTCTTTGTCGTAGTCGATATCTTTGTGCATTTTAAATGCAAAATCGTAATCCTGCCTTTTAAAATCCTTAATCTTGTCTGTTATCAAAAAACAAACAGCTGGGATATTTAGCTCTTTTAAGATGGGATATGCAAATTTGTAATTATCAAAATATCCATCATCAAAAGTTAGCAAAATGCTCTTTTTATGAGCCTTTGCTCTGCCAGCCACGATATCTTTAAACTGGTCATAATTTATAAATTTATAGCCCTCGTCAAGTGCCATGAGAAGTGCTTTTTTAAATAGCTCAGGCCTTATAGCAAAGTCATTTTCATTGTTATTGCAGTGGTGCATCGTTAGCACGCAAACTGGGTAGTTCATTTTTGCTCCAGTAAATTTCTTATAGCCTCTTTTAGCGCATTGTGGCTAAAGTTTTCATCCACAAATTTAAAGGCGTTTTGAGAGTAAATTTTGGCTTTTTCAGGCTCATTTATCAGCTCTAAAATGCACTCTTTTAGTGAAGCTTCATCTAAATTTCTAGCACAAAGCCCACGCTCTTTATCTTTAACCAGCACGTTCATCGGGGCATTATCATAGACCACGACTGGCACCCTTGAGCTCATCGCCTCAAGCAAGACCGTACCAAGCCCCTCGGAGTGCGAGGCAAATACATAGACATCAAAGCTTTTTATAACATTTGCCGCGTCATTTCTAAAGCCAGTGAAGATGATCTTATCTTTTTCATCAAACATAGAGGCGATCTGCTCTTTTGTGCCGTCACTAATGTTGCCAGAAAATACAATGGTCGCATCCTTTGTCTTTAAAATTTCTTTTGCGGCACTTGCAAAGTCAAAGACTCCTTTCTTGCGGTAAAGAGAGGTGAAAGTGCCGATGACTAGCTCATCTTTGGCGATATGAAACTCATCTCTAAAAGTGCTTTTTGTGCTATCAATCTTTTCAACATCAACCGTGCTTGGCATAAAAAAGAGCCTATCTTCGCTAACGCCGATGCTTAGCAGATACTCTTTGACGCTACCTGAGATGTATAAAATTTTATCAAAAAGCTTTTTATGCATAAATTTAGAAACAAACCCCTTTATAGGGAAAAGATTGTGTCTTTCTTTATAAAATTTAACGTCTCTTTTGCGGTAAAAAAGCCCAGCTATGGCGCCGACCCAGCTATCAGTCGAGCCATGTGTGATCACGACATCTATCTTATTTGATCTTATCACTTCGCAAAGTGCTGGCACGCTTTTGTGAAAATTTTTCTTATTCATCTCGTGCGTGATGACCTTAAATCCATCTTCTTTTGCGATGCTTTCGATCTGTGAATTTGGGTTGCAAAAGAGCATCACTTCATGACCCATTTCACGCATGAAGCGCATCTCATTTAGCGCCTTGTTTTGCTCGCCACCCCAGTTAAAAAGCGTTTGCGTGTGGAGGATATTCATTGCGCTAGCTCCAAATTTGATCTTATTTTCGCTTTTATTTGCCTCATCTCATCGCTAAAGTCCATTAAAGTATCTTCAACGCCGTGCTCTTTTATGCCCTCTTTGTCGCAAGGCACAAAGTCCCAATCTTTTTGATATACGATATGCTTGCCCATGCTTTGGATGCCATTTTGCGCTGTGTAGCCATTTTGCATCAAGCTATTATCCCAAGGTCCCCATTCAAAAGCATTGCTAGGGCCAAAAAAGGCGATTACAGGTATGTCGTTTGCTGCGGCTATGTGCATGATAGCAGTATCCACGCCGATAAAGAGGCTTGAGCGCTTTGAGAGGGCTATCGTTTGTTTTAGGCTTAGCTTACCACCTAAATTTATAGGCTCACTTTTGCAAATTTTTAGCACATTTGCAAGCTTATTTAGCTCATTTTCCTTGTTGTCGCTTGTTAGCACGACCTTTTCGCCAAGCTCGTTTTCGCAGTAGTCGATGAGCTCTGCCATGCTCTCGTCGTTTGCGCATTTAAACATCCAGCGGCTTGTTAGATGCACATGTACAAAGCGTTTTGGTAAATTTAGATCCTCCACGCTCTCATCTGAAAAAACGCTCACTTTTTTGCTAACCGGCTCAAATCCCAAAGCCCTTAGTGCGTTTAAATTTAGATCGACCGTGTGAGAGAAATTTTCGTAGTATTTTGCCTTTACGCTTAAAAGCTTATTTATCGCCTTGTGCTTGCCTAAAAAGCCAACTATCTTTTTGATCTTGGCGTATTTTGAGATGATGACGCCGCGGTCTCCAGTGGTCGTTTGCACCGCCATATCGTATTTCTCTTTTTTGATCGCTCTTATAAATTTTAGCTCGGTCATTAGCTTTTTAAAAAAGCCAGAATTTGCACTTTGCCTATCGTAAATGTGGATTTTATTTATGTAAGGATTGCCTTCTATCATCGCTTCTGTCCCTTTGTTTAGGGCAAAGTCGATGGTCGCGTCTGGGTAGTAGTGGTGCAAATTTTCAATGAGCGGCGTTGTCAAAAGCACATCGCCGATGTTTCTAAATTTAATCACAAGTATTTTCATTTTATATATTTCCAAAATGTGTACTGGGCGTAAAGTCTAGCGATAATGTAGCCAGCAAAGCCCTCTTTAAAGCCACCTTTTAGCACATAAAGCTTAAAAAATGTCCAAGCAGGGCTTGTAAGCGCCTTTAGCAAATTTCTTTTTGCGCCCATGCTTGAGTAGCGATTTTGCTTGGCGATAAACTGCTCGATGCTCTCATACGCGTAGTGCAAGAAGTGATTTTTAAGCGCTCCAAGCCTTTGCGAGCCGTCATTTAAAACGACCTTTTCATGCACAGCTCTACCATCAAATTTGGCAAAATTTTTATTAAAAAGCCTCACCGTGTAGTCTGGATATAGCCCCATGTTTTTTATCGCTTTGCCAAAGAAAAAATTTAGCCTAGCAACGTTGTAAGCCATAAATTTAGGCTCTTTTAACGTGCTAATGATCTCGTTTTTAAGCTCGTCTGTTATCACCTCGTCGCTATCAAGCACAAATACCCACTCATTTTTGGCTAGAACCACGCCCTTTTGCTTTTGCGCGCCAAATCCAAGCCAAGCTTGCTCGTGAAATTTCACATTACTAAAGCCATCACAAATTTGCCTTGTGCTATCTTTTGAGCCACTATCAACCACGATGGTCTCATCGGCAAATTTAGCGCTCTCTAACACCTCTTTTAGGTACTTTTCGCTGTTAAAAGTCAAAATGACAACGCTTAGCATTTATACTCATTTTCGTAAAATCTCTTAAACCTTTGGTGAAACCAAAAGTACTCTTCTGGCCTTGCTCTAACCATCTCTTCGCACGCACTGCACTGCATCTGCGTCGCTTTTTGCACAGCATCTTCTTTATCAAACGTGCTTATATCTATTGGTTCTTCAAAGCAAATTTCATTTAAATTTTCACCTTTTTGGTAGATAAATGCGTTTATGATAAGGGCATTTGTCTTTTGCGCTAGCACGCTTGCAGCTGGCGTGTGAAGCACATCTTTGCCAAAAAACTGCACCTTTATGCCATCTTTTGGAGCGGTATTTTGATCGACTAAAATTCCTACTATTCGCCTAGCTTTTAGTGCTTTTAAGATATCTTTTGCGCCGCCATCTTTGTCGATTAGCTCCACGTCAAACTGCGCTCTATTTGCCCTTAAAATTTTATCCATGACGCTACTATCAAGCTTTCTGCCAAGCACTGAAGATGGCCCAAAATGCGCTGCAACTGCTAGAGGAAATATCTCCCACTGCCCAAAATGCGCAGTTGTGACGATGATAGGCCGACCAGACTTCATCGCGTCAAGCAAAAAGTGCTCATTTTTAAAAACAACTTGTTCAAGTATCTTTTGCTTTGTCGTGTTTTGATTGAGGATAAAATTTATACCAAGATATTTTGCAAAGTTGTAGTAGCATTTTTTGGCGATTTCTAGCTTCTCTTCTTTAGTTTTTGTCTCGCCAAATACAAGGTTTAAATTTGTCATCACGACGTGAAAGCGCTTTTTTTTAAGCTTCATAAAGGCAAATGCCAAAAATTTAGCAAGCATGTTTTGAAGGGAGCTTGGCAATATAAATATAAGAAATTTTAATGTATAAAAGCCAGCTAGATAGAGCCTATCCATTTAGCAGCCTTTTTGCGAAATTTGCAACCGTTTCAGGGTAAATTTCTCTTATGCAAAAGTCGTTTTTATCGATACTTCTAGCATCTATCTCCTTGCCCATATCAACAACAAGGTTTTTGTCTGTGACGTAGGCATTTCGGTGGCTTGGGCGGTTGCCAAAAAGCGTGATAGAAGGCCTATTTACAGCCCATGCAAGGTGCGTTAGACCGCTATCATTGCCGATTACCAGATCGCAGCTTGCGATAAAATCTATCATATCTTTTATGCTTAGTTTTTCAAGCAGTTTTGCTTTGGTGCCTGAAATGATCGCCTCAGCCTTTGCTTTTTCGCTCTCGCTCCCGTAGCAAAGGTAAATTTCACAACCATCAAGTAACCTGATCACATCTTTAAATTTGTCATAAATTTTGCTCTCTTCGCTTGCAAAAGCAGCGATTAATACGCGTTTTTTACCACTTTCATTTTTAAATTTTTTGCAAATTTCAAAGCAGGGTGATTTTTTTAAAATTTCACTTTTGCCAAAGCCAAAATTTAGAGCATATCCAACGAGGCTTAGGTTTCTAACTATGATATTTTCGTTGTAGTCGATCTTAAATTTATGCCTATAAAGCCTGGCTGCGATCTTTTCTTTGACGCTCTCTCTGCTAAAACCATAAATTTCTTTGCCAAGTAGTTTTGCGACGACGGCTGATTTGAAAAGTCCTTGCAGGTCGATGACCTTATCAAATTTGCCAAGCGTTTTTATGATCTTGTAGCTCTTTTTAAAGCTCTCTTTAAGCGGCAAAACGACTAGTTCGTCGATAAGCGGATGATCTTTTAAAAGGCTTGCAAAACGGGCATCAACTAGCCATGTGATGTGAGCATTTGGGCAGTGCTTTTTGATAAACTGAAGCACGATGGCTGCATGGACAATGTCCCCAAGTGCCGAAAGCTTTACTATGGCTATTTTTAGTTGATTTTTATCTTGCATTGGCTACTTTAAATATAAATTTTTGGTATGATTTTAAAAAAAAATGCTTAAAAAAGGGCTAAAATGGCGAAAAGTTACATCTGCGTCTTTGACTGCGAGACGATACCTGATGCAAATTTGATAAGAAAAATTTACGGCATCGACGGAAGCGACGAAGATGTGAGTGTGCAGGCGATGGTCTTGCAAAAAGAGGCCAGTGGGAGTGAGTTTTTGCCTGTGATGTTTCATAGAGTGGTTGCGATCTCTGCGGTGATGGCCGATGAATATGGCAAATTTTTAAAAGTCAGCACGATGGAGGGCAAGGACGAGCGCGAGATTATCGCTAAATTTTTAAAATTTATAAATGATTACAACCCAAGGCTTGTTAGCTTTAACGGCCGTGGTTTTGACCTGCCAATGCTTATGGTGCGTGCAATGCGCTACAACCTAAACGCAGCGGCATATTACGAGAGCGAGAACAAAGAGCTAAACAAAAACAAATGGGAAAATTATAGGGCAAGGTATTCGCCTAAATTTCACCTTGATCTGCTTGATTTTATAAGCGATTTTGGAAGCGTAAGAGGGCTAAAGCTCGATACGCTTTGCGCTAGCTTAAATTTACCTGGCAAATACGACGTGCACGGCGATCAGGTGCTTGAGCTATACTACGCAGGCGAGCTTGATAAGATAAACGAATACTGCGAAAGTGACGTGCTTAACACATACTGGCTCTTTTTGAAATTTGAGCTTTTACAGGCAAATATCTTGCAAGATGACTACATAAATCACCTAAATGTGATGAGCGAATTTCTAGCTAAAAACTGCGCTCACAGGGGATACAGCGAGGTCTTTTGCTCTGCGATAAGCGACGAGCTAGCAAGAATTTCTGGCAAGTTGGACTACGAGATAAAGGTAGATAAAGAGGCTTTGGAATTTAGCGAATTTGATGATGTAAGGCCGATTAGCAAAGAGGAGCTAAACCGCGATATGCTGGGCGGTCTGCTTAAAAAAGCAAGCGATCTAAAGCCAAAAGAGCCAAAGAGCAAGACACTTTTTGAAGAGAAAGTGCCTGAGATAAATTTAGACGACGAATAAGTCAAAATGAAAGGAAAAATATGAAAATTTTAGTAACTGGAACAGCTGGATTTATAGGATTTCACCTTGCAAATGCCCTTGTGGCGCGTGGGGATGAGGTCGTTGGATATGACGTGATAAATGACTATTACGACGTAAATTTAAAGCTTGCACGCCTAAAAACGGCTGGTTTTGACGTGAGCGAGATAGACTACGGCAAGCTTATCACCTCAAAAACACATCCAAATTTAAAATTTATAAAAGCAGACCTTGCTGATGAAAAGACGATGAAAGAGCTTTTTGAGAAGCAAAAATTTGATGTAGTGGTAAATTTAGCCGCACAAGCTGGCGTTCGCTACTCGCTCATAAACCCAAAAGCCTATATAGACAGCAACATCACAGGCTTTATGAATATCCTTGAGTGCTGCCGCCACAATGAGATCAAAAACCTAGTCTATGCAAGCTCTAGCTCGGTTTATGGACTAAATGAAAACATGCCATTTTCTACGCACGAGGGGGTCAATCACCCAATAAGCCTCTACGCAGCGACCAAAAAGAGCAACGAGATGATGGCGCACACTTACAGCCACCTATTTAACGTGCCAACGACTGGACTTCGCTTTTTTACGGTTTATGGACCATGGGGACGCCCTGATATGGCGCTATTTTTGTTCGTTGACGCCGCGCTTAAAGACAAGAGCATCGACGTCTTTAACTATGGCAAGATGAAGCGCGACTTTACCTACGTGGACGACATCGTAAAGGGCATCATCAAGTGCATAGACAACCCAGCTAAGCCAAATCCAAATTGGGACGCAAAGCACCCAGACCCTGCCACTTCAAAAGCGCCGTTTAAGGTCTATAATATCGGTAACAACAGCCCAGTTGAGCTCATGGACTACATCAAAGCAGTTGAGATAAAGATTGGCCGCGAGATTAAGAAAAATTTTCTCCCACTTCAAGCAGGCGACGTGCCAGCGACATTTGCAGATGTGGGCGACTTGGTGGCTGATTTTGACTACAAGCCAAACACAAAAGTAAATGATGGCGTGGCTAAATTTGTCGAATGGTATAGCGAGTTTTACGGGATCAAAATTTAAATGAGACGTTGCGAGTGGGCCAAGGGCGAGCTTGACATAGCCTACCACGATAATGAGTGGGGCAAAGTCATAAAAGATGATAGAAAATTTTTTGAGATGATAGTTTTAGAGGGCTTTCAAGCGGGACTTTCGTGGCATGGAGTGCTTCAAAAAAGGGAGGCCATGAGAGCGGCGTTTGACAGCTTTGACCCTGAAAAGATCAAGCTTTATGCCGAGGCTGAGATAGCTAAATTTATGCAAAACGAAGGGCTGATACGCAATAGACTAAAACTAAAATCGCTTGCCACAAACGCCCTTGCATTTTTATCGGTAACGCAAGAATTTGGCAGCTTTTATGATTATCTTTGGGGGCATTTGCTAAAGAAATTTGACCCCAAATTTGACGGCAAACAGATCATAAATCACTATCAAAATATCAAACAAGTGCCAGCTACTACGCCTATGTCTGACTTTGTGGCAAAGGAGCTAAAAAAGCGAGGGTTTAAATTTCTAGGCTCTGTTAGCACCTATGCCTTTTTGCAAAGCGTGGGCGTGGTGGATGATCATATGGACTATTGTTTTTGTAAGTGCAAGGCTTGATTAGAATAATTTTTGCACTTTTGGTGCTTTTAAATTTTGCATTTTCGCTTGAACTGCTGCGTCTTAGCGAATTTAAAGATCAAAACGTCTCAGGCTGGCTAGCTAGCGAGAAGCTTGATGGTGTGCGTGCCTACTGGGACGGAGAAAATTTGCTCTCAAGGCAGGGCAAAAAGCTAAATGCACCGCTAAGTTTTACTAAAAATTTCCCAAAATTTGCTATCGATGGCGAGCTTTACGTAAAGGAGCTTAAATTTGAAGAAATTCAAGCTAGCGTGATGGACAAGCTGCCAGATGAAAAGGCGTGGGGCAGGCTTAAATTTCACGTTTTTGACGTGCCAGAGGCAAGTGGTGGCTTGCTTGATAGGCTTGAAGTTTTGGCTAAATTTCTAAAAAATGAGCCAAATGACAATTTAATCATCATAAAACAGATAAAAATGCACGATAACGCCCACTTTTTAAAATTTACAAAGGACATTGTCGTAAAAGGTGGCGAGGGAGCAGTCGTGCGTGAGCCAAATGCGCCTTATGAGCGAAAACGAAGCAAAAATGCACTTAAATTTAAGAAATTTAAAGATGCCGAGTGCGAGGTGGTCTCCATAAACAAAGGCAGCGGTAAATACGCTAATCTTGCTGGCTCGCTCACCTGCAAGGCGCTTGGCGGCAAAGATGATAAAGAAAAAGCTGGCGAGCCAAAAGAGGGCACTATCTTTAAAATAGGCTCAGGACTAAGCGACGAGCAGCGCACAAACCCGCCAAAGATAGGCTCTATCATCACATATAAATTTCAAAATTTATCGTCTTATGGCAAGCCAAGATTTCCTATATTTTTAAGGGTTAGAGAGGATTAAATTTCGTCCGCGATCTCTTTTAACGCCCTAAAAGAGCTAAGCTGCGCCTCCTCATCAAAAATGAAACTTTGAGCCATGATCTCATCGACTGCCAGTCTATTTTGAAACTCTAAAATTTGCTCTTTAACGCTTTGCTTTGAGCCTATGAAAGAGCACGCCATCATCTCTTCGGTGACGATTCTCTCTCTATTTTTTAGCTCTATTTGCCTAAAGTCGATCGGCCCAAAATGTGGAGCTTTGGCGCCTCTTTTGCAAGAGGCAGCAAAGACCTCGTCGTTATCTTTTTTTGGTGGTTGCAAATACTCTTTTTCGCCAGTGACCACGTTTAAGAAAAACTGCGTTTGCGTAGTTGCTAAACTCTTTGCTAGCTCGTCACTTTGGGCTATTATCACATTTGCTCCTGCGATGACATAAGGAGCGGCAAGAAACGAAGAGGGCTTGAAATTCTGACGATAAATTTCTACCGCTTTTTCTAGCGCACGTGGTGCAAAGTGCGACGCAAAGGCGTAAGGCAGGCCAAACTCAGCCGCCACGTATGCGCTATATATGCTTGAGCCAAGTATATAGATGGGCGGAAATTTTTCAATTTTTGGATAGGCTTTCACGGCTCTTTTAGCGTTAAAATAGTCCATTAGCTCGTTTATCTGCAAGTCAAATTCTATCTCTCTTGCGCCTCGTCTAAGCACCGCAGCCGTCTCTTGGTCAGTCCCTGGAGCTCTGCCTAGCCCAAGATCGACTCGGTTAGGAAATATCGTCTCAAGAGTGGCGTACTGCTCTGCGATAGAGTAGGGGCTGTGGTTTGGTAGCATCACGCCGCCAGAGCCCACACGCAGGCTCTTTGTATGCTCTAAGATGTGCGCGATGATGAGCTGCGTGGCTGAGCTTGCTAAGTTTTTCATATTGTGATGCTCGGCGACCCAGTAGCGCTTCATGCTGATATCCTCGGCAAATTTAGCTAGTCTAACGGCTGCATCTATGGCAGCTTTTGCATCACTGCCTTGCTTTATCGGTAGTAAATTTAAGATCGAGACATTCATTTTTATCCTTTTTTTGTAGATGAAGGATTATAAAGATTAAATTTAAAATAGATTGTAAGTCTATTTTAAATTTATAAAGAGAAATATCTATTTTGCAGCTTTTAGGCAAATTTTAAAAACTAACCTTGCTTTACTTTTGCTTTACTCTATTTTTGATAAAATTACACACTTTTAATGAAAGGCTTAAACTTGAAAATTTTAGTAACAGGTGGAGCTGGATATATCGGCAGCCACGTAGTAAAAGCACTTTTAAAGCAAGGCAAAGATGAGATAACCATCATCGACAATCTCTGCAAGGGCTCACAAAAAGCACTTGAAACACTCCAAAAGATAGGAAATTTCAAATTTATAAATGCAAATTTAGAGGATGATCTAAGCGAAATTTTCGCAAATGGCAAATTTGATGCGATCATCCATTTTGCAGCGTTTATCGAGGTTTTTGAGAGCATGAGCGAGCCGCTAAAATACTATCTAAACAACACCGCAAACGTCGCAAGGGTGCTAAAATACGCAAAAACTTACAATGTAAATAAATTTATATTTAGTTCAACTGCTGCAGTTTATGGCGAGCCAGATGTGGCAGAGGTGAGCGAGACAACACCTACAAATCCGATAAATCCATACGGCAGAAGCAAGCTTATGAGCGAGCAAATCATCAAAGACTACGCCGCTTCAAATGAAAATTTTAAATTTGCGATTTTGCGCTATTTTAACGTCGCAGGCGCAGACGAAGAGGGGCTTATCGGTCAGAACTATCCAAACGCCACTCACCTTATCAAAGTAGCCGTGCAAACAGCACTTGGCAAGCGCGATAGCATGGGTATCTTTGGCGATGACTACGCGACAAAAGATGGCACATGCGTTAGAGACTACATCCACGTTAGCGACCTAGCAGACGCCCACATAAGCGCGCTGGAGTATATCAGTCAAAACGTTAGTGAAACTTTTAACGTGGGATACGGCAGGGGATTTAGCGTAAAAGAGGTCATCGAGACCGCAAAAAAAGTAAGCGGAGTAAATTTTAAAGTGCTAAATGCGCCAAGAAGGGACGGCGACCCAGCTATCCTAATCTCAAACGCAAGCAAACTGCGCTCGCTAACAAGCTGGAAGCCAAAAAGAGACGATCTAGCGCTCATCATAAAAACTGCCCTTGAGTGGGAAAAGAGAATTTAAGGATAAGCATGAAAATAGCTGTAATTGGAACCGGATACGTTGGACTAGTAAGTGGTGCATGCTTTGCTAAGATGGGTAACAGCGTGATCTGCGTTGATGTTGATAGCAAAAAGATCGAGGCACTAAAAAACGGCGTCGTGCCTATATATGAGCCAGGGCTTGCTGATATCGTGAGCGAGTGCTACAAAAATGGCTCGCTTAAATTTAGCACGCAGATAACCGAGGCGCTAGAGCATGCAGATGTGCTATTTATCGCAGTTGGCACGCCTATGGGCGCTGATGGACAGGCGGATTTAAAATATGTGCTTTCAGTTGCCAAGTCAATCGGAGAAAATTTAAGCAAACCGCTAATCGTAGTCGATAAATCAACCGTTCCAGTGGGCACTGGAGCTAAGGTGCACGAGGTGATAGAGGCTGAGCTTAAAAAGAGAAATGCAAAGGTTAAATTTGAAGTCGTCTCAAACCCAGAGTTTTTAAAAGAGGGTGCGGCGGTTGAGGACTTTTTAAAGCCAGACCGCGTAGTTATCGGAGCTAGCAGCGAGTGGGGCTTTAGCGTGATGAGAGAGCTTTATGAGCCATTTATGAAAAATCACGACAGGCTCATTTGCATGGACGTAAAATCAGCCGAGATGACAAAATATGCTGCAAATTCGATGCTGGCAACCAAAATAAGCTTTATAAACGAGATAGCAAATATCTGCGAACGTGTGGGAGCTGATGTAAATTTAGTAAGAAAAGGCATCGGCAGCGACTCAAGGATAGGATATAGCTTCATCTACCCAGGCTGCGGATACGGTGGCAGCTGCTTTCCAAAAGACGTCGAGGCGCTCATCTACACAGCTAGGCAAAATGGCTTTGAGCCAGAGCTTTTAAACGCGGTCGAGTCAAGAAATAAGGCTCAAAAAAGAGTTCTATTTGATAAAATTTATAACTTCTTTGGCGGCGATCTAAAGGGCAAGACGATCGCACTTTGGGGGCTTGCGTTTAAGCCAAATACCGATGATATGAGAGAGGCTAGCTCGCTAACTTTGATAAAGCTTTTAGACGAAGCTGGCGCAAAAGTGGTGGCGTACGATCCAAAAGCAAGCGAAGAAGCTAAAAAATATATGCCAAATTTAGATATAAAATACGCCAAAAATAAATATGACGCTCTTGATAACGCTGATGCAATGGTGCTTGTGACAGAGTGGAGCGAGTTTAGATCGCCTGATTTTATGGAGATCAAAGAGAGACTAAAAAACGCTGTCATATTTGACGGACGCAACCAGTATAACGCTAAAGCTTTGGCTGAGCATGGCTTTAAATATTTTCAAATAGGCGTCAAAGCGTGAAGCAAATTTTACCTTTTCTTGCAGCTTGCTTGCTACCTTTTACGCTTTTTGCTAGCGAGGCTACAGGCAAAAGCGAAGCAAAGATGCAAGAGCAGGTTTTTGAGTTGCCTGTCTCAAAGATGCCGAATGATTATTTTAAATATGAAGCTGCATTTTTTAAAGAGGTGCAAACGAACTGCGAATTTGCTATGCTAGAGGGCGGACATTTAGATAAAAAAGAGGATAAAAGCGGGGTTTATTATGAATTTAGCGCAGAAGATAAGCCGCTTAAGCCTTGCAATGGCAAAAATAAAAAGAGGCAAATTTATTATGAATTTACCCAAATTTTGCCTGGCATTAGCCCAATTAAGATCGTAACCCCACAAGGTGTAGGCGCAGAGATAAGAATTTATGAACGTTTAAAAACAATAAAACCAAAAATTTTAAAAAGGAAAGAGAAATGAAAATAGCAGTAGTAGGACTTGGATATGTGGGACTTCCACTAGCAGCAGCTTTTAGTGAAAAGTACGAAGTAGTCGGCTTTGACGTAAATGCAAAACGTATAGAAGAGCTTAAAAGTGGTTATGACAGAACGCTTGAGCTTAGCAACGAGCAGATGAAAAAAGCGATCGATAATGGCATGAAATTTAGTCTAAATTTAGATGACATCAGAAGTTGCAACTTCTTCATCGTAACCGTCCCAACTCCGATAGATAAGAACAAGCGCCCTGACCTAACTCCAGTGGTAAAAGCGACTGAGAGCGTGGCAAAAGTGCTTAAAAAAGGCGACATCGTTGTCTATGAAAGCACCGTTTATCCAGGCGTTACAGAAGAAATTTGCGTGCCACTTCTTGAAAAAAGTGGGCTTAAATTTAACAAAGACTTCTTCTGCGGCTACTCTCCAGAGCGCATAAACCCAGGCGATAAAGAGCACACTGTTACAAAGATCAAAAAGATCACAAGTGGCTCAACTCCAGAGATCGCAGACAAGGTCGATGAAATTTACCGCTCTATCATCACAGCTGGCACTCACAAAGCTTCAAGCATCAAAGTAGCAGAGGCCGCAAAGGTCATCGAAAACACCCAACGCGACATCAACATCGCCTTTATAAACGAGCTTGCGATGCTCTTTGAAAAGCTTCACATCAACACCATAGACGTTTTAGAGGCTGCAGGTACGAAGTGGAATTTCTTAAATTTCCGCCCAGGTCTAGTCGGCGGTCACTGCATCGGCGTAGATCCATACTATCTAACTCACAAAGCTCAAGAGGTAGGCTACAACCCTGAAATGATCCTAGCAGGTCGCCGTATCAACGATGATATGGGCAGATACGCAGCCGATCAAGTAATAAAACTAATGATAAGAAAAGGTGTGCTTATCAACAAAGCACGCGTGCTTGTTCTTGGTATGACATTTAAAGAAAACTGCCCAGATATAAGAAACTCTCGCGTTATAGACGTGGTTGATGAGCTAAAAGACTTTGGCTGCAAGGTTGATGTGACTGATCCTTGGGCTGATAGCGCTGAGGTAAAACACGAGTACGGCTTTGATCTAGTAAAAGAGTATAACCTAGACGACTACGACTGCATCGTGATCGCCGTAGCTCATAATGAATTTAAAAAGCTCAACCTAAAAGGCCACTTGGTTTATGATATAAAAAATATCTACCCAGAGGCTGACGCTAGGCTGTAAGGAATTTAGTGCACAAAGTAAGCGTAAATTGTAAAATTTTACTTATCTTTCTGGCTGCTTATCTGTTTGGATTTGCAGCTAGGATGCTTTGGGTATTGTGGGCAAAGGATATGCCAGAGTTTTACTTTAATGGCGAATTTATGCTTACGACAAATGACGCATACTATTACGCAGAGGGCGCTAGAGATATGCTTGCTGGTTTTCATCAGCAAAATGACTCTAGCCCCTTTAATCACCCAATCTCAACCATAGTTTTTTATATTTGCAAAATTTTACCTTTCAAGATCGAAAGCGTGATGTTTTATATGAGCGCATTTTTAGCACCGCTTATCGCGCTTCCAGTTATCTTGATATCAAATGAGTTTAAAGCCCTAAAAGCTGGAGCTGTGGCGGCATTTATGAGCGTTATCTTGCCAGGCTATCTTGTAAGAACGTCGCTTGGTTACTTTGATAGCGATATGCTAAATGTCACATTTGCGCTTTTTATCATCTATCTTTTGATCAGACTTTTAAATACAAATGAACAAAAATTTATCGTTTTACCGGGGCTTTTTGTGTCGCTTTATCTTTGGTGGTATCAAAGCTCTTATGCTCTTATTTTAAGCATCATCTTTGTCTTTTTTATCTACACGCTTGCTTTTATGCGAAACAAGATAGAAAACTACCAAGCGATATTTTTTATGTTTATAAGCATCGTTATCTTCAATATTTTTTCAAAAGACCCACTCATTGCAAATAAAATTTTGATTTTAAATTTAGCGGTCATTGCTTCATTTTACGTCATTTTTTGCAAATATAAAAAACTGCTTTCGCCTAAAAATTTAAGCATTTTTCTAGCTATTATGCTAGCTATTTTTATCTATTTTGGTGGTTTTGATTTTGTCATTTCAAAGATTGGCAGTTATGTCTTTAAAAGCAGCTCAGAGGTTGCAAGTAAATTTCACTTTATAAGCGAATACACGCTAATTGACGAGGTAAAAAGCGCTAGCCCTTTATATTTTGTCTATTTCATGGCTGGAAACATCCTTATTTTACTAGCTGCAGTGATTGGTTATCTGGCGCTTTGCTTTAAATTTCGCCCATTTTTACTTAGCTTGCCACTGCTTGGACTTGGTGCTTTATCGCTCTTTGGCGGAGTTAGATTTGCTATGTATGTAACGCCGCTTGTCGCACTTGGTTTTGGATATTTTTTACACTTTTTTTTAAATTTATTTGACCTTAGAAATTCTCTTAAAAATTTATCCTTTTTTATCTTTGCAGCTGCTGCGCTTGCTCCAAATTTAGAGATCGCTTACTCTTATAGACCGCATACTTTGATCACGCACGATGAGGCAATGGCACTTGATCAGTTAAAAAAGGCTGCTAAGCGCGATGACTACGTGCTTTCGTGGTGGGATTATGGATATGCGGTAAGATACTTTGCTGATGTTAAGACGCTAAATGATCCTGGCAGGCAAGGCGGCGAGAACGGCTATTTTGTTAGCCTTGCTTTAAGAAAAGATGAGGCAACCTCAGCCAAGTTAGCTAGAGTAGTGAGCGAGTATGGCGACATCTCGTTTGAGAAAAAGAGTAGAGCGCTAGAAGAAATTTTAAAAGATCACAACACAAGCGATCTAAACCTCTTTTTAAGCCAGCTTGAAAGCGCAAATTTCACTCTGCCAGCGGCAAAAAAAGAGGTTTTTTACTATCTTGTGCCAGACATGATAGATATCGCTCCAAATATCTTTAGGTATAGCTACATCGATGTTATGAGTGGCGAGCGGCCAAAAGAGGAGTTTTTTTACTACATTAGCCCTATAAATAGCGTTAGTGAAGCGGGCATAGACCTTGGAAATGGCTATGTCTTACCGCTAAAAGAGCCAAAATTTATCACACAAAACGGCGAAAAAGTAGCCGTAAAGTCCTTTTTTAAGATAAAAGGCTCTGGTAAAGAGCTACAAATAAATGAGAAAACTATCGACGAAAAGGCAAAAATCTCTGTTTTGTTTTTGGAGGACTATGCACGCGTGGTTTTAGTTGATGAAAATGCCTTAAATTCAGCTCTTGTGCAGCTTTTTATATTTGAGCGAGCCAATGAGAGATACTTTGAGCCATTTGTCATCTCAAGTGGCGTAAAAATTTATAGGTTAAAAGTCTAATGCTAATCAATCTAATAAGCTCAATCGTCGTTTTTGTCGTATCAATGGGCATAAATTTCTTTCTTACGCCATTTATCTTAAAAAGCCTTGGCAATGAGGCATTTGGCTTTGTGGGTCTTAGCAATGCCATTGTTAGCTACGCAGCAGTCGTGAGCGTGGCGATAAACTCTGTCAGCGGCCGCTTTGTCGCTCATGCTTGGCACAAAAAAGATCTAAGCCTTGCAAACACCTATTATTCATCAGTCCTTGTTGTAAATATCTTCTTTTGCGCCGTTGTCGTGGCTCTAAGCTCCATTTTTATACTAAATTTGCAAAGCTTTTTAAACGTCCCTGAAAATTTACTCTTTGACGTGAGAATGACCCTTGTTTTTTACTTTATAAATTTCTGTGTTGGGCTATTTAACGGCGTTTTGACGGTTTGTGCTTTTGTGACAAACAAGCTCTATCTACTCTCCATCAGAAACGCCATCTCAAGCGCGATCCTAGCAGCTCTCATCGTGGCGCTCTTTTTCTTTTTTAAGCCGTTCATTTCATACATCGCCATTTCAGCGCTAGTTGCTAGCCTTTTTGTCTTTTTTAGCACCATTTTTATGTCAGCTCGCATCACGCCAGAGCTAAAATTTAGCCTTAGTAAATTTGACTTTTCTAAGATCAAAGAGCTTCTAAGCTCTGGTATTTGGAACAGCTTTAATGCGCTAAACCGCATACTTTTAACAGGCATGGATCTTTTTATCTGCAACATTTTCGTAAGTGCAAATGCCACTGGTCTTCTTTCAGTCGCCAAGGCCGCCCCTATCATACTGGAGAGCTTCGTAGCGCAGCTTAGTGGTATCTTTGCGCCAAAATTTGTCGAGCTTTACTCTAAAAATTTGATCACGGACCTCATAAAAGAGGCTAAATTTTCAATGAAGGTGATCGCCTTTGTGATGAGCGCTCCGGCCGCATTTTTCGTCGTTTTTGGGCTTGATTTTTACACGCTTTGGCTACCTTTTAAAAGCGCAGATGAGGTTAAATTTATCTACAGCGTCTCGATGATCACGCTAGTGCCGATCGTCTTTATAAGCTTTGTTTTTTCGCTTTTTAACCTTGATAGCGCGACAAACAAGCTTCGCCGCCCAGCCATTGCCAACACTATCCTTGGCGTTAGCACTATCATAGCGCAGATCGCACTGCTTAAATTTAGTGACTACGGCGTTTATGGCATCGTCATCGTCGCAGCCATTTTTTATAGCATAAGAATTCTCGGCTTTGATCTCATAAATGCTGCTTTAAATTTAGAGGTGAAACTCACCACATTTTATGGGGTTTATTTTAAAAATTTAGCCGTTTTTGCGCTATGCGTGCTTGCGATGTTTGCCTGCAAGGACTTTGTGAGCTTAGATAACTGGCTAAAATTTGCTATCTTTGCTGCGATCTACGCCAGCGCAGCTTATATTTTGGGATTTTTTTTGTTTTTTAATGCTTTCGAGCGAGGCATAGTCTGGCGTAAAATTTTAAAAAAAATTAAAAGGTCTTAAATGAATGAAATTTATTTGATCTCTTTGGCTAAAGATACCAAAAGGCGCGAGCTTTTACAGCAGAAATTTAGCTCTTATGATAGCTTTAAGCTAATAGACGCAATAGACGGCAGAGAGCTAAACGCGAGGGAGTACTATAAGGTCATTTCTCCGTCATTTAAAGCTTACGGCAAGGTCTTAAGCCCGGCAGAAGTCGGCTGCTCACTCTCGCACGTGAAGGCTTATGAGGCGTTTTTGGCAAGTGAGGCTAAATTTGCTCTCATCTTTGAAGACGACGTGATAGGAGATGATGAGGCCATAAAAGAGGCATTTTTAGCAGCTAGCAAGATGCCTGAAAATAGCGTGCTGATATGTGGCATGCAAGATGGGCTGGAGGGCAGGTTTAGCGCCTTTGGCAAAAAGGTGGATGCTAGCCTAAGTAAGCCGCTTTGGCAGATCTCAAAACACTCATTTTCGAGCATTTATAGAGCAGGGGCCTATGTGCTAACTAAAAAAAGTGCTAAGAATTTGCTTGAAATTCATAAACGTGCGCTTTGCACGACCGATGTTTGGGACTATTTGCTCGGTGTTAATGATATGCAGATGTATTTTTGCGATCTTTTTGCGCACCCAACTGATCTTAGTGGCTCAAACATCGAGGGTGAGCGCCTTGAGAGAGGATACAGCGCAAATTTAAAGGCATATATAAAAACAATTAAATTTATACTTTTCTCACGGCTTGAAAAGCTTCAAGGCTATGAGAGAATTTTTAAAAGGGGCTAAATGAGCGAGCCATTAATCAGCATCGTAACCGCGACTTACAAGCGTCCAGAGCTTTTAAAAAAGGCCATAAAAAGCGCTCTAGCTCAAAGCTATAAAAATTTAGAAATAGTTGTAACTGACGACGGAGATGACGAGAGTGCGAGTGAAATTTGCAAGAGTTTTAACGACACAAGGATCAAATTTGTAAAAAACAGCGCTCACAAAAAGAGCCCAAATGGCAATAAAAATAACGGCTTTGACAACGCAACAGGCGAGTTTGTCTGCTTGCTCGATGATGACGATGAGCTTTTACCAGAGGCGATTGCCCAGTGCTATGAAATTTTAAAAAGCGGCGAGTACTCGTGCGTTTTTGCAGACGCGATCTGCGAGAAAGATGGCGTGATGACCGAGGTCGTGGCTGGTAGAAGCCCTTATAGCAAGAGTGGGGCGATGAGCAAGGTTGATTATCACTGCGGGCGGATAAATGGCGAGTATTTTAAGCTTTTTTCACGTGAATTTATAGATGATTTTAGGTTTGACGAGAGCAGTTTTGGCGGCGAAAATGAGCTTTATATCCGATTTTTTGAAAAAAAAGTCTTCTATCTTAAAAAGCCACTTTACATCTACCGCATCGCAAGAAGTGACAGTGCGACGCTAAATGCTGGCAAACACGCGCTAAATGTGGCAAACGCTTACATCAAAACTGCAAATTTACACTACGATATCGCTATAAAAAACGAGCCAAAATTTCTAGCTATGCAGTATAAAAACGCCGCTTACTACGCCAAAATAGCGGGCGAATATGGCCTTATGCTAAGGTGTATCTTTAAAAGTCTTAGCATTAAATTTAGCAAAGAAGCGCTTATCTTCTTACTGCTTAGCCCGCTTCCAAGTGGCTTTTTACCAGCACTTTCAAAGCTTAGAGTGAAGATAAAACAAAGGTTTGGCGTATGAGGATATTATTTGTCACATCAACGCTTAGAAGTGGCGGTGCAGAGCGAGTTTGCGCGGTGATCGCATCAAGGTTTAGCGTGGATCACGATGTAAGTCTTGTTAAATTTGACAAGGAAGAGCCATTTTACGAGCTGGCAAGTGGCGTGAAGCTCATAAATTTAGGCGTTGGGGCCGATGAGCTTGGCTTTGTTGGAAATTTAAAAAAGAGAGTTTCAAAGGTGCTTGCTTTAAGAGCGCTCATACGAGAGGGCAAATTTGACGCTGTGATATCCTTTTTAGACGCCGTAAATACCTTGGTGCTCTTTAGCTCAGCTGGACTAAAAACGCCTATAATCATAAGCGAGCACACAAACTATCTTGCGCCAAAAAGGGCGATCTTTAAGGTGCTAAGACGCATAAGCTATCCATTTGCAAACGCACTTAGCGTCTTAAGCGACGAGGATCTAGGACATTACTCTAAATTTTGCAAAAATGTGATGAAAATTTATAACCCACTCTTTGAAGAGGTGCGCAGTGAGAGCTTTGATAAAGAAAATTTAATCATCTTTGTTGGCAGGCTAAATAAGATAAAAAACTGCGAAATGTTTGTAAGAGTGGCTGCAAACTTAAAGCAAAGCGGCTATAAATTTGCTGTCGCTGGGGATGGCGGAGAGAGAGCAAATTTAGAAAATTTAGCTAAAAGCTTGGGCGCTGATATCCAGTTTTTAGGCAATGTAAGCGACATCGCTTCGCTTTATAAAAGGGCAAAGGTGTTGCTCTCTTGCTCAAATTTCGAGGGTCTTGGAAACACATTGATAGAGGCGATAAACTATGACTGCGTGCGGGTTGCGACAAGAACTAGCGGGGCAAAAGAGCTTATAAAAGATGGCTTTGATGGCTTGCTTTGCGAGATAAATGATGCTGATCAGATGAGCAAAAAGCTTGCAAATTTGCTGCAAGATGAGGCAAAGATGAGCGAATTTGTCAAAAATGCAAGAGCTAGACTTGATGAGTTTAGCGTGGAGCAAATTTATAAAAAATGGCTGGAGCTTTTAAAGCTTGGAGGTGTAAAGTGAAAATTCTTTTTGTCATCGCCGCACTTAGAAATGGTGGGGCTGAACGTGTGCTAAACGTACTTGCAAATGAGCTTTGCAAAGACAATGAGATCACTATCGCTCTTCTTGAAGAGGACCTTGGGCTTTATAAATTTAGTGAAAAAGTAAAGATCATAAACCTTAGCGTCACTGGCTCAGGGGTCGCTTTAAAATTTAAAAAAATCCTAGCTCTTAGAGCTCTTTTTAAAGAGCAAAGGGCTGATCTGATAATTAGCTTTATCGACTGGACAAATGTCGCTTGCGTGTTGGCAAATTTGGGTCTAAAGAGCAAACTTATAGCAACTGAGCACCACGAGCATAGCTACCTAAAAAGCAAAATCGCAAGCGCTATGCGTGATATTAGCTACCGCTTTGTAGATGGCCTAAGCGTGCTAAGTAAAAGCGACTACGACTACTATAAATTTGCCAAAAACCGCGAGGTCATCCACAACCCACTTTTTATCGATGTGCCTGAAATTTGCGAGAAGCAAAACGTCATCTTAAGCGTGGCTAGGCTGGAGGCAGTAAAGGGCTATGATATCTATTTTGAGGCGCTTAGCAAGGTGGATAAGAGCTTGCTTGATGGCTGGGAGATAAAGATCGCAGGCAGTGGCAGGCAGGAGGCCGAACTGAAGCAAATGGCGTCAAATTTAGGGCTTAATGTCAATTTTCTAGGTCACATGAGCGATGTTAGTAAGCTTTATAGCGAGGCAAAAATTTTTACTCTTAGCTCACGAAGCGAGGGGCTTTCAAATGTGCTAATAGAATCAGGCGCTTTTGGTTGCGCTAGGCTAAGTAGCGACACTGTGGGCGCAAGAGAGCTTATAAATGACGGCATAGACGGGCTTATCTTTAAAAATGGCGACGCAAATGATCTAAAAGAGAAGCTTGAAATGCTTTTAAAAGATGAAAATTTAAGGCAAAAACTAGCAAAAAATGCCAGTGAAAGTGCAAATTTATTTAGCAAAGAAAATATCATCAAACAGTGGCGAGAATTTATAAAAAAGGTTGTTAGCAAGTGAAAAAATTAGCCGTTTTTTTATACTCGATGGGACCTGGCGGGGCTGAGCGAAATGTGGCAAATTTACTGCCATTTTTGGTTAAACGTTATGAAGTTCATCTCATCTTAATGAGCAAGGTCATCGCTTACGAGATCCCAAGCGAGGTGCAGATCCACTTTATAGAAAACAGCGATCCTTACGAGAGCGGACTAAAGAAGCTCGCAAGGCTCTTTTTAGCGATGCCGTTGCTTGCCTTTAAGTATAAAAAGCTCTGTCAAAACTTAAACATCGACACGCAGTTTGTGCTGATGAACCGCCCTTGCTATATCGCTGGGGTTGCTAGGATTTTAGGGCTAAAGGCTAGGCTAGTTATCAGCGAGCGAAGCTGCCCGTCGATCTTATATAAAAACGATCTAAGCGGGCGAGTTAATAAATTTTTACTCACTCATCTTTATAAAAAGGCTGATCTAATCCTTGCAAATGCAGCTGGCAATAAAGAGGATCTGGTGCGAAATTTTGGCATGAGTGAAGCAAAAACAAAGGTGCTTTATAACGCCCTTGATCTAAAAACTATAAATTTGCTAAAAGATGAGCCACTTGAGGGCGATTTTAGGCCATTTTTCATAAACATAGGCCGCCTTGATAGCGGTAAAAATCAAGCCATGCTAATAAAAATAATAGCTTTGATTAACGACCCTCGCGCTACGCTTGGCATCCTTGGCAAAGGGCCTTTAAAGGATGAGCTACAAAATTTGATAAATAAATTTGGCGTGGGTGAGCGAGTAAAGCTTCTTGGCACTGATAAAAATCCTTTTAGGCATATAAAAAACGCCTCTTGCTTGCTTTGTGCTTCGCGTTTTGAGGGCTTTTCAAATGTCTTGCTTGAAGCGCTCGCATGTGAAAAAACCATCATCTCAACCGAGCACAAGAGCGGCGCAAAGGAGCTTTTGGGCGATAGCGAGTTTGGCATCTTAGTGCCTGTTGATGACGAAAATGCGATGAAAGAGGCGATGATAAAGGTGCTTAACGAGCGTGAAATAAGGCAAAATTTTGAAAATGTTGCGTATAATCGGGCTAAATTTTTTGATAGTGAAAACATAGCGAGCGAGCTTATAAATTTTTTGGAAAATCCTAATGAATAGAAATTTATTTTTTAAAAATTACTCTTTATACCTTATGATATTTGCCGCGGTCCTTTTTGGCATGGTTTGCAGGCTTTACTGGGTCTTTTGGGCGAGCGAGTATCCAGTATTTTTCTGGAACAACGAGCTGATGATCAGCACAAACGATGGCTACGCATTTGCTGAGGGCGCAAGGGATATGCTAGCTGGCTTTCACCAAGAAAACGACCTTAGTTACTACGGCTATCCACTCTCGACGCTTACTTACTGGATCGTGAAATTCCTAGGCGTCAAGCTTGAGACGGCGATGATTTATATGAGTGTATTTTTCTCGTCACTTGTGGCTGTGCCTGTTATCTTGATCGCAAATGAATACAAAGCAAAAATGGCTGGCTTTATCGCTGCACTTCTTGCAGTGATCGCAAATAGCTACTACAACCGCACGATGGCGGGTTACTACGACACCGACATGCTCATCATCCCGCTTAGCGTCTTTGTCGTTTGGGGGCTTGTTAGAGTGCTTGAGAAAAAGGACGCAAAGAGCCTGATAATAGCACCTTTAAGCGTGCTTATTTATATGTGGTGGTATATGAGCGCCTTTTCGCTTATTAGCATTTTAACTGGGCTATTTTTACTTTATACGCTCATTTTTGATAGGAAAAATCCACTTTTTTATCTTGAAATTTCGCTGCTTTTACTTGCTATCTCAAACCTTGATCTAACTCTTAAATTTATCGTTGTTATTGTTATTTATGCACTTTGCCTACTTAAAAAAGAGGTGATAAATTTAAAATTTGCTCTTGGCATTTTGGCAATTATCTTTGTTATTTTTGTCATCCGTGGTGGGCTAAATCCGATAATCTTTCAGCTTAAATTTTACGTCTTTAGAGATGCGCCTGAAGTTGGCGGCATGAGCTTTCACTTTTTTAATGTCAATCAAACTATCCAAGAGTCAAGCGTCGTTGATTTTACGCTATTTTGTGAGAGGATCAGCGCAAATGTCATCACATTTTTGATCTCGCTTGCAGGTGTCGCTCTGTTTTGCTACAAGCACCGCTCATTTGCCGTCTCGCTTGGTATGCTTGCACTTGGCTTTTTAGCCTTTAAAAGCGGCCTTAGATTTACCATTTATGCTGTGCCTATCATGGCACTTGGCTTTGGCTACTTAGTGGAGTTTGTGCTTGCAAATTTAAAGCTAAAAGGAGCCGTGCTAAATCTCATAAGAGCCTTCATAGCAGCTCTTGTGCTTGCTCCAGCGCTCATTCACATCTATGGCTACAAGGCTGAGCCAGTCTTTGTAAATAAAGAGGTTGAAATTTTAAATAAGCTAAAAAGCATCGCAGGACGCGAAGACTACGTGCTTGCGTGGTGGGACTATGGATATCCGATTAGATATTACAGCGATGTTAAGACGCTAATTGACGGCGGAAAGCACCTTGGACGTGAAAATTTTGCCGTGAGCTTTGCGCTTGGAAGCGACGAGATGAGCTCGGCAAATATGGCAAGGCTCGATGTCGAATACACTGAGCGAAATTTCAAAGAGCACTTTAATGGCAACTTGGCTCAAATTTTAAAAGATAGAAATTTAAGCGTTGATCAGTTTTTTAGCGAGATAAAAGAGGCAAATTTTAGCCTACCAGCAAAGAGCAGAGAGATATATTATTACCTGCCAGATAGGATGCTTAGCATCTTCCCGACCATTTTGCAGTTTAGCAAGATCGATCTAAAAAGCGGTAAAAATTTAAACAACGGACTTTTCATCACCACAAGAGCGATCTCGCAAAGCGAAAAGGGCATTAGGCTAAGTGGTGGATTTACTCTAACAAGTGATGTCACAAATTTGATCTATGATGGCAATGTCTTACCACTAAGATCTTTTATAGAGACCGACTACAACGAGGCTGGCAAGCTAAACGTAAAAGAGTATAAAAATAATGAAAGTTCAAACATTTCTGTCATTTTTATGAGGGATTATGGTAGATTTATCATCCTTGATGAGAGCATTTTAAATAGTGCCTACATCCAGCTTTTCGTGCTTGAAAGATACGATCCTAAGGTCTTTGAGCCAGTCATACTTGATGGGGCGGCAAAAGTTTATAGGCTAAAGAGGTAGAGATGGCAAGGATAGGATTTTTAAGCCACGCTGATATGAGCATACACTTTTTTAGACGCCCTATCATGCAGGCTTTAAAAGATATGGGGCATGAGGTTTTTGCTATCGCTCCAAAAGGAAATTTCACTAATGAGCTTGCTAAAAGCTTTCACACCGTCACCTACGAGCTTGATAAGGCGAGCCTAAATCCGCTAACCGTGATAAATAACTCAAAAAAACTATCTCAAATTTTAGGCGAGCTAAATTTAGACCTGCTTCAAACTGGCGCTCACAAGTCAAATGTCTTTGGCACATTTGCTGCTAAAAACGCTGGCATAAAGCACGTGATAAATTTGGTTGAAGGCCTTGGCAGCTTTTATATCGATGATGATATTAAGACAAAGGCCGTGCGTTTTGTCATGGAGAGCCTTTATAAGCTCTCTTTTGCAAAGGCTGATGCTTGCATCTTCGTAAATGACGCAGATCCAGACTATCTGATCTCAAAAAATTTGATAGATAAAAGCAAGGTGTATCGCATAAAAAGTGTCGGCGTCGATACTGCGAAATTTGACCCAGCTATCACGCAGGCAGCGGACTTGGGTGAAAAAAAGGTTATTTTAATGATCGCAAGAGCCATGTGGCACAAGGGCGTTCGTGAATTTTACGAGGCAGCAGAAATTTTAAATGGCTATAAAAACTGCGAATTTGTCTTTGTGGGCGATGGCTTTGCTGGTAATAAATCAACCGCAGACGAGAGCTTTTTAAAAGGTGGCAAGGTGCGATATCTTGGCGCTAGAAACGACATACCGCAGCTTTTAAAAGCTTCTTACTTGCTAGCTTTGCCAAGTTATAAAGAGGGCTTTCCAAGAACGGTTTTAGAGGCGATGAGCATGGCTAAAGCAGTCGTTGCAAGTGACGTAACAGGCTGTAATGAAGCTGTAAAAGAGGGCTACAACGGACTTTTATGTAAGGTAAAAGACGCAAGTGATCTTGCTAGTAAGATAAAAATTTTACTTGATGATGAGGAGCTTTGCACTAAACTTGGGCAAAATGGCAGGGATTGGGCGGTGAGTGAGTTTGACGAGAAGCAAATCGCAAAAAGATATATAGAAATTTATAGGAAATTTATAGATGTATAGAAATTTTTTAAAGAGGGTGATTGATATTTTGGGAGCTTTGTTTTTGCTCATTTTAACATCGCCCATCATCATAGCAACGGCGATCTTTATCTATTTTAAGGTAAGCCGTGACATCATTTTTACGCAGGCAAGACCAGGGCTAAATGAGAAAATTTTTAAAATTTATAAATTTAAGACGATGAGTGATGAGCGTGACGCAAATGGCGAGCTCTTGCCAGATGATCAGCGTCTTGGTAAATTTGGCAAACTTATCCGCTCTCTTAGCCTTGATGAGCTGCCACAGCTCTTTAATGTGCTAAAGGGCGATATGAGTTTTATCGGCCCAAGGCCGCTTTTAGTCGAGTACCTACCCATCTATAACGAAACGCAAAAGCACCGCCACGACGTGCGCCCTGGTATCACAGGCCTAGCGCAGGTAAATGGCAGAAACGCCATAAGCTGGGAGAAAAAATTTGAATACGACGTCTATTACGCTAAAAATTTAAGCTTTATGCTTGATGTAAAGATCGCTTTACAGACCATCGAAAAGGTGCTAAAACGAAGTGGTGTCAGCAAAGAGGGGCAGGCGACTACGGAGAAATTTAATGGCAAAAACTAAGAAAATTTACATCTACGGAGCGAGTGGGCATGGCCTTGTGATCGCTGACATCGCTATAAATAATGGCTATGATGAGATAGTTTTTTTAGATGATGCTAGCGAGCGTAAATTTAGCCCAGAGCTTGAAAAAGCTGACATCATAATAGCCATAGGTGATAATAAAACAAGGCAAAAGATCAGCCAAAAGGTTGAGGCCGCTGGCTTTGAGATAGTAAATTTGATCCATAAAAGTGCGGTTGTGAGTAAAAGTGCTGTGATAGAAAAAGGTGTGGTTGTTATGCCAAATGCCGTGATAAACGCAAAAGCTTGCATAAAAGAGGGCGCTATCATAAACTCTGGTGCGGTGATAGAGCATGAGTGCGTGATAGGTAAATTTGCTCACATCAGCCCAAATGCAGCCCTTGCTGGAAACGTTAGCGTGGGCGAATTTACGCACATTGGCATTGGCTCAAGCGTCATTCAAGGTATAAGCATCGGTAAAAACTGCATTATAGGCGCTGGAAGCGTTGTCGTTAGAGATATAAAGGACGGCATAAAGGCGTACGGCGTGCCTGCATGTGAGCGCGCTAAGATATAAATTTAAAAATAAGTGCTAAAATCGCCAAAAAATCACGAAAGGTATGAAAATGGATAGGGTTTTTTTATCTCCACCAAATATGAGTGGAAAAGAGCAAGAATATATAAAAAAAGTTTTTGAAAGCAACTACATAGCGCCACTTGGCGAATATGTCAATAAATTTGAAGATAGCATAAAGGCTTATACTGGCGCCAAAGATGCGCTTGCACTATGCGCTGGAACTGCGGCACTTCACCTAGCACTTCGCGTCCTTGGTGTAAAAGGGGGCGACTTTGTGCTAGCTTCTAGCTTTACTTTTATGGCTTCAGTCTCGCCGATACTTTATGAAAAGGCAACTCCAGTCTTTATAGATAGCGACGAGAGCTGGAATTTAAGCCCAGAGCTACTTAAAAAAGCGATATCAAATTTACCTAAAAAGCCAAAAGCGCTAGTCGTCACTCATCTTTATGGACAAGCTTCAAAGATGAAAGAAATTTGCGAAATTTGCCAAAATGAAGGCATCGCTTTGGTCGAAGATGCAGCTGAAGCGCTTGGTGGATTTTACGGTGGCAAGGCACTTGGCACATTTGGCGTGATGGGCGGATATAGCTTTAATGGCAACAAGATCATCACTACTTCAGGTGGCGGCATGCTAGTTGGAGATAGCGAATTTGTAGAAAAAGCTAGATTTTACAGCACGCAAGCAAGAGAACCTTTGCTTCACTATGAGCACAAGGACTACGGCTACAACTACCGCTTAAGCAACGTCCTAGGAGCTATTGGCGTGGCTCAGATGGAAGTTTTAGAAAAGAGAGTTGAGCAAAAGAGAAAAGTATTTGAAATTTATGAAAAAGAGCTTGGCGATATTTTAGAATTTATGCCAGAGCTACCAAATTCTCGTGGCAACAGATGGCTCACAACTGGCGTTTTTGCTAAAAAAGATGCACATTTAAAGGTTATAAAAGCACTAGCTGACGCAAACATCGAGAGCCGCCCACTTTGGAAGCCTATGCACTTACAGCCTGTCTTTAAAGGTGCGCTAAGCTTTGTTGATGGATATAGTGAAGATCTATTTTCAAGAGGAATTTGCTTGCCAAGCGGCAGCGATATGAGCGAGCAGACACAAGAAAGAGTGATAAAAATAGTCAAGGAAAATGCGTAAATGTTTCATGCAACGAAGTTAAAAAGGCTCGTATTTTTCCTTCTTGGCGATGTTTTTATATTTGTTTTTTCGATATATGCAGCTTATCTTTTAAGATTTAACTCCGATATCCCAGATATCTACGTGCAAGGACTTTTTGTAACGGCTGGATTTTTGATCGTATTTAAGCTCTTTTTCATGTGGATGTTTAAAATTTACAAGGTGCCGTGGAGATTTTTTGGCTTAAACGAGGCACGTAAAATTTTCCTAGCTCACGTTTGCGCGGCGATCTTATTTACGATCGTATTTTTCATCATACAAGATTTTTTAAATCCTTACCCAAGAAGCGTTATCTTTATCGACCTTCTCATCTCATGCCTACTTATCGGGCTTTTGAGAATTTCAAAAAGAATGGTGCTTGACTTTTCAAACAGACCTCACAAAGGCGAGCCATGCGTGGTCATCGGCGCTACCTCAAAGGCGCTTCACGTATTACGTGGCTTAAAACAGGGCTATCTTGACTACTATGCAGTTGGCGTGGTAGATGGTAGAAGCGATCTTGTTGGCACATATTGTGATGGATTTTTAGTTCAAGATAAAAAAGATATACCAAGCCTTATAAAAGACTACGACGCAAAGACTGCTATCATCGCACTTGCGCTCGATCAAGACGAGCTTCAAGCTTTAGTCGATGAGCTAACTGGATATGGCATAAGAGATATGAAACTCTTTTCGCTTATCGAAAATGAGCCGATCAAAGATATCTCGATCGAAGATTTGCTCGCTAGAAAGCCAAAAGACCTTAATCCAGAAGCCATTTCAAATTTCTTAAAAGATAAAAAAGTGCTTGTCACTGGAGCTGGCGGTAGTATAGGAAGCGAAATTTGTAAGCAGTGCTTGAAATATGGCGTAAGCGAGCTTATAATGGTTGAACACAGCGAGTTTAACCTTTATAAAATAGGTGAAGATACAAGGGATAAAAGAACTGTTAGCAAGCTTGTAAATATCACAAATTTAAAAGACTTTGAAGAGGTTTTTGAAGAATTTAGACCAGAGATCGTCATCCACGCTGCAGCCTACAAACACGTGCCACTTTGCGAGCTAAATCCTCGCTCAGCAGTTGAAAACAACATCCTTGGCACAAAAAATGCAGTCGATCTTTCTAAAAAATATGGTGCTAAGAAATTTGTCATGATCTCTTCAGACAAGGCTGTGCGCCCAACAAACATAATGGGCACAACTAAGCGTGTTTGCGAGCTTTACGCACTAAATTCAAACGAAGCAGGCGTGTGCGAGATAGTTTGTGTGCGCTTTGGCAACGTCCTTGGCTCAAGTGGCTCAGTCATACCTAAATTTAAGGCGCAGATCGCTGCAAACAAGCCTTTAAGCGTCACCCACCCAGAGATCACAAGGTACTTTATGCTTACATCTGAAGCGTGCCAGCTAGTCCTTCAAGCAGCCTCTATCGCAAAAGGTGGAGAGCTTTTCGTGCTTGATATGGGCGAGCCTGTTAAGATCGTAGATCTTGCTAAAAAGATGCTTCTGCTTTCAAATAAAGAGCATTTAGGTATCGAATTTGTAGGGCTTAGACCTGGCGAGAAGCTTTATGAGGAGCTGCTTATCAACAAAGATGACGTTCAAACTAAGTATGAGTCGATCTTTGTGACACATTCGCAGCCTTATGATCTGACCCTTTTAAATTCACAGATAAATGGGCTTTTACAGCTTGAAGATGACGAGGTAGCACCTGCTCTTAAGGTGATCGTGCCAGAGTTTAACCATGCATTAAATTTAAAAGGCTAGTTTTGGTTATAAAAGATATTAAGAGATTTAGTGATACGAGATATAAGGCAAGGGCGTATATCTGTTATTTATTTAGTAGAAATTTACCAAACAGACTGCCTGGAGTGTGCTTAGAAAACATAAAAGCTGGCTTTGATAAGATCAGCCACGAGATAGAAAATTTTGACGCACTATATATTTTAGACGAAAATGGCATACAGATCGAAGACTCGATCAGCCTAAATGAAAAGTATAAAATCCCAAAAGGCGAAAACCGCGCAAATAAAGCCTACTACTACACCGCCGTGCGCGAGAAAAGGTGCGTTTTAAGCGATCCATATCCATCAAGTCTAAATGGAGGTTTATGTGTCACAGCAAGCGTGCCTATCTATAATGAAAAAAATGAGCTTAAATTTATCGCTTGCATCGATATAAGCCTAGAAAATATCCTAAATATGGTCGATAGTGGCTTTGTTGAGGAGCATTTTGGTAGATTTTTAAAGACAGTTTATGCCCTCTTTTGTGCATCGCTTTTTATGATCTGCGCATTTTTATTTTGGCACGGCGTAAAGAGCTTTATCTCAAAGAGCATCGAGCATATAAATGTCGAAGAAATTTTTGAATCAACCATCATTTTAACGCTGGCTCTTGCCATTTTTGACCTTGTTAAGACGATATTTGAAGAAGAGGTTTTAGGCAAAAATCACGAAGAAAATAGCGTTATTTATAAGACGATGGTGAGATTTATCGGCTCTATCATCATCGCACTTGCGATCGAGGCGCTCATGCTAGTCTTTAAATTTGCTATCACTGCACCTGAAAATATCATAAATGCTATCTATCTAATAGGCGGCGTGGCGATGCTGATGGCAGCACTTAGCTTTTATCTCTTTAGCGTAAAAAGACAAGAGAACAAATGATCGCTATTATTGATTATGGCGCTGGAAACATCAAAAGCGTGATAAATGCTTTTAAATTTCTTGGACATGAGTGCGTTTTACTAAGCGAGCCTGAGAGTTTAAAAGAGCACTCACACATCGTTTTGCCAGGCGTTGGAGCGTTTGGCGAGGCGATGAAAAAGCTCAAATTTAACGGCATGGATGAAGCGATAAAAGAGGCTGTAAAAAATGGCAAGGCCTTTATAGGAATTTGCCTTGGTATGCAGCTTTTATTTGAAAAAAGCTTTGAATTTGGCGAGCATGAAGGGCTTTCTCTTTTGCCAGGCGAGGTTGTTAAATTTGATGAAGCTAAATTTGACAGGTCACTAAAGATCCCACACGTTGGCTGGAACACACTTAGCTTTAAGCAAAACAGTCCTTTAAGATTAGGATTAAAAGAGCTTGAGTATTTATACTTTGTGCATAGCTACCACGTGGTTTGTGATGATAAATTTGCGCTTGCAAAGACAACTTATGGATATGAATTTACAAGCGCGGTGCAGCATGAAAACGTCTTTGGTTTTCAGCCTCATCCAGAAAAAAGTCATGAGGTTGGGCTTAAAATTTTAGAAAATTTTGCGAGGTTGTGATGGAAATTTTCCCAGCGATAGATCTAAAAGAGGGGCAGGCAGTTAGGCTTAGTAAAGGGCTAATGCAAAGCGCTAAAATTTATAGCAGTGAGCCAAGCGAGCTTGCTAAGAGATTTGAAGATTACGGCGCAAAATGGCTGCATGTGGTCGATCTTGACGGAGCATTTGCGGGAGAAGCTATAAATTTTAAGACGATAGAAAAGATAGTAAAAGCTACAAATTTAAAGGTGCAAGTGGGCGGTGGCATAAGAGATGAAGAGCGAATAAAGCGCTATTTGGACCTTGGAGTTAGCAGGGTGATCCTTGGCTCGGTTGCGCTTCGTAATCCAGAATTTACAGCAAAAATGGCTGAAATTTACAGGGTCGTAGTTGGCATAGATGCCAAAGATGGCTATGTTGCAGTGCAAGGCTGGGGTGAGGTTTCAAATATAAAAGCAGTCGATCTTGCAAAAAAATTTGCAGATGTGGGTGTAGAAGCTGTGATTTGCACCGATATTAACAAAGATGGAATGCTTGGCGGAGTTAATGTTGATTTTAGCTTGCAAATAGCTAGAAGCAGCAAGCTTGAGACCATAGCAAGTGGCGGTGTGAGCGATATAAACGACATTTTGGCACTAAAAGAGACAAAAGAGATAGCTGGAGTGATCGTTGGTAAAGCTTACTATGAGGGACGACTTGATTTGAAAGATGCTTTCAAACAAGTTGGCTAGCGTTAAAGCTTTTATAAATTTTAATTAGCTAGAATAGGGCAATTTTTACTAAAAGGATATTATGTGAAGATTTTGGTTGTAGATGACAGCTCGACAATGAGAAGGATCATAAAAAATACTTTGCAAAGGTTAGGGCATCAAGAAATTCTCGAGGCTGAGCACGGGCTTGAAGCTTGGAATATCTTGACACAAAACGAGGGTATTGAGGTTCTTATTACTGACTGGAACATGCCTGAGATGAACGGTCTTGAGCTTGTTAAAAAGGTAAGAGCTGAGCAAAAATATGTTGATATGCCTATCATAATGGTAACAACAGAGGGCGGAAAAGCCGAGGTTATAACAGCTTTAAAAGCAGGTGTTAATAACTACATCGTTAAACCTTTTACGCCACAAGTTTTAAAAGAGAAGCTTGAAGACGTTCTTGGTTAATGAAAGATAAATTTTACGAATTAAGCATCAAAACATCAAATTTTTATGATGAAATTTTAGAGTTAGTTTTTTCTTTTGGGGTCACCTGTGTAGAAGAGCTAGATCATGAGATCATCATCAGGGAAGAGTATGATCTAAAAGATATAGCTTGGGGTGTCGAAGAGTATGCAAAAGGGCTCTCTAGCGTTCGTAAAATTTCAAATGATTTAAAAATTTCTCTTAATTTAAAAGAAAATAAAGACTGGCTAGGCGAATATAAAAAGGCAGTTAAGCCTATTTTGGTTGATAAAATTTATATTAGACCTAGCTGGGAAGAGCCACTTAATGGCGTAACAAATATCATAATCGACCCAGCGCTAGCCTTTGGCTCAGGCCATCATGAAAGCACAAATTCTTGCTTGCAACTTTTACAAAAATATGCAAAAAGTGGCGATAGTGCTTTAGATGTGGGCTGTGGAAGTGGAATTTTAAGCATCGCTTTAGCAAAGCTTGGTTGCAAGGTCGATGCTTGCGATACGGACGAGCAAGCCACGCAAAGCTCGCTAAGCAATGCCCAGCTAAATGAGGTTAAATTTAATAAAATTTGGACAGGTTCTATATCAAATTTAGAGCAAAAATATGATATCGTCGTAGCAAATATCATCGCCGATGTCATTTTTATGCTCTCAAATGACTTAAAAAAATCGCTTAAAAAAGGCGGCTATTTAGTGTTGTCTGGAATTTTGAACAAATACGAAGATAGGATTAAAGATACGTTTAAGGATTTGGAGCTAATTGAGATAAAACAGGCTAATGATTGGGTTAGCTTTGTTTATAAGGAAATGGATGAATAATCAAAATAATAACCAAAATAATGGCGATAATAACGGATTTTTCAACAAAAATCCCATCTTTATCTTTGCTATTTTTGCGATAGTTATAGTTCTAGCTTTTAGAAGCTTTAGTGGTGACGGACTAGGCGGCACTTTTGGGCTTGGCAGTAACGCTCAAAGCAAGATGATAGCTTATTCTGAATTTAAGGATATGCTAAAAAATAAGCAATTAAATGAAGTTGCGATATCTGAAACCACGATAAAAGGCGTTGGTAATGACAAAACCATCTACCTCGCAAAGCGGATAAATGATCCAACTCTCATTGGCATACTTGAGCAAAACGGCATAACTTATAGCGTTTATAGCGAAAATAACTGGTTTGGAGATCTTATATTTTCATGGATCATACCGGTGTTTATATTTTTTGCTATTTGGATGTTTATTGCTAGTCGTATGCAAAAGAATATCGGCGGTGGCATACTTGGCATAGGAAGTGCGAAAAAGCTTATAAATTCTGAAAAGCCAAAAGTTAAATTTGATGACGTTGCAGGCGTTGAAGAGGCGAAAGAAGAGGTTCAAGAGATAGTTGATTATCTAAAGAGCCCAGATAAATACCTAAGACTTGGAGCTAAAATTCCAAAAGGTATTTTGCTAGTTGGCCCTCCAGGCACTGGTAAAACGCTTCTTGCAAGGGCAGTTGCGGGCGAGGCTAGCGTGCCATTTTTCTCTATGTCGGCATCAAGCTTCATTGAGATGTTTGTTGGCGTTGGTGCAAGCAGGGTTAGAGACCTTTTTGAAAATGCAAAAAAAGAGGCTCCAGCGATTGTATTTATAGACGAGATCGACGCGATCGGCAAGAGTAGAAATTCTGGTCCGATGGGTGGAAATGACGAGAGGGAGCAGACGCTAAATCAGCTCCTTTCTGAGATGGACGGATTTGACGCAGATAAGTCGCCAGTCATCGTTATAGCTGCTACAAACAGACCTGAAGTTTTGGACGCTGCGCTTTTAAGACCAGGTAGATTTGATAGGCAAGTGCTTGTTGATAAGCCTGATTTTAAGGGACGTTGCGACATTTTAAAAGTTCATATGAAAGATGTAAAGATCGGCAAAGACGTTAATATCGAAGATATAGCAAGGCTTACTACAGGTTTAGCAGGGGCTGATCTTGAAAATATCATAAATGAGGCAGCTCTTCTTGCAGGACGTAAGTCAAAGACTTTTGTTGAGCAGGCTGATCTAGTGGAGGCTGTCGAGAGATCGATAGCTGGTTTAGAGAAAAAATCACGCCGCGTAAATCCAAAAGAGAAGAAGATAGTCACTTACCATGAAAGCGGACATGCCTTGGTAGCTGAGCTAACAAAAGGTGCAAAAAGAGTGACAAAAGTCTCAGTCGTGCCACGCGGTCTTGCAGCGCTTGGCTACACGCTAAATACGCCTGAAGAGAATAAATTTATGATGCAAAAGCATGAGTTGCTTGCAGAAGTGGATGTGCTTTTAGCTGGCAGGGCTGCTGAAGAGGTCTTTATAAAAGAGATATCAACTGGAGCTAGTAATGACCTAGAACGTGCAACTGATATCATAAAAGCTATGGTTAGTATATATGGCATGAGTGATGTTGCCGGTCTTATGGTGCTTGAGAAGCAACGCGCGACATTTTTAAATGGCGGACAAAGTATAAAAGACTATAGTGACAAGATGGCTGAAAAAGTCGATGAGTTTGTAAAAACACTTCTTCATGAGAGATATACGGCTGTGCTTGGTCTTCTTGAAATTTATAAAGGTGCCATTGAAAACATGGTCTCAGCGCTTTATGAAGAAGAGACTATCGAGGGAAAAAGAGTTAGAGAGATCATCAAAAACTACGAAGAAGAAAATGGTCTTGAAAGCAGGCTTGTAGAGCTTGAAGAAGAGGAAAAAGGCAAAAAAGAGGAATAAAAATGAGTGGCTACATCGCTAAAGCAGGGTATAAATTTATATTATTCTTTTTGATTTTATTTACTATATCTGCATTGTTTGGTATTGCGCCACTATTTTTTCTAGCACTGCTTCTTTTAACTCTATATTTTTTTAGAGACCCTGAAAGAGAGCCTTTTACTGATGATAAACTAGCCTTACTTTCACCCATAGATGGTAAGATAAAAGAGATCAGTGTTTCAAATTTTGATGATAAAGAGGTGGCTAAGATAGTTATCTCAAAGCCATTTTTTGGTGTAGGCACGCTAAGAGCTATAAGCGATGCTAACGTCACTGAAGTTAAAAAAAGGCATGGGCTCTTTTTATGCCAGGCTATGAAAATTTCAGAGATGCTAAATGAAAGAGCGATAATTCGTTTTGAAAAAGGAAATATCAAATTTGCTATGAAGATCATAGCTGGAGTTTTTAGTAGAAGTTTAGAAATTTATAACATTACTAGTCTAAAAGCCTCTAGAAAATTTGGCTTTTTAGGAAGCGGCGAAGTGATCTTATACTTGCCAAGAGATACTAAAATTTGTGTAAGTGTTGGCGAGAGCGTTAAAGCTGCTTCACTTCTTGGATACTTTGAAGAGGAAAAATAAAATGAATAGCTTACAAAAAATGCAGTTAATGTATATCTTGCCAAATTTATTTACCGCAGCAAGCGCTTTTTTGGGCGTTATAAGCATTATTTCATCTATTCAGGGAAACTATTTTAAAGCTATTATTTACATCATTCTTTCACTGATTTTAGACGGACTTGATGGACGCGTGGCAAGACTTACAAAGACTACAAGCAAATTTGGAGTAGAGTTTGATAGCCTTGCAGACCTTGTAGCATTTGGTGTGGCTCCGGCGATTTTATTTTATCTAACGGTTGGCGCAAAATTTGGCAGATTTGGTGCACTAATAGCAGCTATGTTTGTAGTCTTTGGAGCTATTAGACTTGCTCGTTTTAACGTCACCACCGGCACATACGAGCCAAATGTTTTCATCGGACTTCCTATACCATCAGCAGCCATCATCGGAGTGCTTTGGGTTGGTATTTATCTAAAGCATGATTTTTTATATGGCTTTGAGTGGTGCTTGATGTTACTTGAAGCTGTTTTGGCTATCTTGATGGTTAGTAACATCCGCTATCCAAGCTTTAAAAAGATGAATTTAAAGCAAACTCATGTTATAAGAATTTTAGTAGCGCTCGTGGTTGTATTTTCTATGCTTTATCTATATCCTTATGAGAGTGCGACCTTTTTGATGAGCGTTTATATGCTTTATGGTATTATTAGAGCGGCTATAATGTTTAGCAAAAATCACAAAAAAAAGGAGAGCGAATGAGCGAAAATGGCATCATAAAATCGCGTAAATTTTTACCAAAAATCGAAATCAAAAACTCTCTACTGCTGCTACTTAGGTAGCAAATTCTTCTTTACTTAACTCATTAAATTTAAATATAAAAAATAATAAAAGGACAAAAAATGGATAAAAATAAAATTATAATCTTTGATACGACTTTAAGAGATGGCGAGCAAAGCCCAGGAGCTTCTATGAACACAGCTGAAAAGCTACAGATCGCACTTCAGCTTGAAAGGCTTGGTGTGGATGTGATGGAGGCTGGATTTGCAGCGGCTAGCCCAGGGGACTTTGACGCGGTAAATCAGATTGCAAAGCAAGCTTCAAACATCACTGTCTGCTCGCTTGCACGTGCAGTTGAGCGTGATATCAAGGCAGCTGGCGAGGCACTAGCTCCAGCAAAAAACAAAAGAATTCACACCTTCATAGCAACAAGTCCGATCCACATGCAATACAAGCTAAAAATGAGCCCAGACGAGGTGATCAGGCGAGCAGTTGAAGCAGTGCAATACTCAAAAACATTTTGCGATGATGTGGAGTTTAGCTGCGAGGATGCTTGCAGAAGCGAGATGAGCTTTTTAAAAGAAATTTGCGACGCAGCGATAAACGCAGGGGCAAAAACCATAAACATCCCTGATACAGTTGGCTACTTGTATCCAGAGGAGATCACAGCTCGCATTAGCGAAATAGTAAAATTTATAGGTGGTAGAGCGGTAGTTTCAGTGCATAACCACAACGATCTTGGCATGGCAACAGCAAATTCACTAGCTGCTATAAAAGCTGGTGCAAGGCAGGTTGAAGGTACGATAAATGGCATCGGCGAGCGCGCTGGAAACGCTGCACTTGAAGAGATCGTGATGGCTATAAAAACTCGTCAGGACGTCTTTGCTCCACTTTACACAGGCATCATCTCAAAAGAAATTTATCCAACTTCAAGACTGATCGCTAGCATCACAGGCATCGAGCCACAGCCAAACAAAGCAATCGTTGGCAAAAACGCCTTTGCGCACGAGAGTGGCATCCATCAAGACGGCGTACTAAAGCACAAAGAGACTTATGAGATCATCAGTGCTGAGAGCATCGGCTTAGAGAAAAACTCACTCGTTCTTGGCAAACACAGCGGCCGCCATGCGTTTAAAGATAAGCTTGCTAGCCTTGGATTTGACCTTGATAGCGATGCGCTTAATAAGGCGTTTGAGAAATTTAAAGACTTGGCAGATAAGAAAAAAGAGATATTTGACGATGATATCAGAGCGCTTGTTGCAGAGGAGATCACCAAGATCCCGCAAGCTTACGAGATCACAGACTTGCTTCAAAGTAGCGGCGGCAGCTTAGCAAGTGCCTCTATGAGCATCAGGCACAACGACGAGATCGTTAGTGACTCAGCCCTTGGCAATGGCACAGCAGATGCGATATTTAAGGTAGTTGATCGCATCAGCGGCATTAACGGCACGCTCAAAGACTACAAGGTCACAGCTGTTTCTCAGGGCAAAGATGCTCTTGCAAAGGTCGATGTAAAAGTCGAGTTTGAGGGCAAAACAGCCGTAATGGGTCACGGACTTGATATCGATACGATGATGGCAAGCGCTAAGGCCTATGTCGGCGCACTAAATAGCTACCTTCGCATCCATAAAAACTAAAATTTTAGCCAGCTGTTAAATTTACAGCTGGCTAATTTAAATTTAGCTACTCTTTAGACAAAGACCTAAACTTACTGCGTTTTTTAAATTTTAAAATTCCATTCACTCACAAGAATTGACTACTAAAATTTGGCTTTGCCTATTCATGAAATTTTAAAATTTGCCATATACTCACCTGACACAAAAACGCATGCAGTGTACCAACACCATTGCATGCACCTCTAACGTGCGAAGGGTTTGGGGGATTAAAAAAGGGGGATAAGGGGACGGCCTCGTAACTCGAGTCCCCTTGTCTCCCTTTTGTATAAAGAGTTTATGAATTTAAAATCTGGATTTCAAAAATAGAATTTTACTATTTTTGCAAATTTTAAAATTCCATTCACTCGCAAGAATTGACTACTAAAATTTGGCTTCGCTTACAGCTTAGCTCAAATTTTAGAGCCGAAATTACTCGTTCATGAAAT
>CABPVN010000001.1:85298-96813 GCA_902460825.1 Campylobacter concisus
ATCAAAAAATTTAAAGGATTTTTTCATGCAAAGTAAGCTTTTTACGCCGCTTAAGATAGGCGGCATCGAGATTAAAAACCGCATTATCATGGCTCCGATGTGCATGTATGAGGTCAAAAAAGAGGATGGCCGTCCAAGGTGCTTTCACAAGCTCCACTACGCTACAAGGGCGATCGGCGGTGTTGGCATGATCATCGTTGAGGCGACGGCTGTGGAGGCGCGCGGCAGGATCACCAAAAAAGACCTTGGGCTTTGGAGTGACGAGCAGATCGAGGCTCACGCGGAGCTGGTAAAAGGCTGCAGTAAATACGGCGCCAAAATGGCTATCCAGCTAGCTCATGCTGGCAGAAAGGGCACTTGTGAGGGCATCATCGCGCCAAGTGCTATCAAATTTAGTGAAGACTACGCCACGCCAAAAGAGATGAGCGCAGAGGATATCGCAAGCGTTAAGCAAAGCTTTGTGGAGGCGGCTATTAGAGCAAAAAGCGCAGGATACGAGGCTGTGGAGATACACGCGGCGCATGGATATTTGATAAATCAATTTTTATGCACTGGCGCGAACAAGCGAAGTGACGAATACGGCGGCACATTTGAAAACCGCATAAGGCTGCTGCTTGAAATTTTAAGAGAGATCAAGGCTGGCGCTAATATCACCGTTGGTGTTAGGATAAGTGCAAGTAGCTGGCTTAAGGGCGACTGGGACGTAGAGGAGAGCGTAAAGCTCGCACGTGAGCTAGAGAAAAATGGGGCTGACTTCATCCACGTCTCAGCTGGCGGAGTCTATGCAAAAGTTGATAGCGCGCCTAAATTTACGCCTCTTTATCAGGCTGGCTACGCAAAAGCTGTGAAAAATGCAGTTGATATCCCAGTCTTTGCAGTCGGTCTCATCACAAAGGCTAGCGAGTGCGAGGCGCTGCTACTTGGTGATGTTTGCGACGGCGTGGCGCTTGGCAGGGAGCTGCTTAGAAATCCTTACTTTGCTTTTGGCGCCATGAAAGAATTTGGCGAAAGCGAAAAGATAGAAAACGCCTACAAAAGGGCTTACTAAATTTTCACGGCAAGGTGAGGGCCTTGCCAAATTTCACTTTTCTTAAACAAAATCACTAGAATTTGCTTGCTATTTTTTTATAATAATAAATCAAAATTTCTATATTTATAGCTATAAAATCGCATTTATTTTAAATTTTTACCTGAAATTTATATTTAAAATTATAATATTCAATCTCAAAATTAGATTATAAACTAAAATAGTAATTTTAATAATCAAACTAGGAGGAGAGATGAGATTTAAGGGCTTATTTAAGCTCTCTCTTGCAGCAAGCATGGCAGTTTGTGCAAACGCAGCAGACGAGAGCGTGCTAAGCGGTGTTGAGGTGACAAGTAGCAGCGGTGGATACGGCGTTGATGACATCAAAATTTCAACTAGAAACGCTGGCCTAGCAAAAGACGTGATGAGGGACATCCCTGGCGTCTATGTGGGCGGCACAAACGGCATGAATCAAAAAATTTATATGAGAGGCGTAAGTGACCGCGGTCTAAATATCACGATAGATGGCGCGAAACAAAATGGAAACACGTTTCACCACAACGCCGACTTGCTGATCGACCCTGATCTCATAAAGGCAATAGACGTCGAGGTTGGCTCAAGATCGGTTGTAAATGGCTCTGGCGCGCTTGGTGGCTCAGTCGCCTTTAAAACGGTCGATGCAAAAGACTTGCTAGAAAGCGGCGAGAAGATCGGTGCAAAGATAAAGACTGGATACGCCTCAAATAACAGCGAATTTTCTCAAGGCCTTATGCTCTTTACTGCTCCAGTTGAAGGGCTTGACTTTATAGCAGCTATTAATCACAAAGGCTATGACTACGGCAAAAGTGGCAATAAAAGAAAGATAGGTGGCGACGGAAACGACCTTAGCTATCTTCTAAAGCTTGGCTATAGCTTCCTTGATGCACATAGAATTTCTATCTCAAGAGAGCATAATGAATTTAAGGGTCTTTACCCTTTAAGAGCAGAATTTGGCAGCTGGTATAGTGGCTCAAATAGTGTCGATAACCGCAAGTATGAGCGCGACACAACAACGCTAAAATATGAGTATAAGCCTAGCGATCTTTTAAATTTAGAGGTAACGGCATACAATACCGAACACAAAAAAGATGACCCAGTGTTAAAAATTTTAGGCGTAAAAACAAACGGCATAAACGCAAAGGCTAAAAGTGTAGTCGAGAGTGGTGCTTTGACACAGACGCTTAGATACGGCGCTGAGTTTTACCAAAGTAAAAATTTCAACAAACCAGACAATCACTACCCAGAAAAGGCAAATAACTACTCTATCTACGCAGAAGATGCGCTAAATTTTAGCTCGCTAACCGTTACTCCTGGTATCAGATACACTCATCACGAGCTAAAAAGCTACGACGGCAGAGCTGGAAATGTAAAGAGCTACACATATAAATTTAACGAATTTACCACAGCGCTTGCGCTTGATTATGAGATCATTAAAGGTCTTAACGCGTTTGCAAGCTATGCGAGGGTCTTTAGAGGACCTGACGTCATGGAGTCGATGATGGCAAGTGGAAGTAGTAGGGGCAGGGCTTTAAACTGGGCGGCAAATAAAGATCTAAAAGCAACGACTGGTAATAGCTATGAAACTGGTCTTAAATACCACGGCGATATAAACGAAGCTAGCTCATATAACCTCTCTGCAAAATACTTCATGACAAAATATAAAAATTTAATAGTTGATAACAACGCAGCAGGTGGTGGTGTAAATCAAACTCTAGTCAGGATAAACGCTGGTGGGGCCGATATAAGCGGCGTTGAGCTACTTGCAAGGCTAAATTTAGACGCACTAAGCCTAGCTGCTAGCTACACTCACCAAAAGGTAAAATATAAAGATAGGGTTGCAAAATCAAATGGCAGCTACTACACCTCAAACATCATCGGCTACCGAGATCAAGGCGATAAATACACATTTAACGCAGAGTACGCATTTTCAAGGATCGATACGCTAATAGGCTACAACCTAATCTACTTTGCCTCGAAAAATACCGTCTCAGCCGGTAATGATAAGAGCGATAAGATACCAAGCTACGCAGTTAGCGATATCTACGCTACCTATGCGCCAAGTAGCGGTAAATTTAAAGGGCTTGAGATAAATGCTGGAATTTACAATCTCTTTAACAAAGCATACGCTTCGCAGTCACAACGAACGGCTGATTATACAGGCGATCCAAACTACGTAGACTGGGAGCCAGGTAGAAATTTCAAGGTAAATGTCTCTTATAAATTTTAGCTTTATGGCAAGGTGAAAGCCTTGCCAAATTTCACTTTTACACAGCCTATTTTTCACGTCTCGCTTTTTGCTGTTTGATTTAAATTTAATATAGTATCATTTGTGCAACTAAACTTTCAGGGGAGAAAATGAGGCAAAAGCACTTTGAAGTGGCAATTGTTGGAGCGGGCATTAGCGGGACGGCACTCTTTTACGAGTTGGCTGCATTTAGCGATATAAAAAAGGTCGCACTTTTAGAAAAATATGACGGCGTAGCTACGCTAAATTCAAGCGGCAAGGGCAACTCGCAGACCATCCACTGCGGCGATATCGAGACAAACTACACGCTAGAAAAGGCAAAAAAGGTCTCACAAGTGGCAAATATGCCAGTAAGATATGCCCTAAAATACAACTTAGAGGGCAAATATATGTTCGCTCATCAAAAGATGACGCTAGCCATCGGAGATGCCGAAGTAGAGCGCATCAAGGAGCGATATGATAGCTTTAAAGAGCTGTTTTCTTATCTTGAAATTTATGACAAAGAGAGGTTAAAACAGATCGAGCCAAACGTCGTTTTTGACGCAAATGGTAATGAACGTCCTGAAAATATCATCGCAATCGGTACGCAAAATGGGCAATTTACGACGATGGACTTTGGTGGCGTGGCAAATTCGCTCGTGCAAAATGCGCTAAATTTGGGCGGAGATGGCTATGAGATCAGCCTAAGCTCAGAAGTGACTGATATGAAAAAGGTGGGCGATACCTTTCACATCAAGATAAATGAGGGCGAAGTGATCACTGCAAACTACGTTGTAGTCGATGCTGGAGCGCACTCACTATTTCTAGCTCACAAGATGGGTTATGGGCTACATCTTAGCACGCTGCCAGTTGCTGGAAGCTTTTACTTTGCTAACAAGCGTCTGCTAAATGGCAAAGTCTATATGGTGCAAAACGACAAGCTACCATTTGCCGCACTTCACGGTGACCCAGACATCCTAGCTAATGGCAACACTCGCTTTGGACCAACTGCCCTTGTCATACCAAAGCTTGAGAGATTTCACGGCTGTTCTAGCTTTTTTGACTTTTTAAAGTGCTTAAAATTTGACAAAAACGTCCTTGAAGTCTTTGCAAATTTATTAAAAGACGAGGATATCAGGTCCTATATACTAAGAAATTTCTTGTTTGAAGTGCCATTTATCAACAAAAAAGAATTTGTTAAAGACGCCAGAAAGATCGTGCCAAGCCTAAGCGAAAACGACCTAAGCTACGCTGTAAATTTTGGTGGTGTAAGGCCGCAGGTGATCGACCGCAATAAAAAAAGGCTCGAGCTTGGTGAGGGCAAGATAAGCACAGGCGAGGGCATAAGTTTTAACATGACGCCAAGCCCAGGGGCTACTAGCTGTTTTGAGACGGCGAGGGCCGATATGGAGGAAATTTGCAAATTTTTGGGCAAAAATTTCGACGAAGAGAAATTTAACGCCGAGTTTTTTGGGTAGGAAATGGGAGTGTTTGATATTTTTAAAGGAGGTGCGGATATGCCAAAAACAGCACAACAAAGAAAAGATGAGAACATAAAAATTTTAAAAAAAGAGGGCGTAGCGGTGCTTGAGAGCTTGCCGCTTCGCTATGAAAATAGCGAGGTTACGCCAAGAGATATTGACGAGATAGTAAGGCGCGCAGTTTGCTCATTTACAGCGATCATGTGCGCTTGCACGATCCGTGATGAAGGCTCTTTGGGCGAAGAAAATATGGCGTGGGCAAAGAGCTTTTTAGGCGAAGCTTACGACGGACTTAGCGTAAAAGAAAAAGAGGTCGTTGAGGATAGAGCCGATATGGACACGGCTGTGAATATGGGCTGGAAATATGAGTCGCTTTGGATCTTGCTTTGGGCACTTGGCATAGCTGAAGATATCGGTCAGATGGATAAAATTTGCGACTGCGAGTTTGTGATGAATGTCTTTAGAGAGGGCGGGCTAAAAAGCCGCTCAAAGCTTCGCAGCATGGATGAAATTTTAAGCAAGCTCGATCTAGTTTATCGCTACCACTGGGCGTGTGTAAATGCAAGAGTAAATGGCACAAAGGCGGCTGGACTTGACGAAGAGGTCGTTATGGAGAGGCGAGCAGGGCTTGAGTGGCTATGCTGCAAAGGGCAAGAAAATGACGATTTGAGTGCTGAGTTTAACTGCTGGGACTATCCTGATCTAAACACTTGATCTAAGAAATTTTAAGCTCAAATGAGCTTAAAATTTATCTTAATGTAAATGCTATAGGAAAGCGAAGATAGCGAGCTTCTTTTGGCTTTGGAAACTCAGAGCTTGCTTTTTACTCGCCTTTAATAAGTGGCTAAAATGCTCGTATATGTCGCAATAAGCATTAAGCAAATTTAACTAGCTTAGCGCGGTTTAAACGGTAAAAAACTAACTCTCAAGTCCTAAATTTGCTCTATACTCTTCGTATGTGCCTTTAAAATCAACGACTTCGCCACTACCTTTTAGGTGCAAAATTCTATTTGCAAAGGCATCTATCAGCTCCCTGTCGTGGCTTACGCAGATGACTGAGCCATTAAAGTTGTAAAATGCCTCGCCAAGTGCGATAATAGCCTCGAGGTCGAGGTGGTTGTTTGGCTCGTCCATGACAAGTAAATTTGGCCTATGAAGCATAAGCTGAGCTAGTCTCACACGGTGTTTTTCACCGCCGCTTAGCGCGCCAACTGCTTTTTCTTGCTCGGCACCGCTAAAGAGCATCCTGCCAAGGCACTTTCTGATCTCGTCAATGTCCTTGTTTTTGGCATCTTGCAAGTACTCATAAAGTTTTAGCTCGCCATCTATCTTATTTACCGTATCTTGCGCAAAATATCCTAGCTCGATGGTCGCGCCTATATGCACCTCGCCAGCATCAGGCTTTATCTCGCCCATTATGATCTTACAAAGTGTGCTTTTACCAACGCCGTTATGACCGATGATAGCTAGCTTGTCGCCCTTTTCGAGCTTAAAGTTAAAATTTTCAAATATCACTTTATCATCAAATTTCTTACTTACGTTTTTAAGCTCAATTAGCTCGTTTCCTATCTCGCGGTTTGCACGAAATAGAATGCTTGGATCACGTCTGCTTGATACTGCGATCTCGGCGATATCTAATTTTTCAAGCTGTTTTGCGCGTGAGGTCGCCTGCTTTGCCTTGCTCGCATTTGCTGAAAATCTCGCTATAAATTTCTCCAGCTCCTCTTTCTCTTTTAGCTTCTTATCACGCTCCATCTCATGCTGTTTTGCGATCAAATTTGCAGCCATGTACCAATCGTCGTAGTTGCCTGAAAACTCGCGAATTTTCTTAAAATCCACGTCCAAAATGTTTGTGCAAACTCTATTTAAAAAGTGCCTGTCGTGGCTGATAACCACAAGCGTGCCCTCGTGGCGGTTTAGCTCGTTTTCTAGCCATGCGATCGCGTCTATGTCAAGGTTGTTTGTTGGCTCGTCTAAGAACAAGATGTCTGGCTTTGGAAAGAGCACTTGAGCCAGCAAAACTTTAACTTTATCTGAGTTTTCAACCTCGCTCATAAGCTTATCAAATTCATTTAGTCCAAGCGAGCTTAGGATTTTTTCTATCCTAGTCTCGTACTCATAGCTTGGATCCTCTTCGGCGCTTATCATCTCAAGCTCGCTTAAGCGCTCGTTTATCTCATCAGTAAATTCCTCGCTCATATAGAGCTTCTCTTTCTCTTTGACAGCGTCATATAGGCGTTTATTGCCATAAAGCACCGCATCTTTTAGTGTGAAATTTTCAAACGCAAACTGATCTTGCCCAAGCACGCCAACTTTTAGTCCATTTTCTATGATGATCTCGCCGCTAGTTGGCTCGATAGCTCCGCTTAAAATTTTTAAAAATGTCGATTTACCAGCGCCATTTGCGCCTATTAGTCCGTATCTGTTGTGGCGATTTAGTTTTAAATTTACATCCTCAAATAGCAAACTGCTTGCAAATCTTTGAGTAAGTCCCCTAACTTCTAACATTATTTTTCCTTGAATTTATTTTTTTGCGATTTTGCCTAAAATTTGATTAAAAAGCCATTTGCTACTTTAGCCTAAAATGCCCCGTGATCTTGTAGCTATAAAGTATGTTTTCTTCCTGCACGCCAGAGCCGATATTGTGGATGACAAGCGGCGTTTGGCCTTCAAATTTATCTGAGATCACGCCGATGTGCGGGAGATTTCTTGGTAGCATCCATGTGACGATATCGCCTGGCAAGAATTTATCATCACTCACCTCAAAACCTTTTCTTTTTAGATAGGTAGCGATGTTTAAAACACGCCTGTGATCGATATTTTTATCAGCCTTTTTAAGGCCCCATTTTTTAGGATAGCTTGCGAAATTTCTACTCATATCTTCAAAAATGAGCCTTTGTAGATCCATATCCTGATGACGTAGCGCCCTTACCACAACGTCAGTGCAAACGCCCTTTTTGATATCCACGTCACCCATAGGATAGGCTAGCTTTTCGTAGCTTGGGTCGTAGCTTAGCGTCACGCCGATCTGTGACCTAGCGTCATTTACAAATTTACTCGCCGAAAAGGCAAAAATTTGTGTGGCAAAAAGAGCTAAAAGTAGAAATTTCTTCATTTTCTACTTTAAAAGCATTGTTTTTAAGATGCGCTTTCCTATTTCAACGCCTGGCTGATCGTAGGTGTTGATGCCTAGCATGATGCCAGTGGCCGAGGTTAGTAGCTCGTAGTAAAAAATGAGCCAGCCAGCATGAAACTCATCAAGCCTCTCAAGCGTGATCGTATCGACACTTATGCCCTCTTGCACCAGTGCCATTGCCGTCGCGTCACACTGCAAATTTATAAGCTCATTTAGGCTTAGACCCGCCACAAAATCGCACTCTTGAAGCCCTTTTAGGCTTAAATTTGGGATAGTCTTGTCGCTTGCGTGATCTTTTATCTTTATAAATGTCACGCTCTTATCTTTTACGCCGTCCATGATAAGCTGCAAAAAGCTGTGCTGATCGCGGCTGCCGACAAGTCCAACTGGCGTAAGTCCGACCCTTTTATAGCCTCTTTTTTTACCAAGGCTCTCCGCCCAAAGCTGCACATACCAGTCGTTAAATTCAAAAAATCTATCGCAATAGCTAAAAATAACATTTATACTGGCATTTCTGCTAGTTGCGTAGTGGTAGGCTTTAGCGACTATTGAGCTATCTTTTTGCTCGATGTATTGCTTTTTACAAGCAAGCGCGCCTTCCAAAAGTGCCTTTATATCGTAGCCACAGATACCAAGAGGCACGAGGCCGATCGCACTTAGCACGCTAAATCTCCCGCCAACATTTTTTGGGATATTGAAAAATTTGATGCCATTTTCTTTGGCGAAATTTTCTAAATTTGTGCCAGGATCTGTGATGATGAGGAAATTTTTGCCTAAATTTTTAGGTTTAAAGTCATCAAGCAAGCACTTAAAAATAGTGATCGTCTCGATCGTGTTGCCTGATTTTGAGCTTATTATAAAAAGTGTCTCGTCAAAATTTAGCCCACTAAGCGCGCTTTTGTAGCTGCAAGGATCGACGTTATCTAAAAATAAAAGCTCTCTTTTTATCCCCTTTGTGCCTTCAAGCATCGATTTTAACGCCTTTACGCCAAGACTGCTGCCGCCGATGCCAACAAGTACTACATTTTTGATATGAGCTAGCCCCTTTTCATATTCCTCGATCTCGCCAAGCAAATTTTGCCCAAGCACTGGCAGGTGGTAGTAGCCTATCTCGCCACTTTCGTATTCGTCGTTTATGCGTTTGGCGTAAGAGTTGATGACCTCGCTGCTTGCAAAGTTAAATTTAAATGAAGTCTCTATCATTTACTGCGCTCGTAAAAGAAATTTGTAGCTTCGACAAAGCCATCGATGCTACCGCAATCAAACCTCTTGCCCTTAAATTTATAAGCTAGCACCATGCCATCTTTTGCCTGTGTTTTTAGTGCGTCCGTGATCTGAATTTCACCGTTTTTGCCTGGTTTTGTTCGCTCTAAAATGTTAAAAATATCTGGCGTTAGGATGTAGCGTCCTATTATCGCTAAATTTGTCGGAGCCTCAGCAGGATCGGGCTTTTCAACCATATCATCAACCATTATAAGATCATCTTCTATAAACCTACCGCTTACTACGCCATAAGACTTGGTCTGCTCTTTTGGCACTTCCATCACGGCAACAACGCTACAGCGATACTTTTCATAAATTTTAACCATCTGAGAAAGCACGCCCTCACCGTTTTCATTTATGCATAGATCATCTGCCAAAATGACCCCAAATGCCTCGTCACGAACTAGAGTTTTGCCCGTATAAATGGCGTGTCCAAGCCCTTTCATAGCATTTTGTCTAGTAAATGAAAACGTGCATGAGTTCATCAAATTTCTAACTTCGCTAAGCAGTGACTCTTTTGAGCTACCTGCAATCTCTTTTTCTAGCTCGTAGCTAATGTCAAAATAGTCCTCAAGCGCCCTTTTTCCGCGCCCTGTAACAAAGGCCATATTATCCATGCCAGCCTCAAGCGCCTCATCAACGCCGTAGTGAATGAGCGGTTTTGTAAGGATCGGCAACATCTCTTTTGGGAGTGATTTTGTAGCTGGTAAAAACCTCGTTCCATATCCAGCCGCTGGAAATAGGCAAGTTTGTATCATTTTAGTCCTTCGTGAAAAATTGCAAAATTTTACTATCTTTTCCTTAATAATATAAATTTGTCTGAATTTACAAGGCTTTAATTAGCAAATTGATAAGATTTTTAAAATTTTAAAAAAGAGTAAATTTGCAGACGATTGATAGGATTTTTAAAGCCCAGCTTGATATAAAAAAGTCAAATTTCTTAGCATTTTTATGCCCCATAAGCTCGTTTAAGAGCTTGCATGAGAGCCTAAAAGAGGAGCATTTTAAGGCTGTTCACGTAGTTTGGGCGACAAGAGAGCTAAACAAATACGGACAAATAGTTGAAAATCAAAGCGATGACGGCGAGCCAAAGGGCACTAGCGGCCAGCCAAGTCTAAATGCCCTGCGTGGCGCTGAGCTAATAAACGTTGGGGTCTTAATTGTCAGGTATTTTGGCGGGATAAAGCTTGGCACTGGAGGGCTTGTAAGAGCCTACTCGGGGGCTGTAAATGAAGCGATAAACGAGGCGATAAAAGATGGTGGCGTGATGAAATTTGAGGTAAAAGATAAGGTTAAATTTTTTACACCATTTTCGCTGATGAGCCGCTTTGAGCACTACTTCGCTACTAAAAATTTAAGCGAGTTTGAAAGAGAATTTAATGACCTTGGAGCGATCTGGAGCGTAAATTTAAACGAAGCCGAGTTTGCTGAGTTATTTAAATTTTGTAAAGAATTTGAAGCAAGCGAGTTTAAATTTCTAGCCTTGCCACTTGGTAGCAAAGCGCTGTTTATTTATTAATTGTAAAATCGCATAAATTTAAAAAGAAAGTAAAAAATGGAAATTTGGAACGACATTTATAACCACTTTAACCCAGTCGCCTTTAGCCTCTTTGGCTTTAGCGTGCATTGGTATGGGCTTATGTATATTTTAGCCCTTGTTTTAGCACTTGCCATGGCAAAGTATCTCGTTAAAAAAGATGATATCCCTATATCAAATCAGCTTTTGGACAACTACTTTTTTTGGGTAGAGATAGGCGTCATTTTAGGCGCTAGACTTGGCTGGGTTTTAGTATATTCAGGTGAAGCAAGCTACTATCTAACGCAGCCTTGGCAAATTTTTAATCCAATCCACAACGGAGAATTTATAGGAATTCGTGGCATGAGCTATCACGGCGCTGTGGTTGGCTTTTTGCTAGCTACGATTTTATTTTGCAAAAGATATAAGCAAAACGCTTGGCAGCTACTTGATCTTTGCGCCATCTGCATACCTTTTGGCTACACCTTTGGCAGGATAGGAAATTTCTTAAATCAAGAGCTTTTTGGACGCGTCACAGACGTGCCTTGGGCGATAAATGTCTTTGGTCAGCCAAGACATCCAAGCCAGCTTTACGAGGCATTCTTAGAAGGTTTAGTTATTTTTGTCATTTTATTTTTATATAGAAAATATAAGAAATTTAATGGCGAACTGATTGCACTTTACGCCATTTTATACACATTTGCAAGATTTATTTGCGAGTTTTACAGAGAGCCTGATTCTGGACTTGGATTTATTATCTTTGGTCTATCGATGGGGCAAATTTTATCACTTATTATGTGTGGGTTCGGAATTTTTGTCTATATTAAAC
>CABPVN010000001.1:96867-108873 GCA_902460825.1 Campylobacter concisus
CTATAAGAGATTTACGAAAATTTAATGTCAATATTTAAAATTTATTAAAGTAAAGTTCTGATAACATTAGCTTTATCAATTAATGCTAATGTTTAAATTAGTATTAAGAAATGATAACTTATTTCAAATTTCTTAGGAGGGCTCATGACCGGGCTTATAGAAGGTTTTTTGGGGAAACGGTCGGACGGCAAAAAAAGCCGCACTCCAGCCGCTTGGGATAGATGGCAAAGTATTACAGGATTTATTCTAGCCTGTTTCATATTGTGCCATATGGTTTTTACTTCTACTATACTACTTGGCAAAGACGCATTTAACGCTGTCGTAGGATTTGCAGAGGCTAAATTTTTATTTGGCGAGGCTACTTGGTGGATCACAAATGTTATAGCTGCTGTTATCTTTGTAGTTTTTGTAACTCACGCTTTCTTGGCAATGAGAAAATTTCCTGCAAATTATAGACAATACTTAATGTTTAGAGGCCACAAAGACCGCATGAAGCACCTTGATACCACACTTTGGTGGTTCCAGTTTTTAACAGGCTTTGCTCTATTTTTTGCAGCAAGCGCCCACCTTATCGACATCATCTTTGGCGGACACATCACTGCTGACAAATCAGCTGCTGCTTTTCACAAACTAGAAATTTTCTACTTCGCACTACTTGTTTTCATGGTCGTTCACGCTAGCGTTGGCATGTACCGCTTATATGTCAAATGGGTAAGCATTGATGGCGTAAATAAACACGAAATGTTTGCCAAAAGAAATAAGGCAAAGACAGTTGTATTTGTCATTTATGGCATACTTGCTGTGATCGCTTTGATCGCTGATTTCGTGTGGATCAGCCATTAAAAAGGAGCTAGAAGATGAATGTAAAATATTATGACGCATTGGTAATTGGTGGCGGTCTAGCTGGCCTTAGAGCTGCTGTGGCTGCTGGAGAAAAGGGCTTAAGCACCGTAGTTTTGAGCCTCATCCCTGTAAAACGCTCTCACTCTGCTGCTGCACAAGGCGGCATGCAAGCAAGCCTTGGTAACTCTAAAATGAGTGAAGGCGATAACGAAGATGTACACTTTGCTGACACAGTAAAAGGTAGCGACTGGGGTTGCGATCAACAAGTTGCACGTATGTTTTGTCAAACTGCACCAAAAGCTATTAGAGAGCTTGCAGCTTGGGGTGTGCCTTGGACTAGGATCACAAAAGGCGAAAGAAGCGCTATCATCAACGCTCAAAAGACAACTATCGTTGAAAAAGAAGAGGTTCATGGCCTTATCCACTCACGTGACTTTGGCGGTACAAAAAAATGGAGAACTTGCTACACAGCTGACGCAACTGGTCACACCATGCTTTTTGCTGTTGCAAACGAAGCGCTTAAACACAATGTAGAAATTCACGACCGCAAAGAGGCGATCGCGTTGATACACCAAAATAACCGCTGTTACGGCGCGATCGTTCGTGACCTAGTAAATGGTGAGATCACAGCTTATGTTTCAAAAGGCACACTTATAGCAACTGGCGGTTATGGTAGAGTTTATAAACACACTACAAACGCTGTTGTTTGCGAAGGTATCGGCGCTGCGATCGCACTTGAGACCGGCGTAGCTCAGCTTGGTAACATGGAAGCTGTTCAGTTTCACCCAACTCCTATCGTCCCATCTGGCATTCTTTTAACAGAAGGTTGCCGCGGTGATGGTGGAATTTTACGTGACGTTGATGGATACCGCTTTATGCCTGATTATGAACCAGAGAAAAAAGAGCTAGCTAGCCGTGACGTCGTTAGCCGCCGTATCATGGAGCACATCCGTGCAGGCAAAGGCGTACCTAGCCCTTACGGCTATCACGTTTGGCTTGATATCTCTATCCTTGGACGCGAGCACATCGAGAAAAATTTACGTGACGTTCAAGAAATTTGCGAAATTTTTAACGGCATCGATCCTGCTGACACTGAAGTATATACGGATGAGACAGGACATCAGCGTGGCAAAGGCTGGGCGCCGATCCTACCTATGCAGCACTACTCAATGGGCGGCATTAAGACAAAACCAACTGGCGAGAGCCCAACACTAGCTGGTCTATTTAGCGCTGGCGAGGCTGCTTGCTGGGATATGCACGGCTTTAACCGCCTTGGTGGCAACTCAGTTTCTGAGACAGTTGTCGCTGGTATGATCGTTGGTGATTATTTTGCAGATTATTGCGCTAGCCACGAGATCGAGATAAACACAGCTGATATCGAAAAATTTGTTAAAAAACAAGAAGACTATCTAAATAGCCTCGTCACAAAAGAGGGTAAATTTAACGTCTTTGATATCAAAAACAAGATGAAAGAGGTAATGTGGGAGCACGTTGCGATATTTAGAACAGGCAAAGGTCTAGAGCTTGCTGTTAAAGAGCTTGAAGCACTCTACAAAGAGTCACTTGATGTAAAAGTAAGCAACAAAGCACTATTTGGCAACCCAGAGCTCGAAGAGGCTTACCGCGTGCCAAAGATGCTAAAACTAGCACTTTGTATCGCAAAAGGTGCGCTTGATAGAACAGAGAGCCGTGGCGCTCACTGCCGTGAAGACTATCCAAAAAGAGATGACCTTAACTGGCTAAACAGAACGCTTACAAGCTGGAAAGAAGGCGACACTATGCCAACTATCACTTATGAGCCACTTGATATCATGAAGATGGAAATGCCGCCAGCATTTAGAGGTTATGGTGCAAAAGGAAATATCATCGAGCATCCAAACAGCGCTATCCGCCAAAAAGAGGTCGATGAAATTCGCGAGAAAATGCAAGCAGAAGGCAAGAGCAGACAAGAAATTCAAGAGGCTTTGATGCACTATGACCTTCAACCAAAATATAAAGCACCAAATGAAAGAGCAGGTATAGGAAATGAGTAGAAAAATAACCATAAAAGCTTTTAAATACAATCCTTTAAGCAAAGTTTCAAAGCCTCATTTTGCGACTTATGAGCTTGAAGAGACCGATGGTATGACGCTATTTATCGCGTTAAATCAAATTCGTGAAAAATTCGATCCAGATCTTAGCTTTGACTTTGTTTGTCGTGCGGGAATTTGCGGAAGTTGTGGCATGCTAGTAAATGGCAAACCAAGCCTAGCTTGCAGAACTCTAACAAAAGACTTTGAAAGCGGTGTCATCGAGCTTATGCCTTTGCCAGTCTTTAAGCTACTAAAAGATCTAAGCGTAGATACTGGCAACTGGATGAACGCTATGAGTAAGCGTGTCGAGAGCTGGATACACACAGATCATGAGACCGATATCTCTAAGCTTGAAGAAAAAGTTGAGCCAGAAGTCGCTCAAGAAGTTTTCGAGCTTGATCGCTGTATAGAGTGCGGAATTTGCGTTGCATCTTGCGGAACAGCTATCATGAGACCTGATTTCATCGGCGCTGTTGGTCTAAACAGGGTTGCTAGATTTAAGATAGACGCGCTTGATAAGAGAACTGACGAGGACTTTTACGAGCTAATCGGCGATGATGATGGTGTATTTGGTTGTATGACTTTGCTTGGCTGCGAAGACAACTGCCCAAAACACCTACCACTTCAAAGCCGCATAGCTTATATGCGTAGAAAAATGGCTGCTATAAAGTAGCAAAGGGGCTGTAAAAAGCCCCAAATTTATTTAAAAACTCTACAAACTGACACCAAGATACAGATACAAATATCTAGCGCTGCAAATAAGAAAAATACGAATATTAAAAGCGGAAACGACAAGACTATGCCCATTATATAGCCAAGCGGCAAGGTAATAAAAAATAAAATACCAAAGCCAGCACTAATGCAAAAAAAATATTGCAAACAATGAAGCGATAATATTTACAAAAAGAGTGATATTTTCAGAGAAAAACTCTGTTAGGCTTACGTATTTCATGCGGTGATTATATCCATAAAAATGTAAAAAATTTATATAATTTGACATCAAACAACTTCATTTTTTAGGACATAAAATGATACCAAGCTATAAAGAGATGATGCTACCCATTTTAGAATTTGTAGCACAAAAAAACAATACAAACAGAAGTGAAATTTACAAATTTATAATAAATCAGTTTAAGCTAAACGATGAAGACCTTTTGCAAAGGATAAAAAGAGGGACACCTACTTATATAAACCGTGCCGACTGGGCTCTAACGTATCTGGCAACCACCGCACAGGTAAAGGCAACTTGAGAAAGTTGGCAAAAGTCTGTTTTCTATAACAAATTTTGGTAAAGAGCTGATAAGCAGTAAGAACGCAAAAGAGAAATTTATATCTTGGTATGATGAAATTTATAAGCAAGAGATCAAACAAGAAAAGAAAGAAGCAGTAGAAAATACACCAGACGACAGCCTAAAAGAAGCATATGAAAAGATAAAAGAAGAGTTAAAAAGTGAAATTTTATCTAGCATTTTAGAAAAAGAGCCTAGATTTTTCGAACATCTAGTAACAGAGCTTTTAGAGAGGATGGACTATGGAACTGGAAGCCTTACAAATAAAGGTCCAGATGGCGGGATAGACGGCATCATAGACGAAGATGAGCTAGGACTTTCTAAAATTTACATCCAAGCAAAGAGATATAAAGATGGTAGCAACATAGGTAGGCAAGAGATATAGCAGTTCATCGGTGCTATCTCAAATAAAAATACCAAAAAAGGCGTCTTTATTACGACGGCAAAATTTACAAAAGAGGCCCAAACGTTTGCCAAAGATAGTCAAAACTTTAGCGTAGTCTTGATAGATGGCGACAGACTAGCCGAGCTAATGATAAAGTATAAAGTAGGCGTTCAAACAGGCCAGATATATGAAATTTGCAAGATTGACACCGATTTTTTTTGATGAAAATAATTTTTAGTAACTAGGATAAACAATATTTTTTCATATAAATTTATCTGCGTCGCCACCATAGAAAACTCAAATTTTACCAATCCAAAACACATTTTAAACCAAATTTCACTCTTATAAACGCCATCTAAATTTTAAGTGTTATAATTACGGCAAAATAACGATTTTAAGGAGAATGTATGTCTTCACGCATTATCACTGGCGTTTTGATGTTTGTTGCTATTTTGGTAGTTTTTTTTATAGATAATTATATTTTAAATTTTATTTTGCTTGGCGCTGTGCTTTACTTTGCCTTTAATGAGTCACTCAAGCTTTATGGCATCGATCACAAACAGCTAGTTTATGCAGCGCTCGCATTTTACGTGCTTACATATTTTACAAATCCGATCTTCATCGCTATCCTTGCGATCATGCTAGTGGCATCTATCCTTGCGCACATAAAAAGCGAAAATTTAAAGCTAGTCGCCCCTTTTGTCTATCCGACAACTCCTATCTTTATGATGTGGATGCTCTACTCGGAGTATGGCATGGGCTATCTTGCGTGGCTTATCTTAAGCGTCGTTGCAAGCGATAGTGGCGCATTTTTCGTTGGTAAGATGTTTGGCAAGCATTCATTTAGCCCAAGCTCACCAAACAAGACTATCGAAGGCGCAGTTGGCGGCGTAGTAGTGGGCACCATAATTGGCTGCGTAGTTGGAAATTTCGTAACAGATGGATTTTTTCAAATTCTATTTTCAAGCTTCTTGGTTTGCGTCTTTGCTGTCTGGGGAGATCTCTTTGAGAGCTATCTAAAGAGACTTTGTGGCGTCAAAGACAGTGGCACGCTATTTCCAGGTCACGGCGGTATGCTTGATAGGATAGATGGCTATTTATTTGGCGTTGTTGCGCTACTTTGGTCGCTATCGTGGTAATACTTGGCTCCACTGGCTCGATCGGCAAAAATACTCTAGCGCTCTGCGAGAAATTTGACATTAGCGTCGAGGCACTAAGCTGCGCTAAAAACGTAGCTTTGCTAAATGAGCAAATTTTAAAATTTAAGCCAAAATTTGTCTGCGTGGGCGATAAAAAGCTAGCTAAAAATGTAAAAAATATTGAGGCCAAAAACATCTTTTTTGGCGAAGCAGGCCTACTGGAAATGCTTGAAATTTCAAGCTCAAAAAAGGTGATAAATGCTCTTGTTGGCTTTGCTGGGCTTGCTCCTAGTCTAAAGACGCAAGCGCTTGGCAAAAGGCTCGCCCTTGCAAACAAAGAGAGCCTTGTAGTTGGTGGCAAGTTTCTAAAAACAAGAGAAATTTTGCCAATAGACAGCGAGCATTTTGGGCTTAAATTTCTACTAGAAAACAAAACTCCAGCCAAAAAGCTCATCATCACAGCAAGTGGCGGGGCATTTTATAAAAAGCCGATTAAATTTCTAAAAGATGCCACACCAAGCGACGCGCTTAAACACCCAAACTGGGATATGGGCGCAAAGATAACGATTGATAGCGCGACGATGACAAATAAGCTTTTTGAGGTGATGGAGGCCTACTGGCTTTATGGCATAAAAGATATCGAGGCCGTAATAGAGCCAACCTCAGCCATCCACGCCGTAGTCGAATTTGTCGATGGCTCAAGCACGATGCACCTCTCACGACCTGATATGAAGCTAGCTATCGCGCACGCTATACTTGAAAAAGTGAGCGAAAATATCGTCTCTCACGCAAATTTACTTGATCTAAAAAGTATCAAATTTCATAAAATAAGCCCTAAAAAATATCCAGTCTTTTCGCTAAAAGATGAAGTCTTAGCAAATCCTGATCTAGGTGTCGTCATAAACGCTGCAAACGAGGTTGGAGTATTTAGCTTTTTAGAGAAAAAATGCTCATTTTTAGATATCTCAAGGCTCATTTTGGGCTCATCTAAAAAATTTAAAGATATAAAAATTTCAAGTGTAGATGAAATTTATGAAGTTGATAAAGAGGTTAGAGAATACGCAAAAAGGATGCTAAATGCAAAGGTATGAGGGGTATAAATTTGATCTTAAGCAAAGCTTGATCGGTGTGCAGTTTTTATTTGTCGCCTTTGGCGCGCTGGTGCTTGTGCCAATACTTACGGGGCTTGATGCAAACGTAGCGCTCTTTACGGCAGGTCTTGGCACGCTACTTTTTCAGCTAATAACTAGAAAAAATGTCCCACCTATCTTTCTAGCAAGCTCGTTTGCCTTCATCGCTCCGCTTCAGTACGGCATCGAAAAATGGGGCATACCAGTGACGATGGGCGGCGTTATATTTGCTGGATTTTTCTATGTCGCGCTAAGTCTTGTGGTTCGCTTTGGCGGAGAGAAAATTTTGCATAAAATTTTGCCTCCAGTTGTCGTTGGTCCAGTCATCATGACCATAGGTCTGATACTAGCTCCAAATGCCGTTAAGATGGCTACTTCAGCTACCCAGACCTACACTCAAAACGTAGCGATGATAGTTGCAGCCACCTCGCTTATCGCTACTATCGTTGTCATGATGCTAGGACGCGGGATGTTTAGGCTCATACCGATCCTACTTGGCATCATCGCTGGCTACATCGTGGCTTACTGCTTTGGCATGGTTGATTTTAGCGCCATTGTAAGCGCCCCTTGGTTTAGAGTGCCAAGCTTTAGCGCACCAAAATTTGAACTTGAAGCGATTATCTACATGATACCTATCGCCATCGCCCCAGCGATCGAGCACATCGGCGATATGCTCGCTATCTCAAACGTCACAAAAGAGGATTTTTTGAAAAATCCAGGGCTTAAAAACACCCTTTTAGGCGACGGCCTAGCCACCTCGCTAGCTGCTGCCTTTGGTGGTCCGCCAAATACCACCTACTCAGAGGTCACAGGCGCAGTTAGCCTTACAAAAGCGTATAATCCAGCGATCATGACATTTGCAGCGATCACTGCTATCGTGCTAGCCTTTGTTGGCAAGCTTGGTGCGGTGCTCTCGACCATCCCAGCGCCAGTTATCGGCGGTATCATGCTGCTACTTTTTGGCATCATCGCAAGCGTTGGCATGGAGACGCTTATAAAAAACAGAGTCGATCTTGCTGATCCTAGAAATATGATAATCGTAGCCCTCATCTTCATCTTCGCCATCGGTGGCATGGTGCTTGACCTTGGAGCGGTTAAATTTTCAGGTATCGGACTTGGCGCGGTTACTGGTATAGTTTTAAATTTGCTTTTGCCAAAGACAAAGCATTACGAAGGATATTAATGCGTAAATTTAGACTTTTTTTAGCAGCTCTTGTAGCTGCAAGCCTTGCAAATGCAAGCGCACTGGACTATGCACTTATCAAAAAAGGTGAGCCAAGTAGCAATACTATGCTCTTAATCGGTGGCATACAAGGCGACGAGCCAGGCGGCTTTTTGGCTGCTTCTATCGTGGCGACTGATTATAACATCACAAAAGGCTCGCTTTGGGTTGTGCCAAATTTAAATTTTCCAAGCATCATCGAGCGAAGTCGCGGTACAAAGGGCGATATGAATAGAAAATTCGCCCACGTCGAAAAGGACGATCCAGACTACAACTCAGTGATGAAGATAAAGGACGTCATCACCGACAAAAACGTCACTCTCATCTTAAATTTACACGATGGCAGCGGATATTACAGAGATAAATTTATAAGCAAGGACGAAAATCCAGACAAATGGGGCAACACTTGTATCATCGACCAAAGCACACTACCAGGCTCAAAGTACCCAGAGCTTGAAAGTATCGCATCAAGCGTAAAAGACGTGCTAAATAAGCACCTCATAGACCCAAAACATCAGTATCACGTCAAAAATACGCACACAGCGATGGGTGACAAAGAGATGCTAAAAAGCCTCACCTACTACGCTATCACACAAAACAAGTCCGCCTTTGCAAACGAAGCTAGCAAAAATTTAAACGCCGAGCAAAGGACATATTATCACCTAGTAGCGATCGAAGAGTATATGAAAAAGGCTGGCATTAGCTTTACTAGGCCCTTTGAACTTGATGTCAAAAGCGTGAAAAAAGCGATCGAAAAGGAGATCAGGCTTGAGCTGTTTGACAGCTACGCTCTTAGCCTTAAAAATTTAAAACCAGTGATAAGCTTCGTGCCATTTAAAAAGGGCGAGCTAAGCTACCACTCGCCAAATCCGCTAATCGCCGTCATAAAAGATAACGACACCTACAAAGTGCAGTATGGCAACCGCTCTGTCACAAGGCTAAAACCGCAATACTTCGAGTTTGCAAAGCCACTTGATAAAATTTCTCTTACGATCGACGGCAAAGAGCAGGAGCTAAAAAGTGGCGATAAATTTAGCGTTAAAAAGAGCTTTAAGATAAAATCGCTCAAAAACGTGCGCGTAAATGTCATAGGATACGGCACTAAAAGCGTTGATGAGAGCGAGCAAGAGATCGATAAAAGCAGCCTAAACAAAAGCTATAGCATAGATAAAGATGGCAAAATTTACCGAGTTGAGTTTTACAAAAGCGAAAATGGCAAAGAGAAATTTGCTGGCATGATACTAGCGGAGTTTAGATGATACTTGGCATCGAAAGCAGCTGCGATGACAGCTCTGTCGCGCTCATAGACGAAGAGACGCTGGAGCAAATTTATTATAAAAAGATCTCGCAAGAAGAGGAGCACGCTATCTTTGGTGGCGTGGTCCCAGAGCTTGCAGCGAGGCTTCACACAAAGGCGCTGCCAGCACTTTTAAATGACATCTTGCTAAATTTAAAAGATATAAACGCCATCGCTGTGACAAACGAGCCAGGCCTAAGCGTGAGCCTGATAGGAGGTGTGAGCATGGCAAAAGCGCTAAGTATCGCCCTAAATACCCCGCTAATAGCCGTAAATCACCTAGTTGGCCACATCTACTCGCTATTTTTAGACCATGAAGCCACCTTCCCGCTTGGCGTTTTGCTAGTTAGTGGCGGACATACGATGATTCTTGAGATTAACGAAAATGGCGAGATTACAGAGCTTGCAAGCACAAGCGATGATAGCTTTGGCGAGAGCTTTGACAAGGTGGCAAAGATGCTTGATCTTGGCTACCCAGGAGGCGCTGTGGTGCAGCAAAACGCAATTTTATGCGAGGATAAAGAGAGGTTTAAATTTACCGTCCCGCTTCTTCACGACAAGCGCCTTGAATACAGCTTTTCAGGGCTTAAAAACCAAGTCAGAGTTGAAATTTCAAAGCTTAAAACCATCACACAAAAAGATATCGCAGATATTTGCTACGCCTTTGAAAATACGGCCTGCGAGCACATCTTAAATAAGCTTGAAAAGGTTTTCAAGCTAAGAAACTTCAAGCGATTCGGCGTGGTTGGTGGAGCAAGTGCAAATTTAAATTTAAGAAAAAGGCTTGAAACTCTTTGTCAAAAAAATGAGTGCGAGCTTTTGCTAGCCCCACTTGCGTTTTGCTCTGATAATGCGCTGATGATAGCAAGAGCTGGACGTGAGAAATACTTAAAACAAGAGTTTATCTCGCATGATAAGCTAACTATAAATCCAAGGGTTAGTTTTAAGAAATTTGAAATTTAAAATTAGAGTAAATTTGATGGTGGCTAAAGCTAGCCACCTTATTTAAATTTAAAGCCTTGTCTTCATCTTTTCAAATTCATCTTTTATCACTTGCTCGTGTGGCTCGCTAGTCATTTTATTTATCGCGTCGCCCCAGATACTGACCATGATGATGGCTAGGCTTGAGGTTAAAATACCTGGTAAAATTTCATAAACATAGGCATTTAGCCCTGATGTTATCCAAAATATCACGGTAGCACCGCCAGCTATCATACCAGCAAGCGCTCCAAGTGCGCTCATACGTTTCCAGTAAAGGCTAAAAAGCAGTACCGGACCAAAGCTCGCGCCAAATCCAGCCCAAGCGTTGCCAACGACGTTTAGAACGTTATCTGTAGAGATAAAGGCAAGCACTGTGGCAATTATCGCTACGACCACGACTGCATAGCGGCTGATCGCTGTTTGCGTGCTTTGACTCACCTCTTTTTTATAAAAGGCAAAGATGAAGTCCTTTGTGACCGAGCTTGAAGTGACTAAGAGCTGGCTTGAGATGGTACTCATGATCGCTGAAAGCACGGCTGAGATGATGATACCTATAAAAAATGGTGGGAAAAGTAGCTCGCCAAGCTTTAAAAACACGGTCTCAGGATCGCTTAGTCCGCCTCTTTGGCTAAAATAGACAAAGCCGATAAGTCCGCTCATAATTGCACCTAGTAGACCGATTGTCATCCAGCCGATGCCGATCCTTCTTGCCTTTGCGAGCTCTTTTGAGTCACGTATCGCCATAAATCTAACGATGATATGTGGCTGTCCAAAGTAGCCAAACCCCCAAGCTAGAAGGCCCAAAATGCCCCAGAAAGTCTGATCTCTAAATGGATTTAGGTGATTTGCATCAAGCCTGCTTATCTCTTTTATCAAATTTGTATCGCCTGGCAGGTCTAAATTTAGATATGCCACGACTGGGATCGAAACTAGGACGCAAAACATCAAAAGTCCCTGAAATGCGTCAGTTATGCTAACAGCCTTAAATCCACCAAAAAATGTGTAAAAGACTACGATTATGAGCGTAAAGACTGCTCCGTATGCAAATTTTAAGCCAAAAAAGCTCTCAAATGTCTTGCCGCCAGCGATGATGCCACTACTTACGTATAGTGTGAAAAATATCAATATGATAAGACCTGAGATGATCCTTAAAATTTTCGTCCTATCTTTAAAGCGGTTTTCTAAAAAATCAGGTATCGTGATGCTGTCGCTCGCAACCTCAGTATAGACCCTAAGCCTTTTTGCTAGAAATAAGTAGTTGCAGTAAGCTCCCACGATAAGGCCAGCTATCATCCAGACGTTTGTCACGCCAGTCGCGTATAATGCCCCGGGCACGCCAAGTAGCATCCAACCACTCATATCAGAAGCGCCAGCGCTAAGTGCGGTGACGACTGGACCCATTTGGCGGTTATCCAGTAGATACTCGTTCATACTTGCATTTTTATCGTAAAAATATCGTCCGATAAAGAGCAAGAAACCAAAATAGATGGCGATGGCTAAATAAGACCCAAAGCTCATAAATTTCCTTTCAAATAAAATAAAACGCTTATGTTATTATAAAATCATTTAAATTTCAATGAGTGGGCTTATTCCTTAAAAAATTTTAAGCAAAATGATATATTTTTTTTCGTATCATTTAAGGCTACAT
>CABPVN010000001.1:108985-112663 GCA_902460825.1 Campylobacter concisus
GAACATACTTTTTCTATCCAAGAGATCTTAGCGAGGCACAAGAGATCGCATATATCAAAAGTTATGGAGTAACACTTGGCCTTACGATAGGCGGTATCGCTATAGGCATCACACTTGGATTTATTTTAGCTTTTATTAAATTTTTAGATATCAAGGTTTTAAATTTCGTCATAGATGAGTATATTGACATCTTGCGTGGAACGCCTGTAATACTTCAACTTCTAATATTTTCTGTGGTGATTTTCGCCACTTGGAGCGATAACTTCTATGTCGCTGTGATCGCACTTGGACTAAATAGCTCAGCATACGTCGCTGAGATCGTAAGAAGTGGCATAAATAGCGTCGATAAAGGGCAAATGGAGGCAGCTAGGGCGATGGGGCTAAACTACTACGTTTCGATGCGTGAGATAGTCTTTCCGCAAGCTACTAAAAATATCTTGCCAGCGCTTGCAAATGAGTTTATATCGCTTTTTAAAGAGACCTCAGTCGTTGGCTACATAAGCGTCGTTGATATCACTATGCAAAGTAAGAGCCTTCAAGCGGTCTTTTACAGCCCAGAGCCAGTCATTTTTACGGGCATTGTATATTACGTGAGCGTTAAATTTTTCACCCTTTTGGTGAAACTACTTGAGAGGAGACTAAATCGCCATGATTGAGATTAAAAATTTAAACAAAAGCTATGGCGATTTGCGTGTTTTAAATGACATCAGTGTAGATATCAAAAAGGGCGAAGTCATAGCGATAATTGGCCCAAGCGGCGGTGGAAAAAGTACATTTTTGCGCTGCATAAACCGCCTTGAAGAGCCAGATAGCGGGCATATCAAGATAAATGACGAAGATATCTTGGATAAAAAATCAGACATAAATAAAATTCGTCAAAAAGTGAGCATGGTGTTTCAGCACTTTAACCTTTTTGCAAACAAAAACGTCTTGCAAAATTTAACTCTAGCTCCGATAAAAGCTGGGATATTAGATAAAGAGAGTGCTGAGAGGAGGGCAGATGAACTGCTAAAGAGTGTTGGGCTAAGCGATAAGAAATTTGCCTACCCGCATAAGCTCTCAGGAGGTCAAAAGCAGCGTATCGCCATCGCTAGAAGCCTAGCAATGGAGCCGGAGGTGATACTATTTGACGAGCCAACAAGCGCGCTAGATCCTGAGATGATCGGCGAGGTGCTTGATATCATGAAAGATGTCGCAGCAAAGGGCATAACGATGCTTGTGGTGACTCACGAAATGGGCTTTGCAAGAAACGTGGCAAATAGAATTTTCTTTATGGACAAAGGCAAGATAGCAGTTGATGACACGCCAAAAAACGTCTTTACAAATCCGCAGCACGAGCGTCTGCGAGAGTTTTTAGGCAAAATTTTAAATCACTAATAAGGAGTAAAATGAAAAATTTGTTAAAAGTTCTAGCGTTAGGGTTAGCCCTGTTTTTTATAGGTTGTGGTGATGATAGTGGCAAAAAAACCGCTGCAAATGCGCCAGAAGCTAGCAAAGAGGTAGTTTATAAGGTAGGATCAAGTGCTGATTATCCTCCGTTTGAATATCTTGATGATAAAAATCAAATCGTTGGTTTTGAGATCGATCTTCTAAACGAGATCACTAAAAAAACTGGGATCAAATTTGACGTTGCAAATATGAGTTTTGATGGGCTGATACCTGCTTTAAAAACAGGTAAGATCGATATCGCTATAAGCGGCATGAGTGCGACTGATGAGAGAAGAAAGTCTGTTGATTTTACTAAGCCATATTATTTTTCAGAGAATTTATTTATCCGCAAAAAAGGCTCAGATGTAAATAAAGACAACCTTAAAGACAAGAAAATTTCAGCTCAAGTTGGCACACTTCAAGAAGAGGCAGCTAAAAAGACCACAACTCAGTCAATCCCAGCTGAAAACGTAGCGGCAGCTATAATGTCACTAAATGCCGGCAAAATCGATGTTGTGCTAACCGATAGCCCGATAGGTGTTGAGTTTTTAAAACAAAATCCAGACTTAGAGGAGTTTTTAAGACTTCCTGACGGCACAGAGGGCTTTGCGATGGCATTTGATAAGGGCAAACATACTGATCTTATCAAAAAGATAGATGCTGCGATCGAAGAGCTACAAAAATCTGGCGAATTTGACAAAATGCTCGTTAAGTATGATTTAAAGAAGTAAATTTTAAACTATAATTTTGTAGCAGGTAAGTTGTTTGCTGTAAAAAGATCAAGATCTTTAAAATTTAACAATATTTAAATAATTAAAAGGATTTAAAATGAAAATTTCAGAAATTCTGCAAACCATTTTTTGGCTAGGATTATTAATTTATATAGCTTCAGTGACAGTTCCTGATCAAGCAGCACATAGAAGAGCAATGATCGAAGCATTTGAATCTGTCAGACAACCTAAAGCACAGACTCTGGAAGGTTTATTAGCAAACGAATTTTTAAAAGAAATTTCTATCGCTTACGGAATAGATGGAATGTTTTGTAAAGATTTTGATCTTTTTGGTCTAAAATTAGGTACAAGATGTACAGTAGAAACTTCTAAATTAGCAGTCGATACTTATGGTGCTTTTGGAATGGTATTTGCGTATAAACAGCCAACGCATTAGAGAGAAAAGCATAAATCAACGAGGTTTTAAAATTACTAAATATTTGTTGCAAAGTAGATGATACGCACTTAATTTTACAGATAAATTATTTTAAGGAGAATGTAATGAAATCACTCAGGATGAGAACGGCACTTGTGCTAAGTGTCATGATCTTAGTTTGTGTTAGTGTGGTTGGTCTTGTGACCTATAACATGGCTAAAAATTTATATACCGACAGGGTCGAAAGTAAAGAATTTCCACTTGCGATCAATGAAGTTGGTTATAAAATAGAATCTTACATCGATAAGATAATCGACGCTTCTTATCAAATAACTCAAAATAGCTTTTTAATAGACTGGGTCAAAAATGGCGAGGACGAGCACGGCAGAAAGGTCTTGTTTGACTATTTTCAAACTCTTGCTAAAAATTTAAAGCTAGATACGATAATGTTTGGCTCAGATAGAACCCTAAACTACTACGTCGAAGATAAAATTTTAAAGGTCATTAACCCAGAAAATGACAAATGGTACTACGCCTTAAAAGATGGCAGCAGCCTAAGCCTGATCGACATCAACAAGGCTGAAGACGGCAGCGGCAAGATAATGATGTATATAAACTACAAAGTTCAAAAAGATGATAAATTTTATGGTATCGCAGCGACTGGCGTAAATTTAAGCGAGATAGTAAATTTTGTCCAGTCACAAAAGATAGGTCGTGGCGGTAAATTTTTGCTAGTTGATGACAAGGGCGAGATCAAGATCGGCAAAGACGAAAGCGGCAACATCAAAGAGCTAGTCGGCGAGGAAAATCTCAAAAAACTTCTCAATGAAAATGGCGGCTATGCCTCGCTAGAAAAGAATGGCAAAAATTTACTAGTTGGCTCAAAATATATAAAAAGTATAGGCTGGTACTTGATCGGCGAGCTTGATAAAAACGAGCTTTTAGAGGATCTAAATTCACTCGCATACGCATCTATCGGAGTGCTTGCGGTGGTGCTTATCTTGGGACTATTGCTCTCACTTTACCTATCATCTTATCTTTTAAAAATCATCCTCAAACTAAAAACAGGCTTACTATCTTTCTTTGATCTACTAAATCACAAGA
>CABPVN010000001.1:112976-128623 GCA_902460825.1 Campylobacter concisus
GTAAAGATGTACTTGATCTACTAAACACTTATAAAAACCAAGACTTTACAAAAAGACTTGATGATGATGGTAAGATAGCAAGTGGTATAAACTCTCTTGGCATAGAGATATCTAAAATGCTAAATGACAATCTAAACCAAGCCCAAACCCTAGAAGAAAAAGCAAAACTACTAGCTAGCTCAGTATCAAAAGTAGCAAGCTCAGCAAACACTCAAGCAAATAGCTTACAAGAATCTGCTGCTGCAGTTGAGCAAATGTCTAGCTCAATGAATGCCATCTCTCAAAAGACAGCTGATGTTATAAGACAAAGTGATGAAATTAAAAACATCATAACTATCATTAGAGATATAGCAGATCAAACAAACCTTCTAGCACTTAATGCTGCAATAGAAGCAGCACGTGCTGGAGAACATGGTAGAGGATTTGCAGTTGTTGCTGATGAAGTTAGAAAACTAGCAGAGAGAACTCAAAAATCACTTGGTGAGATAGAAGCAAATACAAATGTATTAGCTCAATCAATAAATGAGATGAGTGAATCAATCAAAGAGCAAAGTGAAGGCATAAATATGATCAATCAATCAGTTGCTCAAATAGATCACTTAACAAAAGAAAACGTAGTAATTGCAAACCAAGCAAACGAAGTAACATCAGAAGTAGATGAGATGGCTAAAGCCATAGTTGAAGAGGTTAGGAAGAAGAGGTTTTAGCTTTTTTATCCAAAGGGGGACAATGGGACTCGAGTTACGAAGCCGTCCCCTTATCCCCCTTTTTAAATCCCCCAATCCCCTCGCACGTTCAAGGTGCATGCAATAGTGCTAATGCACCGCATGCGTTTCAAAAGCTCTGATAAATTTTAGATACGCTCGCTCATAAATTTTAAAATTTGATCGAAATCTTTCTAGAGCACTTGTCTATACACTTTACAAGCTTGTCTAAATTTCTGTCATTGCACTAAATTTAAACAAATTTTAATAGATAAATGCCGATAATTAGGGCTTTAAATCACCTTAAAGGATAGACATGAAAAAGATCTTTGCTCTTTTACTGACAGCTTTTGTTGCTCTTTGTGCAAACGAGCTAAAATTTGGTACAGCGGCAAACTACCCGCCATTTGAATACATCGATGAAAACAACAAAATAACAGGTTTTGACATCGACTTGATAGACGAAATTTCAAAGCGTGCTGGCTTTTCATACAAGATCATAAATATGAGCTTTGATGGCCTCATCCCAGCGCTTAAAGCTGGCAAGATAAATGGCATCATAAGTGCGATGAGCGCGACTCCTGATAGACTAAAGTCGATTGACTTTACAAAGCCATACTACCTAACTGAAAACATCTACCTAAAGAAAAAAGGCAACGACGCTTTAAAAGCTAAAGAAGAGCTAGCTGGCAAAAAAGTAGGCGTGCAACAAGGCACCATCCAAGAGCTAGCTGCAAATGCGATAAATGGCGCAAAAGTAGTGCCTTCAGAAGATACTGTGCCACTCATCATGGGGCTAAAAGTTGGCAAATTTGACGCAGTCATCCTTGATAGCTCGATCGGCTATGGCTTTATCAAGAAAAACCCTGAAGTAGAGGCATTTTTCAAAGAGGTTGATGGTAGCGAGGGCTTTTCAATCGCTTTTGACAAAAATAAAGAGAGCGAGCTTATCGCTAAGATAAATCAAATTTTAGATGAGATGAAAAAAGACGGCAGCTACGACGCACTGCTTAAAAAATACGAACTAAAATAACACCTCCCAACTAGCCTGCAAATTTAGCAGGCTAGCTTTATCTTGCATTTTAAAATTTATACTAAAATCCGCTTTTAGATAGAAATTTAAAGGACGGATTATGAGAAAAATTCTGCTACTTTTGTGCCTAGCGCTTAGTCTCTTTGCCTTGCAAAATGACAAAGATATGCTAAGCGGCAAGCTAAAAAACGGGCTTAAATACTATATAAAAGAGAATAAACTCCCGCAAAATACAGCCATATTTTACCTAGTCGTAAACTCAGGCTCGACTGATGAGAGAGACGGAGAGCAGGGGCTTGCGCACTTTTTGGAGCACATGGCGTTTAATGGTAGCCGTGACTTTAGCAAAAATGAGCTCATTAAACAGCTTGAGAGCCTTGGGGTTAAATTTGGCGCTGATCTAAACGCGCAAACAAGCTACGATCAGACGAGCTACACGCTAAGCATAAATGTAAATGAGAAAAATTTAAAGGACGTTTTCAAGGTCTTTTCAAACTGGATCGATGGCGTAAAGATCGACGCAAGCGAGCTTGATAAGGAGCGAGGTGTCATAATGGAGGAGGAGCGCCAGCGAAACACGCCAGCATATAGGCTCTATCTTGCTCAAAGCAAGGACATCTTTGCTGGCAGCATCTATCAAAAAAGAGTGCCTATAGGCGATATGAACGTGATAAAAAGCGTAGATGCTAAGCACATGCAAGAGTTTTACGAGAGGCTCTATCAGCCAAGGTTTATGAGCTTTGTAGCAGTTGGCGACTTTGATAAAAACGAGATAAAAGCTCTGATAGAGAAAAGCTTTAGCGCAGCAAAAAACAGCAACTCATACGTTCATCCAGACAAAAGCATCGCTTTTAAAGATGGGCTAAATGTCTTTAACTACGACGCAAACGAGATGGCGGCTCAGTTTGTAAGGCTTAGCTTTTTTGATAAATTTAAGCCAGTCTTGGATGAGGCTGATGTGAAGCGAAATTTAAAAGATGTGCTAATAGCTAGCCTTATAAATATGCTTTATGAGCAAAAAAATGCAAATAATTCATCAAATTTAAGTGTTGATTTTATGGTGCAAACGCTTCAAGCAAAGCAAAAAATTTATAGCTTTGAGGCAAATGTGATCGGAGATGATTTTAACGCTAGCCTTAAAGATATGTTAAGCGTTTTAAAGGGCATTGAGAAATTTGGCTTTAATAAAGGCGATTTTGCCGATGTGAAAAAGGCGTTTGTAGCAAACATAGAGGCTAAATTTAAACGCTCAAAAACTAAAAAATCAAGCGCTTATGCAAGTGAAATTTTAAATATGATCGAAAATGGAGGCTTTGTGCTAAGCGATGAAGATAGCAAAAACCTTAGTCTAAAGCTCTTAAACGATATCACGCTAGAGGATGTAAATGCTAGATTTAGGCAAATTTTAGCCATACCTGATGAGCGCGTGAGGGTCTTTAGTAAAGATGGCTTTAAACTTAGCAAAGATGCCTTTTTGAAGCTAAAAGATGAGGCTAGCCCTTATGATACAAATTTAGCTAGCCAGAGCCTAAATAAGAGCCTTGGCAATGAAAATTTAGAGCCAAAAGATATAGTCTCTAGCGAGTTTGATCAAAAGCATGGCATCTATACTTATAAGCTGCCAAATGGCTCGCAAGTCATCTTTAAGCCACTAGCCACCAAAAAAGATAGCATCTTGTTTGCGGCCATTAGCAAGGGCGGCACTTCAGATCTTGCCGATCCTAAGCTTGGCGGCTTTGCAGTTGCGCTCACAAATGAAAGTGGCGTTGGCAAATTTAACAACTACGAGCTTTCAAAGGTGCTAAACGACAAGATAGTAAGCTACGAAAAGAGCATAGAGGCGCTTACACAGGGCATTTACGGCTCTTCAAGCAGTGGTGATCTTAGCTCGCTGCTAGCTGTTATAAATTTGGAGTTTAGCTCGCCAAGAGCCGATGCAAACGTGCTTGAGAGGATAAAGCAAAGAGCAAAAGATGAGCTAGCTAAAGAGCAAAATTTACCTGAATATAAATTTAGCACCGAATTTAGCAAGTTTTTTTACGAAAACAACAAGCGTGTAGCGCCCATTGAGATGGCGCAGATCGACGCGCTAAAGCTAAATGAGCTAAAAGCTATCATCAAAGATAAATTTACAAACACAGCCTCATACACCTTCGTAATCATCGGCGACACCGACGAGCAGAGACTTTTGCCACTTGTTAAAAAGTATATCGCTACCTTGCCAAAGCTTGGCGAGGCTGAAAATTTTAAAGATGACGGCGTGCGAAGCATCAAGGGGCAGCACACCTTTAAAAGAGAGTATCAAAGCACAAAAAGAAGCGATGTGAGCGTGGATATCGTAAATTTAGATACAAAATACAGCTTCAAAGAGGTGATCAAGCTAAGAGCGCTAAGCTCGGTCTTAAAAACGGCGCTTCGTGAAAAGATCAGAGAAGACAAAGGTCAAACATACGGCTTTAGCCTAAACGCTAGGCTCGCTCGCTATCCGTATGAGCACTCAAAAGCGGTGATCGGCTTTACTTGCGACCCTGCAAACACAGATAAGATCATCGCCGAGATAAAAGAGATAATAGCTAGCATCAAGCGTGATGGCGCGCTCTTGCCAAAACATTTGGAGGATTTTAAGGCGCAGAGTGAAATTTCTATAAAAAAAGATTACGAAAAGCCTGAGTTTTGGCAAAATCTCATCATCTCAAATAAAATTTTTAACACGCCACTTTACACGGCTGATGAGTATATAGATGTGGTCAAAGCGCTCACAAATGACGACATCAAAGAGGCTGCTAGGCTATATCTTGATGAGAAAAATATAGTGATAAGTATAAATAATCCGAAGTAGAAATTTTTGTGGGCTAGGCTGGCTGGTTCTTTAAATTTAAGCCTGAATATAAATTTATGGAGCAAAGCTGGCTCTTTAAAATTTAAGATTGAGCAGAAATTTGAGAAGTGAAGCTAGCTCTTTAAATTTAAGCCCGAGTAGATTTTTTTGGAGTTAAACTGGCTCTTTAAATTTAAGCTTGAATAAAATTTAGCGCGCTAGGCCAGCCCCATAAATTTAAACCATAAAGCTAAGCCAGTATATCCTTTGGCTTTAGCTTGTTTAGCTTTTGCACTAGATCATCAAAGCTCGCTCCATTTTCGACCTCACGCCTGATAAATTCCTCAAAAAACTCACGTTTTATGTCTTTATCCGTGTAGGTCACGCTCTTTTTGGTAACTTGCATAGGCTTAAATTTCTCTTCTTCTATCTCTTCACCGCCATCTTCTCTAACTGGCACAAGGGCGATATTTTGCAGCACATCAGCGATATTTTCGCCCTTTTCATAGCTTGTTTTTAGAAATTTCAAAAACTCATCTTTACTATTTTTATCAGCGTAGCTTACACGATGCGCCATCGCTTGACCTAGGATTTCTATGCGCTTTTTAGCCGATGTTTGCTCGTAGTGCAAGGCACCGTCTTTAAAAGAAATTTTCACATTTGCATGCTCGCCAAGTATCCTTTCGGCGGTAAATTCCAGCCATTTGTCTTTAAATTTATCTATGCTTAGATCAGAGTCTAGTAAATTTGTAGCTTCGCGGTTTAGATAAAGTGTGCCATTGGCGTGGTTGATTAGAAGTTTCAGGTTGTCGGTGGCAATAGCATATATATTGTAAGTTTTGTTAAACTCATCTACGCTAAAGCCGTTTTTCTCGCTGGTTAGAATGGAGCTTACTCGCCAAAGCTTCGTGCTATCAACGAAATTTTTAAGGCTAGCAACTTCATCTTTACCCATAGAGCTATCAAGCCCGTTCATCTTGCCCCAGATAGAAATTTTATCATTTGACGAGTAGCCAGAGAGTGATAGATGCTTGAAGTCTAGGGCATTGGGAGAAATTTTTACCTTGCCTAAATTTGCGATAGTTGTTGGCTGCTTATTAAAAGCGTCTTGATAGTTAAAGCTTTGATTAAGTCCATTTAGCGTGTTTATCATGTCAAATCCTTTAACACAATATCGGCAAATGGATTTAAATTTTAAGTGGGATTATTTTTTATTGCGGTATTTTTCGAAAATGGCGATCATCTGGTGTGAGTCTTGCGCGACTTTGAGCTTGTTTGGGTTTTTGCTAAGTAGCTCTTCTCTTAGGGCGTCGATAAATTCCTTGTCCTTTTTGCAGGCTTCAAGGCTCACACGTCCTCTAAGTATAGCCATAAACATAATATCGGCAGTCGCGTTTATCATCTCAAGCATCTTTTCTTCGCTCATTTTTTTAAAATTTGCCCTTTTTTAAGCAAATATTATTCCTTTACGATTACAAAATTTATTATTTTCACCTCTTGGCTCTCTTTGCAAGCCTCCAGCGCAGCTGCGTTTTTCACCATGTGAGCGCTCTTCATATGTTCTTTTTGGCTCTCTAAATTTTCCCAGCTCTCCATAAAGCAGTATTCGCTTTTAGTGCCTGCAACCACGCCACACTCGTAGCTTATGCAGCCTTTATCTTTTCTTGAAGCTGGCACGATCTCTTTTAAAATTTCTTCAAATTTCGCCTCACATCCAGGTTTTAACTTTACATTTACATAAAATCCTACCATTTCTTATCCTTTAATATTTTTTGGCTAAAATAACGCAATTTAGACGCAAGTTTGCGTATCACATTACAAGGCCTTTTAACTATGAAATAATACAAAACCCTAAATTTATAACTCATAAAACTAACCAAAAACAGTAAATTTAACCAAAATCGGAGAAAAAATGAAAAGACGATACTTTTTAAAGCTTGGTGTCTTAAGTGCAGCAAGCCTTCAGGCAAAAGAGCTTGACGGAGCAGCTCAGGCGCTCTTTGACAAGCAAAGCGGGCTAAGTGCGAACAAATTTGGCCCATTTTATGTAAAAACTATCGCAGGTCGCGTGGTTGAGACTGAGCCATTTGAGGGCGATGCGTGCCCAAATGAGCTAAACAACGCACTTCTTGATCATATCCAAAATGAAAGCCGTGTAAAATATCCATTTGTTAGAAAGAGCTTTTTGGCTGACCCAAACAACCCAAAGCCAGAGCTTCGTGGCAAGGAGGAGTTTGTGCGCGTGAGCTGGGACGAAGCTATAAAACTAAGTGCGAAAATTTTAAAAGAAAATTTTGATAAATACGGCGCTGAAGCGATATACGGACAGGTTTATCAGTGGGGTAGCCTTGGTAAAGTCGGCCACAGCCAAAAGACCGCAAAAAGGCTACTTAACGTGCTTGGCGGATATGTAAATGAGCTTGGTGGCTACTCATACGGCGCAGCGACTGTCATCATGCCTCACATCACTGGCTTTATCGATCCAACGCTCGCGCCAACAAAGTGGGAGGCTATCTTAAAAAATGCCAAAACGATCGTATTTTGGGGCACAAACCCAGTCGTTTCAAACAAGATCGCCATTGGCGTGCCGCTTCACAACTCATATAAATACTACGATGAGATCAGAAAAAAGGGCGAGAGCGGCGAGATGAAAATTTATAGCGTCGATGTTTATAACAACGAAAGCGCAAGATATTTTGGCGCAAAGTACCTTGAAGTCGTGCCTTGCACCGATACGGCGATGATGATAGGTATGTGCAACTACCTTTTTGAAAAGGGGCTTTATAGCAAAGAATTTATAGAAAAATACACTGTTGGCTTTGATAAATTTAAAGAGTATATGCTCGGCACAAAAGACGGGGTCAATAAAAACCTAGCTTGGGCAAGCAAAATTTGTGGCGTGAGCGAGCAGGAGCTGGCGAAATTTAGCGAGGATCTAGCTAAAAACGACTCAGTTATAGTTAGTGGCTACGCCATCCAAAGACAAGATCACGGCGAGATGGCGTACTGGGCGCTTGTGACGCTAAATGCGATGCTTGGACACATCGGCAAAGAGGGTTGTGGCTTTGTCACAAATGACGGCATGCACAAAAATGCTGATGAGAGCTTCATAGCGCCTAAACTAGCGGCTTTTGAGACGAAGGTGCCACAAAAATTCATTGATAGCGGCCTTGTGCCAAAGACTAAGGGTTATGAGCTGCCAAACTCAAGGCTCATAGACGCGCTTTTAAGCCCTGGTAAAGAGATAACTAGAAATGGCAAGAGCTACAAGCTACCAAAGATCAGAGTGATGTTTAACGCCAATGGCTCGACATTTACAAGGCACCCAGAGACTAATAGAGCGATAAAAGCTATGCAAAAAGTGCAAGCGATCATCACTTGCGAGCCATTTTGGACGAGCACGGCTAAATTTAGCGACATCGTCCTGCCAGCTGCGCTTGAGTGCGAGCGAACGGACATCGAGATGGCAAACTCAACAAACGAATATCTCTTTGCCATTAAGCCGCTTGTTGTGCCATTTGGAGAGAGTAAAAGCGACTTCGAGATCGCAAGGCTCATTGCAAAAGAGTGGGGCAGGGAAGAGGCATTTAGCGAGGGCAAAAGCGAGCTTGAGTGGGTTAAAGAAATTTACGAAGATGCCGTTAAAAAGGCTGCTGGGCTTGGGTATGAGAGCATGCCAAGCTTTGATGAGTTTTGGGATAAGGGTTATTTTAGATTTGACAAGGTCGATGAGAAAAAACGCTACTTTACAAACTATAAGAAATTCCGCGACGACCCAGTGGCAAATCCGCTAAAAACGCCATCTGGCAAGATAGAAATTTACTCTGAAACGGTCGCTGGCTTTGGCTATGATGACTGCCCACCGCATGCGACGTGGCTTGAGCCATTTGAGTGGCTGGGCACAAAAAATAAAAAATATCCTATCGCCATCAGCGGCGCGCACTCTAAATTTAGACTTCACTCGCAGCTAAATAACTCTGTGCTTCGCCATTTTAACGAGATCGCAGAGCGCGAACCAGTGCTCATAAACCCAAAAACAGCCGAGGCTAGAGGGATAAAAATGGGCGACGTGGTGAAAATTTACAACGACAGGGGCGAAATTTTGTGCGGTGCATTTGTGACCGAGGACGTGCCACAAAACGTCGTCATCGTGAGCGAGGGCGCTTGGTACGACCCAGATGTGCCAGGCGAGAAGAGCCTTTGCTTGCATGGAAATTTAAACGTGCTCACAAAAGACGTGCCATCAAGCAAGATGAGCCAGAGCAACACCGCCCACACAAGCCTTGTCGAGGTCGAGAAATTTAAGGGCACGCCAAAGCGTGTTAGAGCATTTGACGCACCAAAGATCGGCGCAAGAAAGGCCTAAAAGTAACACTTTGAAAATTTAAAGTGCTAAAAGCTATCCTTTTTTAAATAATTAGAGTTAAAATCTAAGAAAAAAGAAAGGATAGCTCATGAAAATAGCTGAAATAGACACTCCAGCACTGCTCATAGACAGGGAGATAGTGCTAAAAAACTTAGAAAAAATGCAAAAATACGCCGACAAATTTAACGTAAGCTTAAGACCACATACCAAAACGCACAAGATGCCATACTTTGCGAAAATGCAAGTGGCTCACGGCGCAAAGGGCATCACAGTAGCAAAGGTGGGCGAGGCTGAGGTGATGGCAAAAGAGGGGTTAAGCGACATTTTCATCGCAAATGAGATCGTCACAAGACAGAAATTTGCTCGTATCATAGCCATGCAAAAAGCCGGCGTTAAAGTGAGCTTTGGCGTCGATAGCGTGGGCGTTTTAAGGCTCATTGACGAGGTCTTTGGCGAGGCTAAAGAGGTGGCTGAGCTACTTGTCGAGATAGAAGTTGGCGAAAACCGCTCAGGAGTTATAGAAGAGGGCGATTTTAGTGCTTTGATGAGCGCTTTTGGGGAGTGTAAAAACGTGAAATTTTGCGGCGTTTTCTCGCATGATGGTCACTCATACAAGGCAAAAGATAAGCGTGAATGCGAGCAAATTTTTAAAGTAGCGACTATGAGAACGCTAAAATTTGCTGGTATCGCGCGAGAGTTTGGATATGAAAATTTTACCGTTAGTATCGGCTCTACGCCATCACTTATAAATGATTTTGAGATACCAAAAGGCGTCACGGAGCTTCGCCCTGGCACATATATATTTATGGATGCGTCGCAGGCAAATGCTTATGGTAGCTTTGATATGAACGCTGCTAGCGTGCTTAGCGTCGTGATCTCAAGGCCGACTGCGACCCGCACGATCCTTGATGCTGGGGCAAAGGCGCTAACCAAAGAGAGGCGCAGCGAGGGCTTTTGCACGACGCCTGGCATGGGTCTCATCGCGGAGCATGAGGTGTGGATAGATAGCCTATTTGACGAGCATGTGATCATCTTAAACGAGAAATTTGCAAAAAGCGTGCGCGTGGGCGATCTCGTGCGTATCTATCCAAACCACATCTGTCCGGTGGTAAATTTGTATGACTACGCCTATCTTGTAAGCGGCGATGAAGTCTGCGAAAAGGTGCCAGTTTTAGCAAGAGGCAGGATAGAGTAGGGATTTGCTTGGGTTTATGTAAAAATTCAAATTTTAAAATTCAATAAAGCTTTTTTACAAATTTTAAACTTTCATTCACTCGCAAGAATTGGCTACTGATTTTAGGTCTCGCAAAGCTTACCACTAAAATCAGAGCCGAAATTACTCGTTCATGAAATTTTAAAATTTGTTAGAAATTTCTTAGAAGCAAACCGCATGCGGTGCAAAGCACTGAAGCATGCTACCTATAATGTCGTAGGGGTTAGGGGATTGTTAAGGGGGAAGGGAGCTTCTTTGCTTCGCAGGCTTGCAACTGCAAGCAGACCGTAACTCAAGTCCCCTTGTCTCCCTTCTTATAAATTTATATCTCAAATCAAATTTTAAAATTCCATTCAATCCTAAGAATTGACTACTAAAATTTGGCTTCGCTAAACGCTTAGCTCAAATTTTAGAGCCGAAATTACTCGTTTATGAAATTTTAAAATTTAATAGACAGTCACTTAGCGCTGTTAATTTAATATCACCGAACTCTCTTGCAGCTTTTCTAGCTTTAAAATTTGCTCTTTTGGCTTTGCCTTCAGGCGCTCAAGCATCGCTATTTTTTGGGCGTAAATTTCATTAAATTCGGTCTTTATGTCAAGCAAAGTTTTATTTAAAAAAGAGTTATTTGAGCACATAAGATCGTCAAATTCATAAAGGCTAAAGGCGTTTAGCATGCGCTCAAAAACCTCTTTTGTGCTTGGGATGTAGAGTGGTGTGCCCATTTGCAGGTGCGAATTTAGCGAGTTTTCTATCTTTTGCTTTAGAAAATAAACCGCAAGTTTAAGCGCATTTTCGTAGTTTGATGCGACCTTTACGTCAAGTTTTTCAAAAAAGAGCGATATCTTTTGCGTCGCCTTAAATTTGGCATTTTCATACTCTCTTAAGAAATTCTCATAGGTCCTGCCAGCGTAGGTGTTTATCGATTTTGTCTCGTAGTTTGAGGCAAACTCATCAAATGGATTAAAGCTCTCGTAGCGAGATTTATAAACGAAAAGCTCATCTTCTAAGCTTTTATAAAGCTCATCAAAAGCCGATATGATCTCATTTTCAAGCTCTTTTAGATCTCTTTTGTAGCGTTTAAAAAATTTAGAAAAAACGACGTCTTCATATATGAGCTTTGAAAAGACCTCGTCCGTGTCAAGGCTTATCATCTCAAAATTTTCTCGCTTATAAATTTCTTTGTTTAAAAGCGTCTTTGCTGGGTTAAATTTTGTCCTAGAAAATGGCTTAAGCAGCTTAAAAACTTCATCGCTTGCAAGTTTGATAGCCTCGCTCATATCGCTGTATCGCAGGGCGATTTTAGGCTTAAACTCCTCTTTTATCGCTTCTAGTTTTTCTTCAAGCGTGGCATTAAATTTATCCAAAATTTCATCAGCTGCGCTATAAACTTTTAGGCGATTTTCTTGCTCAGCGATTAAAAAATTTACTATCTTTTTCGCCCTTGCTTTTATGAAATTTTCTTTAAAGCTCGCGTTTAAAAACGCCTCTTTTACAACGCTTAGTGCTTTAGCGAAATTTGAGCTTTCTAGCTCGCTCTTGTTTTCATTTGTGATGCCATTGAGTGCTTGCTTTGACGAGATGGCGATGATATCTTCAAAAAGCTCGCCGTAAGTTTGCCTAGCGTGCTTTAGCAAGCTTTCAAGCTCGTCCTCGCCTAGCTTATCCTTTTGGTTGATGAAGCAAAGCGCCTTTAGATCGTTTGTCTTTAAAATTTCTTCTACGCTTTCAAGCTCGCTAGCCTTTGCTGCGTTGTTTGCGAGGCTTAGCCATATCGCGCCGCAGACCTTTTTTAGCGTGTTTTTGGTCTCTTTCGTGTCGGCATCTCGTAGTGAGTTTAGCCCGGGTGTGTCGATAAAATTTACCTCTTTTAAAATTTCACTTGGCGCATAAAGTGTCATGCTTTTTATCTGCTCGCTCATGGCGTTTAGCTCTGTAAGCTCGCTGCTAGCTAGCAAGCTCTCGCTGCCGTTTGTAAATTTCACGCTAAGAAGCGGCATCTTTGCAAATTTTAGCCGCACAGCCTTTGCCGTTACAGGCGTTAGACCTGATGGCAAGATGTTTTGTCCAAGTAAAGCGTTTAAAAATGTTGATTTGCCACTTGAAAACTGCCCTATAACAGCGATTAGAGGCGGCTCATTTAGAGTGTCGATTAGTAAATTTAGGCTCTCTTTTATCTCATCGCTTGCGTGCAGGCTTGGATCATTTAGCTCATTTACCAGCCTTGCTAGCTCGCCCTTAAAGTCACTTGTAAAAACCTTAAAATATCTCGCCTTATAGGCATTTATGAACTCATTAAACATTTTCTAGCTCCCCTAAAAGCGAGCAAATTTCATCTTGCAAGGCGTTTTGCTCTTTTAGTTTTAAAAGTGAGTTTTGATTTTGCGAGCTAAGATTTTCTAGCTCATGGTCTAGCTCTTTTAGCCTCTGATCAAGCGTGGCTTTTTGAGTGGTTTCGTAGGTTTTTATGAGATTTAAAAGGCGATTTTTTTCGTGGTCAGTTAAAATTTCACAAAATTGAGAGATATTTTTATCTTTTAGTAAGCCCTCTTTTAAGCCTAAAAGTGCTTCACTTGCGTCACTTGAAATTTTCGCTCTAAATGCAGCTAAAAGCTCCTTAAATTCAAGCTTTACGCCCATTTGTTCTAAAAAGTCATTGATGTTAAAAATCTCATCTTTGCTCATCGCATAATCATCAAAATTTAAAGCGATGTTTTGCTCGCATGATCTTGTTTGCACCAAAGTTTCGTTTCTAGCCTCTCTCATAAGCGCTATCACGCCGTCACGAAGTGTCGTTTTTGCGATTTGCTCTAGGCGCTCAAAATTTAAGCTTTGCTTTTTGCTTTTGCAGTAGGCTATCTCGCTTTTTACCTTGTCGTTTAGGTTTTGTAAAAGCGTCTCAAGCCCCATTTTATAGATGTTTTTGGTGTTGCTGCTTTCAAGCTTTGCAAGCTCGTTTTTGGTTAGGCTTTCAAGTTTAGAGAAATTTTCACTAAGTGCGTTTTTGATGCTTGCCTGCTCATTTTGAAGCTTTTTAAGCTCCACTTCATAAGCTTTGAGCGACAAAATTTCAGCCTTAGTGGCTTCAAGCTTGCTATTTAGGATATTTTTTAGCTCCTTTTGATACGAGCTTAAGATAAGGGCTGATTTTTTAGAGTTTTTGCCAAAGAGCACCTCGTAAAGATAGTCCTTAAACTCCTCTACACCGCTATTTGCAGCACCTTCTAAGTAGCTTTTTGCACTAAGCGCAAAGTAATCAATCTCCACGCCATTTATCTGCTCAGCAATCGCTTTTTTAGTGTAGTTTAGCGTCTCATTTAGCTCTTTAGCACTTAGCTCATCAGCGTGAGTTAGCACCACAGCAAGCCTTACGATGTGCGAGTTTTCAAGGCATTTTTTTAAAAATAGAGCGTCCTTTTGCGTGGCGCTTTGCGAGGCGTTCATGAGGTGGGCTAAAAGGTCGCACTCCCTCATAAAATTTGTAGTGATCTGCTCCCTTAAAACCACCGCATCATCGATGCCTGGCGTGTCTATGATGCAGACGTTGTCCTTTAAAAGCTCCAAATCGTCATAAAGCTCGACGCTTTTTACGAGATTTGCTGTTTTTGAGCTTGAAGAGGTGTAGTTTTTTATCTCGTCTATGCCGATATCTACGCTTTTGCTTGGTAAATTTTCACTAGATATGCCAAGTGCTAAAAGCTCATCAATGCTGTAAAAAATTACCCTTGCAAAGCTATCTTTGGAGTATTTTAAAATGGTTAAATTTATCGTTTCTGGCACGTTTGAAGCGCCAAGGACGGGTTTGTTTAAAAGGGCGTTTAAAAGGGTTGATTTGCCAGAATTTATAACGCCGCTTGCAGCTATGTTAAAGAGCGTTTCGTTTGATCTTTTTTTGGCAGCCGCAAGTGCCTCTAAAAATGTTTTTTCGCTATCAAGTAAGCTTGCTTTTTTGTTTATCTCATTTAAAAAGTCTAGGTTTTTATGGAAGTGATCTTTTGGCTTTATATGAGAAATTTTAGCCTCATTAGTCCCTTTGTTTTTGCTTATGATCTTTTCTAAAAAGCCAAATTTCTCATCATCTATGATCTTTTCATCACGCAATATTTCTAGATATTTTACTATCTCATCGCTTGAAATTTTAGCCTCATTTAGTGCCTTAAGAGTCGCAAGCTGCGCACTTTGTATGCTAAATATATCTAGCTCAACCTTAAGCCTTTTTAGCACCGCTCTAAACTCATCAAGCGCCATAAACTGATCTAAATTTTTCTCGTCGCAAACTAGAAGAAGAGCTAGCAGATCTGGGTAAAATGGCACGCTAGCAGCAGCATTTGTATAAATTTTATTTGCACGCCAAGCCTGTTTTAAAAACTCATCCATAAAAACTCTTTTTGTTGATATTTTGGGATTTTATTAAATTTTTACTTATGAAGCTATCAATAAAAGTTGCAAAGAATATTTAAAAGACCATTTAAATAGAAGGCAAAAGCTTTGACGCAAATGGCTTTAGGACACTGCCTAGATGCTCTATACTCACAGGTTAAGATGCCTCTTATTTTGGCAATATGTACTACATTAAAAAGAGCTTCATGTAACTAAAAAAATGGTCAAAAAGAAGTAGTGAGTTTTGGTTGCAAAATAACGAATTTGCTCTTATTTGAATGAACTAGAGCATGCTTTTAAAATGTAATACTTTTAAACTTAAAGATATTTATTTTAGTAGCAAAATTTATCTTGCATAAAACATCGCAACCAAACCGCGGTTTATATCTTTCGTATTACCATCATCTATCTTCGTAACCTTTGAGATGCTCACACTTTTATCGCTATTTATCGTAAAAGTGAGTTCAATAACTCTCTCATTTACCTTTCTAGCGTTTTCACCAAAATAGATCACTTCTGGCTCTTTTTGCGAGTAGTAGGCGGCATATTTGCTTTGGGCTATTACGTTGTCAAAGACCCATTTTTGTTTGATATCTAAATTTTGAGCAAGCTCATTTTTAAACTCAAGGTCACAGCTAACAGAGGCTAGATAGCCAGCACTTTCTTTTGTCGGATCAAATTTACAGTGCTTGTTTGCGATTGATAAAATAGTCTCTTTATCTATGCTTTTACCACTTTTTAATATGCTATTTGCGCTATCAAGTGCTAACTCAAGGCTGTTATCAACTCTTTTTTGCTGAGCAGCTTTTGCATTATTTAGAGCTTTTATGTAGCCGCTATTTTTTCTTTCAAACTCATCTTCAAGCACATTTTCCCCTACCACGCAGCTAACTTTAACCACTTTTTTATCGTCACTACTGATGTCTTGCCACTGAGTGCTTGTACAGCCTTTAAAACTATCTACCGCTGAACCTATTGTTATTGATTTGTTACCTTTTAAAATGTAGTTTTTAACAATGCCTATATTGCTTTCCTTGCAGCCCACTAATAATAAAAGTGCGCTAAATCCTAGAAATATAGCCTTTTTCATCATTTTACCTTTTTGTAAATTTGACAAAATAGTACCAAACTAA
>CABPVN010000001.1:129092-134442 GCA_902460825.1 Campylobacter concisus
ATGCGATATGTTTTTGCTAAATTTCAAAATAAATTTTACAAAACCAGCTTAGGCTTAGAAATTTAGCTCGATTATCTTTTGTAAATTTTTGATATTTTCTTTGATGTTACCGTCTTTGTAGATCGCTGAGATGATAGCGATGAGATCGGGATTTGCGTGGGAAAGTGAACCGATATTTGTCTCATTTATGCCACCTATCACGCAAACAGGTAGATTTAAAATTTGCTTTGCTTCTTTAACTACTTCAAGCCCACATTTTGGGGCATTTGGCTTTGTGGGACTTGTAAAAACAGAGCCAAATGCAACGTAGCTAGCGCCGTTTTTAGCGGCATTGATGGCTAAATTTATATCGTTATAGCAGCTAACACCAACGTATGCGTCTTTGCCTAAAATCTCAAACGCCTCTTTTATGCCCTCATCGTCTTTGCCTAGATGAACGGCCTTTGCGCCTATCTTTTTAGCAAATTTGACATCGTCATTTACGATAAATTTTGCGCCAAATTTCTCGCATAAATTTAAAATTTCACTCGCAAGCTTCTCGTTTTTGACCGCTTTTTTTGACCTAAACTGAAAAAATTTAACCCCGCACTCCAAAATTTCTCTTGAGTATTCCAAAGCCAAATTTTCAGGCATTAAAATATCATCGCTAATAGCGTAAATTTCAGCCATTAAGCCCCGCTTTATGGTTTATAAGCCGTGCGCCAAATTTACTTTTATGAGCATTTTTTATCCCATTTGCCACAAATTTTTTAGCCATTTTTATGGCACTTACTAGATCACTTTGCTGCGCTAAAATGGCCGCTAGCGAGCTTGAGAAGCTACAACCAGCCCCATGCATCACTTTTGGCTCAAAAAGCTCCTCGCTAAATTTCATCACGCCACCATTTTTTAGATAGAGCGTATCCTCGCAAATTTCATCAACTCTCGTTCGCTTTAGCACCATATCGCAAGGTAAATTTGTAAAATTAATACCCAAAATCCTAGCCTCATCTACATTTGGCGTGGCGATAGTTGCGAGGTTTAAAAGCTCTTTTAGCGCTTCGATCGCCCCATCTTCTAGCAGTTTTGCCCCTGATTTTGCCACACAAACTGGGTCTATCACAACTGGCACATTTTTAGCTCTTAACTCCTTTAAAAACGCGCTTACAACGGCTATTATCTCCTCGTTAAAGAGCATGCCAACCTTCACAGCGTCTATATCAAGCTCAGCTAGCACCATCTCAAACTGAGCTTTCACCATACTTGTTGGCATCGCAAGCACGCTACTAACGCCATTTGTATTTTGCGCGGTCACGGCTGTGATGACGCTTGCGCTAAAGCAACCAAACGCCTCGCAACTTTTTATATCCGCCTGCACTCCTGCACCGCCGACGCTGTCACTTCCCGCAACTATCAAAACATTTTTTTTACTCACCCACACACCCGCTTATCTCTTTTACGTCAAAAGGGTCTTTGACCTGCCATGAAAGTGCGTATTTCTCGATACTTTTCTTGATTGCACTCACCAAATAATCAATATCCTCAAAAGTATGCGTATAGTGCAGGCTAACCCTCACCCAGCCTGGCTTGTGGGTGAAATTTGGATCCTCTTTTAGCCCCAAAAGATCGTGTCCGTATGAGCCAGCACACGAGCAGCCAGCACGTGTTTGTATGCCATACTCTTTGCTTAAAATTTTTGAAAGCTCGTATGGAGCTACGTTTTTTACATTAAATGAAAAAATGGCAAGGCGCTTTAAATTTGGTGGGCAGTAGCTTATAAGCTCTGGGATTTCTCTTAGCCTTTGGCAAAGATAGTCGCTAAGCTCGCTCTCGTTTTCATAGATAGTAGCAAGCCCTATCTCCTCTCTTAGTCTGTAGGCTAAATTTGCACGTATGAGCCCCAAAATAGGCGGTGTGCCAGCCTCTTCAAGTGCCTCTTGATCCTTTAAGAATATATGGTAGTTTTTGCTCACATAGCTTACCGTGCCACCGCCTGCAAAGCTTGGCACATCGTCATTTGCTAGCACTTTTTTGATGGCCAGTAGCCCACAACTGCCAACTCCGCCAAGAAGCTTGTGCGGCGAGATAAAGAGAGCATCAAAATAGTCGCAGTCTAAATTTGCATATGCACTAAGGCTCGCCACATCAAATGCCACGATACCGCCAAATTTCTTAACCATCGTGTAAATTTGCTTGTAGTCGCTTATGATGCCTGTGACGTTTGAGGCGGCGCTAAAGCTAGCGATGATCTCACGCCCTTGGTTTATCTTTAAAATTTGCTCCAAATGCCCAAAATTTATACCGCCATCTTTTGCGAGCCTTATGCGTTCAACCTCGCAAAGCGCCTCTTTAAAGCTGATCTCATTTGAGTGGTGCTCATAAGGGCCAAGCACGACTAGCGGCGAGCTATCATCAACCTTTAGGTTATACCTTCTTTTAGCAGCTGGAGGCACGTAAAGCCCCAAAAGCTCTTGAAATTTCTTGATCGCACCAGTGGCGCCATATCCAGTGGCTATGAGATAAAAGCTATCATCAAGCCCTAAAAATCGCTTTAGCTCGCTTCTAGCGCTATCATACAAAAGCTGCGTTTTATAGGCATTTGAGGATGTTAGCGAGTGGGTGTTGGCGTAGGTTTTTAAGATATCAGCGACCTCGTCTTCAATAGGCTTATACGCAAGTCCTGAGGCGGTGTAGTCGAAATAATGTATCCCTTTTTTTAAAATAATATCTCTTCTAATGTGCTCTAAATTTACCAACTTTAGCCTTTTAGTTTTTGCGTGATTATAATTAAAATTTTCTAAAAATATGCTACAATCCGCCACACAAAGGATATGAAATTTTAGCCATAAAATCGACATTTGAGCGGATGAAGCACCTTGGTATTGCTGAAGTTATAAAATTTCATCTTGTTTTTGATGACTTTTTATTAAAGGGCTCATACTACGATGTTTTTGAGGCGATCAAGGCTGAAATTTTAGATGATTATAAAAATTTGATGGCTAGGTTTTACTTTGACGAGGACAGCGACGAGGCCATCAAAATGGCTCTTATTAAGCTTGCTAGAAGCGACAGAAAGAAATTTAGCGTAAATAAAATTTTACCCCAAAGCATGACAAATAGGGTCTATGCAAAGCTTTTTAGTAAGGATTTTTTAGTGCTTGAAAAGAGCCAAGAAAAGCCACGAGTAAAAAACAAACGCCAAATTTTAAAAAAGAGCGAGCGAGCTTATAAGATAGAGGATAAAATTCACTTCAACAGCCATTTTTCAAGGTTTTGGTTTAGATTTATCGAGCCAAATTTAAGCCTTTTAAAAGAGGGTAGGAGTGAAGAAATTTTAGAGCTTATAAGAAAAGAATTTGATGAATACGCAAGCCTTGGCTTTGAGCTTTTAAGTGGCGAGCTAATGGCTAAAAAGCTTGGGTTTGATGGCATTTTGCTAAGCTCATTTTGGAGCAAAAATATAGAGCTAGACATGCTTTTTAGCATAAATGGCAAGATAATAGTCGGCGAAGCAAAGTATAAAGAGCGAAAAATTTGCAAAAATGTCTTAAATTTAGTCCTTCACAAGTGCGAAAGGCTTGGCATAAAGCCTGATATCGTGGCGCTTTTTTCAAAAAGTGGCTTTAGCAACGAGCTTTTGGGCTTAAAAGATGAGCGGCTTAGGCTTTATGAGATAAAAGATTATGAGGAGTTGCTGTGAGTGATATCGATATACAAAATGGCCTAAAAAGCCTGATAGAGCAGACCTATCTGATAGAGCGAGAGTATAAAAATTTGACCGCTTCTTATATGGGCTTGCAAGGTTTTATAAAAGATATCGTAGAAATTTTGCCAAATGCCATTTGGGTGCTTGATGAAAATGATGAAATTTTCTTGCAAAACTCAGAGGCGCAAAAGCTTGGCAAAGCGCTAAATTTCATCCCAAAAGATGAGGGTGAGCTAAACTTTGGCTCACAAATTTATCTAGTAAAAAAGGTGGTAAAAGATGATAAAAAGATCATCTCAGCTACCGACATAACGCAGGAAAAACGCACTGAGCGCCTAGCCTCGATGGGTCAAGTAGCAGCGCACCTAGCTCACGAGATAAGAAACCCCATAGGCTCTATCTCGCTTTTAAATTCCACGCTTTTAAAAAGGGCTGAGCCAAAAATTTTGCCTATCGTCGAGCAGATACAAAAGGGGATCTGGCGGGTTGAGCGCATCATCAAAGCCACGCTTCTTTTTACAAAAGGGCTTAGTATCACGCCAAAGGAATTTAACTTTTTAGATATCAAAAGCGAGTGCGAGGAGGCGCTTAAATTTTATGAGTATTCAAAAGAGATAACTTTCGAGCTAAATTTCCCTGACGCCTTTTATTGTGGCGACTTTGACCTCATCGCGATGGTCTTTCAAAACATTTTATTTAATGCCATAGACGCCATAGAAGAGGACGAAAACGACGAAGGTGTGGTGAGACTAAGCTACGAAAAAACGCCAAATGAACATAAATTTATAGTCTATGACAGCGGTGTCTCTATAAAAAATGAAAACATCGTCTTTGAGCCATTTAAAACGAGCAAGCTAAAGGGCAATGGCCTAGGACTGCACCTTTGTCTGCAGATAATAGAAGCGCACAAGGGCAGCATAGAGATAACCCTTGAGCCAAAGACATTTTGTATAAATTTACCTATAAAGGAGAAGTGATGAGTGAAATTTTAGATGAGCTAAATGCGTGGCAAAATGGCCTAAAAGCGCTTAAATTTAGTGAAATTTTTAAAAATGGCAGCGAAAAAGTAGCATTTATAAGCGTTGATATGATAAATGGCTTTTGCTGTGAAGGCGCACTATCTAGCAAGCGTGTGGGTGAGCTAGCAAGCCGTATAGCAGATACTTTTAAGCTAGCAAGAGAGAAATTTGACCTTAAAAACTACATCCTCATCCAAGATGCTCACGAGCCAAATTCTGCTGAGTTTGCGAGCTTCCCAGCGCACGCTATAAAAGGGCAAAATGAAGCACAGGCAGTTGATGAGCTACGAAATTTAGACTTTTTTGGCGAGATGAAAATTTTTTACAAAAACTCACTTAGTATCGCTTATTCGCAGGAGTTTAATAAATTTATAAGTAAATTTGACAGCTTTGTCGTAATGGGCGACTGCACCGATATGTGCGTATATCAGCTTGTTTCTCACCTAAGACTTAGCGCAAATGAGCAAAATTTAAAAAGAGAGATCATCGTGCCTGCAAAATTAGTCCAAACCTACGATGCACCAGGGCATAGTGGGGATTTTTATCAAAATGTATTTTTACAACACATGCAAATGGCGCTAAATGCACGTGTGGTAAAAGAGCTAGAAATTTAGTCATATATTTATATTAAAAACAATTATCAAAT
>CABPVN010000001.1:134512-136339 GCA_902460825.1 Campylobacter concisus
AATTAATAACGCAGATTTGCGCTAATCTTCAGATCTGTTCTCTTTAAATTTCTCTTCTTATAAAATATTTTTAGATTACATTTTTACAATATATTTGACATTAACTATCAATATAGTTATAATCACGCTCAAATTTTAAAAATAAGAGGCATTATGGAACTTTTAAAACACAACATTGACTATATAATCATCGGTATTTTGGGCGTTATGAGCTTTTTTGTGCTTTGGTATACGATCGAGCGTATCATTTTTTACTCACGCGTCGATATAAATAGCTACAAAAACATCGAAGAGCTCGATGAGGCGCTGACAAAAAATTTAACCACACTTTACATCATCTACTCAAATGCCCCATATATCGGACTTCTTGGCACAGTTGCTGGCATCATGATCACGTTTTACGACATGGGTATGGCAGGTGACATCGATACAAAAAGTATCATGATCGGCCTATCTTTAGCGCTAAAAGCGACCGCATTTGGCCTACTTGTGGCGATACCTACGCTCATGATCTACAACGGTTTTGTTAGAAAAGTCGATGTTATGATAAACAGATACAAGGCCGAAAATGCGTCTAAATAAAAAAGATGGGCTAAATATCGTCCCATTTATCGATATCATGCTCGTTTTGCTAGCCATCGTGCTAAGCATCTCGACCTTCATCGCCCAGGGCAAGATCGCAGTCGATCTACCAAGCGCCAAAAGCGCACAGCAGGATAAAGAGGACAAGAAAAAAGTAAGTGTCGTTATCGATAAAGATAATAAATTTTTCATAGACGATGTGGAAATCTCAGAAGATGAACTAAAAGATAAGCTAAATGCTGTGGATATAAAAACCTTAATCGAGCTAAAAAGCGACAAAAACGCTAAATTTGACAGCTTTGTCAAAGTAATTGATATCTTAAAAGAAAAAGGTCACGAAAACTTTGCAATCCAAACAATCTCTGAGTAAAATTTCAAACTATAGTGGCCTAGCGGTATCGGCAATAGTGCACGTGGCAGCGGCTTATTTCTTGCTTTCACATAACTTTAGTGAGATAAAGATAGGCGAGCAAAAACCTATAAAAATAGCTCTAAATTCTTTTACTCCAGTGCCGCAAACTTCGGCTCCGCAGATAAGCGAACAAGTGATGATACCAGAGCCAACACCCCCAGCTCCTCCGCCACCGCCAGAGCCACCAAAACCAGAGCCCAAGCCTGAACTAAAGGTCGAGCCAAAGCCACTGCCAAAACCAGAACCAAAAAAGATAGAAAAGCCTAAACCTGAGCCAAAAAAGGTGGAGAAAAAGCCACTGCCAAAGCCCGAACCTCGCCCTGAGCCAAAAGTGGAGCCAAAACCTGCTATCACTGCGCCAGCTCCTACCGCGACGCCAGCACCTGCTGTAAATACAAATTTACCAGCAAATAACAAATCTATCGCCGCAGCTCCCGCTCAAAAAGTAGCGCAAGAACTAAATTTATCAAACGCGCAAAGCGATGAGGACTTTAGCAAGGTCATAGCAGCTGTGAAAAAGCATAAAAGCTACCCAAACAACGCTAGAAGGATGAAGCATCAAGGCGTTGTTGAAGTTAGATTTTTGCTTAAAACAGATGGCAGCATAGATGAGCTGAAGGTTACTAAGAGTTCAGGCTTTGAGTCGCTTGATAATGGTGCTTTAGAAAATGTCAAAAAAGCAAGCTCTGAGTTTCCAAAACCAAAAGAAGCTCGCTATCTTCGCTTTCCGATAGCATTTACATTAAGATAGTTTTAGTTTTTTTGACTTATTTTTTGCATAATATATTAATGTATAAAATAAAGAATTTTTTACTAAATAGAAACTTAATTTA
>CABPVN010000001.1:136821-139760 GCA_902460825.1 Campylobacter concisus
ATATTTAAAATCTCAAATACCTATATAATTTCACTCGGTAACAAATTTTTACTAAGGAGAAGCTGTTATGGCAACCAGAAAAGAACATGATTTTATTGGCGAGTTGGAAATTTCTGACGAATTTTACTATGGTATCCAAACATTTAGGGCTACTGAGAACTTCCACATGAGCGGTAGAACATTAAAAGAGTATCCATACTTTGTAAAGGCATTTGCACAGATCAAAAAAGCTGCTGCGCTTGCAAATAAAGAGGTTGGCGTTTTAGATCCAAAGATAGCTGATGCTTTGGCAAAAGCTGCTGATAGAGTAATAGCTGGTGAGTTTTTAGATCAATTTGTCGTTGATATGGTTCAAGGTGGAGCAGGAACAAGTACAAATATGAACTCAAACGAGGTTATCACAAACATCGCACTTGAGAGCCTTGGTCACAAAAAAGGCGAGTATCAATACATCCATCCAAACGATCATACAAACCTTGGACAAAGCACAAATGATACTTATCCAAGCTCTATTAAAGTAGCAACTTATGCAAAGCTTACTGACTTGCTTGCTGCTATGAATTTACTAAAAGATGAGCTTGAGAAAAAAGCAAAAGAATTTAAAGATATCATCAAAATGGGTAGAACAGAGCTTGAAGATGCCGTTCCTACAACACTTGGCAATACTTTTAACGCATTTGCAAGCTACATCAAAAGTGACATCGAAAAGATCACAGCAGCTCGTGAGTCAATGACACATCTAAACATGGGCGCAACTGCGATAGGCACAGGCATCAACTGCCACCCAGAGTATAAAAATGTAGTTGTTAAAAAGCTAAAAGAGATCACTGGAGTTGATTTCAAAAAAGCAGATGACTTCATCGCTGCTACACAAGATACTGCGGACTTTGTCCATGTAAGTGGTGCACTTAAAACCGCAGCTGTTAGACTTTCAAAAATTGCAAACGACTTAAGACTAATGAACTCTGGCCCAAGATGCGGTCTTGGTGAGATAAATTTACCTCAAATGCAACCAGGCAGCTCAATCATGCCAGGTAAAGTAAATCCAGTTATCGCTGAGGTTGTTGGAGAAGCTTGCTATGAGGTTATTGGCAACGACGTAACTATCATGCTTTGTTCTGAAAGAGGCGAATTTGAGCTAAATGCGTTTGAGCCAGGTATCGCTTATGCGCTATTTAACTCTATATTTATCCTTGAAAATGCTATGAAAACACTAGCCCAAAAAGCTATCAAAAAACTTACAGCAAACCCTGAGGCTTGCCTAAAATCAGTTCTTGGCTCAGTTGGTATCGTAACAGCATTTAACCCATATATCGGTTACGAAAAATCAGCAAGTATCGCTAAAGAAGCCCTTCAAACAGGCAAAGCTGTTGGCGATATCTGCCTAGAGAGAGGCTATCTAAGCAAAGAAGAGATCGATAAGATTTTAGAGCCTAAAAATATGCTAAATCCGAGCATGGTTAAGTAAAATTTTAAGCAAAGTATTATTAAAAGCGTGCCAAAATTCTGACACGCTTAAGTGGTGATTTTAGTAATAAAATTTAATAAAGGAGTTTTCGATGGATATAATGCTGATCTTACAGATTATAGTCCTATTTGGCGGCATCTATCTTGGTGTCAAACTAGGTGGTATGGGCGTTGGCTACGCAGGTGGTCTAGGCGTTGTGATACTTGCTTTACTTGGTATGAAAGTCGATATGAAAGATATCCCTATGGATGTTATCTTGATCATCGCTTCAGTTATCTCAGCGATCACAGCTTTGCAAGTTGCTGGCGGACTTGACTATTTAGTTCAAGTAGCAACAAAAATTTTACGCAAGAATCCAAAACAAATCAACTTTCTTGCTCCGATAGTTACTTACTTTTTAACTATCCTTGCAGGAACTGGACACACTGCGTTTTCTATGATACCTGTTATCGTTGAGGTTGCAAAAACTCAAAACATCAAACCTTCAGCTCCACTTGCGCTTTCGGTTGTCTCTTCTCAAGTAGCGATCACTGCAAGCCCTATCTCAGCTGCTTTTGTTGCTATGAGTGGTCTATGTGAGAAGCTAGGTGTTAGCTATCCAGTGTTGCTATTTATTTGTATATCAACTACATTTGTGGCTATGATTATCACTGCGTTTATTATCAATAAATTTTACGATCTTGACCTTTCAAAAGATCCTATCTATCAAGATAGACTTGCAAAAGGTTTGGTTGCAGAGGTTAAGGACGTTGAGTATCACGAGCCAAAACCATACGCAAAAAGATCAGTTGCTATCTTTGCAGTTGGTGTTTTGATCGTTGTTTGCTATGCGCTATATATCTCAAAGAGCTTAGGTCTTGTAGAAAAACCTATCCTTTCAAGAGATGCAGCTATCATTAGCTTCATGCTAACTATCGGCTTTACGATAGCAGTAGCATGCAAAGTTGAGACAGGCAAGCTTCTATCAACAAGCACTTTTCAAAGTGGTATGAATGCGTGCATCTGCGTTGTTGGTATCGCATGGCTTGGTACTACATTTGTTAATGGACACCTTGACGCTATCAAAGAGGCTGCAAAAGACTTCGTTACTCAGTATCCATTTATCCTAGCTGTTGCGCTTTATTTCTTAAGCTGCTTGCTATACTCACAAGCTGCTACAACAAAGGTTATGATGCCTGCTGTTGCTGCTGCTCTTGGTATGACTAGCCCTGAAAATTCAGGTCAAATTTGGATCCTTGTAGCTTCATTTGCTGCAGTTTCTGGTCTATTTGTATTGCCAACATATCCTACAACACTAGGTGCGATAGCGATGGACGATACAGGAACTACAAGAGTTGGTAAATTTGTATTTAACCACTCATTCTTCATCCCAGGAACTATAATGGTTGCATTATCAGTTATCCTTGGATTTATAGTAGCTCCAGTTCTTATATAAAACTTAAGCCGAGATCTCTCTCGGCTTTTTTAACAC
>CABPVN010000001.1:140063-186313 GCA_902460825.1 Campylobacter concisus
ATAACAAAAGTAAAATTTCTTTTAAAGGGAGAAAGATGAGCTTAAATAGAAGAGAATTTTTAAAATTCAGTGCAGGAGTTAGCGCAGCTGCATCATCTCTATCAGGTGGTGCTTTGCAAGGTGCTGCAAATGGAGGCGAAAAACACATTCATAGCTTTTGTGAGATGTGCTCTTCAAGGTGTCCTATCGAAGCAAAAGTCGTTGATGGCAAAGTTCGCTTTTTAAGTGGCAATCCAAAAGCTGGCGGCACAGCAACCTCTCTTTGTGCAAGGGGTGGCTCAGGATTAAGTCAGCTCTATGATGAAAATAGGATCAAAAAGCCGTTAATTAGAGCTGGCGAGAGAGGCGAAAATAAATGGCGCGAGGTTAGCTGGGACGAGGCGCTTGACTATGTCGCTTCAAAGATGCTTGAGATCAAGCAAAAGTATGGCCCTGAAAGCTTTGTATTTACCTGTAAAAGCTCGCAAACGCATAAGCTAATGGTAAATTTTGCCTCAGCTTATGGCTCGCCAAACTGCTTTTCGCACTTTTCATGCTGTCCGATCACCTATCAAATGGTCTGCGAGCAGATGTATGGCATCGCTAAGCTAAAAAGAGACTTTGCAAACGCAAAATACGTTGTAAATTTTGGTCACAACCTCTTTGAGGGTATCGTCATAGCTGATGCCAAAAAGCTTGCTAAATTTGCAGCCAGCAAGGACACAAAGCTACTTGTGCTTGAGCCAAGATTTAGCGTTGTAGCCTCAAAGGCTGATGAGTGGCTACCGGTTAAACCTGGCACTGATCTAGCATTTGTGCTAGCACTCATCAACACTTGGATACAAAATGGCACTTACGATAAAGAATTTATTGAGAAATTTACAACTGGCTTTGATGAGATCGTAAAGAGCGTCGAGGGCAAAACGCCTGAATGGCAAGAGACAATCACTGGCATAAAAGCAAGTGATGTTAGACGCATCGCTGATGAAATTTATAAAGCTGCTCCAAGAGTTATTTTTGATTTTGGGCATAAGACAACTACCACAAGAGCTGAATACATGAGGACAAAAGCCATCATGGTTGCAAATGCGATGATGGGCAACTGGGAGGTTAAGGGCGGTCTTTTTGGTGGCAAAAACGCAAAGACCTTTAACAAGCTAGTTGGCGAGGATAAATTCCCAGTTCTTAAAAACCCAGATGAGAAATTTAAAGTGCCAAAAGTCACTAGACTAGACTTCGCTGGCGAGGCTGGAGCGCATAAATTTGTAAGCAGAAAACATGGCGTTTTGATGGATATAGATAACGCTATCTTAAACGAGAAGCCTTACGCCATAAAAGGTTGGTTTAACATCCGCTTTAACCACCTCATAAATGTGGCTGAGACGATGAAGAGCATAGAGGCGATGAAGAAGCTTGAGCTCATCGTAGTAAGCGATGTCTATCTAAACGATATGGCGACCTTTGCTGATGTCATCTTACCTGAGAGCAGCTACCTTGAGCGCGACGAGGGCATAGAGGACAAGTCGGGACTAAAGCCAGCTTATATGATAAGAAATAAAGTCGTTGATCCAGTTGGCGACACGAAAGATGGGGCGTTTATCTTTAGAGAGCTAGCACGCCGCATGAAGATAGACGAGCTTTACACTTGGAACGATATACGTGAGTTTAGGATGCAACAAGCTGGTGGAGATGTAAATTTACTCGCCGCACTAGAAAAAGATGGCTTTATCACGTGGGATGAGCCGGGAATTTTGTTTAGAGAAAAAGGTTTGATCGATAAATTTGTCGCTAAATATCCAGCAGCTGCTAAATTTGTAGGAGAAAATGGCTTGATGGACGATATGGCTAAGCTTAAAACAAAAAGCGGCAAGATAGAGCTATTTTTACCTGATGTCGAGGCACAGTTTGCAGGGTATGGCGCGCTAAATGACAAAGATATGGACACATTTGACGGACACGAGCTTTGCTTAACTTGCGGCAAAACGCCTATCCATACCAACGGCCACACTCAGGCAGTGCCATTTTTAAATGACCTTATGAGCGATAGCCCTATCTGGATCAATCCAAACACCGCTAAAAAGCAAAATTTACGTGACGGCGACACGGTTTTAGTCAAAAATAAATTTGGCGAGCAAAAGGGCAAGCTTATGGTGACTGAGGGCATTAGAGAAGATACGCTCTTTATCTATCACGGCTTTGGACATATCACGCCAGGTCTTAAGAGCATAGATCACGTGGGACTTAACACAAGCGTGCTTCTTGATCCAGCTGAGGGTCCGGTGGCTGCGACTATGGTTACAAATGTTGGCGTTAGCATAAGTAAAGCGTAAGGATAGAAAATGAAAAAATATATGATGATACATGATGAAAATTTATGCATCGGCTGTCAAGGCTGCTCGGTGGCTTGCAGAAGTGCAAACAACGTGCCAAGGGGACTTTACCGCGTGCCAAGGGGACTTTACCGCTTGCAGGTGCATGCAAAGATGAGTGGGACATTTCCAAATTTAAAGACTGACTTTTTACGTCAAAGCTGCGTTATGTGCGAAGATGCACCTTGTGTTGAGGTTTGTCCAACTGGCGCTAGCTTTAAAACGGCTGATGGCGTGACGCTGCTTGATCATAGAATTTGCGTTAGCTGCAAGTACTGCATCCTAGCCTGTCCATACGACGCTCGCTATGTCTTACCAGATGGCGAGATAGGCAAATGCACATTTTGCTATGAGAGTAGGCTAGAAGAGGGCAAAGAGCCAGCTTGTGTTAGCGTCTGCCCTACCAATGCCCTAACTTTTGGCGACGTAAATGATGAAAACTCTAAAATTTCAAAGAAACTAAAAGAGAGCAAATACTACTTGCCAAAAGCGGAGTTAAACACAAAACCTTCACTTGCGATGATCGCAAATACAAAAGGAGCACACCATGAATAACATGTCAGGAAGCCTAGCTCAATACACAGAAATTTACTGGGGCTGGCCGATAGCTTTTTATCTATTTTTAGCAGGACTTAGTGCAGGTGCTAGCATCGTTGCTGTGCTCATCTCAAACAAATTTGGCAAGGATAACTACTACTTTAAAGCAGCCGCCCTTATCGCTCCAGTGGCGATCGTCCTTGGACTTGCTCTTTTGGTGCTTGATCTTGGCAAACCGCTTAGCTTTTACTGGATACTCTTGCTTTACAACTTTGACTCAGTTATGTCAATAGGCGTTGCGCTGCTTCTAGTTTATACGCCTCTTAGCGTTATATACGCGGTTGGTGCGTTTAAAAACGAGATAGCAATGCTTAAAATTTCTCTTTTTGACGCGCTTGCAAATTTAGCTAGCAAGCTTTCAGGCTTGCTTGGAGTTTTACTTTTCATCTTAGGCATCGGCGTTGGCGCATATACAGGCTTTTTGCTAAGTGCAGCTCACAAGATCGCACTTTGGAACACGCCAGTTTTGCCACTATTATTCTTAGTTTCTGGCTTAAGCTGTGCTGGTGCATTTACGCTGCTTCTTGGCGTGCTAAAAGATGAAAAGAGAGAGCAAAATCAAACTGCACACTTTTTATTAAAATTTGACTTTTTAGCGATAATAGTCGAGTTTTTGCTAATAGTCGCTCTTTTTATGGTTGTAAAAGGTGCAAGCGCAAGTGGTGCGCAGAGCGTAGCAAACGCACTTAGTGCAAATTCTCTTGGGCTGATGTTTTACATCGGCGTCATAGGTCTTGGTATGGCTGTGCCTATCATTTTAGACTTAAGCGTTTTAAAGGTGCATGATTTCAAACGCGAATTTGCCGTGCTTAACGCTATTTTAGTCATTTGTGGTGTCTTTTTGCTAAGATATTACATAGTCTATGCAGGACAAATTTTTATTTAATACTTAAAAAAGAATTTTAATTTGAAATTTACCTATTAAGTATTACAATAGATAAAAATCTTATTAAAGTTTGTTTTTTAGGAGAGCATTTTGAAGATTTTGCTTTTAGAAGATGATTTGGGGTTTCAAGAGAGCGTCTGTGAATTTTTGCAGACGCTTGGTTATGAAGTTACAGCGGTGAGCGACGGTCAAGAGGCTTGCGATCTGATAGAGAAAAATTTCTATCACCTTTTTATACTTGACATAAAAGTGCCTGGAGTAAATGGTCACGAAGTCATCAAGTATATAAGAAGTCTAAATCCAAACGCTCCTATCATGATAACGACATCTCTAGTCGATATAGATGATATGGCGATTGGCTACGAGCTTGGCTGTAATGAGTATCTAAAAAAGCCATTTGAGCTAGCTGAGCTTAAATTTAGAGTTGCTGAGCTTATGCGAAAATACTATGGCACTGACGATAAGAATATAGTTAAGATAAATGACGAGTTTAGCTTTAACCTAAACAAGCGTGTGCTATATAAAAACGACAAAGCTGTTGATCTTAGTGCGAAAGAGGTCGCTTTGGTCGAGTGCCTGGTCTCACACCTAAATTCTTACGTCAGTATGGAGGAGCTTAGAGATCTTGTCTGGAATGACAAAGATATCGAGGGCGCTGATATAAGAATGCACGTTTTAAAGATAAGAAACAAGACAACAAACGACTTTATCATCTCAAAGAGGCGCATAGGCTACAAGATAGATGCACAAGAGCTTTAAGATCCAGATCATAGCGACGTTTGTCATAATGTCGCTCTTTTGCTTTCAAAGCTTTGTGATCTTAAATTTAAGCCAGAAAAACAGCAGCTCAAAAGCCCTTTTTGGTGCTATGAAGCATGAAACTATCATCAAAAATTCATTTCTAAAAAACGAAAATATAGCTAGCTCATTAAAATATAAATTTGCGATTTATGACGTAAATTTTAAACCAGTCATCTCAACACTTACCAAAGAGCCAAGCAGCTTTAAATTTGTAACTCTAGAAGAGGGCGGGTACCTTTTTTACAAGAGTTTTTTTATAAAAGACAAGACCCCTTACTACATCGTCGTAGAAAAGGAGCTTGATAACAAAAAGAACATCTTTTTAACAGCTATCATGCTGCTTGTCATCCTTGTGGCAGTGCTTTTTATCGTCTATTTTTTATATCTAAGCAGCGTTAAGCCTTACAAAGAGTTTCAAAAGTATATGAACAACTTTTTTAACGACGCTATGCACGAGCTAAAGACCCCACTTGGCGTAGCTGGCATGAACCTTGAGATGCTTGGACTTGAAAACAAGTATATAACCCGCATCAAAAACGCCCTAAAACAGATGCAAATAACCTACGAAGATGTCGAGTACTTCATAAAGCGTGGCTATATCAAATTTCCACTTGAGAGGCTAAATTTAGGCGAGTATGTTAAAGAGCGAGTGAAATTTCTATCAAGTGTGGCTGAAGTTAAGCACATCGAGATAAAGACAAATTTAGCAAGCGAGGCATTTACTATGCTAAGCAAGGTCGAAGCCCAGCGCATCATCGATAACACCATCACAAACGCCATAAAATACAGCCCAAAAGAGAGCGAGATAATAGTAAATTTAGAGCTTGAAGTAGATCGCATAAATCTTAGTGTGCAGGACTTTGGCAAGGGGATAAAGGACGTCAAAAGGGTCTGGAAAAGATACGTAAGAGAGGATGAAATTCAAGGCGGTTTTGGTCTTGGGCTAAATATCGTCAGTGAAATTTGCCAAAAACATGAAATTTTATACGGCGTTGATAGCGTTTATAATGAAGGCAGCACCTTTTACTATAAATTTAAACGAGCTTAGATTAAGCATAAAAGCGTAAAATGAAGCCTTAAATTTAGAAGGAAAAACTTTGGATAGAATCGTTGAAATCGAAAAAGTAAGCTTTGAAAATGACTTTGAAGTCTCGCTAAGACCTAGCAAATTTGAAGACTACATCGGCCAAGAAAAGATAAAACAAAATTTAGACGTCTTTATAAAAGCAGCCAAAAAGCGAAACGAGTGCCTAGATCACGTGCTATTTTACGGCCCTCCAGGACTTGGTAAAACCACCCTTGCTCACATCATCGCAAACGAAATGGGCGTAAGCATCAAAATGACCGCAGCGCCGATGATAGAAAAGAGTGGTGACCTAGCGGCGATCCTTACAAATTTACAAGAGGGCGACGTGCTTTTTATCGACGAGATACACCGCCTAAGCCCAGCTATCGAGGAGGTGCTTTACCCTGCGATGGAGGACTTTAGGCTTGATATTATAATTGGCTCAGGGCCGGCTGCTCAGACTATCAAGATAGACTTGCCAAAATTTACGCTTATTGGCGCAACGACACGTGCTGGCATGATCTCAGCGCCTTTAAGAGACCGCTTTGGGATGGACTTTAGGCTGCAGTTTTACACAAGCAGCGAGCTAAGCCGTATCGTGCAGATAGCCTCAGCTAAGCTTGGCAAAGAGTGCGATAAAAATGCCTCGCTTGAGATCGCCAAACGCTCACGCGCCACGCCTAGAATAGCTCTTAGGCTGCTAAAGCGTATCCGCGACTTTGCCGAGGTAAATGACGAGCTAGTTATCAGCCACGAACGCGCAAAAGAGGGGCTAAACGCGCTTGGTGTAAATTCGCTTGGATTTGATGAGATGGATATTAGGTATTTGGAGATTTTAATGCAAGCAAGGCGCCGTCCTATGGGGCTTAGCACGATAGCAGCGGCACTTAGTGAGGACGAGGGCACGGTTGAGGACGTCATTGAGCCATACCTGCTTGCAAATGGCTTTATCGAGCGCACAGCAAAGGGCAGGATCGCTAGTGCGAAGTGTTTTGAAACCTTTAACGTCAAGATCGACATCGAAAAAGGGCTTTTTGAGTAGCGAAATTTAAATTTGGAGCAAAAATGGGCGAGCCACATCTTTGTCCTAAGTGCGAGCAAAGGACGATTTACTTTGACGGGATCTGCTATTGGTGCAGGCAAAAAGAGAAGCTGGAGTTTTATAAGAGCTTAAGCGAAGATGAGATCAAAAAGAAGCAGAAAAATATCCTTGCTCACATTGACGAGCTAGATAAATTTGATGAAATTTACAGCGACCTCACATATATTTTTTATCTGCATGACATTTGCGATGAGCAGATCATTAATGAGCTGACAAAAAACGGCGAGTACTATCCACCTGAAATTTACAAAAAGGCCTCAGAGGGGCTTAGAGATGAGCTTATAAAGAGGCTCTCAAACGAAGAAAATATAGTCAAGCTAAATCACATCCTCTCGGCACTTGCCTGGCAGGGCGATGAGGTAGTAAGGGAGCTATTTTTTAAGCTTTATGGTGCGCCAAAGCCTTGGAAGACGAAGCTTTATGCCGACACTGATGGATACTCGCAGACTGCTGGCTGGAGCTTTGATAGCAGTGGCAAGAGAAGAAGCCTAGTTTTTGATAAGTGCTTTACCTGCCAGCCAAGTCAAAGCGCAGACGCAAGCGTTAAATTTAAAGCAGCAAATGATGAAAAGTGTAAATTTTGTAGCGGCGAAATGGTGGAGCTTAGTATCAAAAAAGAGAGCCTAAAGCGACTTGAGCTAGAGCTTAAAAATGACGCTGTGCTTAAATTTTGTCCAACCTGTGTTGGTTTTGTGCAGTACTTTTGCCAAAATGATGGCAGTAGTGTGCAAACTGACACCGTTGGTGATGGTGAGAGCGAAGACTATGTAAGAGAGGCTGTGGCAACGCTTGACGGGCAGAAATTTGAGCTAGCAAACGAGGTCTGTATGCACTATGCGGCTATGATTGATGGTGAAATTTTGCTTGGAGGATATCCGCAGTGGCAGCAAGACAGCGAGTATCTAGCATGCCCAAAATGTGGCAAAACGATGAGATATCTAGCGCAAATTCCTTTTGGTGCTTTGATAGACGGCGAGGGCACGATCTATATGCAAATTTGTGATGAGTGCGAGGTCGTCGGAGCAAATTTCCAGTGCACGTAAAAGGTTAAATTTATAGAAGCTTTTGAGCTAGAAAATTTACGTAAGGCATAAATTTATCTGAATTTGCTAAGCATCAGTGCCACGCTAAAATGCCAAAAGCCCACTCTTTGCAAATTTGGTGCCAAAGCGTTTTAGCAAATTTATCAAGCAAATGAGTAGCTTTGATAAATCTGCTATAATTACCCCATTTTAAGGGAGCGAGATGAATAATAGGCTATTTTTTGGAATTTTTGCGTTTTGTGCTTTGGCTTTGGTGGTCTATCTTTTTAAACCATTTTTACTTGACATTTTTATCGCAGCACTGCTCGCGGTGGCTGTTGCAAACGTGCAGATCGCATTTTTAACGCTTACTAAAAACCGCAAAACGCTCTCGTCAGGACTTACGACATTTGCACTTCTTTGTTTGTTTATCGCGCCACTTCTTTACGCAGTCGTAGAGATCGCAAAATACGCAGCTGGCTTTGATATAAACAACGTCACGAAGACCATTGAATTTATTAAAAACTATGATTTTAGCCTGCCAGAGTCGATAAATTTCTTAGAGCCGAGGATAAAGGAATTTATAAGTGGCCTTGATCTTAAGCTGCTCTTTTCACAACTAGCGGCAAATCTCGCGAGCCTTGGCAAGCTAAGCCTTAAATTTGGCGTCGATATGATCATCATCCTGGTCTTTTTCTTCTTTTGCAACCTTTATGGCAACGAGCTTATCAACTATTTAAAAGAGTCTTTGCCGCTTAAAAAAGACGACACTGAGTTTTTGCTAAGCGAGGTTGGCAACGTGATGAGCGTCGTTTTTTACTCAACCATTGCAAATATGATCATCCAAGGCTTTTTATTTGCCATTATCACCAGTTTTTACGGCTACGACGGTGTGCTAACTGGCATATTTTTTAGCTTCGCCTCGCTCATCCCAGTCGTTGGCGGTCTGCTAGCTTGGGCGCCTATTAGTATTTATGAGTTTGCAAATGGTAATACAGCAGCTGCTATCACGATCGCACTTTACACCATCATCGTGATCTCGTTTGGCGCTGATACCTTGCTAAAGCCACTTGTCATTAAATTTATAAACTCAAAACTAGTCAAGATACCAACAAAGATAAATGAGCTACTCATCTTTTTTGCGATGATTGCTGGTATCACGACGTTTGGCTTCTGGGGCGTGATACTTGGGCCTGCGATCGTGACATTTTTTGTCTCAACGATCAAGCTTTACACGCTTTTGCGAGAGAGAAATTTCGTATAAAATAGGGGCAAAATATGATATATGAAGATAAATTTATAAGGGTTGAGCGCGAAGAGAACGAGCTTCCGTGGGTGAAAATTTTTACAGCTAAGCCCTACCGCGAGCTAAGTGACTGCGATGAGGCGAGTAGAGCTAGGCTTTTTGAGGCGATGCTGGTTGCTGAAAAGGCGATGCTTGAGTTTTATAAACCAACTAAGATAAATATCGCAAGCTTTGGAAACTACGTGCCACACGTGCATATTCACGTTATTGCGAGATTTGAAAACGATGCATTTTTCCCAGATAGCGTTTGGGCTAGCCCCAAAAGAAAAAGCGAGCTTTCGCTGCCTAAATTTGATGAATTTGCTAAATTTTTAGAAAAAAAACTAAGGCATAGTTTTGAGTAAATACAAAAAATATTTTAATATCTATATCGTTTTAGTCGTTTTTGCGCTGCTTGGTAGCCTATTTTACTTTCTTTATAGCTCATACATGGCTGAAAAAAAGCAAAACAACATGCGCGTCTTTTTTGACTACCACATAAAGCAGCTAAACAAAAGCATCGATGATGAGAAATTTTCATCAATGGCGATCTCGATCCTGCTTGCTCAAAATGAGTCCGTGCAGATGTGCTTGCTAGGTCAAAACCGCGACGAATGCGTAAAAAACATCGAAAATTTAACCAAAACTCTTGGCGCAGCGTCGATGTATAACAACATCAAGCTTCATCTTTACGACAAAGATCTAAAAAGCTACGTAAGAAGCTGGGATCTAAACAGATATGGCGATATGATCGCTAGTGGTAGGTTTTTAGTCCAAGAGTCAAGACGTCAAAATAAGCCCATGGTTGGCATCGAGGCGTGGTATGCTGGGGTGCTTATAAGGGCTGTTTCAAATGTGATGCATGAGGGCAAAAACATCGGTAGCATCGAGGTTCTGCTAAACTACGACTCACTTGGAAATTTTTATAAAACGCAAGGCATCGACCTTTTTGTGCTCCTATCAAAAGATAAGATGCCAGCACATAAAAGCGCGCCGAGCGATCAAATTTTAAGTGATTATTACATCGAAAATTTAAGCAGTGCAAATTTAAATATAGTTGGAATTTTGCGTGATATCGACCTTAAAAAGTATGAATTTTACGTATATAAGACGCACTATTTTTGCGTTGTGCCGCTACTTGATGCTAGCAACACGCAGATAGGCTACTATGTCCTTCACGTAAATACCGACGAAAAAGAGCGAAACATCTCGCAAAACTATCTTGAATCAGAAGAGCTTTTTTAAATTTAAAAATTTTGCTCTAGTGCTTTGGTGTTGCTAGAGCTTTTTGCAGAGTTTTTATGGGCTGCTTTTAAATTTGGACTATAAATTTAACCCTTATATGAAAACTCTTCGCTTGGGAAAATTTTGTTTTTTACTTCGTTAGCATAGCTTTGCACGCCTTTTCGCACAAGAGTGGCTCCGTCAAGATAGCGCTTGACAAATTTAGGTTTAAAGTCCTCGAAAAATCCCAACATATCAGACCAGACAAGCACCTGTCCATCGACGTCTGCCCCAGAGCCTATGCCCACAACTGGCACACGAACCTGCCTTGTTATCTCACTTGCTACCTTGCTAAGAGTGCCCTCAAGAAGTATGCCAAACGCACCAGCTTGCTCAAACGCCAAAGCCTCTTCAACTAGCCTTTTTGCCTCAAGCTCGCTTCTGCCTTTTATCTTATATCCGCCCTCAAATTTAAAAAACTGCGGCTTTAGTCCGATGTGGGCCATCACGTTTATGCCCTCTTCGCAGAGGCGTTTTACTAAATTTACCTGATGCATGCCAACTTCAAGCTTCACCGCATCGGCATTTGTCTGTTTAAAAAATTTCATCGCATTTTTGATAGCCTGCTTTTCATTTGTGTAGCTGCCAAATGGCATATCAGCTAGGATAAAACTCTTTGTAGCCCCAGCGCAAACAGCCTTTGTGTGATAAAGCATGGTGCTCATATCAGCGCTTAGCGTGCTCTCTTTCATGTTAAAGCTCATATTTAAGCTATCGCCAACAAGTATAACATCAGCGTAATCATCAAAAATCTTCGCAAATAGCGCATCATAGGCGGTTATCATCACGATAGGCTCGATGCCTTTTTTGTTTTTTATATCATTTATAGTGAGTTTTTTCTTTGCGATTGTTTCATCTTTCATGGCTGAGTCCGGTAAATTTTGTGATAATGCTAACAATTTTATCAAAATTTTGCTACAATTACGCCAATTTCTTAAGGACATGAAAATGGGTATATTAAAAAGGCTTGAAGTCGATTATTCTTATGATATAGTTGAGGAGTTTCTCTCTCACTACACTTTGATGTGCGATTTACTAGAGCCTTTGATAATAAATTTAGGAAGAGCTGATAAGTATAAGGAGAGCATTTTAGAGCTTTCTAGGATCTTTCACAATATCAAATCAGCAGCAGGTTTTATGCATCTTGACCCGATCTTGAAACTCACTACTTTGGCTGAAGAGGTCACTCAAGAGGCTAGAAGCTTAAAAGGTCCAGCAAATGATAAATTTATAGATTGGTTGCTGCTTATTAGCGATCAGTTTCATAAATACAAAGGCGACGTCGAGAGAGACCTAGAGTATTTTAGCGTCCTTGAGCCAAAGATCATTGACGTACCTGCAAAGCTTGACTAAACAATCCAACTAAACCATTTCATTTTTTATGGGAGCGACTTGGCTTCGACAGGAGCAGAGTGTGTACGGTGGCACGTCGCTTTGAGCAAAGCGTAAAAAGCTCAAATTAAATTTAAACGCAAACAACGTTAATTTCGCTCCTGCTTACGCTAAAGCTGCGTAAGTTCAGTTGAGCCTCGCTTTGTCTCATTCTAGCTAGGATGTAAGCGAGTAATTTAGCTAGAGTAGGCTAGCAAAATGACTGCTTGCTAGCTGAAATTTTAGTCTTAGTCTAAATTTTGGTTTTGGAAAGTGAGCCTTTTTAGATGAAATTTTCACTTTTGCTAAGCGTGTAGAGGCTGTATGGATTTTGCTTTTGGACAGGGGTTCGATCCCCCTCGCTTCCACCATCTTACTTTAAATTTCTATTAAATTTACTTACTTTTTAAAATAATATAAACTAAAATAACACAACTCATATAAACAAAGGAGAGGGATATGTTTTGGGGATTTGATGATGCTCGTGACTTTAAAGAAGGCTTTGCTGCTGTTAAAAAAGATGGCAAATGGGGATATATAAACACCAAAGGTGAGCAGATCGTAGAGTGTAAATTTGATGATACTCATCGATTTAGCGAAGGCTTTGCTGCTGTTAAAAAAGATGGCAAATGGGGATATATAAACACCAAAGGTGAGCAGATCGTAAAGTGTAAATTTGATGGTGCTGGTAACTTTAGCGAAGGTTTTGCTGCTGTTGCAAAAGATGGCAAATTGGGATATATAAACACCAAAGGTGAGCAGATCGTAGAGTGTAAATTTAATTATGCTTGTAACCTTAGCGAAGGTTTTGCTGCTGTTGCAAAAGATGGCAAATTGGGATATATAAACACCAAAGGTGAGCAGATTGTAGAGTGTAAATTTGATTATGCTGATAGCTTTAACGAAGGCTTTGCTGCTGTTGCAAAAGATGACAAATTGGGATATATAAACACCAAATTTGAGCAGATCGTAGAGTGTAAATTTGATGATGCTGGTAACTTTAACGAAGGCTTTGCTGCTGTTGAAAAAGATGGCAAATGGGGATATATAAACACCAAAGGTGAGCAGATCGTAGAGTGTAAATTTGATGATACTAATCGATTTAACGAAGGCTTTGCTGCTGTTAAAAAAGATGGCAAATGGGGATATATAAACACCAAAGGTGAGCAGATCGTAAAGTGTAAATTTGATGGTGTTGGTGACTTTAACGAAGGCTTTGCTGCTGTTAAGAAAGATCGCAAATGGGGATATATAAACACCAAAGGTGAGCAGATCGTAGAGTGTAAATTTGATGGTGTTGGTGACTTTAACGAAGGCTTTGCTGCTGTTAAAAAATATGGCAAATGGGGATATATAAACACCAAAGGTGAGCAGATCGTAGAGTGTAAATTTGATGATGTTGGTTATTTTACGAAGGCTTTGCTGCTGTTGAAAAAGATGGCAAATGGGGATATATAAACACCAAAGGATACCCTGTCATTTTTGACAAAGGCAAAAATGAGATAGAGGTGTTTGATAGGGTTATAGATAGGTCAAATAACACTTTCTACTTATCACGGCTAGGTGATAAATTTGGACTTTTGGATGAAAACTTTAGTGTCGTTATCAAAAATAGCATTTATGGTAAATTTGAGGTGCTTCAAAGGATAAATGAAACTACTTTTTTGATAAAAATAGCAGAGCGAGATCTTTTGTAGATAGCGAAGGAAACTTTAGATAAGCTAGCTAAAAAGCTTTGCCAGCCAGTTAAATTTAGTCCTGGCTGGATGCTTTTTATCTAAGCTTTGTCTCAAAAAATGCGCCAAAAAGCGAGTTTATGCCTTGCTTTGTAAATTTCTCCATTATCTTTTCGAGCTGCGGTTTTTCTTGCCAGACGGGCTCATCTACGAGGCTCATTTTTGCTAGCTCATCTTGAGCGTCTATGTAGCTGCCAAGGCTATCTATTAGCCCCATTTTTAGAGCATTGTGCGCCAAAAAGACCCTTGCGTTTGCCCACTCGTCCTTTTTCTTGATATCTAAATTTCTAGCCTCCGCCACGTCGCTTACAAAGAGCATGTAAGCGTCATTTACGAGCCCTTGTAAGCTCTCACGCTCCTGCTTGCTCCAGCTCCTCATAAAGGTGCCAGCCTCTTTAAACTCGCCAGCCTTAACCACCTGCTCGCTCACGCCTAAATTTTTGGCTAAATTTTCGATGTTTGCCCCTTGCATGATGACACCGATCGAGCCGATGAAAGCGCCTGGATTTGCGATGATGGCGTCGGCATTTACGCCAGCATAGTAGCTACCACTCGCCATGTTGCCAGCTGCGTATGCGAGCACTTTTTTGCTCTCTTTTAGTCGCTTGACCGCCATGGCTAGCTCCACGCTCGGGCTTAGCGCTCCGCCTGGGCTGTCGATGTAGAGCAGCACGCCTTTGATGTTGCTATCAAGCCTTGCCTTTTCGAGCGCTTCTAAAATTTCGCTAGTATCTACTATCGTGCCGGTGATGTCGATACGGGCTAAATTTGGCTCTTTCATCTTGCCATTTGGCGCGAAAATAAAAAATAAGATCAGCAAAAATATGAGCGCCTTAAAGTAGTTATTGATAAATTTAAAAATTCCCAAAAATCCTCTAAAAATAAGCTTTAAAATTTGCAAATTTTGCCTCCGATATATAGTTTTTTAGCCTCATTTGTATGAAGTATGAGCTGAAGTATTAGCTCGCTATCATCGCACTCTAGGTCGTTATAGACTGCGATATCAGCCGCACGTCCTGCCTTTATCTCGCCGTTATTTGTCCTAAGTGCCTTTGCGCCCCCATGCGTTGCAGCGACAAAAAGCCTAGTGGCAAGCTCGTTTAGATCAAGGCTAGCGTGGGTAAAAAGTGCAGCTCGTAGTTCATGCCAGAAATTTAGGCTGATATTTGAGCTAAGGCCGTCTGTGCCGATGTTTAAGCTGACATCATTTTTGAAAATTTCTTTTAAATTTAGCGCCTTTTTACCAAGTAGCCTGTTTGAAACGGCGCAGTGTGTCACGCTGTGATGAGGCTCAAATTTAGCAAAATCGACCACATAAACGCAGTGCGTAAATAGCGTATTTATCTCACGAAACATCGCAAAATAGCTATTCGCGTCATACATCGGCTTTGGGTCTTGGCTAAATCTTAAAAGATGCTTTTTAAAGCCACCGCTGCCGTCCTCTAGCCACTGCTTTTCAGCCTTGCTCTCTAAAAAGTGCGTGCTTACAAGAAGACCATCCTTTTTAGCTATCTCAAGGGCGGCTTTGGCTAGCTTTGGATGCACAGAGTAGGGCGAGTGCAGCGAGATAGCTGGTGTGAAATTTTGGCTTTTATAGCCCTTTGTTTTTTCAAATTTAGCTAAGAAATTTTGCAAATTTTGCTGAACCATCTGCTCATTTGAGCCTAAAATTTCACTAAAAAGCACGACTTTTAGCGGACTAGCGGCTAAAATTTCAAGCTCCGAGCCAAAGCTAGATATCTCGCCAATGGCACAAACTCCGCTTTTTAGCAGCGAATTTATGGCTTCATTCATCGCCTTTTTAGCGTCCATTTTAGCTAGCTCGCCGCCTTTATCGACGATAGAGCCAAGCCATTTTATAAAGTCACCATATTTTAGAGTGCTGACGTTTGAGCTAAACTCCAAATGAACGTGTGTATTTACGAAGGCTGGGGCTATCACGCTCTCACCAAAGTCGCAAATTTTCGCATCTTTAAATTTCTTTTGCGCCTCTTTTTCGCTTGTAATTTCTAAAATTTTATCACCCTCGATGACAACACAAGAATTTCTTAAAATTTTTGGATTTTCTCCGCCAGTGATGATCTTTTTTGCTTTTAAAATTTCCATTTCTAGCCTTAAATTTTTGTTATTGTAGCGAAAATTTAGGAACGAAAATGTATAATTTGGGCTATTTAATCAAAAAGGAGTGACATGGATAAGAAGCTAAAAATAATGGTTATCCAAGGCCCAAATATCAACATGCTTGGCGCTAGAGAGCCAGGAATTTACGGCGTTATGAAGATGGAGGATATCCACTCTCAAATGAAGATCGTTGCCGATCAAAATGACGTTGAGATCGAGTTTTTTCAAAGCAACCTTGAGGGCGAGCTAGTCGATAAGATCCAAGAGTGCTTGGGTGAGGCTGATGGCATCATCATAAATCCAGCCGCTTACACTCACACATCTATCGCTATCCGTGACGCGCTAAGTGCGGTTGCGCTGCCAGTTATTGAGGTGCATATCAGCAACGTTTATAGAAGAGAAGAGTTCCGCCACAAAAGCCTCATCGCACCAGTTGCAGCAGGCCAGATCGTGGGCTTTGGACCAGTTGGCTATCATTTGGCGATGATAGGCATGCTTCAAATTTTTGAGCAAATCAAAGCAGTAAGAGCAAATCAAAAAGCACAATGAATTTCATCTTAAAGGACGAAAACGCTGTATTTTACGAGTGCGGCTACAGCTGCGACAATGAGTTTTTGCTATGCGTTGATGGCGTGAAATACTTTTTCACGGACGCGAGGTATTATTTCGAGGCAAAAAGCTTTGTAAATGCAGGCGTGGTCGTTCTTTTAGCTCAGAGAAATTTAATAAGCGAGGTTAGGACTTTTTTAAGAAAGATGAAGCCAAGCAGCCTCGTTTTTAACCCTGATGAGCTAAGCTTAAGCGAGTTTAACGCGCTTAGCAAGGGCTTTAAGATAAATTTCAAGCCAAAGGCAAATTTCTCTAGGCTAAAGAGAATTTGCAAGAGCGAAGATGAGATAAAAATTTTAAAAAAGGCTAGCGAATTTGGGGCAAAATGCTTTGATGAATTTGCTAAATTTGTGCGTGAAAATGGCGAGGGGATGAGCGAAAAAGAGCTTCATTTCAACGCCTCGCTTATCTTTAGGCAAAAAAACGAGCTAGGTCTTAGCTTTGATCCGATCGTAGCGATAAACGAAAATGCCGCAAAGGCGCATGCGCTGCCTGGGGATAAAATTTTAAAAAGGGGTGACTTGCTGCTACTTGACGCTGGGGTTAAATTTAAGCGTTACTGCTCTGATCGCACCAGAACTGCTTGCTTTGATGAAAATTTTAACTTCTCAAAGGAGCAAAAATTTAAAAAAGCAAAGATGCAAGAAATTTACGAGATCGTAAAAGAGGCTCAGGCTGCTGCGATAAAGGTCGCTAGAGCTGGCGTTAGAGCGTGCGAGATAGACCTTGCGGCAAGAAGTGTGATAGCAAAGGCTGGATATGAAAAGGCCTTTTTTCACTCGACAGGACACGGCGTGGGTGTCGATATACACGAGCTTCCAGTCATCTCAGCAAGGAGCGAAACGCTCATAAAAGAGGGCATGGTTTTTAGCGTGGAGCCTGGAATTTATCTAGAAAATGAATTTGGCGTGCGTATCGAAGATGTCGTGGTCGCAAGAGAAGGTGGGTGCGAAATTTTATGAGGCTAGCTGGAGCAAGAAAGATCGTAAAAAGCCGTTTTTGCCCTAGTTTTTTTCATAAAAGAGATGAGTTTAAGTATGAGGCGCTAGTTGGCATGGGTGGCAACATCGGCGATAGCGCAAAGAGGTTTGATAAATTTATAAGAGCGATTACAAGCGATAGCAGATTTCACGTGGTTGAAGTCTCGCCGATCCTTATAAATGCGGCGTTTGGCTACGAAGCGCAGGATGATTTTAGTAACGCTGTTATAAATTTACAAACATCTATGAGTCCTAGAAATTTGCTAAAAATTTTAGGGCATTATGAGAGTAAATTTAAGCGCGTGAGGACGTTTAAAAATGCACCACGCACGCTTGATCTGGATATTTTGTATTTTAGTAAAAAAGTCTATAAGACGCCGCGCCTTATCGTGCCGCACCCAGGGGCTAGCAAGAGGCTTAGCGTGATCGTGCCACTAGGGCTTATGAGAGGTTAAAGGATATAAATGGCTACAAAATTTCATACTTTTACAGGCGAGAGCACCATCGAGGCTTTGAAAAAGGCTCAAGAGGCGTGCGGCGAGAAGGCCATACTCGTTACCACAAAGCAAATTCAAGCCAAAACAATAAACAAAAAGCCGCTTTATGAAATTTTAGTAAGCGTCGAAGAGGACGAGGTAAAGCAGCCACCAAAGCCAAATGTAAAAGCAATAAACTATGAAAATGCCTACTCTAAATTTAGTAAAAACTACGAGCCACCAAAGCCAAAATTTGAGATAAAAGAGGAGCCTGCTAAATTTGAGGCAAAGACAACCTCACCTGAGCCTTACGACCCAAATGAGAGTGTGCTTTTAAATATCTCAGATGTCGCAAAAGAGATAAGCGCGATCGCAAATGTCGATATGAACGAAATAAAAGAGCCAAGCACAAATGGTATGAATAAAAAAATAGATGACGTAGCAAAGCAAGTAAGCGTGCTAAGCGAGAAAATAGGGCTGATAACTGACATGATCTGGGACGAAAAAGCCCCAAATCGCAACAATCTCTCGATCCCGCCAGAGTTTGCTAGCATCTACAAGCTCGCAAAACAAAGCGGCATGAAAGAGGAGCACCTAGAAGCGATCATGCAAACGACGCTTGAAAATTTGCCAGTTTCTATGAAAAGCAACCCAACCGCGGTAAAAAGATACTTTTACTCGCTTTTGCGAAATATGCTGCCTTGCAGAAAAGAGCTAAATGATAAAAAACAGCGCATAATGATGCTAGTTGGCCCAACTGGAGTTGGCAAGACGACGACTCTTGCAAAGCTTGCGGCTCGTTTTGCTTACGGCAACGAAAAGCGCTATAAAACGGGCATCATCACGCTTGATACATATCGTATCGGAGCGGTTGAACAGCTATTTCAGTATGCTAAGATGATGAAGCTACCGATCCTTGATGTCATAGAGGTCGAGGACTTTCAAAACGCTATAAAGCAGCTTAGCTACTGCGACGTGATACTAATCGACACCACCGGAAATTCGCAGTATGACAAAGAAAAGCTTGAAAGACTTGATAAATTTTTAAAGCATAGTGGCGCAAAGATCGATGTAAATTTAGTCCTTTCGGCTGGCTCAAAGGTCGAGGATCTGATAGAAATTTATAATGGATTTTCATTTTTACAGATCGACACTTTAATAATCACTAAATTTGACGAGACCAAAATTTTTGGCAACGTCTTTTCGCTGATATATGAGACAAACACGCCAGTTAGCTACTTTAGCGTGGGTCAAGAGGTGCCTGATGACCTTGTGGAGGCAAAGAGCGAATTTTTAGTAGAGTGCGTGTTTGACGGCTTTACAAAGCAAAAGGCTAGCGATGAATAACCAAGCGCAAAAACTACAAAATTTAGTCCAGTCTCAAAATAAGGCTAAAAATACGCATTTTATAGCGATTACAAGCGGCAAAGGTGGCGTTGGTAAGAGCACGATAAGTGCAAATTTAGCAAATGTCTTGTCACAAAATGGCTACAAAGTAGGGCTTTTTGACGCTGATATCGGCCTTGCAAACCTTGATGTTATTTTAAACGTTAAAATGGGCAAAAACCTGCTTCACGTGCTAAAGGGCGAGTGCAGCCTAAAAGATATCTTGATACCTATAAATAAAAATCTCATCCTCATCCCTGGCGAGAGCGGCGATGAAATTTTAAAATTTAACAATCAATTTTTATTTGAGAGATTTTTAGATGAGGCGAGCGAGCTTGATCAGCTTGACTTTTTGATCATCGATACCGGTGCTGGCATAGGCGGCAGTACGCAGCTCTTTTTAGAGGCGGCTGATGAGGTTGTTGTGGTGACTGTGCCTGACCCTGCGGCGATAACCGATGCATACGCGGTCATAAAGATCGTTTCAAGGTTTAAAAATAACGAGCTTTTACTTTTAAATATGGTAAAAAACGAGGCTGAGGCCACTAGAATTTATGAAAATGTAAAGCGAGTGGCAAATGCAAATATCGGACCAAATTTAAATTTAGAGCTAATTGGCTACGTAGCTTCTGATAAGAGCGTGGCAAGGAGCATAAAGCAAAGGACACTCTTTACAGATGACGAAGCTTACGGCTCTGCTAGCGTGCAGATCAAGCAGATAGCTTCGAATTTGCTTTATAGGTTGGAACGAAAAGTGCTTAAAGATGAGCAAAGCAGGAGCTTTGGGGGCTTCTTTAAGCGTTTGATAGAACAATTTTAATGGAGATTGAGCTTTGCGTGCAGAAAATTTTATAGCATTTTTTACGGTTTGTGGATTTTTCATAGGTATAGTTTTTACCTTGCTAAAGGTGAGCGAGCCTATCGAAATGCTCGTTTATACGCTAGTTATTACTTTATTTTTTTACCTTATAATTCACATCGTGATAATGAACTATGTCGATGTAAAAAGGACTTTGAAGAAATTTTTTGACAAGCAAAGACATGAGGAGATCGCAGACTATCTCATCTCTGAGCTAAACGTTAGGGAAAAACGGATGGAAAACATCATGCTAAAAGTAACCACCGAAAATTTAGACTCTGGTAAGCAAAATGTACGAACTAAAGCAAAAGCAGCTTAACGCTTATAAAAGCACCATTAAAAAAGAGCAAGACGAGATCGTCTTAAAATACATGCCAGCTCTGCGCGCGATGGCGTTTAGGCTAAAGGAGCGCTTGCCTTCAAGTATCGACGTAAACGACCTTATAAGCGTTGGCGTTGAAGAGATGATAAAGCTTAGCAGGAAGTATGACAAAGAGCAAAACGACTCATTTTGGGGATATGGTAAAAAGAGAATTTATGGCTCGATGTTAGATTATTTAAGAGCGCTTGACGTCGTTAGTAGAAGCGACAGAAAGCTAGTAAAGAGCATAAATACTGAGATAGATAACTACTTTAACACGCACGAAGAAGAGCCAAGCGACGAGTATCTGGCTGAAAAACTAAATGAAGATATCGAAAAGATAAGAGAGGCAAGGGGGGTTAGTGGCATCATCACCATTTTGCCGATCGATGAGCAAATGGAGCTAATCGGTCAAAGCGATGTTGAAAAAAGCGTAGAAAAAGAGGATCTTATCTTAAAGATCGAAAGTGCGTTAAAAGACTTTGACGAGCGTGATCAGATGATAGTTCAGCTTTACTACTACGAAGAGCTAAATTTAAAAGAGATCAGCGAGATAATGAACATCAGCGAGAGTAGAATTTCACAAATTCATAAACGTTTGCTTGATCGCATCAGACGCAGCTTGGGGGTTTAATGGCTGATATTTTAAGTCAAGAAGAGATAGATGCGCTACTTGAAGTCGTCGATGAAGACGGCGATACGAGCAATATCGAGATAGAAGAGAGCCCACAAGGTGAGCAAAAACAGATCATTATCTATGACTTCAAGCGCCCAAACCGCGTCAGTAAAGAGCAACTCCGTGCGATAAAGGGCATCCATGATAAGCTTGCTAGAAACCTAGCTAGTCAAATTTCAAGCGTTATGAGAAGTATCGTCGAGCTTAGGCTTCACAGTGTCGATCAGATGACATACGGCGAGTTTTTGATGAGTTTGCCAAGCCCAACTAGCTTTAACGTCTTTTCGATAAAGCCACTTGATGGAAACTGCATTTTAGAGATAAACCCAAGCATAGCATTTCCTATGATAGACCGCTTGCTTGGCGGAACTGGTGAAAATTTCGAGGCAAACAGAGAGCTAACTGACATCGAGGTAAATTTACTTGATGCGGTGCTTAGGATGATCATGCAGCGTCTAAAAGAGAGCTGGTCGATGATAACTGATATGTATCCAAACGTCGAGGCCAAAGAGAGCAGTCCAAACGTCGTGCAGATAGTCTCGCAAAACGAGATCGTCATCATGGTCGTCATGGAGATCATCGTTGGCGGCTCAAGCGGCATGATAAATTTATGCTATCCGGTCATCTACCTAGAGCCGATCCTATCGCGCCTTGCAAACAGAGACATCATGCTTGGCGAAACGAGCGCTAAAAAGAGTAGAAACAAAGAGCTAAAAACGCTCATAGGCCGCGCTGAGGTGCTTTATGAGGCGATACTTGGCAAGTCGATAGTGAGTGTAAATGAGTTTTTAAATTTAAAAGAGGGCGATATCTTAAGGCTTGATAGAGGCGCTGATGATAAAGCGATCGTTTGCATCGATAAAAAAGAGGTATTTTTAGCTGAAGTTGGGCTTCATAGATTTAGAAAGTCTATCAAGATCGAGCAGCTAATCCGCTCTGATAAAGACGAGATCAAACACATCCTAGAAAAATACGAAGAAGAGCGAAAAGCAAAACTAATGGCATACGACGAGGCCAACGAACACAACAACGAAGAAGAGAGCGAAGATAATGACGAATGAATTTTTTAACATCTTTTCAAATGAACTAAAAGCGACCATCGAAGGGCTGACGGGCAGAGCGCCAGAGATCGGCGAGAGAAATGAATTTGATGCGCCAGCGCAAAATGGCATAAAACCGCCAGTTGTCATGGCTAGTGTGACATTAAGTGGTGACATCAATGCAAAAGCAGAGATCGCCTGCACGCCGGTGCTTATAAGCGCGGTTAGCGAGTGGATGATGGGCGAGGAGGAAATCTCAAAAAATGAAAACCTCGGTAGCGACGAGCTTGATGCTGCAAAAGAGATATTTTCAAACCTCTTTAGCGCCTTTAGCACCTCTCTTGGAGCGCAAAAAGGCATGCCAAAGATCAGCTTTGAGGTGATAAATGTAAATTTCTTAGATGAAAACTCATCGCTTGATTTTAGCGTTTTTGAAAAGCTTTTTTTGTTTAATATAAAGATCGAGGATCTAAATGAGCACGTGGCTTTTGTCTGCGATCACACGCTTATGAGATTTTTTGAGCCTGCTAAAAGCGAGCCAGCAGATGGCGCAAAGGCTCAAGCTGCTCCTCATGCACTAAAGGGCGAATTTAGCGCAGAAGAGATGAGAAATATCGGTCTTATCATGGACGTTAGACTTCCTATGCGCGTTCGTATCGGCTCAAAAAGGATGCTCCTAAAAGATGTGCTCACTATGGATATAGGCTCAGTCATCGAGCTAAATCAGCTAGCAAACGACCCGCTTGAAATTTTGATAGGAGATAAGGTGATAGCCCTTGGCGAAGTTGTCATAATAGATGGTAACTTTGGCATCCAGATCACGCAGATAGGCTCAAAACGCGAGAGGCTTCAGCAGTTAAAATAATGAATGAATTAGTTAATGATCTCTTAAAATTTCCAAGTGTTTTAAAGTATAAAAATAAAAATGTAACCTTCTTTGGCTCAGCTAGGTTTGATGAAGAAAATTTCTACTGCAAAAAGGCATACGAGCTAGCTTACAAGCTAAATGAGCTAGGTTTTGCCATTTTAACTGGCGGAGGAGATGGCATAATGAGAGCGGCAAACAAGGGTGCATTTGACAGCGCAAAGTCCCCTAGCGTCGCACTAAACGTGAGGCTTCCGTTCGAGCAGCAAACAAATCCATACGTCACCGCAAAATATCTCTTTTCAAATTTAAGTCCAAGAAAATTTGCTCTAACTGATAGCTCTATCGCATTTGTCGTCTTTCCTGGTGGCTTTGGCACACTTGATGAGCTATTTGAAATTTTAGTCCTAGCTCACGTTGGCAGCAAAAAAGTGAAAATTTTTCTTTACGGATGCGAGTTTTGGCAAGGGCTTGATGAGTTTATACGAAAGACGCTGATCCCTCAAAAAACGATAAACGAAGAAGATTTAAATTTATATAAAATCACCGATGATATAGAGCTTATCGTAAGCGAAATTTTGGCTATTTAAAAATAAGATATAAAATATCGCCTTTAAATTTAAAAAAGGTAAAAATATGAAAATAATGGTTGCAATGAGCGGCGGCGTAGATAGCACGATGACGGCTAAATTTCTGCAAGAGGCTGGACATGAGGTGCAAGGCTGCTACATGATGCTTCATCAAAAGCCAGGATATCACGAAGAAAACATCAGAAAAGTCAAAAAAGTGGGCGAATATCTTGGCATAAAGGTGCATATCCTTGACCTGCAGGATAAATTTAACGAATACGTCTATGATCCATTTGTCAGGCTCTATAAAGAGGGCAAAACGCCCAATCCTTGCGCCTTGTGTAATAAATTTATAAAGCTTGGTGCGCTACTTGACTTTGCAAAGGCAAATGGCTGCGAGAAGCTTGCTACTGGGCATTACGTGCAGGTGGTTGATGGTTTTATAACCTGCGCCAAAGATCCTAGCAAGGATCAAAGCTACTTTTTAGCTCAGGTGCCAAAAGAGGTGCTAAAAGATGTCATTTTCCCGCTTGGAGATAAATTTAAAAAAGATATAAAAGAGCTAGCAAGAGGAGTAAAAGTGCTTGAAGAGTTCGCTACTCAGGCAGAAAGCAGTGAAATTTGCTTTGTGGAAAATACCTACATCGAGGTTTTAAACAAGCACTACAACACAAATTTACCAGGCAATGTGGTCGATAAAGACGGCAATATCATCGGCCGCCATCAAGGCTACATGCACTACACTATCGGCAAACGCCGTGGTTTTGAGGTTTTTGGCGCTCATGAGCCACACTTTGTCATCAAGATAAATGCCGAAAAAAACGAGATCGTTGTCGGCACGAAGGACGACCTTGCTCAAAAGACGGTCGAGCTTGAAAATGTAAATTTATTTATAGATGAATATAAATTTGAGTGCGAAACCAAGATAAGGTATAGAAGCCCTAAACTTGAGGCTTTTGTTGAGGTTGATAAAGCTAACAAAACCGCAAAGCTAACGCTAAATCAAAACGCACTTGGCGTAGCGCAAGGTCAGCTTTGCGTGATGTATGATGGTGATCGCGTCATCGCAAGCGGCTTTATAAAGAACTAAGCGCCTCTTTTATCACCTTAACGTGGCTAAATTCTGGCTCTTTGACAGCAGTTAGAAGCGCCACGTTTTTATACTCTTTTTCTAGCTTTTTAAGCTCTTTTAGCCCCTCTTGCTCCTCTTTGCCATTTAGCTCTTGCCTAAATCTTTTGCAAAATTCATCAAACCTAGCCTCCTTATCCTCATGAAACCATGACCTTAGCTCGTTTGATGGAGTGACTGATTTTAGCCAGATGAAGCTAGAAAAGATCTCTTTTTTCACGCCTCTAGGATATAGTCTATCGATAAAGACACCTTTAAAACTCTCGTCGTCGCTTTTAATAAAGTCGTAAATTCTACATATCTTAAACATGTTTGTTATCTTAGTCCTCATAAATTTATAAATATAAAATAGTTTAAAAATTTGGTGTAAATTTTGCCTTTTGGAGTATAAAATTTGGCTAAAATTAGTTGGTAAATAAATTTAAATTTAAAGCTCATTTTGATAAAATCCCAACATAAAAATCACTAAAAAAGGTTACTATTATGAGAGGCTATAAAATTTTCTCAGGCACCGCAAATATTGAGCTTTCGAAGAAAATTTCGCAATATTTGTCGCTTCCACTCAGTGAAGCTAGCATAAAAAGATTTAGCGATGGTGAGATCAGCGTGCAGATCGGCGAAAGCGTGCGTGGGAAAGATGTTTTTGTCATCCAGCCAACATGTGCCCCAGCAAATATAAATTTAATGGAGCTTCTTATCTTAACTGACGCTTTAAAACGCAGCAGTGCAAGCTCTATAACAGCGATCGTGCCGTATTTTGGCTACGCTAGACAAGACAGAAAAGCAGCCCCTAGAGTGCCTATCACTGCAAAACTAGTGGCAAATATGATGCAAACAGCAGGCATCGACAGGGTCGTTACGATGGACCTTCACGCAGGACAAATTCAAGGATTTTTCGATATTCCAGTAGATAACCTTTATGGAAGCATCGTTTTTAACGACTACGTAAAAGCTAAAAATTTACCAAATCCAGTCGTCGCAAGCCCAGATGTAGGCGGCGTGGCTCGTGCTAGAGCCTTGGCAAAAAATCTAAATTTATTAGATATGGTCATCGTTGATAAGCGCCGCGAGAAAGCAAACGAGAGCGAAGTGATGAACGTTATCGGCGATGTTAAAGGCAAAGATGTGATCTTGGTCGATGATATGATCGACACCGCTGGCACCATTGTAAAAGCAGCTGAGATTTTCAAAGAGCGTGGCGCAACTAGCGTAATGGCGTTTTGTACGCACCCAGTGCTTAGCGGACCAGCCTATGATAGGCTAAAACTTGGCTTTTTAGACGAGCTAGTGGTGACTGATACGATCCCATTAAAAGAAGAACTCCCTTGTATAAAAGTGCTAAGCACAGCTTCACTCTTTGGCGAAGTGATACGCCGTGTTTATCACAACGAAAGCGTAAATAGCTTATTTTAATAACCCTTGCAGGCTGGATCTCTGGCCTGCTAAATTTATCCGTTTTAGCTAATTGATATTTATCTTTTGGGTTAAATTTCTAGCCCAAAAGACTTAAAATCCTGCTTGTAACAAGCCTAAATTTAAAGTCAAATAAACAAAAATCACAATGAAACCTCGCCGCTAAATTTCTACATGCTAGCCACTAAAATTTAAGCTCTAATCAAAAGGTGTAGTATTGATCAGATCCGCGTTGGAGCTGCGACAAATGCCGTTAGGATCGCACAAAAATGGATCACGATGCAGGAGTAGTTTGCATTAAAATTAATTGCGATTTTGCACCTAAATTTTAAGGAAAAAACTATAAAATACCCCCTTTTTAAATTTCACAAAAAGGGTTTTTATTGCGTAAAATATTCGAGAGAATTTTGCTTGCAAGCAACAGTTTCACGCTTTTTCCAGTAGTCTTTGGACTTTTAGGTGCGATCGTGCTTTTCATCATCGCAAGTTATGATGTCGGCAAGGTGCTTTTAGAGGTTTATAAATATTTCTTTGCTGCAGATTTTCACGTTGAAAATTTCCACCCAGAGGTCGTTGGCGAGATCGTTGGAGCGATCGATCTATACTTGATGGCGCTTGTTCTTTATATATTTAGCTTCGGAATTTACGAGCTTTTCATCTCAGAGATCACACAGCTAAAGCAGTCAAAGCAGAGTAAGGTGCTTGAAGTGCATTCGCTTGATGAGCTAAAAGACAAGCTTGGCAAAGTGATCGTCATGGTCCTCATCGTAAATTTCTTCCAAAGAGTGCTTCACGCAAACTTCACAACTCCGCTTGAAATGGCCTATCTTGCGGCTTCTATCCTCGCACTTTGCCTTGGACTTTACTTCCTTCACAAGGGAGATCACTAAAATTTTAAGCGTTCTTACGCTTAAAATTTCTCCTACATCTTTTCTTTAGCTATTTTTGGATAATATCCATTTAAAAATTTAAAGGAAATTTGATGATTTTCATAGACGCTTGCCTTAAAAAACCTACGCCATACACGCCTGTTTGGATGATGCGCCAAGCTGGCAGATATTTGCCTGAGTACATGCGAGTACGCGCGCAGGCTGGGGACTTTTTGTCACTTTGCAAAGACTATAAAAAGGCTAGCGAGGTCACGCTTCAGCCAGTTGAAATTCTTGGTGTTGATGCGGCTATTTTGTTTAGCGATATCCTTGTCGTGCCTCTTGAAATGGGTATGGATCTGCGCTTTGAAAAGGGCGAGGGACCAGTCTTTACAGAGCCTTTGCGCGACCAAGCAGGCCTTGATGCGCTTAGTATCGAAAGATCGGTTAAAAGCTTAGCATATGTCTATGACACGATCAAGCTAACTCGTGAAAATTTAGCGAAGGATAAAGCACTGATCGGCTTTTGTGGTGCGCCGTGGACGATAGCTACATATATGATCGAGGGTGGTGGCAGCAAAAACTATGCGGTCTGCAAAAAAATGCTCTATGAAAATCCAGAATTTTTACATCAAATTTTAGAAAAAGTGACGCAAGCGCTCATTCTTTACATCAAAGAGCAGATAAAAGCTGGCGTAAATGCCGTGCAAATTTTTGACAGCTGGGCGGCTGCGCTTGAAGAGCAGGCATATTTTGAGTTTGGATTTAGCTATATAAATAAGATAGTTGATAGCGTAAAGGCCGAATTCCCAGAGATCCCAGTCATAGTTTTCCCAAAAGGTATAAGCGGATATCTGGATAAAATTTCAGGTAAATTTGACGTTTTTGGCGTTGATTGGAGCACGCCGATCGAACTAGCAAAAGAAAAACTTAGCCCAAGATACGTCCTTCAGGGTAATATGGAGCCAACAAGGCTATATAGCAAAAAGGCGATCGACGAGGGCGTGGATAAAATTTTAAGCACGATGAAAGGGGCACCGCACATTTTCAACCTTGGTCACGGGATCTTGCCTGATGTGCCAGTTGAAAACGCAAAATATTTCATAAAAGAGGTTCAAAGAAAAAGTGCAAGATAGCACTATCGTCTTTGGGCCGATAAATTCGCGCCGTTTTGGCATGAGTCTTGGCATCGATCTAAGCCCAAAACAAAAATCATGCAATTTTGACTGCGTTTATTGCGAGCTAAAGGGCGCAAAGCCAGTTGAAGAGATAGAAAATCCGCCAAGCATTGATGAGATCATAAGCGCTTTAAAAGAAGCCTTAAAAGTTCATCAAAATATCGATGTCATCACGCTTACAGCAAATGGCGAGCCAACTCTTTATCCGCACTTAAAAGAGCTGATAGTAAAAGTAAATGAGATAAAGGGCAAGGCAAAAACTCTTATCTTAAGTAATGGCTCAGGTGTGAGGGATCAAAAAATTTGTGAAGCCTTGCAAGGGCTTGATATAGTGAAATTTAGCCTTGATAGTGCCGTGCAAAGCACATTTAAAAAGATAGACCGCAACAAAAGTGGCATAGAAGTAAATGAACTTATAAAAGCAATGGCTAAATTTCGCAAGGAATTTAAAGGCGAGCTTGTACTTGAAATTTTGGTCGTGGCTGGATTTAACGACAAAGAAGAGGAATTTATAGCGCTTAATGAGGCTATAAATGAGATAGCTCCGCACCGAGTGGATGTGGGCACGATAGATCGCCCGCCAGCTTACAACGTAAAAGGCGTTGATGCCAGTAGGCTTGAAGAGCTTGCAAGCAAGATAAAAGGCGTGCCAGTCACCATAGCTAGGGCTCACAAGATAGAGCAAAAGTATGAATTTAGCAAGAGTGAAATTTTAGCCATGCTAGAGCGCCGTCCGCAAACTACGGCAAATGTCGAAGAAAATTTCTCAGAGCACTCAAAGCAAATTTTAAACAGCCTTTTGCAAACTGACGTGGTTTATCAAACTGACGTTGCTGGCGTTAAATTTTATAAATTAAGATGATAGATGAAGCGAATTTTAACTATACAAGATATCTCGTGCGTGGGCAAATGCTCGCTCACCGTCGCACTTCCCATAATCAGCGCTCAAGGCATCGAGGCGTGCATCTTGCCAACGGCGCTGCTCTCAACTCACACTGGCTTTAAAAATTTCACTTTTCGTGATCTAACTGATGAATTTGACGCTATAACGCAGGTTTGGCACAAAGAGGGCATCAGCTTTGATGGAATTTACACTGGATTTTTAGGTAGTTTTAGACAGCTTGAGCTTATAGAAAAGGTCTTTGCTGAGTTTGATAGCGGCTCCTTGCTAAGGCTTGTGGATCCTTGCATGGGCGATAATGGCAAGCTCTATCACGGCTTTGATGAGAAATTTGTCGCAAAGATGAGAGAGCTTTGCGCAAAGGCACACGTCATCACGCCAAACATAACTGAGGCAAGTTTTATGTGTAGAAAGTCATTTTTAAGCGAGGGATATGGCGAGGATTACATTTTAGAGCTGCTTAATGGCTTGGCTAGTTTTGGCGCGCAAAAGATCGTTTTAAAGGGCATTAGATACAAGCAAAATGAGTGTGGTATCATAGCATATGACGCAAAGACGAAAGAAAAAGCGGAGTATTTTCACGAGTATTTGCCATTTCATGCAAGTGGCACCGGAGATATCTTCGCTTCAGTGCTTTTTGGCTCGCTCATAAATGGCGATAGCATGCAAAATGCTATCAAAAAGGCAGCAAATTTTGTGCTTGAGAGCATCAAGATCACACTAAAAGATGATAATCGCACAAAATATGGTGTGCAGTTTGAAAAATTGCTTAGAAATTTTTAGCACTTTATGGCAGGGAGTGATTTAAATTTGTGTCATTATGGCCTCGTAAAGTGACATAGTTAAAACAAAATTTCAGATTTATTTAAATTAATTTTACTTTTATATAAAAAGTTGAATAATTACGCAAATATTGATCAAGGAGTGATTTATGAAGTCTTTAAGGATTAAAATTTCTGTTATTTTGACAGCTGTGATCGTGCTGCTACTAATCGGCGTTAGCCTCATTAGTTACAACATAGCTCGCAACCTATATACAGAAAAAGTTGTGAAAGATGAGCTACCACTAGCTGTCTCTAACGTTGCAGGTGAGATCGGCTATGCCATAGACAAGATCATCAACACCTCTTATCAGATGACCAAAAACGACTATCTTCTCAAGTGGATCGACGAGGGCGAGCCAAAGGACGGATTAGCAACGCTTTTTAACTACAACACCGACCTTATGAAGGCGTTTAACCTCTCAACAGCGATGTTTGTCTCTGATAAAACTCTAAACTACTACACAAACGACAAAATTTTAAAGCAGCTTAGCAAGGACAATCCACGTGATAGCTGGTATTTTGACGTTAAAAATGGCAAAGAGGTAAATTCTCTAAACATCCAAGTCTCAGAAGCTACTGGCTCGCTAACGCTTTATGTAAATAGTAAGGTTGAAAAAGACGGCAAATTTTATGGCGTCAGCGCGATAGGCATGAACCTTGATGACATCGTAAATTTAGTCACTTCAAAAACCATGGGCGAGGGCAGTAAATTCCTAATGGTTGATTCAAGTGGTATCGTAAAGATAGAAAAGAGCGACAGGGTCGGCAAAGTAAATGTAAAAGATGTCCTTGGCAAAGAGAAATTTGATGTCTTGATGAATAAAAATGGCGGCGTCATCCATCACTTCAACGGCACGAGAAATTTGATAATTGGCTCAAAATATATCCCTAGCCTCGATTGGTACCTCTTTGGCGAGATGGACGAGGATGTGCTTTTAAAAGATTTGCATACGCTATTTTACTCAGCTATCGGCGTTATCTTAGCAGCGATCATCATCTCTGTGATAGTGTCACTTCTAATGTCTTCTTACCTCCTAAAAATCATCCTCAAACTAAAAACAGGACTATTATCTTTCTTTGATCTACTAAATCACAAGACAAACAAAGCACAGCCTATAGAGATAACATCTAAAGATGAATTTGGTCAAATGGCAGAGCTAATAAACAAAAACACAAAGGCTATTGAAGATGGTATGAAAGATCAAAGTATCTTCATCCAAAAAGCCAACACCTTTGTAAATGAGATAAAAGATGGCAACTATGAAGCAAGCTTAGAAGCTGATACTAATAACCCAGCTCTAAATCAACTAAAAAGCACATTTAAAGATCTACAACTTGCTCTTAAAAATGCAATCTCAAGTAATGGCAAAGATGTACTTGATCTACTAAACACTTATAAAAACCAAGACTTTACAAAAAGACTTGATGATGATGGTAAGATAGCAAGTGGTATAAACTCTCTAGGCATTGAAATCTCTAAAATGCTAAATGACAATCTAAACCAAGCTCAAGTACTAGAAGAAAAAGCTAAACTTCTAGCAAGCTCAGTATCAAAAGTAGCAAGCTCAGCAAACACTCAAGCAAATAGCTTACAAGAATCAGCAGCTGCAGTTGAGCAAATGTCTAGCTCAATGAATGCTATCTCTCAAAAGACAGCTGATGTTATAAGACAAAGTGATGAGATCAAAAACATCATAACTATCATTAGAGATATAGCAGATCAAACAAATCTACTAGCACTTAATGCTGCAATAGAAGCAGCAAGAGCTGGAGAACACGGCAGAGGATTTGCCGTCGTGGCTGATGAAGTTAGAAAGCTAGCAGAAAGAACTCAAAAATCACTAGGTGAGATAGAAGCAAATACAAATGTATTAGCTCAATCAATAAATGAGATGAGTGAATCTATAAAAGAGCAAAGTGAAGGAATAAATATGATAAATCAATCAGTTGCTCAAATAGATCACCTAACAAAAGAAAACGTTGTAATTGCAAACCAAGCAAATGAAGTCACATCAGAAGTAGATGAGATGGCTAAAGCCATAGTTGAAGAAGTTAGGAAGAAGAGGTTTTAAACTTACTCTTTCTCTAGAGTTTAAACAAACTAAAATTTGTTTAAACAAGGCTACAAAACAAATTATAAATTTTATTGTTAAGGGAGAAGAGGCTTGAATTACGAAGTCGCTCCCTTCCCCCTTAACAATCCCCCAACCCCGACAACGTTAGAAGTGGCATGCAACAGTGCTGACGCACTGCATGCGGTTTATTTTTAAGAAATTTCTAGCAAATTTTAAAATTTCATGAGCGAGTAATTTCGGCTCTAAAATCTGAGCTAAGCTATAAGCGAAGTCAAATTTTAGTAGTCAATTCTTGCGAGTGAATGAAAGTTTTAAAATTTACAAAGCAACTTACAGAAATTTACGACCCATAAACTGAAATTTAACTCCTAATTTCACTGCAGTTTCTTACAATCTTCATCTTTTATGGTGTATTCAAAGATTAGTTCGCCGTTTTCTGAGTAGAAAATTTCATCCAAGCTCACGCCAATGCTTAGCATATTTAAAATTTCTTTATCCTTGCAGGCGGTTCTTAAATTCTCTTTTTTTATAGCCTCGATAAATTCCAAAAGCTCTTTTTCTTCAAGCCTTTTGATCTCTTGTTTTCTTGCGTGTTTAACGGCGTATCTGTAGATGAGTGTGTCGCCAACGTTTAAGATATCGTTAAGCGTAAGTGTTGGCGTGCAGATAAATGGGAGCTTTTTTTTGTAGTATGTTGCGTGATTTTTCGCTGCCATATCTGGCGTCAGAGCTAGAGCAAGCGAGCAAAAAACCAGAGCAAAAATGGCTACTCGCAACTACTCTTATCCAGCTTCAAATCAAAAAGATGCCTACCCTCAAAGCCGTAGCTACCACTTAGCGTAATGCCGCGATTTAGCGCAGCTCTTGCCATGCCTGAGTTACAAAGCGCCTCTTTGCCATTTTGATAAAATTCATCTTTCAAAGCCGAAATTTGAGCCTTGTTATAGCCTTTTAGTTTCTTTGTCTTGGTCTCATTTAAGACAAACTCGCCATGTATGTTTAGCCCGTCACTGCTTACATCTTTTAGCGTGATCATCTCATCGACCCTGCTTGGTAAATTTGGCTTTGCGGTTTGGACGACAAAGGCTGGGATCTGCTTTGTATCAAGCTGATTTAGTATCTGCTCATAAACTTTAAACTCACTCTCTTGCACACCAAAAGCAAGGCTTGCAAGAGCTAATAAAACGATCTTTTTCACATATTACCTTTATATAAATTTTCTAGTGATATTTGGCGAGAGTTTGACCAAGATGTCGTAGTTTATCGTGCCAAAAAAGTTAGCCCAAACATTTGCGTCCTCAAAGACACAGACCCACTCGCCACTATCTTTACAGCTAAAACTATCCATCGAAATTTTACCAAGTACTAGCTCGCCATTTGCAAGTCTTAGCTCGCCATATCCGCCATATCTTAGCAGTCCGTCGCCATATCCAAGGTCGTAAGTAGCGACGTTTATATCATCTTTAGCTATAAATTTAGCCCCATATCCCACGCTTTGACCACTTTTTAAAATCCGTCTGCTAACGCGCTTTGCCCAAAGTGAAAGCACTGGCTTTAAATTTAAAGAGCCATTAAACTGAGCATATCCATACTGAGCGATGCCCACGCGCACCATCTCATCTTCAACCGCGCTAGCTCTTTCAAGGGCGGCTGAGTTGTGAGAGTGAAAGATCGGTTTTTTTATACCAAACTCATCGCAAAGAGCTAAAATTTTCGCTTTTGCGGCGTTAAAATTTTCTCTTTGCACGAAATAATCAGCATTTAGCTCATCACTTGCGCGAAAATGCGTATAAGCGCCAAGAAGCTCTAAATTTCTTCTAGCTAAAATTTCAAATGCATAATCAAGCTCGCTTATATCAAGCCCATTTCTATGCATGCCAGTGTCGATGGCGAGGTTGATTTTTGTATTTTCTTTTATCTTTAAAAGTGCGTCTATGTCGTTTATAGCATAGGTAAATTTAGCGCTCTCATCGCCTGTTGGGATGTGCGAGAGGATCAAGATATTTTCAAAGATATCAGCGATCTCATTTGCTTCACACTCGCTCTTTACAGCGCAGTTTTTTATGCCAAATTTCTTAGCCTCGCTAGCTATGAGCCTTGCGCCATGCCCATAAGCGTTATCTTTTAGCACGACGATAACATTTTCTTTTCCGCCAGCTTTGTCACAAATTTTAGTTAGATTGTGGATGTAAGCTGCTTTGTTTAGGTGTATCTCAGACATTAAAATTCACATCATAAGCTTTATAAACATCAGGCAAGAGCTTTCTTACGTTGTAGTCAAATGCATAAAATTTAGCGTAAATTTCTTTTAGATCAGCCTCTTTAACCTTGCTAAAGTCAAAGACATCAGTGCCATTTTTCTTTGGCACTTGGCGGTCTAGCTCAGCAAAAAACGCAGACCTAGCCTCTAAAATTTTCTCTATCTTCTCTTTTACTTCTTTAGATTTTTCCACTTCTACTCCTCTATAAAAATTTTCATCTCATCGCCATAAAGCTTGACATAAAGGGTCTTTTGACCTGCAAATTTATGCGTATCAGCAGCGTAATCCTCATAAAAACTCACGCGAAATAGCTTGTCGTTTTTAAGGTTTGGATAAGGCGTGATGAGAAAATTTGAAAAAGCGATATGTTTCTTCTCTTTTCTAGAAAAGATCGCTCGTTTCATATTTTTAAAATTTTCTAAGCTCATGCCGTCATATCGCTCAAAATCTTTATCATAAAATTTCAAATAGCTATCAATGTCGCTCTCGCTCCAAGTCTTTTTCCAGTTAAGAATTCCAGAGATGATCACCGCTATGTCGTTCACGCTTGCTTCTGGGCGCTTGTCCTCGTAGATAAAAGCGAGCGTTTTTTTGTGGTCTATCACTTCGTCAAATTTCATCAAGATGTCATTTTGCATAGCCACGCAGCCTTTTGTCTTTAGCTCATCTGTCCTTTGACCATCGAGTGGATAGCCATGTATCCAGATGCCGCTGCCATTACGTTTTGCAAGTTTATCAAGTAAATTTGGATATGAAAGAGAAAAAGCAAGTGGGCCAAGATATCTGTCATTTGGCGTAAATCTACGTGTAAGCTGATAGACGCCAACTGGCGTTTTTAGGTCGCCCTCAAGCAGTTTGTCGCCATTTTTGCCAACGATGACGCTTGAGCTAAAGAGTTTTTTTGTAACTCCGTCTTTATAAGAGATGACCTCAAGCTCTTTGTCAGTCTTATCAACCACGCTTAGAAGTATCTCGTTGTCGTAATATCCGTATCTAACGTCCTTGTCTTTGAGCTTGTTCAGCCAGTAGTCCTTACTTAAAATGTTCTTTTCAATGGCTTCTATGACAGCAGACGGGCCATTTTTTAAGTAAATTTCTTCGTAATTTTGGGCAAAAAGACAAGGCGCTAACGCGATGAAGAAAAGTAGTATCTTTTTCAAATGAAGTGTCCCAAAAAGTAAAATTTAGTGCGTAATTATAACCTAAAAAATTTCAATTTTTAAATTTTAAAGGGAATTTTAGTTTCTTTATATGTATAATCTGAAAACCATTATTAATTTACCACAAAGGAAAAATATGAAAAAACTTGTTTTTGGTGCATTACTTGCAGCTTCTACACTAATGGCAGCTGACATCAGCTTAGATCATGTCAGAGCAAGAGACACAAAGCCTGGCACAAACAACAGCGCTATTTTCATGGATATCAAAAATGCTTCAAATGCCGATGTAAAGCTAGTTGGCGTTCATTCAAGTGTTTGCAAAAGCACTGAAATTCACACTCACAAGATGGAAAATGGCATGATGGCTATGGTTCAGGTTGAGGACGCTGTTATCCCAAAAAATGGCGAGACAAAGCTAGCACCTGGCGGTCTTCACATCATGCTTATGGATCTAAATAAGCCCATAAAAGATGGCGATAAGGTTGATCTGGAGCTAAAATTTAGCAACGGCGAGAGCATCAAGCTTGATAATATCGGAGTAACCAAAAACTTTAAATAATGAAAAAAATTCTAATCATTTTTTCACTCATCTTTATAGTAGCAGGCGCTTTTTGGATGGGTCATAAATTTATGGTCAGTAAAGAGGATCCGCCTGAATTTGCCGATGTAAATACATCGCTTGATCCTTTAAAATGCGATCTAAACAAAGATGCTTGCGAGGTGAAATTTAATGGCGTTAAGCTAAAGATAGACATCTCGCCAAGACCAATCTTTGCGATGAGACCGTTTAGCTTTAAGATCATTAATGGCAAAAATTTAGGGCTAAAAGATCCAAATCTTGTAATCGATGGCATAAATATGAACATGGGTTCTATAAAGGCAAGGCTTGATCAAAGGGGCGATAATCTAATAGCCCAAGTCGTGCTAAGTGCTTGTGTGGTCGATCTTATGAGGTATAGATTTAAGCTGCTTGATGGCGAAAAAGATACTGGATTTTTTGTCGATCTCGATCTAAAAATGTAAGGGCAAATGATGAAAAAGACACTTTGGGGCTTAATAATAATCTTAATATGCGCAGGTCTTGCGATGCTTTTTATAAAGCCAAACAAGTATGATTTTAAGGCGCTTTCAGAGCATGGCGAAGTGAGCCTTAAAAACTATAACGGCAAATATAAAGCGATATATTTTGGTTATCTTTACTGCCCCGATGTCTGCCCTACTACGCTCTCTCTTGTGGGCGATGAGCTAAATAAACTAAAAAGAGACGACTTTGAGCTACTTTTCATCACGCTTGATCCTGAGCGTGACACGCCTGAAAATTTAACCCTAATGGCTAAAAATTTCTACAAGGACGCAGACGGACTAAAGCTAAACGATCTGCCAAAAGTCGCTAAAAACTACGGCGTAAAATACCAAAAAGTGCATCTTAAAAACTCTGCTATGGGCTACTCTGTCGCTCACAGCTCTGCTATCTATCTGCTAGATAAAGATGGAAATTTTTACAGCGAAATTTCAAATTTAACTAGCGAAAATATCAAAGAAAATCTTTTAAATTTAATAAAAGATAGACCATAAATTTATCTTGTAGATCAAAATTTCTTATTTTTAAAGAAAAATTTCTTAAACAGCTATACAATTCTTTTTAAACTAGCCGATATTGCGACAATGTAAATCATATGTAAAGGAATTCGTGTGAAGTCAATCACCAATAAAATAGCACTAATGCTAATAGTTGCTCTATGTATCTCGTTTGTGGCTATGTCAGTCGCTAGTTACTACACTGCCCAAAACAAGACAGTCGAGCTAGTCATACAAACTCAGCGTCAAATTCTAAAAGATGTAAAAAACGCTATGAATACATTTTTTAACAGCAACACGCACGCTGCAAACGGCATCGCCCAAAGGCTAGAAAAACTAGAGGATAGAAGCCAGATAAATGAAGTTTTAAGCACAGGCAAACTCATAGTCTCACCTGAGATCGAGAGAATTTTTGCAGGATATGAGAGTGATGGAGCGATGTACCGCTCAAATGGTAAGAATGAGATGCCAAAAGACAATGGCTACGACCCAAGAACAAGAGATTGGTATAAGATCGCAAAAGGCTCAAAAGCAACTTTTTCTGATCCTTACAAATCATCAAGCTCAAATGCCATGATGATCGCATTTTCAGCACCTATCGGCGATAAAGGTGTCGCTGCTATGAATGCTGATATCTCAAGCCTTAGCGACGAGATCATGGATATTAGCAAAACCGACTATAGCTATGTTTATGTGATGGACAAAAACGGCAAGATCATCATCCACCCTAATAAAGAGCTAGTTGGCAAAGAAAATGCTACAACGACAAAGCTGGTTGAAAGATATAAAAATAAAGACTTCAATAAAAATGGCCTTATTGCTTATCAAAACTCAAAAGGCGAAGAGAGATTTGCTGACTTTATCGAGCTAAATGATCGTGGCTGGATAGCTATCTCGGCTATGCAAAAAGATGTATTTACGTCAAATACTATCCCTCTCCTAAAGATCCAGCTAATCCTAGCAGTGCTATTCATCGTTATCCTCTCAGCATTTGTCTATTTCTTACTTAAAAAGTCTCTTAACCCTATAAAAATCATCCAGTCTAAGCTTGATGATGTATTTAAATTTGTAACTTACGAAGCAAAAGCACCAAGCAAGCTAGAGGTAAGATCAAATGATGAATTTGGTGAGATGAGCAAGGCGATAAATGAGAACATTGACAAAGTCATAGCTGGCATCAAAAAAGATAGCACTATGATAGATGAGCTAAATAAGGTAGCAAATTTGATGATCAAAGGAAACCTTGGAGCAAAGATAGGCTCAACTCCAAACAACCCATCACTAAATGAACTAAAAGAGCTACTAAATAAATTCTTTACATCTATCTCGGCAAATTTAAAGGGCATAACAAATGTTCTTAGCTCATATACTAAAAATGACTTTACAGCAAAGGTTGAGATAAATGAGGAGCTAGAGGCTGACCTAAAGGCTATGATACTTGGAGTATCAAACATGGGAGAGGTAGTTTGCTCTATGCTAAACTCAAATTTAAGCCAAGCACAGCTACTTAAAGAAAAAGCTACAACTTTGGCTTCAGCTATGAAAGAGCTAACGCAAGGCGCTAGCACGCAAGCAAGCTCACTTCAAGAAAGCGCAGCAGCAGTTGAGCAAATGTCTAGCTCAATGAATGCCATCTCTCAAAAGACAGCTGATGTTATAAGACAATCAGATGAAATTAAAAACATAATAACTATCATTAGAGATATAGCAGATCAAACAAACCTTCTAGCACTTAATGCTGCAATAGAAGCAGCTAGAGCTGGAGAGCATGGTAGAGGATTTGCCGTTGTTGCTGATGAAGTAAGAAAGCTAGCTGAACGTACTCAAAAATCTCTAGGAGAGATAGAAGCAAATACAAATGTATTAGCTCAATCAATAAATGAGATGAGTGAATCAATCAAAGAGCAAAGTGAAGGCATAAATATGATAAATCAATCAGTTGCTCAAATAGATCACCTAACAAAAGAAAACGTTGTAATTGCTAATAAAGCCAATGAAGTAACAAGCGATGTTGATAACATGGCAAAGACAATAGTAAGCGAAGTAAGAAAGAATAAATTTTAATCAAACTACTTCATCAATCTTCATAAATTCCAACCTGGTTTAAGCTGGGTTGGAATTTAGTCCTTTTAAATTCTAAACTTTAAATTTAATATTTTAAAAACTCCTGTCAAATTTTAAAATTTATGAACGAGCATATCACGCTTCTAAATTTAGTGGCAAGCAGTAGCGAGACCTAAATTTAGTAAGTTGCTAAGGCGAGGGAGTAAGATTTTAAAATTTGTAAAATAGTAAATTTCTATTTTCTACAAGCACAGACTTTAAATTTAAAATTTTTTACTCAAAAGGGAGACAAGGGAGACTTGAATTACGAAGCCGTCCCCTTATCTCCCTTTAGATCCCACGTCTGCTTGCAGTTACGAGACGAAGTCGAAGTAAAGCCCGACGACGTTCAAGGTGCATGCAATGGTGCTGAAGCACTACATGCAGTTTATTTTAAAAAGCCTAGTTCAAATTTTAAAATTTATAAACAAGCATATCACGGTTCTAAATTTAGTAACGAGTGGTTACGAGACCTAAATTTAGTAGTCTGCTAAGGCGAGTGAATGAAAGTTTAAAATTTGCTTTTATATAAATTTGTCAAAAGGGGAGACAAGGACTTAAATTTAATAAGTTGCTAGAGCGACCGAGTAAAATTTAAAAATTTACAAAACCTATCAACATATTGATTAAATTTCAAACCAAAAGGGAGTTAAATTTACCTCACCTTATAATGCACACTACCGCCATATGCAATATCTTCGGCTTTTACGTCATCGCTTGTTAAGATTTCACTTATCTTGCCGTTTGCTTCAAGCCTCTCTCTATTTTCCTGAGCGTCTTCTTGGTAGCTATAAACCATCGCAACGCTCACCACACCGCTAATGCCCTCTATCATCTTAAAAACTCTGATCTCATCTTCGATACTCTCTGAGCTAACGACCACCACGATCCTATCTTCTGCATCAGTGATGATCTCGCACTCTTTTAGCTTGCCTATCTCGCTTTTGACGCTCTCGTTTTTGTTATCCGTATAGACTATCAGGCTTGAAATATTCATCTAACTCTCCAAAATAAAATTTTCTTCTCATAAGCAGAGGTCACAACCTCGTTGTCGCTTATGAAAACTATGCTATTTATCGTGCTTTGCCCAGTTTTTAGCATCGCGATATTTTCCAGGCTAGCACTATCAACTAAATTTACATCGCTCATCTCATCGCTCATATATGCAGCGATCTTACCATCACTACTAAGCCCCACGCCATAAACCAAAAAGCCAGTGTTTATCTTTTTTAGCGTTCCAGCAGAGAAGATACCAACGATCCTGTCGGTGCCTCCACTTATCATGACGCCATTTTTATAGGCAATGTCGTAGATATTATCAGTGTGGATATCTAAAATTTTGTCCATCTTTTTAGTGCGAACGTTGTAAAAATAGACCTTTCCGCTCTCGCAAGCAATGGCTAGCGTGCCTCTATCCTCGCTTATCTCCATGTCTGAGAGCATTGCGATTGATATTTTAAAACTATCATAAATTTCGCCACTTTTTAGGTTTAAAAAGTAAATTTCATTGCTAATGGAGGCAAGTGCTATATGCTCATCATCTAAAAATAGAGCCTTTTTTATCGCTTGATTAGCCATTTTTATGCTTCTCATCTGCCCATTTTCTCTTATATAAAGCACCTTTGTAGCGTAGTCGCCCTCGCTTAGGATGAGTATCTTGCCATTTAGCTCATCGACATTTAAAATTTTTGGCCTCTCATGATCGCTCACATATGTTTTTATATCATCCATTTTGATGATCTCGTCAAATTTAGACTCTTTTGGATCGTAAATTTCAACCGTGCCACCATCAGTTGCGATAAAAAGTTTGCCATTTATCAGCGTAGTATTAAGCACATTTGCACTAGCTTCTATCTCTTTAATAGGCGTTGTGATCTCATTTGCAAAGATAAAATTTAACAAGCAAAAAAGAAAAAATAAAACTCTCATAAAGCCTCCATCTCAAGCGAATTTTTAAAACAAACATCAAAGCACTCGCCGCAGCTCACGCAGTTTTGATTGACTATGGGACGAAAAACGCCAAGAAACTCAACCGCTTTAAATTTACAAGCATCAAGGCAGTTGTAGCAAATCGTGTCATTCCACGCTAGGCAGCTAGCTACATTTATGCTAACCTTTGCGTTTATGCTCTTTGGCGAGTTTAAATTTAGTGTTCTTCGGCCACTACTTTGACAAGCCTTCGCACACTCTTCGCAAAAGTCGCAGCCTAGCTTTTTAACTTTAAAAACAACTCTTTCATTTTCAAAGCTAAGAAGCTCTTTTTCACAAGCACTGACACAGCTAGCCTCACAGCCAGCGCAGTCAAATTCACCGCTAAAAAATGGCGGATCTATAAATTTGGGAGCAGGTTTTGCCCCCAAAATTTTACTAATTAGCTCTCGCCTGCTTTGCATTACTTAACGCCGTCATTTAAAACGTCTAGTAAATTTGACTTATGTGAGCCGTTTTTATCTCTAAAGTCAGGTTTAAATTTATTGCCAACAAGCTGAGTTACGCCATTTTGTTGCTCGACGTGGCAAGTTGTGCAGTTATATCTCTCATCATCAAGCTTGCCTGCAAGATCTTTTTTGTTTCTGATGTCATAAAGGTGAGAAGCTGGGATAGGAGTAGCTCCGCTATCTTTTGCAAACTCAGGCATGTGGCAGGTTACGCACATATTTGAATCTTTTGTGATAGGCACCAAACCCTCAGTGTCGTGTGGGATAAACGGAGGTGCATTTTCAAAAGATCTGTCAAACCTCTTTGCCATACCCGCTGGTTCTTTTGTATAGTTGATGTCTTTTAAAACAACGTCTTTATCATCTAACAAATCGACATTTCTAAGGCCGATTTGCGAATCACTAATGCTTGGATTATTCAATGCACATGCCGCTAAAAAGGCAGCGCATAGTGCTCCAAGCGCCATTATTTTCATTTTCATTTTTCTCTCCTTAAATTTCTAATACTAAAATTTAACGCCCCGTCACCGCAAACGTCGATGCATCTACCGCAGCTTATACACTCGCTCGAGCTAACCGCACGGCTCTCTTTACCTATCATATCTAGCACTTGCACCTCTGGGCAGATGAGTTTGCACTTCATGCATTTTGTGCAGGCATTTGCGTCGTGTTTTACTCTAATAAGAGCAAATTTTGATATCACCGCGTAAAATGCACCAAGCGGGCAGACGTGTGAGCAAATTCCTCGCTTTAGCACGAACATATCAAAGGCCACTATGCCAAGGGCGATGCCAATGGCGCTAACTGAGCCGTAGATAATGCCACGCTGGATGATACCTATAAAGCTAATGCTCTCAAACGCTGGCAGTGAAAGAGCTAGGCTTAAGATAAGAGTGAGCGCTAGCAAGTAGTAGCGTAAATTTTTACTTACGTTTAAAATTTTCTCTCCCTTAAAGCCAAATTTCTCTCTTAGCTTGTAAGCAATGTCCGTTAGTAAATTTACCGGGCAAACCCACGAGCAAAAAGCCCTAGAAGCGATGAGTGCGTAAAATGCAAAGACGATCATGGCGCCTATTACTGCATTTATGCCTACGCTAAAGCTTGCTAGTAAAATTTGAAGCACCGCAAATGGATCGCTTAGTGGAATTTGTCCAAAAAGCGAAGATGAGCTTAAATTTCCGCTAAGTATCTTAACTCCATAAACATTTCCTAGGATAAATAGCACTAGGATAGAAATTTGAGTTATTCGTCTTAAGATTAAAAATTTCATAGCTCACCGCCATTTAGATAGTCAGTCGCCTTTTTGATGTCGAGCTTTATCTTGCTGTTGGCATCATCCACGCGCCTTTCATCTTCTTTTATCCAGCCTTTGACGTAGTTATCGCCAACTTTGCCAAGTACAACCTCGCGGTTTAGCACGGTAATGGCTGCTTTTTCGGTGATACAGGCTCGCTCGCACACGCCACAACCTGTGCAGATATCGCTATCAACAACTGGTAGCAAAAACGCATGCTTTTGCGTCCTTTCGTTGCGGCGATACTCAAGATACAAGGCTTTGTCTATGAGCGGACAGGCTCTGTAACAAGCATCACACTGTATGCCCCAGTAGGCCACGCAGTTTTTCATATCGACCACTGCAACGCCCATTTTGGCTTTGTTGATATCGAGTTTGCCAGCTGTGCTAACTAAATTTGCGTCCAGTGCCCCAGTCGGACAGGCTGGCACGCAAGGGATATGCTCGCACATATGACAAGGAATTTTTCTAGGCTCAAAATAAGGCGTACCGACACTTATACCATCTTCAAGAGTAGCAAGTTTTAGCGTATCAAATGGACAGGCCTCTACGCAAAGCCCACACCTAATACAGCTTTTCAAAAACTGCTTCTCCGCTTTCGCACCAGGCGGTCTAAGAAGTACAAGCGGTGAGGCCTTGGCACTAAGTGACCATACAAAGCCTCCGCCAAGAGCTAAGATCGCTGCCTTAGCTCCAAATTTCAAAGCTTCACGCCTACTTGAAAATTCCATATCAGCCACTTTTACGCCTTGTAAATTTTAACCGCGCATTTTTTATAGTCAGTCTCTTTTGAGATAGGGCAAGTAGCGTCAAGGCAGACTTTATTTATAAATACGTTTTCGTCAAAGAAAGGCACATAAACAAGGCCTACTGGCGGCTTATTTCTACCTTTTAGATCTACTCTTGCTTTTACCTTGCCACGGCGTGACTCGACCCAAACGATCTCGTTTTGAAGCACGCCAAGCTTTTTAGCGTCATCTTCGTGCATGTAGCAAAGCGCCTCTGGGACGGCTCTATAAAGCTCAGGAACACGCATAGTCATCGTGCCTGTATGCCAGTGCTCTAGAACACGGCCAGTACATAGCCAGAATGGATAATCTTTGCTTGGCATCTCGCATGGATCCATGTAAGGGCGGAAGAAAATTTTTGCTTTGTTTGCAAGAGGAGTTTTCTCTTGATTTTTCACGCCTTTTAGATCGCCTGTTGGAAGGGCTGCGTTTTTGTTGCCGTAGAATGCAAATTTATCATTTGGAGCGGCTTTTTTAGCGTATGGGTCAAATTTGGTGTTAAATCTCCACTGAGTCTCTTTACCATCGACAACTGGCCATCTAAGACCTCTTACTCTGTGGTAAGTGTCAAAGTCAGCTAGGTCGTGGCCGTGGCCAACGCCAAATTTTCTATACTCCTCCCAAAGATATTTGTGGATGAAAAATCCATATCCTTTAAATTCTTTACCATCAGAGCCGATCACTTTTCTGCTGTCGCCAAAGACTTCTGTATTGTCATAGTTTTCCATGATCGGATCGTTTGCGCTAAATTTCTTAGCATCTTCATTTGCAAAAAGCACGTCAAATAGCGTATCTTCTTCGCTATATCCCATATCTTTTGCAGCCTCAAGCACGCTTGGAAGTGTCACTTTGTCATTTAGCTTTTTCTCGCCCCAAACATCTTTTAGTTTAAAGCGCTTACTAAACTCAAGCATCTGCCAGATATCAGGCATCGCTTCGCCAACAGGGAGTACTTGCTGCCTCCAGTGTTGTGTCCTTCTCTCAGCGTTGCCGTATGCGCCCCATTTTTCATAGATCATCGCAGTTGGGAGGATAAGGTCAGCTACTTTTGCAGAAATTCCTGGATAAGGGTCACTTACAACGATAAAGTTGTCCATTTCGCGAGCTGCTTTGATCCAGTGGTTTGCGTTTGCAGTGTTTTGCCATGGGTTATTTACTTGAACCCAGATAAATTTAACCTTGCCATCTTCAAGATCACGCATCATTTTTACATAGTGTGAGCCTGGAGTGCCGCTTAGTGTGCCAGCAGGTAGTTTCCAAATTTTCTCAGTGATCTCTCTGTGTTTTGGATTGCCGACAACCATATCAGCTGGCAAGCGGTGAACGAATGTTCCAACCTCTCTTGCAGTTCCACATGCGCTTGGTTGGCCAGTTAGAGAAAAGGCGCCTGAGCCTGGGAGTGCTTGCTTGCCGAGCAAGAAATGCACCATATAAGCTTGCTCATTTACCCATGTGCCGCGTTGGTGTTGGTTAAAGCCCATAGTCCAGAAGCTAACGACTTTGCGGTTTTTCTCGATGTAAAGATCAGCAAGTGCTTTTAGTTTTTTCTTAAATTCATTGATATCTTCGTTTGGATCGCCTTTTGCTACCTTAGCTGTAAAGTCAAGTGTGTAAGGCGCAAGAGCTTTTTTAAACTCTTCAAATGTTATTTGCCAGTGATCGCCAGCCTTTGCAGCGTTTTTATTTTCAAGTGTATCACCAGCTTTTAGACCAAGATAAGAAAGTGTAACGCCCTCAGCCTCACTTAGCACCTTTGACTTCTCAGTCGCAGCTGTGTCTAGCTCGCTTGGAGCATATTTTTTGTGGTGGATGTCTGGACGAAGACCATATCCGATATCAACTGGGCCAGCTGTGAAGACGCAGTGCTTTTTAACAAATTCTTCATCTATCATCTCAGGGTGGTTATAGACTATCTCACGAGCGATGTAGTTCCAGATAGCAAGGTCAGATGACGGAGCAAAAATGATCTCGATATCAGCTAAATTTGATGTTCTAGTTGAGTAAGTACTTAAATTTACGACCTTTACTCTATCAGGGTCGCTAAGCTTTCTATCACTGACGCGCGCCCAAAGGATCGGGTGCATCTCAGCCATATTTGCGCCCCAAGCTATGACAGTATCAGTTAGCTCGATGTCATCAAAGCAGCCTGATGGCTCATCGATACCAAAAACTTGCATAAAGCCAAGAACCGCACTTGCCATACAGTGTCTTGCATTTGGATCGATGCTGTTGCTTCTAAAGCCACCTTTCATAAGCTTAACTGCTGCATAGCCCTCTGGGATAGTGTATTGACCAGAGCCAAGCACGCCAACGCCGTGAGGTCCAAGCTCGTCATAAGTCTTTCTAAACTGAGCTTCCATCACGTCAAATGCTTGCTTCCAGCTTACTTGCTTAAATTTACCTTTTTTGTCAAATTCGCCCTTTTCATTTACACGTAAAAGTGGATGAGTAATCCTATCTTCGCCGTACATGATCTTAGCGTTAAAGTAGCCTTTGATACAGTTTAGACCGCGGTTTACTGGTGCCTCTGGATCGCCTTTTACAGCTACTATCTTGCCCTCTTTTGTAGCAACCATGATGCCACATCCAGTTCCACAAAATCTACAGGCAGCCTTATCCCAACGCCAGCCTTTTTCAGCTTCGTTTGCCGCACTTAGCGAGCTTGGCACAGCGATACCAGCACTAGCACAAGCAGCACTAGCTGCAGCACTTTTGATGAAATCTCGTCGATTCATTTTTTCTCCTTCAAAGATTTAAACAAATTTAATAGATATTATCCTCATTAAACTTATTTACCCC
>CABPVN010000001.1:186940-194382 GCA_902460825.1 Campylobacter concisus
TGCATGCACCTTGAACGTGCGAGGGGATTGGGGGATTTAAAAAGGGGGATAAGGGGATGGCTTTGCTTCGCAAGCTCGCAACTGCAAGCAGACCGTAATTCAAGTCCCCTTGTCACCCTTTTGAATAAAAAGAATTTACAAATTTTAAATTTTCATTCACTCGCAAGAATTGACTACAAAAATTTAGCTTCGCTTATAGCTTAGCTCAAATTTTAGAGCCGAAATTACTCGTTCATGAAATTTTAAAATTTACTTGATACTTATATGCCTGACAAAGCAAATTTGCAAAATTTAAATTTCGCTCACTTGCTTAGTAGGCTATAAATTTCAGTTCTAGTTACTGCTTATCACTAAATTTAGTATCTTTATATGTTTGTCTATAAATTTTAAAATTTTCTGGACGCTCTTGTACAAAAAAACGCCTTTTCACTATTCTAATTTTATTGTCCAAATTTATATTTCTCTCAAATTCTCTCAAACGCTTATTGACCGATCTTAGCTCCGTTATCGTCGTCCAGTTATCGATAAAGACGCTAAAACTCTCTCTGACCTGCGAGAAAGCGTTGCTAGCTTGGATCAAAACACCAAGCGTGATGACACCGCTAAATAGGCCATTTCCCATGATGATGTAAGGCACGATGACTAAAATTTGCGAAAACGAGATGAGCCAAAGATTAAAGTAGCCGTAGTGCAAAAATAGCTTGTAGTAGTTTAGCTTCACCCCTGTAAAAAGCTCTAGCATAATGTTTGGCTGGCAAAATTTGAGCTTATCATCCTCGCCATAAACTAGCTCTTTTCTAAAGGCCGCCTCCGCTTTTTGGTTGTTATACTCAAGGTGTGGCAGCTTTATACCCACAAACCACGATACGATGAGGCCTCCGATGCTAATTAGTAGCGCGATATAAACTAGCGAGCCTTCGATATCCTTGATGAAAGGCAGGCTCACGCTTTTGCTTAGCTCCCAAAGCACTGGTATAAAGGCGATCAGCGTCATAAATGCCTTTAAAACCTGCACGCCAAGGCTCTCCATGATCTTGGCAAAGCGATAAACGTCCTCTTGGATACGCTGTGAGCTGCCCTCGATGTCGTTTTGGCAGTTTCGCCAAAATTTGAGATACTTAAAGGTCATCGCCTCCCTCCAGCGAAAGACCCAGTGGCTCGCAAAGAACGATATCACCGTGTAGGTTACGACATAAGGCATGGCGATCTTTAAGAAATTTAATATCCCTTGCCAAAACTCATCTACATTGTGATCCTTTGAGTTTTGCATGATGTCGTAGAAATTTTTATACCACTCGTTGATGCGGACATTTAGATGCGTTTGATAGACAAGTAGTAAGATGATAAATATCGCTCCGCCGTAAGCCCAAAGCGCCCATTTTTTGTCTTTGAAAAATGATGAAAACATAAAGTGCCTTTTGTAAATTTTGGCAATTATAGCAGGCAAGGTTTAAGCATTTATATAAAATTTAAACCAAAACTATATCATTTTGCAAATTTTAACGTAAAGGAAAATGATGAAGAAATTTGCATTTTTAGCTCTTAGCCTTTGTGCGACCTTGGCGTTTGCGGCCGATATGAAGGTCTATAAAAGCCCAACTTGCGGTTGTTGTGGCAACTGGGCCAATGCTATGCAAAAGGCTGGCTTTAGCGAAGAGACCATAAAAGTAGATGATATGGTCAAGGTTAAAAAAGAATTTCACGTGCCACTAGAGCTTTCAAGCTGCCACACAGCTATCGTTGATGGCTACGTTATCGAGGGTCACGTGCCAGCTGATGAGGTCAAGCGCCTGCTTGAGCTTAAACCAAAAGATGTCGTTGGTATCGCAGTGCCTGGCATGCCTATGGAGAGTCAAGGTATGGAGCAAGGCGGCAAAGCTGAGCAATACGACGTCATACTCTTTAAAAAAGATGGCTCGCAAGAGGTATTTGCTACTTACATCGGCTCTAAAAAGCTAAAATAACTTCAAATTTAGACTTAGCTCGTCTTTTGATGGGCTAAGTTAAAAAGAAATTCCCTTGCTAATGGCGATGATGCAGAGCAAAAAGGCTATTGGCACATAGATAAATTTACCCACAAAATACCAAAATGAGCCGTAAGTTTTATTCGCTCCTGAATTTACTTCGTCTAAAATTTCTTCTTTTTTGATGATCCAAAACCAAGATATTGCGCCGATGACTGCGCCGATTGGGATGATATAGATAGAGACAAAGTCCATCCAAGGCCCCCAACTGCTAATAGGCTCCATAAACGCTCCAAAGCCAAAGCAAACCACGCAAAGTAGCACAAGCACCCAAAATCTACTAAGGCGCGGGAATTTATGCATAAGCGACTCAGCGACCACCTCAAACATATTTTGAAGCGAGGTGATACCGCCAAAGATGACTGCAGTAAATAGTATGATCGCAAAAATTTGACCGCCGATCATATTTTGTAAAATTTTAGGAAGCGTTACGAAAAGTAGCTTTGGACCCTCAGCTGGATCCATAGCATAGGCAAAGACCGCTGGTATCATGACAAGCGCTGCTACAAGCGCTGCAAGCGTGTCAAAAAATGCCGTAGTTTTCGCACTTGCAACGACGTCTTCGTTTTTTGAAAGATATGCTCCATAAACTATCATGCCTGATCCTGTGATAGAGAGCGAGAAAAAGGCTTGACCCATCGCAGTGACCCACACCATCGGATCTTCAAGCTTGCTAAAGTCAGGGATAAATAGAAATTTATACCCCTCAAATGCGTTTGGAAGCATCGCGACATTTATAGCCAAAATGGCAAACAGCACGAAAAATAGCGGCATCATTATTTTATTAGTCTTTTCGATGCTTTTTGCTCCAAAAAATAGCGTAAGAAGCGTGCCAACGATCACTATAAAGTGATATGGAAGGACTGAGTACTCGGCAAGCGCAAATGAGTTAAACCAAACATTTGTATCAACGCTCATAAATGAGCCAGTAAGTGCCTGGGTAAGGGCTTTTAGCACGTAAGCGATGATGACAGCGTAGCCGATGGCTATGCAAAGTGAGCCAGCAAGTGGAAGCCAGCCGACGATGCTGCCGATGACGCCTAAATTTCTACTTTGCCAAGCAAATTTATATGATCCTAGCGTGCCAGTCTTTGCGCGTCTGCCGATCGCATACTCTGCGCTTAAGCCAACGTAAGAAAAAAGTGCCACAAAAAAGATGTAGATGAGTAAAAACGCTCCACCACCATTTGTGCCAAGCTTGTAAGGAAAGCCCCAAACATTTGCCATACCAACGGCTGAACCAACTGAGGCTAGTATAAAAGCCCAGCGTGATGAAAAATTCTTTTTGCTCATTGTAAAATCCATAAATTTAGTGATGAAAATAATGTTACCAAAATATGATTTAAGAACTTTTTATAAATCTTAAATTTAAGAAACGTTGTTACTTTTGGGCGTGGTTAATTTGACCGCTAAATATAAATTCGCTATAATCAGCCAAAATTTTTAACTCTTAAGGATCATAATTGTACCCCAGTAGCGATAACTCGCTTTTAATGGTAATACTTGCCATTATATTCATTTTACTAAACGCATTTTTTGTTTTGTCGGAATTTTCCCTTGTTAAGGTTCGCAAGTCTAGACTTGAAGAGCTTATCAAAGAGAAAAAGCCAAACGCCCAGCTTGCCTTTGAGATGTCAAACAAGCTTGATACCTATCTTAGCGCCACTCAGCTTGGCATCACGCTAAGCTCGCTCGCCCTTGGTTGGATCGGTGAGCCAGCAGTCGCAAGGCTCATAGAAGCCCCACTTAAAAATGTTTTTAATCTTAGCGATATCTTAGTTCATACAGTCGGCTTTGCGATCGCATTTACGCTTATCACGCTACTTCACGTCGTTATGGGCGAGCTTGTGCCAAAGTCAGTCGCCATAGCCAAATCAGAATCAGCAGTGCTTAAAATCGCTCGTCCGCTTCACTTTTTCTGGATACTTTTTTCGCCTATCATAAAGCTTTTTGACATCCTAGCTACATCTGGACTTAAAATTTTAGGCATCCAGCCAGCAAAAGAGAATGAGCTAGCACACTCTGAAGAGGAGATCAAGATCATCGTTGGCGAGAGCTTAAAGGGCGGTGTGCTTGATAGTTTTGAGACTGAGCTTATCAAAAATGCAGTCGATTTTAGTGACACGGTCGCAAAAGAGATCATGACGCCAAGACGCGACATGATCTGTATAAATAAACAAAAGAGCTTTGAAGAGAATTTACAAGTCGTTTTTGAGTCAAAATATACTCGCTATCCTTATATAGACGGCTCAAAAGATATTATTTTGGGCATGATACACATTAGAGATATCTTACAGCTACACTTTAGCGAGGATAAAGAGAAGAGCTTTGACGCGATCGTGCGTAAATTTGTCATCGTGCCTGAGAGCCTTTCTATCTCAAAGGTGCTTGTGATGATGAACAAAGAGCAAATTTCAGCTGCACTTGTCGTCGATGAGTATGGTGGCACGGCTGGACTTCTTACGATGGAAGATATCATGGAGGAGGTGCTTGGCGACTTTAACGACGAGCACGATGAGGTCGATCAGCACTATAAAAAGATAAATGAAAATATCTATGAATTCCAAGGCAGATACGACTTAGAGAGCGTTGAAGAGGTCCTTGGCATAAGCTTTGATGAAGAGACCGATCAAGTAACGATCGGCGGATATGTTTTTAATCTCATCGGTCGTTTGCCGGTTGTGGGCGATAAGATCGAGGATGAAAACTGCTACTACGAGGTGAGAAAGATGGATGGAGCTAGCATCTCACGCGTAAAAGTTAGAAAAAAGATAAAAGAAGAAGAGGAGCCTGCTCAGGCTTAGTTTATAAATTTAATGGCTTTTTTGGCCATTAAATTTAACCTTGCAAAATCATAAAACAATAGGGTAAATTTAAGTAGCATTGCACTTTTTAAAGGCTCTAAGCCCTTAAATTTAACCTCACAAAATCACAAAATTTAAAGTGACACCACCTTTTTAAATAGCTCAAAATTCTAAAAACGTTACCGCCACCTTTTTCGTAAATTTGGTTATAAATTTTAAAAATGGCTTGCGAGTTTTAAAATTTATCATCTGCTTGCAAAAGTGGCTTGATCCGCGTTAAAGTGTTAGCGAGTTACTTTGGCTCGGACACGACACTAAAAAATTTCGTCATAAATTTCTCTATTACGCTCATCTAGGCTGCAACAAGAGAGCTAAATTTCTTTTGTTAAACCTTAAACAACGCCTCTTAATAGCTCTTTTATAGTCTAGTTTTTATCTTGATAAAAGCGTGCTAGATCTTTGCCGTGCTTTAATGCTAGCTCGTAGTACGGCGTGTCTGGGTCCTCGCCTATCATCTCGTAGAGCTTTTTACGAAGCTCTGGTAGGAGGCGAAGATCGCTATAATCTATCCTCTCTTTATATGCTGGCAAGCCTTGTAAAAGCAGGGCATTTGAGTAGTTTATGCCGCCAGTTTTGCTGCCAGTAATGTTAAATTCATTCTCATATTGCGCGCGAGTTAAGCCAGTTGGTATGCTAAGCTCTCCTCGTTGTAGGCAAATTTTGTCATTGCTACTGATGATATACTCTGGAAATTCTAACTCTTGGTAGTTGATATCTTCGTGATCATAATAGACCCACTTTATAGCGTCTTTATTTTTGCGGTTGAAACTGCTTTTGTAGATGAAGCTTCCCGGGATGATAAATTCACGGCTTTTTAGCACTGGCGTATCTACTATATCTTTATAAACAGCAACCAAGTAGCAGTCACTAAAAAAATCAAGCGGCCAAAGAAGCCCCTCATTTGCTTGCTTTATAAAACGGTTCATGATATCAACTAAGATTTTGCCAAAGAAATATCTCTTGTAGTAATCATTATAGACGTAAAATATGTTGCCTTCTTTGAGTTTTGTCTTATCTGGCATTTAGCTCTTCCAGATGTTTTTATTTAGCTCCAGATCACGTACGATCTCCACAAAGTCGCTAACTCCTGCGATGTAGTTTTGCACGCTCTCGTTGCTGTTTATCGGCTTTTTAAGATCAGGCTCGAAGCTATCCTTTCTAAGATCGATCGCGATGAAAATTTCATTTTTTAAAAACACTGCTGAGAGCGGGGCGTTAAATTTAGTTCTTAGAGTGGTTAAATTTTCCATCAGCTTTGGCGTCAGAGCGTATCTAGCTGCGATCTGATCGGTCGCATAGGTCTTAAAAAGCTCATTAAATTTAGGATTATCCATCATCGCTTGCTCGCCCTCGCTTCTTAGATCAGATGTTCGCTTTTTATCGCAGACATATATCGTGGCGTTTAGCTCTTTTTTAAACTCAGCCTTTAGCAAAATGCCTTGAAATTTCACCGTTGTAGTGGTATTTTTTTCACCTTTTACTTCTTTTGCCGCATAAAAATCGCAAAGCTTAAACTGCGTGTTATCGATCTGTCCGTAGATCATATCTTCTGCGTAGTGTCTATTGACATCAGCGTCATAAATTTTTAAAAAGTCATCCAAACTTAGCCCACCATTTGCGCTGAAATTTAGACCATAGTTTTTTACGATGACGCCAACTACTTTTTGTTTAAATTTTGCTATAAGCTCGTTTTTTAGCCCATTTATCGTCTTGCCAAGATAAAAAACTCCGCCGATTAGCAAAAAGAAAAATAAATTTCCAAGGTGCAGTGATGCCAAAAAACCACTTATAACTATGATGCCAAGAAAGCCATAAACGATCATTTTAAAGGCTTTTTGCCCCATGGCAAGGCGCTCTTTTTCAAGCTCGTCAAGGTCGCTTAGATCGATGCCCTTTAGTTCGTCTGCTTGCATTTTTTATGCCTTATTTTTTAAAAAGATCACCGACGTTTGGAGCAGCTGCTTCATTTTCAGGGATGTCAAAAAATACATCTTTGTGAAAGCTAAACATTGAAGCTACGATGTTTGAAGGAAACATCTGTGTGGCGTTGTTGTAAATTTCAACAGCTGAGTTGTAGGCACGGCGCGCAGCTGAAATTTGCTCTTCAACCTCGTTTAAAGTGCTTTGGATGTGAAGTAAATTTTGATTTGCTTTTAGATCAGGATAGTTTTCTACGCTCACTCTAAGGCCATTTAACAAGCCTGAAATTTTGTTATTTAGCTCAAATTTCTCCTCATTTGTAGAGGCGCTTCTAGCACTCTCTCTAAGGGCAGTGATATTTTCTAGCAGGCCTTTTTCATGCACCATGTACTCTTTTGCAGTAGCTACTAAATTTGGTATGAGGTCATATCTTCTTTTTAGCTGTGCATCGATGCCAGCCTCCACGCTTTTTACCTGGTTTCGCTTTGCAACAAGCGAGTTGTAAAGGCTGATGAAAAAGACAAAAATGACTGCGACAACAAGTATCACGATGACTAACGAATTCATAACTTTTCCTTTGAAATTTAAGTTTATTGTAGTTTATCCAAAGTTGCTTAAGAGTATTTAAACACCG
>CABPVN010000001.1:194441-208903 GCA_902460825.1 Campylobacter concisus
ATTTAAACACCGAGGTTTGGTGATTAAATTTAATATTATAATTTAATCTTAAATTTTACATATAATTTATATAATTAAAAATTGTTTTTTACGAGGAGGATAAATGAGAACGGTAAACGTAAAAGATATAAAAGAGACTGTTGCAAAGCTTTGCAAACAAGCCTGTTACGTCGTTACACCAGATCTAAAGGCTGCTTTTACAAAAGCACAAACCACTGAGAGCTCATCTCTAGGTAAGGATATCTTGGGCAAAATTTTGCAAAATGCCAAGCTAGCAGAAGAGGGCGTTGCGCCTATTTGCCAAGATACGGGCATGACGGTTGTCTTTGTCGAGATCGGTCAGGACGTGCATATAGAAGGCGGTTACATCGAAGATGCGATAAATGAGGGCGTTGCGAAGGGCTACACCGAGGGCTATCTTAGAAAATCAGTCGTTGCTGAGCCGCTTTTTGAGAGAAAAAACACTACAAACAACACCCCAGCGGTCATCCACACTAGGATCGTGCCAGGGGATAAATTTAAGATCAAAGTAGCGCCAAAAGGCTTTGGTAGCGAGAATAAGTCAGTTTTAAAAATGCTTGTGCCAGCTGATGGCATAGAGGGCGTTAAAAAGGTATTTTTAGAGGCTGTAAAATACGCTGGACCAAACGCTTGCCCTCCAATGACGATAGGCGTTGGCATAGGTGGCACTATGGATAAAGCAGCACTTCTAGCTAAACAAGCTGCAGTTCGTCCAGTAGATAGCAAAAACGCCGATGCAAGATATGCAAAACTTGAAGATGAGCTTCTTGAGCTTGCTAGCAAAACAGGCGTCGGTCCTCAAGGACTTGGCGGCGATACAACTGCTATAAAAGTAAATGTCGAGTGGTATCCAACTCACATCGCAGGCCTACCAGTAGCCATAAATATCAACTGCCACGCTGCACGCCACGCAGACGCCGAGCTTTAAGGAGATAACATGTCAGAAGTAAAAAGAATAACAGCACCATTTGATAAAGAGGTGGTAAAGAGCCTAAAAGCAGGCGACAATGTCCTAATCTCAGGCACTATCATCGCTGCTCGTGACGCCGCTCACAAGGCGCTAACAGAGGCTCTAGCACGCGGCGAGAAGTTGCCAGTTGAGCTAAAGGGCGAGACTATCTACTACGTCGGACCAACTCCAGCTAAGCCAAACCAAGCTATCGGTGCAGCAGGCCCAACAACAAGCGGTAGAATGGACAAATACACACCAACTATGATCAATGAAGTTGGCATAAATGGCATGATCGGTAAGGGCTACCGAAACGACGCCGTAGTCGAGGCTATGAAAAAATCATGCTGTGTTTATATGGTCGCTATCGGCGGTATCGGAGCGGTCATTAGCCAAAGTATCAAAAAATACGAAGTCTTGGCATATCCAGAGCTAGGACCAGAGGCAGTTGCAAGGCTCACAGTAGAGGACTTCCCAGCGATAGTCGCTATCGACTGCGAGGGCAATAACTTCTACGAAGTCGGTCAAGCACCTTATAAAAAAATCTAAATTTGATCCGCTAGCAACCTAAGCTAGCGGAATTTCTCCCAAAATGAAAACTTTTTGCAACGATCAAGCAAAGAATTTGCTCAAATTTTTTACCAAAACCAAAAGCGAGCTAGTAAATTTAAAGCTAAAGCAAATTTTAAATGAGGGCTTTATCTCAAAACCACAAGGGATATTTTTAAAAGCTGCCATAAGAAAAAGGCAGAAATTTTAAGAAAATAAGACGCAAAATGAGTGGTCGCTAAATGAGATAGTGGTCTTTGAAAGCGAGTATGAGAGCCCTGAAGAGTATTTTAGCGATGTGGGGTCGTTTGTTGTGAAATTAGCTGATAAACTTAGAACAAGTGGCATTAGCGAGGAGATGGTCTTTGCTGTTTCGTTTCAGGCGCTGCAGTTTATCACGCTGGATAAGGAGCAGTTTAAATTTATCTACGAGGACTACGACGAGAGCACAAACTCCGCTCACATTAAAATTTACGCCAAAAGAGAAAACGACGAAATTTTGCTATATAAAGATAGGATAGGGGGCTACAAAACTGAGGCGCTAATCGTTTTCGAGGTGGCTAGTAGTAGCCAAGACACATAGTCTCAGTCAGTTTTATGCGCTTTTCAAAGGGCGCTGGCGAGAAAAATTTGCACTTTTCTATATAAATTCTATACGAGTAACTAAGCTTAAAATCATCATAAAATTTCTTTAAATTTAAAAATTTGATACCGCAAATTTCATGAAATTCAAAAAGCTCATAAATTTTCGAGCCATTTTTCGCCACAAGGTGGGAGGGAGCAAGCGAGGTAAATGAGCAAAAAACGCCAGTTGGCACGAGGCCATTTAAGGGCGTGCAAGCTTGTAAAGCGCTTGCAAATTTCTCTGGGACGCTCTTTTTTCTAATAAAAACGATGCGTGAGTTTTCAAATTTAGCGCTGATCGCATTTTTCCAAAAGAGGTAGGCATTTGATGAGATGCCCGCGTTTTTGGCAAGCTGCGCACCAAGCACGTAGTCATCTAAAAATTCGTTTGGTGCAAGGGTTATTTGCATCTTTGTCCTTTTGAAATTTTGTTCATTATAGCCTTTGGTGCCTAAAAATTTAGAAATTTATAGTAGGATTTTGCCAAATTTCAAAGGAGAAGATATGAAAAAACAAATTTCAACAAAAGACGCCCCACAAGCGATCGGACCATATTCTCAGGCGATTAGCGCGAATGGATTTTTATTTATCTCAGGTCAGCTTGGCGTCACACCAACAGGCGAGTTTGCAGGCAGTAGCGTAGAGGCACAAGCGCAGCAGTCACTTACAAATTTACAAAACATTTTGGCTGAGGCTGGACTTAGTTTTGATAATGTCGTAAAGACTACGATCTTTTTAGCAGATATGGCAGATTTTGCTAAAGTAAATGTCACATACGCTAAATTTTTCAAAGAGCCATATCCTGCTAGAAGCACGGTAGCTGTGAAGACTTTGCCAAAAGATGCACTCGTAGAAATAGAGGTTATCGCAGCACAATAATGTCACAACTGTACTAAAGTACAATATACAAAGAGGATTAAAATGTCTTAAAATTACGTAAAATTTATTTTACGATAAGGATAGACATGCAAACTCAAGTAGGAGTAATCAAACAAATCTCAGGCTTAGTAGTAGCTGTAGATCAAAGTGGCGTTAGCCGCGTTTTAAAAGTTGGCGACGCTTTATATCTTGGGGAGGTTATAAAGACCTCTTCAGCTTCTTCTAAAGCCGTAGTTTCAATGGACAATGGCAAAGATGTCACCATCTTGGGTGATGAGTCGTTAAAGCTTGACGAAAATGTAGCCGCAGGACAAAAACCAAATACCGTAGCAGATGTTAGTGACTTGCAAAAATCGTTGTTAAACGGCGAAGATCTAACAAAACTAGAGGAGACTGCCGCTGGTGGTAACGCAGCCGCAGCTGGTGGCGGAGATGGCGTTAGCCTTGGTGCGGCGTCATTTGATGAGGGCGGTCACTACTCAAATATCAATGAAAATTTCCGCTCTATAGGTGATCTAAACAGCGCAAGAGGTGCTGAGAGGATAGGCGGCGTAAGCGGCGCAGCCGATAATGCTGGTGGTGACGCTGGTTTTGTAGATACTACTATCCCAACAGTAACTCTAGATCCAATTAACAACACTTCAACAGTAGTAACTGGTAAGGTTCCAAATCCAGATCCAAATACCACTGTAACTGTTGAAATTCCTGGTCATACCCCAGTTACAGTCCCAGTAAATCCTGATGGTACATTTAGTGTTCCTACACCAAATAATGAACCACTAAAACCAGGTACTGAGGTAAAAGTTACTCCAAACGATGATGCAGGCAATGGTACACCAGTTACTACTCCAGTATCAGACGTAACTATCCCAACAGTAACTCTAGATCCAATTAACAACACTTCAACAGTAGTAACTGGTAAGGTTCCAAATCCAGATCCAAATACCACTGTAACTGTTGAAATTCCTGGTCATACCCCAGTTACAGTCCCAGTAAATCCTGATGGTACATTTAGTGTTCCTACACCAAATAATGAACCACTAAAACCAGGTACTGAGGTAAAAGTTACTCCAAAAGATGATGCAGGCAATGGTACACCAGTTACTACTCCAGTATCAGACGTAACTATCCCAACAGTAACTCTAGATCCAATTAACAACACTTCAACAGTAGTAACTGGTAAGGTTCCAAACCCTGATCCAAATACCACTGTAATTGTTGAAATTCCTGGTCATACCCCAGTTACAGTTCCAGTAAATCCTGATGGTACATTTAGTGTTCCTACACCAAATAATGAACCACTAAAACCAGGTACTGAGGTAAAAGTTACTCCAAAAGATGATGCAGGCAATGGTACACCAGTTACTACTCCAGTATCAGACGTAACTATCCCAACAGTAACTCTAGATCCAATTAACAACACTTCAACAGTAGTAACTGGTAAGGTTCCAAACCCAGATCCAAATACCACTGTAATTGTTGAAATTCCTGGTCATACCCCAGTTACAGTTCCAGTAAATCCTGATGGTACATTTAGTGTTCCTACACCAAATAATGAACCACTAAAACCAGGTACTGAGGTAAAAGTTACTCCAAAAGATGATGCAGGCAATGGTACACCAGTTACTACTCCAGTATCAGACGTTGTGCCGCCGCAAGTAGATCTCACTCCAAAGGCTGACGGCACAGTTGATGTAGTACCTCACGACAATGACGCAACTAGGGTTGAAATTTCATACACAGATAATGGTGGCAACACGCAAACTATAACCGTGGTCAAAAACCCAAGCGCTGGCTGGGTCGTAGATAGCACTCCTGGCAAGACGACAGCTCCAACAGGTGCTTTCAAGCTTGATCCACATAGTGGCAAGGTCACTATCAGCGACAATGCGACAAAAGACAACACTCCAGTGACTGCAAAGGCTACTGATGGCGCTGACAATACAGCCACAGGCGAGACTACTGCTCCAGATAAATTTACTATCAAATTTAATGATGATGCAGATGGCAACGGCACTATCACAAGAGGCGAGAACTATGCTGAGGATGGCGCAAAAGCTACTGCAACTATCAGCATACCAAACCTTGCAAAGGACGGCAGCAAGATACATGTCATAGGCACTGGCATAAATGACTACTACACAGTTCATAAAGATGCTAGTGGCAACGTTACAAGCGTTATAGATACAAAAGGAAACAATGTATTTGACGGCGATAATGGCATAAAGGTTGGCTATGACTATAACCACTATCAAACAGCCCTCGGAAATGCAGCTAGTATCACAGCTGAGCTAGAAGGCACAACCCTTAAAGCTACTTCAAGTGTTAAATTTGAAAATGTTGGCAAGGCTGAAGTTAAATTTGTTGAGCTTGATGAGCAAGGAAATGTTCTAAATGAAAAATCAGATCAAATAACAAATCAAAATAGAAATACAGCTATGCTAGATGGTGATATTAACCACACCACAGCACGCATCTCACTACCTGAGAATGTTCAAGACGGCGATGTCGTAACTGTAAAATATGGATATGGACCAGATGCAGCCTCTCTTACAAAAACAGGTGGCATAGATACGACTGCTTATAAGTATTTCTTAGTTCATAAAGCAGCTGATGGCTCTATGACGGTTGATCAGATCACTTCAGCTGATGATAAGACACCTATAAAAGCTGGTCTTACATCTACAAATGGTGCTGGCGAGAAATTTGGTATAGATATCCACGATATGCCAACAACCACCTATAATCATACACACGCACGTGGTATAGAAGTGACCGTAAAAGGTGATGACCGTGCAGAGCAGTCTAACGGAAATACATGGATATTTAGAGATAGCATGGAGGCTCCGAAGGTTGAATTTATAGAAGGTAACAAAATTTATGATCCAAGTGTTTCAGGAAGTGGCTCAGGAGCACTAAATGCTGGTATAAGCGTAGCTGACGCTATAAAAGACGGCGATATCAGCCACACTACAGCTCGCATAACATTGCCAAAAGTGTTCTCAGACGGCGATAAACTAACAGTTGCTGTAACTGACTACAACAAAATTTATGCTGACACTGGTGTAAAACAATATCCAGCACATAACCCAGAGCCAACATTTGTTAAGGCATTTATCATTCACAAAGCGGCTGATGGCACTGTGACTTTTGACGAGGTCGATGCAGCTGGCAATGTCACACATGCAGGCATCCCAGCGCTAAATAACAACGCTATCGAAATAACTGGCGTGCCACTATATAATATGTATGAAAATGGCGTTGTGAAGTCAGATTATGTACATGCAACAGGTGTTAATGCTACTATCACAGACCACCTTAACCTAAATGGTAACGACAGTGGAAGCAATACAGGCTATGCATTCTTAGCGAACGTAAATGTTGTCACTATCACAGAGGTGATCGACGACGTTGCAGGCGGTATAGATCACGGCAATATCAAAGATAATGACGTAGTAGTAAATGGCGTAACTAAAAAAGGGCTAACAAACGACAGCACTCCGACATTTAACGGCAAAGCAGATCCTAACTCAGTAGTAGAGCTATATGATGGCACGACTAAGATAGGTAGCACAACAACTGATAAATTTGGCAACTGGTCTATCACTCCGGTCACTCCACTTGGTGAAGGCGCTCATAGTATCACAGCTTCATCTCCAGCCACAAATGCGATCAAGGTCTCTGATCCAGCTACTATAACAGTAGATACAGGCACTAAGGTTACATTTGATAGCGTTACAGATGATGTTGCAGGTGGCGTTGTAAATGGTAATGTCAAGGGCAACGATGTGACAGTCGATGGCAAAACACTAAAAGGTCTAACAAACGATAACACACCAACTCTATCAGGCAAGGCAGAGGCTGGCTCAACTGTAGAGATCTTTGATGGTACAAACAAGATCGGTCAAGTAGAGGCAAAAGGTGACGGTTCTTGGAAATTTGAAGTAAGCAATCCGCTTAGCGACGGCGAGCATGAGCTTAAAGTAAAAACTACTGACAAAGCTGGCAACACAGCCGAGGCTGCCCCAGTAACCATAACTGTTGATACGAAGATAGTGGATGCAAGAGTTGAGTTTATCGAGGATAAAAACAATGATGGTAAATTTAGCTGGAATGAAAATCTTACCAATGAGCATCCTGGACGCTTATCTTGGAAGGCGATCATCCCACAAGACGGCTCTGTAAAAGCTGGCGATATATTCCACTATAAATGGGATGAAACTGGTTGGCATGAGCGCCCAGTATCTCAAGCTGAAATAGATAGAGGCTATATGGGCGAGATGAAAAACAACCAAGGTCAGGCAAACGGCAAAATAGGTGTTTTTGGTATAGGCTCTAACGGTGACTCTTATGTTGCAGAGGCTTATTTTAGTGATGCTGCTGGAAATATAGGTAAAAAAGGGCAAGATGAAATAGTATTTGACTTTACTGGCGCACCTCGCACAAAATTGGATGCTAGCGCTATTTATGGAAATGGTGATGAAACTTTCTTGCTTTTAGATCATGGAAGAAAGAGCGATCAAAAAATCACTGAAGCAGCTAAAGGAAAAACTGTAGAAATAGATGTTAAAACATTTACTCACGGCTCGGAAGTTAAATTAGACAATGGTGATGATATCGTAACTGTCAACAATAAACATGGCTGGGGCTGGATAAATGAAGACTCGAAGCTAGATTTAGGTAGAGGCAACAATACACTAAATGTAGGTACAAATATCGACAAATCAATAGTTATAGCAGGAAATGGCGATGATGTTGTAACCGTTGGTAAATGGCAACACGCTGGCGATAGCTATATAACAAATCACTCTAACATAAATTTGGGTGATGGTAACAATAAATTAACGGTTGGCACAAACATAGATAGCTCTAAAGTCGCAACTGGTAGTGGAGATGATGTTGTAGAAGTTGGCGGCTATATATTAAATGCTAGTGGAAAAATAGCCGGAACCAATGAAGAGTATGGTGTAAATTTAGGTGATGGAGACAATAAACTAACCGTTGAAAATTATATTAAAGGAAGTATAGTTACAACTGGCGATGGGGATGATATAGTAAATGTTGGTAACTACGTAACAAACTCTACTATAAACTTAGGTGACGGAGATAATGCTTTAACTGTTGAGTCGTGGATAAATGGTGACACTAAGATTATCTCAGGAAAAGGTGCTGATACTATTAACATTGATGATGATTTTGATAAATCTACTCTCTTAACTGGCGCTGGCAATGATAAGGTTACCATTGGTGGAGATGTAAAAAATAAATCATCATTGATAGATTTAGGTGCTGGCGATGATACTATAGCTGTTGGTAATATTGAAAATGGTAAAATCGATGGCGGAGATGGCTATGACAAATTAGCTATTACCAACCCAGGCAGATCTATAAATTTAGATAGCATCGCAGATCATGCACATAACTTTGAGGAGCTTAATATCTCTAACAAGAGCCAAAATACTACTTTAAGCCTTAAACTAAGTGATGTCATAAGCTTAACAGATGGTGATAATACGCTAAAAATAACAGCTGATGCTGGAGACAAGGTAGAATTTAAAGATGCTGGCTGGCAAAAAGGTACATCAACTGACGGCTATACCGCATATACAAATGATACTAGCGGAACAACTGTTACTGTTGAGATCAAGGACGAAGTAACACAACCTATGTAATCATAGATGTAAATTTGCTATCAAAGTGGTAGCGTTAAATCAAACGGAGAGCAAGGAAGCTCTCCAAATTTCTACATAAAAAATAAAATTTAAATTTGTAAAATATTTTGCAATTATTTCAACTATTTTTAAGCATCCCTCATATATAATTCCAGCTCACGAAACGAGAAACCACCTTTAACTTCAACGTTAATAAAGCCTTTTTCTTATCGTTGTTCTTTTAACTTACAATTGTTAAACTATTAGTCAATCTTTGAAATCTAAACAAGTGATCGATTGAGCCAGTCTATTATGATTAAATAATAGATTAGACAAACTAATATAAAAACTAAAAGTTTTTTTGATTAAAAACTTCATAATAAATACTAAAAACAATTTTAGTAAAAACATTATTACTAGAGTGCATTTAGCAATCTTAGTCTTTAGTGTTACTTCTTAGTAAAGCTTTGCTTTACGCTAAAGAAGGTTAATATGGAGAGTTTGATCCTGGCTCAGAGTGAACGCTGGCGGCGTGCCTAATACATGCAAGTCGAACGGACAAGTAAGAGCTTGCTCTTATGAGTTAGTGGCGCACGGGTGAGTAATGTATAGCTAATCTGCCCTACACTAGAGGACAACAGTTGGAAACGACTGCTAATACTCTATACTCCTCTCTAGCATAAGTTAGATAGGGAAAGTTTTTCGGTGTAGGATGAGGCTATATTGTATCAGCTAGTTGGTGAGGTAATGGCTCACCAAGGCTATGACGCATAACTGGTCTGAGAGGATGATCAGTCACACTGGAACTGAGACACGGTCCAGACTCCTACGGGAGGCAGCAGTAGGGAATATTGCTCAATGGGGGAAACCCTGAAGCAGCAACGCCGCGTGGAGGATGACACTTTTCGGAGCGTAAACTCCTTTTGTTAGGGAAGAACAATGACGGTACCTAACGAATAAGCACCGGCTAACTCCGTGCCAGCAGCCGCGGTAATACGGAGGGTGCAAGCGTTACTCGGAATCACTGGGCGTAAAGGACGCGTAGGCGGATTATCAAGTCTCTTGTGAAATCCTATGGCTTAACCATAGAACTGCTTGGGAAACTGATAATCTAGAGTGAGGGAGAGGCAGATGGAATTGGTGGTGTAGGGGTAAAATCCGTAGAGATCACCAGGAATACCCATTGCGAAGGCGATCTGCTGGAACTCAACTGACGCTAATGCGTGAAAGCGTGGGGAGCAAACAGGATTAGATACCCTGGTAGTCCACGCCCTAAACGATGTATACTAGTTGTTGCTAAGCTAGTCTTGGCAGTAATGCACCTAACGGATTAAGTATACCGCCTGGGGAGTACGGTCGCAAGATTAAAACTCAAAGGAATAGACGGGGACCCGCACAAGCGGTGGAGCATGTGGTTTAATTCGAAGATACGCGAAGAACCTTACCCGGACTTGATATCTAACAAATCATCTAGAGATAGAAGAGTGTCTGCTTGCAGAAATGTTAAGACAGGTGCTGCACGGCTGTCGTCAGCTCGTGTCGTGAGATGTTGGGTTAAGTCCCGCAACGAGCGCAACCCACGTCATTAGTTGCTAACAGTTCGGCTGAGCACTCTAATGAGACTGCCTTCGTAAGGAGGAGGAAGGTGTGGACGACGTCAAGTCATCATGGCCCTTATGTCCGGGGCGACACACGTGCTACAATGGCATATACAATGAGAAGCAATATCGCGAGATGGAGCAAATCTATAAAATATGTCCCAGTTCGGATTGGAGTCTGCAACTCGACTCCATGAAGCCGGAATCGCTAGTAATCGTAGATCAGCCATGCTACGGTGAATACGTTCCCGGGTCTTGTACTCACCGCCCGTCACACCATGGGAGTTGATTTCACTCGAAGCCGGAATACTAAATTAGTTACCGTCCACAGTGGAATCAGCGACTGGGGTGAAGTCGTAACAAGGTAACCGTAGGAGAACCTGCGGTTGGATCACCTCCTTTCTAGAGTACATATAGATATTCTCTCACAAGATATCTATAAGAAAGATATTCTCAATCATCCTTGTTTAGTTTTGAAAGATTGATAGACCTATAGGGGCCTATAGCTCAGCTGGTTAGAGTGCACCCCTGATAAGGGTGAGGTCACAAGTTCAAGTCTTGTTAGGCCCACCAGAGAATTTAATTGGGGAATTAGCTCAGCTGGGAGAGCGCCTGCTTTGCACGCAGGAGGTCAGCGGTTCGATCCCGCTATTCTCCACCATAAAATAGTTTAACAGCATTAAGTCTAATTAGAGAGCTTAAATTTAAACTTTCTAATTAGACTTTTGTCTAAATGTTCTTTTAATTAATATTGTTAATAGTCACAAGCAAGTTTTAAAAACAATTTTACAGGACTTGTTAAAGATTTAAATTTCTATTCTCTTTGCATTTAATGCAAAAGTTTGACATCACAATCTATTTAGGATTTAAAACTTATCTAAATAGTAGTCAATGCTTTCCGTCTTGAGAGCTAGAATTTAAATGTAGTAACATAAAGTTATCTTTAACAAGGAAGTGATGCGAATTAGAATAATCTAATATAGAAAAGGTAAGCTACAAAGAGCAAGTGGTGGATGCCTTGGCTAGTAGAGGCGATGAAAGACGTGCCAGGCTGCGATAAGTCTCGGGGAGCCGTCAAGGGGCTTTGATCCGGGAATTTCTGAATGGGGCAACCCAACTAATAGAGATATTAGTTACCGTATAACGGAGCGAACGAGGGGAATTGAAACATCTTAGTACCCTCAGGAAAAGAAATCAAAAGAGATTACGCTAGTAGCGGCGAGCGAACGCGTAAGAGGGCAAACCACTAGTTTACTAGTGGGGTTGTAGGACTGCAATATAGACTAAACTTAGCTAATAGAACGACCTGGAAAGGTTAGGCACAGAGGGTGATACCCCCGTATATGAAAGCTTTGTTTTACTTAGCAGTATCCTGAGTAGGGCGGAACACGTGATATTCTGTCTGAAGCTGGGTAGACCACTATCCAACCCTAAATACTACTACTAGACCGATAGTGCACAAGTACCGTGAGGGAAAGGTGAAAAGAACTGAGGTGATCAGAGTGAAATAGAACCTGAAACCATTTGCTTACAATCATTCAGAGCCCTATGATTTATCAGGGTGATGGACTGCCTTTTGCATAATGAGCCTGCGAGTTGTGATGTCTGGCGAGGTTAAGGAAACCCGGAGCCGTAGTGAAAGCGAGTCTTAATAGGGCGTTTAGTCAGACGTTGCAGACCCGAAACGATGTGATCTATCCATGAGCAGGTTGAAACCGGTGTAAGAGCCGGTGGAGGACCGAACCCGCTAGCGTTGAAAAGCTATGGGATGACTTGTGGATAGGGGTGAAAGGCCAATCAAACATCGTGATAGCTGGTTCTCTCCGAAATATATTTAGGTATAGCGTCATGTAGTAACACTAGGGGGTAGAGCACTGAATGGGCTAGGGCATACACCAATGTACCAAACCCTATCAAACTCCGAATACCTAGTGTGTAATCATGGCAGTCAGGCGGCGAGTGATAAAATCCGTCGTCGAGAGGGGAACAACCCAGACTAACAGCTAAGGTCCCTAAATCTCATTTAAGTGGAAAACGATGTGGAGTTACTTAAACAACCAGGAGGTTGGCTTAGAAGCAGCCATCCTTTAAAGAAAGCGTAATAGCTCACTGGTCTAGTGATTCTGCGCGGAAAATATAACGGGGCTAAAATGAGTACCGAAGCTTTAGACTTAGTTTTACTAAGTGGTAGGAGAGCGTTGTATTTGCGTTGAAGGTATACCGGTAAGGAGTGCTGGAGCGAATACAAGTGAGCATGCAGGCATGAGTAGCGATAATTGGGGTGAGAATCCCCAACGCCGTAAACCCAAGGTTTCCTACGCGATGCTCGTCATCGTAGGGTTAGCCGGGTCCTAAGCAAAGTCCGAAAGGGGTATGCGATGGAAAATTGGTTAATATTCCAATGCCAACTATAATGTGCGATGGAAGGACGCTTAGAGTTAGAGGAGCCAGCGGATGGTAGTGCTGGTCGAAAGGTGCAGGTTGGAGTTCAGGCAAATCCGAACTCCTTTAAGCCGAGGCCTTACAGGTGCGTGAAGTTCTTCGGAATGAATCGTAAATCCTTGATACTGTCGAGCCAAGAAAAGTTTCTAAGTTTAGTTATAGTTGCCCGTACCGTAAACCGACACAGGTGGGTGGGATGAGTATTCTAAGGCGCGTGGAAGAACTCTCTTCAAGGAACTCTGCAAAATAGCACCGTATCTTCGGTATAAGGTGTGCCTAACTTTGTGAAGGATTTACTCCGTAAGCATTGAAGGTTACAACAAAGAGTCCCTCCCGACTGTTTACCAAAAACACAGCACTCTGCTAACTCGTAAGAGGATGTATAGGGTGTGACGCCTGCCCGGTGCTCGAAGGTTAATTGATGACGTTAGCTCTGCGAAGCGTTTGATCGAAGCCCGAGTAAACGGCGGCCGTAACTATAACGGTCCTAAGGTAGCGAAATTCCTTGTCGATTAAATATCGACCTGCATGAATGGCGTAACGAGATGGGAGCTGTCTCGAAGAGGGATCCAGTGAAATTGTAGTGGAGGTGAAAATTCCTCCTACCCGCGGCAAGACGGAAAGACCCCGTGGACCTTTACTACAGCTTGACACTGCTATTGGGATAAAAATGTGCAGGATAGGCGGGAGGCTTTGATCCATAGACGCCAGTTTATGGTGAGCCATTGTTGAGATACCGCTCTTTTTTATTCTGATAGCTAACTAGCTTGAGTTATCCTCAAGTAGGACAATGTCTGGTGGGTAGTTTGACTGGGGCGGTCGCCTCCCAAAATGTAACGGAGGCTTACAAAGGTTGGCTCAGAACGGTTGGAAATCGTTCGTAGAGTATAAAGGCATAAGCCAGCTTAACTGCGAGACATACACGTCAAGCAGAGACGAAAGTCGGTCTTAGTGATCCGGTGGTTCTGTGTGGAAGGGCCATCGCTCAAAGGATAAAAGGTACCCCGGGGATAACAGGCTGATCTCCCCCAAGAGCTCACATCGACGGGGAGGTTTGGCACCTCGATGTCGGCTCATCGCATCCTGGGGCTGGAGCAGGTCCCAAGGGTATGGCTGTTCGCCATTTAAAGCGGTACGCGAGCTGGGTTCAGAACGTCGTGAGACAGTTCGGTCCCTATCTGCCGTGGGCGCAAGAAGATTGAGGAGAGTTGACCCTAGTACGAGAGGACCGGGTCGAACCAACCACTGGTGTACGAGTTGTCCTGCCAAGGGCACCGCTCGGTAGCTATGTTGGGATGTGATAACTGCTGAAAGCATCTAAGCAGGAAGCCAACTCCAAGATGAATCTTCTTTTAAGAGCTCATATAGACTATGTGTTTGATAGGCTGGGTGTGTAATGGATGAAAGTCCTTTAGCTGACCAGTACTAATAGCTCGTCTGCTTATCTTTTAATAAGCATCACTTCCTTGTTAAGGATAAAAACTTAATAAGATATGTTTTTACAAAACTTTGTTTATGACTTTTAACTTTATCTAGTAGTGTTAAATAAGAGATTTAGCTATTATATCTTTTATTTAACACTGCCCGTGACTATACAGACGAGGAAACGCCTTGCTCCATCTCGAACCAAGAAGCTAAGCTCGTCCTGGCTGATGATACTCTCCCTTACTGGGATGTTGGAAAAGTAGGTCGTTGCGGGCTTTGTTGTTTGTCTGCTTTAACTATTACATTGTTTGATTCTGTTTTTAT
>CABPVN010000001.1:209465-210166 GCA_902460825.1 Campylobacter concisus
AAAAACTCTAAAAATAATTAAAAGCCCTATCTTTAGGGCTTACTCTTTTTTCAAAGCAAACAAAAAATTTTTTATTTTCTCAAAATTGGGTAGATTTGACACAGCTACAAATGATAAATTGCCATTAAATTGCATAAAAGGAGCAAAGAAATGGCAATAACTACAACTGGGTTTCAAGCCCCAGCTACAAAACGTGAAGGTTTAAAGCCCTCAGTCTATGAAAACATAATCTTAATAGGTGCTGACGAGACGCCTATACTTAAACTAATCGGCACTTCAAGTGTTAAAGGTATAGAGCACTCCTCTCTAACTGACAGCTTAGCTGCCCTAAAGAAAAACGCACAGCTAGAGATTTCTGACTTTGATGATCAGATCAAATCAAGCGTACAAAAGACTTCAAATGCAGTGCAAATTTTTACTTCAAACGTGAGTGTTTCAAGAAGTATGCAAGCAGTGGCTACTTATGGCGGTAAAGAGCTAGAGCGTGAGACAGCTAAAAGAGCAAAAGAGCATAAGCTAGATATGGAGTATGCTATTTTTGGTCTTGGTCGTGATGCTGATGTTAAAAAGAGCGTGTTTAAAGCACCAACTGTTAGAACTGACGCAGCAGCTGGCGAAATGGCAGGTTTATTTTACTTCTTGGCTAAAGGTGCAGGGTCGTATACTGCTAAAGATGCTAAAAGAGAAATATATAATATAAT
>CABPVN010000001.1:210334-223350 GCA_902460825.1 Campylobacter concisus
TTTAAAAATTTGAGTTGTGTAGCAAATGATTTTTCAAAAACAAATCAAATTTTCATCCTTGACTATCTCTATATTTTTATTGGCAAAAATAATATTTGGTACCACTAAAGCAATAATATCTATGTTTTTAGAGAAATTCATAATGCCTAAAAATTTTACTAATTTCAGCCTATCTTTTCTTTTAGAAATTCCAAAATTTCTTGTGCTTTTTCATTTAGCGACTCTTTTGGGATCTGTAAGAAGCTGCCTTCTTTTAAGATCAAAGCTATAAAATCATCCGTTTCGCAAGTGCCAAGAAACGCACCATATGAAAAATGAACCGTGCTCGTTGCTGTGGCAAACAAGACCTCATCATCATATATAACGATCTCTTGTTCGCGCTCAACATCGATGTTTGAGTAAATGGCTCTAGTAAATAAAACTGGTTTAATTATAGCCGCATAAATATAGAGCAAGACTATGCCGACACAAAGAACAATGGCTAAATTTTTTGCCAAAAAAGAGACGTCACTTATATCCGAAAAAACTGTTAAGTCGTTCTCAAAAACGTTAAAAAGCACAAGCAAAGCTACTGCACATAGCACAGCAAATGGCAGCTCGATTGCTCTCATCAAAAACACAAATTTATTCTTCTTATAGACGGTGCTTGAGACCTTGTGTAGTAGCTTTTTAAATTTAGCATCGTTTTTTATACTAAATTTCGCTCTAAATTTTTCATTTTGCATGTTATTTCTTTAAATTTTGGCTAAATTTCATCCGTGATGATCTCTATCTTGCTCGTATCAACCAAGCTGCCGTCTATGATGATCTCCTCTATCTTGCCAGCTCTTATGACGCCTCTTTTTGGGTTTTTCACACTTTTTATGCTGCTTTTTGTGCTCACATCGACGCTTGAATACTCAAAAGCAAGGCTTGTATCCATAAAAATGCAATCTTTCACGACCAAATTTTCCACGTAGCAAAGTGCTTGCAAGCTCTTTATCGTGCAGTTTATGAGTATCACATTTTTAGCGTTCCAAGCTAGGTACTCGCCTGAGATGAGGCAGTTTTGCGCGACCACGTTTTCGCAGTTCCAAAAGGCATCTTTTGAGATGAGTTTTGAGTTTGTGATGCGGAGGTTTTTGCAGCTATCAAAGCAGTAGTTGCCGTCCAAGCTTAGCCCATCAATCTCTAAATTTTCGCTGTTTGCCCCAAAGTAATCCCCTTTTGCAAAGGCGTTTTTTATCTTCACGTCCTCGCACCCCCAAAGTGTCTCGGCGGCATCTGAGAAATTTGCATTTTCAAGTAAAATTTGCGAGCTTTTTCTAAAGCTTTTTGGCGCATTTATGACCACGTCTTTGAAGCTTAAATTTGTGCTGTACCACATGCCTGCCCTTGCTAGAGGCTCCAAGTATCCGCCATTTAGCGTGATGTCACTTGCGTGCCAAAGTGGATATTTGTAGGTAAAAACGCACTCATTTAGCTTTAAATTTGAGCTGTGTTTTAGCGGCGACTCGCCATCTTCAAAGATGCAGTTAATAAAATTTATCCCCTTTGCTCCAAACATCGCACGCTCGCCAGTGAAAATTTCAGCGTTTCTCTCTTGCATTTTTGTCCTTTATTAAATTTTTCTCGCAAAATTATACTGATTTTCTCAAAATTTATTGCAAAATGCCATTAAATTTACTTTAAAGACGCAAAGCGTTATAATCGCCCCAAAAAAGGAGCAAAAATGGGTTTAAAATCAGACTCTTGGATAAGAAAAATGTCGGTTGAAAAGAAGATGATCGTGCCATTTGCCGAGGAGCAAGTGGGCCGTGGCGTCGTTAGCTACGGCGTTTCTAGCTATGGCTATGATATACGCGTGGGCGATGAGTTTAAAATTTTCACAAACATCGGCGGAACCGTCGTTGATCCAAAGAATTTTGATGAGAAAAATGTGGTCGATTTTAAGGGCGATGTCTGCATCGTGCCGCCAAATTCTTTTGCTTTGGCACGCACGATCGAGTACTTCAACATGCCTGATAACGTGCTAGCGATCTGCCTTGGTAAGAGCACATACGCAAGGTGCGGCATCATCGTAAATGTGACGCCTTTTGAGCCGGGATTTAAGGGGCATATCACGATAGAGATCTCAAACACGACGCCACTTCCTGCGAAGATCTACGCAAACGAGGGCATCGCGCAGGTGCTATTTATCGAGGGCGATGAGCCTTGCGAGGTGACGTATGCTGATAAAAATGGCAAATACCAAGCCCAAGAAGGCATCACGCTGCCTAGAATTTTGAAGTAATTTTCATGCCTTTGCGACCTTGCAAAGGCTAAATTTATCACCCACTTTTTATAAAAACTCTAAACAATAACGAAATTTTGACGAAATAGAAGCTAGAAAGAGCGAAGCGTTGATAAACAAATTTTAAATTTGGCACAGCTTTTGCTTAAAAATTTATAAACTAGCTCATAAATCAAGCTCAAATATAAGGATATACATGACAGAGAAAAAAGATAGAAAAGTAGCTGCGCAGATAAAAGAAACAAAGCTAAACGGTATAACAAATCCTATCTTTGAGAGGAATCTTCAAGCACTATTTCAGCAAGATGAAGTTTTGGCTGCTAGATTATTTAGTATGACATCACAAAATAAATATGAGATAGTTTTAGGGAAAAATGATCCTTTGGATATAAATATCATAAACAAAGAGACATCTGAATCCATATATGAAAATCCTGTCGAAGAGACATATAAGATGCTTGATGAGATAGAAAAAAAATACAAAAGATATCCTGGCCTTTTTTTCTATGGTCTTGGAAATGGTGTATTTTATAAAGCTCTAGCAAAAAATAAGACTCATAAAAGCATTGCTATCATTGAACCAGAGATCGAAATAATTTATAGCGTTTTAAATTTGATCGATCTATCTGAAGAGTTAGAAAAAGAGCAGATAGTGCTATTTTTCTCAGAATTTACAACTCACACACAGTTTCACTATCTTATAGTAAACGCTGAGTTAGAACCCTACTCAAAGACATACAATTTAATAATACACTCTAAATTTTATGATCAATTTTCAGATGACTATATAGATATAAATAAAAAATTTGCAGAGGCATTTTCTCATATAGTTATAGCCCATGGCAACTCTATAGATGATCTTTTGATAGGCACAAGGCAAAATATAGAAAATTTACCAGAGATGTTTAAAAATTATTGCTACCATGATCTAATCAAAAAGAGGCATAAGCTAGTTGATACAGCCATAATTGTCTCTACTGGCCCAAGCTTAGACAAGCAGCTAGAGACACTTAAAAAATTTGCACCTTATGTAAGTATTATAAGTGTCGATGCTTCATACCCCATACTTGCTAGAAATGGTATAAAGCCTGACTACGTAACATCAATTGAACGCATGATACCAACATCTACTTTTTTTGAAAAAAAACACCCAGACGTTGATGAAGATATATATTTTGTTATTTCTTCGGTGACCCATACACAAAGCGTAAAAAATATATTACCAAGACGCTTAATGCTTACCATGAAGCCACAACATGAAGAGAAGATGTTCGGTTTAAAAAAATATGGCTATTTAGGAGTCGGACATAGTTGTGCAAACATGGCTTATCAGTTGGCCTATGTGTTAGGACATAAAAATATTGTTTTTATAGGTCAGGATCTTGCTTTTGGCAAAGATGGAGCAAGTCATGCAAAAGGTCATACTATAGCTCAGCCAGATGAAAATTTATATATCACAGCTTATGGTGGCGAAGGAGAAGTACGAACAACTTATGTTTGGACGCTATTTAAAAATCAGTTTGAAAATGATATTGAGCAGTCCAAACTCGAAAATATAACTTCGTATAACTGTACTGAAGGTGGTGCAAGAATAGAAGGAACTATAGAAAGACCATTTTTGGAGGTTATGAGAGAGCTTTGTGTGGATAAAAAAGAAAAGAAACTGCCTCACATACCAAAAAATAGTGAAAAAACAACAAATAACGATATGCTAAAAGCTTATAAAGTAATACAAGAAAAGATAAAAATGCAAACCTTTTTGAAGAAAGAGCTTGAAAAAGTATTTTTAGAAGTTACTCCTAGGATAGATGAGTTAAATTTACTAAGAGAACAAGACAAGATAACTCAAAAGCATTTTGATGAACTTTTAAAAATAGTCAAGAAAGTAGATAAAGCCAAAGACTTTATATCAAAAAGAAAGTATATGAAATACATACAAAATGTTTTTATGATATCGGTTTTCTACCAGGAGCTAGAGCTTGCTAAAATTTCTGTAGCACCTAGCGATACGAACAAAGAAAAAATAGATAAGTTATTTGAATGGGCAAATGCGCATAAATACTGGCTATTTTCGGCAGCCGGTGGCATAAATGCTGATATAGAAACAACAAAAGAAGCCTCTAAGCCTCTTATAAATGAGCTTAAAAAACGTGGAATATTTCCAAAAGAAGACTAAAAATGGATATCTTAAGCTTAATAGGACGCACGAAAAATCTCTTTGAAGATGACATAAATGCACTTGATAAAGACCTAAAAGAGATAGTTTCAAGTTCAAGCTTTATAGTTATCGGTGGGGCAGGATCTATAGGCTCTGCCGTGACAAAAGAGATCTTTATAAGAGACCCCAAAAAACTCTACGTCGTTGATATATCTGAAAACAACCTTGTTGAGCTAGTGCGCGACATAAGAAGTGAGTTTGGATATATAAGTGGCGACTTTAAAACTTTTGCCATAGATGTTGCAAGTGCTGAGTTTGACGCACTTTTAGCGCAAAGTGGTGGATTTGACTACGTGTTAAATTTATCAGCGCTAAAGCATGTTAGAAGCGAAAAAGACCCATTTACGCTCATGAGAATGCTTGAAACAAATATCTTTAATACCGATAAAACGCTAGCGCAAGCTCTCTATATGAAGTCAAAAAAATATTTCTGCGTTAGCACCGACAAGGCCGCAAACCCTGTAAATTTAATGGGAGCTAGCAAGCGCATCATGGAGATGTTTGCGTTTAGGCACTCTTTAGAGATAGATGTCTCGATGGCTAGATTTGCCAACGTGGCATTTAGCGATGGCTCGCTTCTTTTTGGCTTTCAAAAACGCATAGAAAAGGCTCAGCCCATAGTCGCTCCAAACGACGTCAGACGCTACTTTTTAACGCCAAAAGAGAGCGGTGAGCTCTGCCTTTTAAGCACCATTTTTGGAGAAAATAGAGATATATTTTTCCCAAAATTAGATGAAAATTTAGACCTCATAACATTTAGTGAGATAGCTAAGCGATACTTGGCAAATTTGGGTTACAAGCCATTTTTGTGTGAAAATGAGGAGGAGGCTAGAAAGCTTGCAAAAGTGCTTCCAAAAGATGGCTTTTATCCTTGTCTTTTTGCGCCTAGCGATACGACTGGAGAGAAGGACTATGAGGAGTTTTTTGTTGATGGCGAGAGGCTTGATATGCAAAGACTTCAAAATATCGGCATAGTTAAAAATGATGCAAATTTTGATGGCGAAAAGCTAGAAATTTTCAAAAACAATATCTTAAATTTAAAATCAGGCTTAGCATGGAGCAAAGAGGACGTTTTGCACGAAGTTTTCGAGCTCATACCAAATTTTATGCATAAAGAAACAGGAAAATATCTCGATGAAAAGATGTGATTTTGACGAGGTTTTGAAATTTATAAAAAGCACTTTTGGCAAGGACAAAGTCCCGCTTCACGAGCCTAAATTTATAGGCAATGAGAAAAAATATCTACTTGAGTGTATCGACTCTAGCTTTGTCTCAAGTGTCGGCAAATTTGTCGATGAGTTTGAGAGTAAGCTAGCTCAAATGGTCGGTGCTAAATTTGCAGTTGCCACGACAAATGGCACCTCGGCGCTTCACATCTGCCTAAAACTAGCTGGTGTAGAGCAAAATGACGAAGTGATCACCCAGCCAGTTACTTTTATAGCCACTTGCAACGCCATTAGCTACCTTTTTGCAAAGCCGGTTTTTGTGGACGTTGATCTTGATACGCTTGGTATGTCGCCAGCGTCACTTAGTGCGTTTTTGGAGAAAAACTGCGAGCTGAAAGGCGGCAAATGTGTAAATAAAACTAGCGGCAGGATAGTGCGTGCCTGCGTGCCTATGCACACTTTTGGACTGCCTTGCAAGATAGATGAGATAGCTGAAATTTGTAAGCGTTGGAACATTGCTTTAGTAGAAGACTGCGCTGAGAGCCTTGGTAGCTACTACAAAGGCACTCATACAGGGAATTTTGGCAAGCTTGCAGCGATGAGCTTTAATGGCAATAAGATCGTCACAAGTGGAGGTGGCGGAGCTATCATCACAAACGACGAGCAGATAGCAAAGCACGCTAAATTTATCACCACAACGGCCAAGGTGCCACATCCTTTTGAGTATCGTCACAGCGAGATCGGCTACAACTACCGCTTGCCAAATTTAAATGCGGCCCTGCTTGTGGCGCAGCTTGAAAATTTGGAGCTATTTTTAAAGAGCAAACGCGAGCTTGCGATGATCTATAAAGAGTATTTTTCTAAATTTGGTGATGTGAAATTTATAGATGAGCCAGCGGATGCTAGGTCAAATTTTTGGCTAAATGCGGTGCTTTTTGAGAGCCGTGAAAAACGAGATGAGTTTTTGAAATTTAGTAATGAAAATGGCGTTTTTACGCGTCCTATCTGGCAGCTTATGAACGAGCTTGATATGTTTAAAGACTGCCAAAGAGATGAGCTAAAAAATGCCAAATTTCTAAGCGACAGGATAGTAAATATCCCAAGTAGCGCAAGGGTGTAGCCGTGCAAGATATAGTTTTAGTAGGTGGTGGCGGACACTGCAAGAGTGTGATAGATGTTATCGAGAGCGAAGCTAAATTTAATATAATTGGTATCATAGATACAGCAGAAAATATTGGCAAAAAGGTGCTTGGCTATGAGATCATCGGTAGTGATGAAGATCTGGCTGAGGTTTTTACATCATGCAAAAATGCTGTGGTGACGGTTGGACAGATAAAAAGTAGCGAGCCTAGAAAAAGGCTATTTGCACTGCTAAAAGAGGTAGGTTTTATACTTCCAACCATAGTCTCGCCACTCGCATATCTCTCAAAGCATGCAAGTGTAGGTGAGGGAAGCGTGGTGATGCATCATGCCTTGATCAACGCTGGCGCATGTGTCGGTAAAAACTGTATCATAAACACAAAGGCGCTTGTGGAGCATGACGCGACTATCGGCGATCACTGCCATATCTCAACAGCAAGTGTGATAAATGGCGGCGTTGTTGTGCAAGATGGGACATTCTTTGGTAGCAATGCAACCAGCAAAGAGTATATCGTGATAGGCGAAAATTCTATCATAGGTGGCGGAACTAGCGTGATGAGAAGCTTGGAGAAAAACGCTTTTATAAAGGCGTAAAACTAGCATTTTAAAGGAAATTTGATGTCAAATATGGTTTTTATCATAGCTGAGGCTGGGGTTAATCACAATGGCGATATAAATTTAGCTAAAAAACTGATCGATGTAGCAGCCAAAGCTGGCGCTGATGCAGTGAAATTTCAAACCTTTAAGGCTCAAAATCTTGTTTCAAAAAACGCGCAAAAGGCTAGCTATCAAAAAGAAACTACCGATAAAAATGAAAGCCAGTTTGAGATGATAAAAAAGCTTGAGCTAGATGAGAACACGCATAAAGAGCTTATAGCCTACTGCAAGCAAAAAAATATCACTTTTCTCTCAACTCCTTTTGATAGCGACAGCATAAAGCTTCTTGATGAGTTGGGGCTTAGCACATTTAAGATCCCAAGTGGCGAGATAACAAATTTACCTTATCTTAGGCAGATAGGTGGGCTTAATAAAAAGATCATTCTCTCAACTGGCATGACAAATTTAGGCGAGGTGGAAGCTGCGATAGAAGCGCTTGTAAAAAGCGGTACAAAACGGGAAAACATAAGCCTTCTACATGCAAATACGCAGTACCCAACGCCGATGAAGGATGTAAATTTAAAGGCGATGATAACTCTTAAAAATGCCTTTGGGCTTGAGGTCGGATATAGCGATCATACGCTTGGTATCGAGGTTGATATCGCAGCGGTTGCCATGGGCGCAAAGATCATAGAAAAGCACTTTACGCTTGATAAGAGCCTGCCTGGACCTGATCACAAGGCTAGTCTTGAGCCAGACGAGCTAACGGCTATGATTAGGGGCATTAGAAATATCGAACTAGCGCTTGGAGACGGACTAAAACACTTTAGCAAAAGCGAAAGTGAAAATATCAAAATAGCTAGAAAGTCTATCGTGGCAAAACGAGATATAAAAAAGGGTGAAATTTTTAGCGAGCAAAATATCTGCGTAAAACGTCCAGGAGACGGCATAAATCCTATGAGGTGGGATGAGGTAATCGGGCAAATTTCACAAAAAGACTATAAACAAGATGAACTGATATGAGAAAAATTTGTGTAGTGACAAGCACCAGAGCTGAATATGGCCTGCTTTACTGGCTCTTAAAAGAGATCGAGGCAGATAGTGAGCTTAAGCTTCAGTTTATTGTTACTGGCATGCACCTAAGTCCTGAGTTTGGACTAACATACAAAGAGATAGAAAAAGAATTTAAGATAGATAAAAAGATAGAAATTTTAAGTAGTTCTCATACAAGTCTTGATATTTGCGCTGAGATGGCAATAGTTTATGAAAAATTTGCTCCAGCATTAGCTGAGCTTAAGCCTGATATACTAGTGCTTCTTGGTGATAGATATGAGATATTTGGTGTAGCAGGTGTCGCTAGTATCATGCAGATACCAATAGCGCATATCCATGGCGGCGAGACCACACAAGGAGCATTTGACGAGGCTTTTAGGCACAGTATAACAAAGATGAGCCATATACATTTTGCAGCCACAAATGAGTATGCAAACCGCATAATCCAGCTTGGCGAAGAGCCCAGTAGAGTATTTAATGTCGGCGGCCCTGGCATAGAAAATATAAAAAAGCTAAATTTATTAAACAAAGATGAGTTTGAAAAGTCTATAAAATTTAAGCTTGCTAAAAAAAATATCCTCATCACTTTTCATCCGGTGACACTTGAAAATAGTAGTGCAAGAGAGCAGTTTGGTGAGATCTTAAAAGCACTTGATGAACTAGAGGAAACAAATTTTATCTTCACAAAAGCAAATAGCGATACAGATGGCGATGTGATAAATAAAATGATAGATGAATATGTGAGACAAAACCCACAAAAAGCTGCGGCTTTTGTCTCGCTTGGACAGCTAAGATATCTAAGCGCGATAAAATTTGTTGATATTGTTTTAGGAAATAGCTCAAGTGGCCTTTTGGAAGTTCCAAGCTTTAAAAAGGCCACCATAAATATAGGTGATCGCCAAAAAGGACGTGCTCGAGCTAGCAGTGTTATAGACGTTAGGCCTATTAAAGAAGAAATTTTAGCTGCCATCAAAAGAGCGTATTCAAAAGAATTTGAGCAAACTTTAAAAGATACGATCAACCCCTATGATGGTGGCAATCCAAGCAAAAAAATGGTTAAAATTTTAAAAGAGATCAAGCTTGATGGTATTTTGAAAAAGAAATTTTATGATATAGGTATAAAATGAGAATAGTAAACGATATAAAACTAAGTATAAATTCAACCATTAAAGATGCCTTGCAGACTATCAACAACGGAGGACTTCAAATAGCTATCGTTGTTGATGAAAACGACGCTCTAGTAGGTACGGTAACAGACGGTGATATCAGACGTGGTTTGCTAAACGGCCTAGACCTAAATAGTAGCGTCAGCCTCGTAGTACATAAGAGCCCAAGTATAGCAAGTGTCGGTGATACGAAAGAGTCTATTTTAAAGATAGCACTTGCTAAAAAACTTCATAAAATTCCATTGGTTGACGAGCTTGGCAAGCTTGTGGGCATAGAAGACATTGAAGATATTATTAAGCCAGTTGGCAAGACAAATAGAGTTATCCTAATGGTAGGAGGCCTTGGCACTAGACTTAGACCACTCACGCAAGATACGCCAAAGCCGATGCTAAAGGTTGGAAACAAGCCGATCCTTCAGACGATAGTCGAGAAATTTGCAGAGTATGGCTTTGTAAATATCACGATGTGCGTAAATTTTAATGCAAGCATTATTAGAGACTATTTCGGCGACGGAAAAGAATTTGGCGTAAATATAGACTATGTTTTAGAGCAAAAAAGGATGGGCACAGCAGGGGCGTTAAGCTTGCTAAAAGAGCGCCCGAGTGAGCCATTTTTCGTAATGAACGGCGATCTTCTTACAAATGTAAATTTCGAGCACATTTTTAACTACCACACGCTACATAAAGCCACAGCCACAATGTGCGTCAGAGAGTACGACTACGAGGTGCCTTACGGCGTAGTAAAGATGAATGATAATAAAATAACTGCTATCGCAGAAAAACCGGTGCAGAAATTTTTCGTAAGTGCTGGGATATATATGCTCTCGCCAGAAATTTTAGATCTTATCCCACAAGATGAGTTTTATGATATGCCTACGCTCTTTGAAAAGGCGATAGCTCAAGACAAAAATGTAATCTCCTTTCCGATACATGAGTATTGGATAGACATAGGACGTCTTGAAGAGTATCAAAAGGCAAATGAAGAATATGCAAAGATATTTTAATGAGATATTTTAGATGAAAGCTCTTGTTATAGGCTACGGTTCAATCGGAAAAAGACACTGCGAGGTCTTAGAGACTTTAGTACAGATAGATGAAATTTGCCTAGTTACTAGCCAGGATGTGGCTGGTAAAGTGTGCTATAAAAACTTAGAAGAGGTCTCAAATTTAGACAAGTTTGACTACTTCGTCATAGCAACTCCCACATTTTTACATCTAGAAAATTTGAAATTTATAGATGAAAGAGTGAGTGGCAAGATCATACTTTGTGAAAAGCCATTATTTGAAAAAAAATATAAATTCACGCCCAAAAATAATAAAATTTTTCTAGGTTATGTACTGAGATTTCATCCGCTCTTACAAAAGCTAAAAGAGTTTTTAAAAAACGAGAAAATTTTATATCTAAATGCTAATTGCGGTCAGTATCTACCAAGTTGGCGAAGTGGAGACTATAGAAAGTGCTATAGTGCTAGCAAAGAAAAAGGTGGCGGTGTCTTGCTAGATCTTAGCCATGAGCTAGACTACGCCATGTGGTTATGTGGTAAATTTGAAAGCCTAACGAGCTATCAAGGTAAAATTTCAAATTTAGAGATAACAAGCGATGATTTATGTGTGGTTTTTGGTAGGACTAAAATGGATGCCATAGCAAATTTAAGTATCGACTATCTAAGCCATATAACGCATAGAATCTTGCGGGTAGAGTGCGAGGGCTCCACATATGAGCTTGACTTTATAGCAGGCACACTTACTAGGCAAGATGGTAGTAAGCAAATTTATAACATGCCAAATTTGGCAAGAAATGAGATGTTTTTAGCTATGCATAAAGATGTTTTGGGTGAGCAAAAATATATTTGTAGCTTTGATGAGGGGCTAGATGTGATGGACGCGATAGATCAAATTCAAAGGCAAAACAATGAGTAATGTTTTATGTACGATATGCGCAAGAGGCGGTAGTAAAGGGGTAAAAGGTAAAAATGTGCGCGAGCTTTGTGGTAAGCCACTTATAGCCCACACTATAGAGCAGGCAATAGCATCAAATTTGTTTGAGCATATAGTTATTAGCACAGATAGTGACCTGATAGCAGAAGCAGCTGTAAAGTACGGTGCGGAGGTCTTTTTTAAAAGAGATGCTGCTATGGCTAGTGATACGGCAGGAAAGCTTGATGTTATAAAAGATGCTTTTTTAAAAAGCGAGGAACATTATGGACGTAAATTTAACTATGAGATCGATCTTGACGCTACATCTCCGCTTCGTGATGTGAGTGACATAACAAATTCTTTTGAGCAGTTTTTGCGTGATGATAATGACAACCTAATAACCGCTATGCCAAGCAGAAGAAGTCCATATTTTAACCTAGTTGAAATTTATCCAGATGGACACGTAGCACTTGCAAAAACTTTACCAAATGCTATTTTGCGCCGTCAAGATGCACCAAAGACTTATGATATGAATGCTTCTATTTATATCTGGAAACGCGAAGTTTTATTAAATAACGATACTTTATTTTTACCAAAAACTGGACTTTATGTGATGGATGAAAATAGATCTATTGATATAGATTGTGAGCTAGATTTTAAATTTGTAGAGTTTATAATGAAGGAAAAAAATGCTAACAGATAAGGTCATAGTAGTTACTGGAGGGGCTGGCAGGATAGGAAGTGCTTTCATAAGAGCGATTGCTAGTCAAAATGGAGTTGGTGTGATAGCAGAGGTTGATACAAAAAGAGCAAATTTGCTAAAAGACGAGATTACAAGCTCGCAAAAAGATGCAAGGATCGAGGTCTTGCAAATTGATATCAGTGATGCAAATTCTATCAATGAGGCTATAAATTTCTTGCGTTCAAAGTATGGTCATATAGATGCACTAGTGAATAATGCCTATCCAAAAAGTAAAAATTACGGTAAGAAATTTTTTGAGATCGATATGGATGATTTTAATGCTTTTTTAAATTTACATCTTGGTGGATACTTTAATATCTCGCAAAATTTCATCAAGTACTTCTTGGAACAAGGTTATGGTAATATCATAAACATCTCATCCATTCAAGGTATCGGAGCCCCTGCTTTTGAGACATATGAGGGGACAAATATGCACTCTCCAGTTGAATATACAGTTGTAAAACATGGCCTTCTTGGTATGACAAAATATATGGCAAAGATGTTTAAAAAAGATAATATCCGCGTGAATGCCATAAGTCCTGGAGGGATTTTAGATGGACAGCCTGAGCCGTTTTTAAGCCAGTATAAAAAAAGGTGTGGCGTAAAAGGCATGCTTGATGCAAATGATATTTGTGGAGCTTTAGTGTATCTACTAAGTGATTCTTCAAAATATGTAAATGGACAAAATATCGTAGTTGATGATGGTTTTCGTCTATAAAAATCTAAATAAAATAGTATAAATTTA
>CABPVN010000001.1:244959-266553 GCA_902460825.1 Campylobacter concisus
GCACCCTTTTAAAAAAATAATAAAAGGGTCAGAGTTAAAAAATTTGTACGCTTTAAATTTTAAATTTGCTCCAAAATTCTCTCGCAAATTTCTCTTGGGTTTGCGTTTTCATAAATCGGCCTGCCAACGACGATAAAGTCGCTGCCCTCTTGCTTTGCGCTAACTAAATTTGCAACCCTCTTTTGATCGCCCGCACTCTCGCCAAAAGGCCTAACTCCAGGGCAAAGCGTGATAAAATTTTGATTTGTCACGTCTTTTATGAGCTTGCTTTCAAAGACCGAGCAGACCATGCCGTCAAGCCCCGCTTCAAAGCTCATCTGGCTAAATTTCCTAACCGAGCACGAAAGCGTATCGTTATAAACCGCTTCAAATTCGCTCTCATTAAAGCTAGTAAGTGCCGATACAGCAAGCACTAAAGGGCGATTTTGCAGCGCATTAAGACGCTCCATAACGGTTTTCATCGCACGTACGCCAGCGCTTGCATGCAAATTTATCATATCCACGCCTATCTTTGAGACGACTTCAGCGGCGTCCGCCATCGTGTTTGGGATGTCATAGAGCTTTAGATCAAGGAAAATTTTAAACTCCCCTGCCCCTTTTAGCTCCTCTATAAATTTAGCTCCGTCTCTAAGATAGCTTCTAAGCCCCACTTTCAGCCAAAGATCAAGCCCTTTTAGCTCACGCACGAGGGCTAAATTTTCATCCTTGCTCGCCATATCAAGAGCGACGCAGAGCCTCATAGATCGCCCTTTATCTTATCTAGCACGCCGTTTATAAATTTTGGCGCCTGGTCGCTTCCAAGCTCCTTTGCAAGCTCGATCGCCTCATTTATGATGACGGCTTTATCAGTTTGGCTAAATTTCATCTCATAAAGCCCAAGTCTAAGAATGGCAAGCTCAGTTGCGCCAACCTTGCTAAAGTCGCCATCTTTTAGGTGTGGCTTTAAAATTTCATCTAGTTTTTCTTTGTTTGCTAGCACCTCTTTAAAGGTCTGTTGCGCCTCGTTTTTGCGCTCATTTCTTATCTTTTTCTCTTCTAAAAATTCCTCTTCAAACTCCGCAGTTACGGGGTTTATCTCGTTTGAGTAAAGTAGCGAAACTATGGCTTGTCTCACTTGATGACGCGTTGCCATTTTACTCTCCTAGCTTTTTGTATAAATTTAGCATCTCTATAACGCCTGTCATCGCTTCAAAGCCCTTGTTTCCAGCCTTGCTGCCAGCTCGCTCGATCGCTTGCTCGATGTTATCTACTGTTAGCACGCCAAATGTGACTGGTTTTGCGTATTTTAGCGTTACGTTTGCGATGCCTTTGGTGGTCTCAGCGCTTACGTAGTCAAAGTGTGGGGTCGCGCCTCTTATCACCGCTCCCACACAGCAAACCGCGTCAAATTTACCGCTTGCAAGCACCTTTTCAAGCGCCATAGGTATCTCAAATGCCCCAGGGACTAGCACTAAAGTTAAATTTTTCTCGTCGCCGCCGTGGCGTAAAAATGCGTCTTTTGCTCCCTCTACCAGGCGGTCTGTGATGATGTGGTTAAACCTTGCGTTTATGATCGCTATCTTTTCGTTGCCTTTTAGGGCCAAATTTCCCTCGATTATTTTCATCTTTTCTCCTTTATTTTTTATGCAAGTTTAGCAAAAGCTTGTTTAAAAATAGACCCTTCGTCAAACTATCTTTAGCATGATGACACTAAAGATGATGAGCGATAAAAACAGGGCTTTTTTAAAATTTATCTTCTCACCTTCAAAAACTACGCCAACCACGACTGCTCCGATCGCTCCGATGCCTGTCCAGATCGCATACGCTACCGACATAGCGATAGTTTGCATCGCATAGCTAAGTAGCGTTAAAGAAAGGGCGAAATTTCCAAGCAAAAGGATGAAATTTGCCCATTTTTTTACGCCTGTGCTTTTTGAAAATTTCGTGATAAAAAAGACGCCAGAGACCTCGCAACATCCAGCTAGTAAAAGCGCTAAAAAATGGATCATTCTTTTATGCCTTTTAGCCCAAGCACGCCTAAAATGAGCGTCGCTATGAAAAACAGTCTAATGAAATTTGGCAAAGCCCCGCTTGCTGCGTAGTCACTAACGATCTCAGCTATGACGATAAAAACCGTTCCAAAGCCCACAAATACAGCATAAGAGATGCTTACAGGCAGATACTTTAAAGCTTTCATAAACGAGACAAAACTTATGCTTACAAGTAGCGTCGTAAGCAAAAATTCACTTAAATTTGACGCGTGCTTTAGCCCATACGCCCAGCCACACTCAGCCACCGAGCCAAGAAATATCCATAAAAAGCCTCTATTTGACATAAATTTACTTCATGCCTTTTATGGTATCAACGATCTCTTTTACATTTGCGCTAATCGCCTTATTTTCAAAGCTATCATCGTTATTTTGTCCAACTAGCCCCTTTAAATTTCCAAAGACTCCAGGGTTAAATCTTAGCTCGCTAGAGCTATAATGCCTCAAAACTTCGCCATTTCTAACGACTTCTACCTCGTAAGTAATGTAGATATTGCCCATCCTGTCGCTTTTAGCAAAGGTCGCCTCGCCTATAAATTCTCTGCGGTGAGCTATCTTTATCTTTAGCTCGTCGCTAGAATTTGGATCGAGCAAATTTTCTTTTGTAAGCGCCTCCAAAATTTGTTTGTTATACTTTTTTTCGATCATTTTTGGACTTTGGTAGAGAAATTTTGTCGGTTCGTGGCGCTGCACATGAGTGTAGCTAATGCCCTCAAATTTATACTTGCCAGCAAGTGGCACCTTTGGCTGAGATGAGCCACAACCTACTAAAAACAACACTCCTAAAAGTAGCGCTAAAATCCTTTTCATCCCTCTCTCCTTAGTTTAAAAATTTAAAATTTCCTCTATCTTTAGCGTGTCATTTACGACTTTTTCAAGCTCGTCTAAATTTAACATATTTGGTCCGTCGCAAAGCGCTTCGCAAGGGTTTATGTGCGTCTCATAGAAAAATCCATCCACCCCAACGCTAGCTGCTGCTCTTGCAAGATATGGCACAAACCTAGCATCTCCGCCACTTTTTTCGCCAAGTGCGCTTGGCATCTGCACGCTGTGAGTCGCGTCAAAAATGACTGGCGCAAATTCTCTCATCATCACTAAATTTCTCATATCAACGACTAAATTTCCATATCCAAAGGTGCTACCTCGCTCCGTTAGCCAGACGCCATTTGCCTTTGCGACCTCGTATCCATCGCCGCTCACGCCTCTTGTTTCAAGCACCTTTTTAACAGAGTGCTTCATAGCTGAAGCTGCTAAAAACTGCCCTTTTTTGATATTTACGACCGCTTTTGTCTTTGCAGCTGCTACAAGCAGGTCAGTTTGACGGCACAAAAACGCAGGGATCTGCAGCACATCAGCCACTTCGCCAACTGGCTGAGCTTGATAGCTCTCGTGGATATCGGTTAAAATTTTAAAGCCAAATTCTTTTTTCACCTCAGCTAAAATTTCACAACCCTTTTCTAGCCCAGGGCCACGAAATGAGCTAATACTCGTGCGATTTGCCTTATCAAAGCTCGACTTAAAATAAAAATCAAGCTTTGGATTTTCATTAAATTTAACTAGCCTTTTTGCCACTTCAAAAACAAGCTCCTTGCTCTCTATCACGCAAGGTCCAGCGATTAAGATCATATTTTCTCCTTTATTTTTCTTTAACAACTAAAATTCCACTCACCACAACTAGCAAGATGCCTAAAAGTGCCAAGTGATTTGGCAACGCATCGCCCATAAAATAGCCAATGATGAGCGTAAAAATGACGTCAGCGTAGCTAACCGCAGCGATCACGCCAGCCTTTTTGCCAACCGCAAATGCCTTTGTCATAAACGCCTGAAAATAGTAGCCACTAAGCCCCATTAGCAAGATAAAAACGACATTGTGCCAGCTTGGCATAGCAAATTTAGAAAATAAAAAATCCAGAGGCTCATAAGTAAAAAACTCAGCCATCCCCATGCAAATAAGCGGCAAAAACGAGCCCCAAAGCATAAAGCTTAGCACGATCACGTTTGTGCCGTAGCTCTTGTTTAGCTCCTTGACACTCGTGTAGGCAATAGCCGCTCCAAGGCCGCTCCAAATACCGATGATATCGGTTTTATTGATACCTAAATTTGGCTGGATAACAAGCAAAATTCCGCCAAATCCCAAAAAGACAGCAAACCAGCCAAGCGAGCTTAGCCGCTCCTTAAACACGATAGCTGCGAGAATGGCTGTAAATATCGGGTTTGTCTTTTGAAAGGTAAAGGCCGTGGCTAAATTTACGTGCGCGACGTTATAAAAAAAGGCAAAAAGCGCCACCGTGCCCACAAAACCGCGAAACATCAGCAAGAAAAAGTGCCCGCCAGTTTGTTTAAATGGAAATTTATAGATGGCGTAGATGACGATGAAAAGTCCGATCAAATTTCTAAAAAAAACAACTTCGATAGAAGGCATATCTTTGCTCAGATACTTTGCAAATGCGCCAGTCACGGCAAACATAAAGCAAGCAAAGAGCATGTAAAAAATGCCAAGATGTGAAATATAAAATCTTTTTAACATCGCAAAACCTCTAAATTTAAAGCACTCATTTTAATAAAAAATGGCTTAAATTTTGGTTGATTTTTTCTTTTATTTCGGCACTTTTAAGCATAATTTTATACTTTATATAAGAGAAAAATTTGTATAATCAGCCATCATAAAAAGGACAAAATTTGCAAAAAGTAATATTAGTAGGCAAGCCAAATGTCGGCAAAAGCTCACTTTTTAACCGCTTAGCAAGAAGACGCATCGCCATAACAAGCGACGTTAGCGGCACTACAAGAGATACAAACAAAGCTAAGATCGAAGTTGAGGGCAAAGAGTGTATATTAATCGACAGCGGCGGGCTTGATGATAGCAGCGAGCTTTTTAAAAACGTAAAAGCAAAGACCTTGGCAGAGGCTAAAAACTCAGACGTTATCCTCTACATGGTCGATGGCAAAATAATGCCAGATGACGAGGATAGAGCCATTTTTTACGAGCTTAGCAAGCTAAATTTACCAATCGCTCTAGTCATCAACAAAATCGACAGCAAAAAAGATGAGCAAAGAGAGTGGGAATTTGTAAGTTTTGGCGCAAAAAACTCATTTGGCATTTCAGTAAGCCACAACACCGGCGTCGATGAGCTTAGCATCTGGCTAGCAAAGCACTTAGAAGCGAAAGTGCAGATAAAGGCCGATACGAGCGATGATTTTGATGATTTTTTAGAAAACTACAACGACGAGGGCGAGCTAAGCGACGAGATAGACTATGAGAGCAAAAACATAAGAGTTGGCATCATAGGTCGCGTAAATGTCGGCAAAAGCTCACTTCTAAACGCCCTTGTAAAAGAGAGCCGTGCCGTCGTTAGCGACGTAGCAGGCACTACGATCGACCCAGTCAATGAAATTTACGAGCATGATGGCAGAGTTTTTGAATTTGTCGATACTGCTGGTATCAGAAAGCGTGGCAAGATCGAGGGCATCGAGAGATACGCGCTAAATAGAACTGAGAAAATTTTAGAAGAGACAGACGTGGCGCTACTTGTGCTTGATAGCTCTGAGCCACTAACTGAACTTGATGAGCGTATCGCTGGCATCGCCTCGAAATTTGAGCTTGGCGTCATCATCGTGCTAAACAAATGGGACAAAAGTAGCGAAGAATTTGACGAGCTTTGCAAGGAGATAAAAGATAGGTTTAAATTTCTCTCATACGCGCCGATCATCAGTGTTTCGGCACTTGGTGGCAAAAGAGTGCATAAAATTTACCCACTCATAGTTGAAATTTACAAAAACTACACCCAAAAAATTCAAACATCAAAGCTAAATGAAGTGATCAGCGAAGCGACCAAAGCGCATCCACTGCCACGCGACAAAGGCAGGGTCGTGAAAATTTACTACGCAGTGCAGTTTAAGACAGCACCTATCATGATAGCGCTCATAATGAACCGCCCAAAATGCCTGCACTTTAGCTACAAACGCTACCTGACAAACAAGCTTAGAGAGAGCTTTAGCCTAGCTGGCGTACCTATCGTACTGATCCCTAAAAAACGTGGAGAGAGTGATGAAGACAAAGAACAATAATATCGTTTTGATAGGGTTTATGGGCGTTGGCAAGGGCACAACCGCAAGGGCGCTAAGCAAGGCGCTAAAGACGATGAACCTAGACTGCGACGACTTGCTAGAGAGCTCACAAAACATGAAGATAAAAGCTATCTTTGATGAATTTGGCGAAGATCATTTTAGGCAGCTTGAAAAAGATCTAGCCAAATTTCTAGCCACAAATGTCAAAAATGCGATCATCTCGACAGGTGGGGGCTTTGCAAAGGTTAAAAATTTAAACAAAATAGGCACCGTGATCTATCTAAAAGCAAGCTTTGATGCGATCATGCAGAGGCTAAAAAATAGCAAAAATAGCGAGAAAAAGATCGCTAAACGCCCACTTTTAAGCGATCTAAAAAAGGCTGAAGCACTTCATCTGGAGCGAGAAAAGCTTTATGAGAAAAAGGCTGATTATATCGTCGAAGTGGAGGGCAAAACTCCAAAGCAGATCGTAAAAGAGATAAGGATACTTTTAAAAGTTTAGTTGCAAAGTGGCGAGGGCTGCTTGCAACGATAAATTTCAAGATCAGGCTAGATGGCTATCTGGCGTGGTGTTGGAATTTGTGATGTTTGAGTCAAATTTAACGTTTTATAGTGAGAAATTTTGGCGAAATTTTGAGATAAATTTGCTTTACTTGTTTGCAACACTGAAGCGACGAGAGTTGTGTAGAAATTTTAAGCCGAGGCTAGACACATAATGCCAAGCTAAATTTTAAGATCAAGCTAGACACATAAAGTCTAACGTGATGTTAAAATTTAAACATTTTGGCGAAGAATTTTTTGTTTAGGCGAGGCGAAATTTTGTTTTTAAGTGAGGGCTAGCAAGCTAAATTTTAAGATTAGACTAGATAAAAATATCTACCCTGATGTTAAAATTTAAAAGCTTTGGCGAAGTATCGTGAGATGATTTTGATAGTTGTGTAGAAATTTTAAGCCGAGGCTAGACACTTAGTCTGCCGAAAGCTTAAAATTTCAAAACTCTATCAAAAGCACTCACGAGAAAAAGCTGAAATTTGAAAGGATAAGATGAGAGTATTAACCGGCCTCCAACCCTCCGGCAAACTACACCTTGGCAACTATTTTGCCTCGATAAAGCAGATGGTTGATATGCAAGAAAAAAACGAGATGTTTATGTTTATAGCAAACTACCATGCGATGACCAGCCTTAGCGACGGCAAAGCGCTAAAGCAAAACACCTTTGACGCTGCGTGCGCATTTTTGGCACTTGGGATCGACCCAAACAAGAGCATTTTCTGGGTGCAAAGCGACGTTAAAGACGTGCTTGAGCTTTACTGGGTGCTAAGCCAGCATACGCCTATGGGCCTACTTGAGCGCGCGCACAGCTACAAAGACAAGGTCGCAAAAGGCATTAGCTCGCACCACGGACTCTTTAGCTATCCAGTTTTGATGGCGGCTGATATCTTACTTTATAACGCGCAGGTCGTGCCTGTGGGCAAGGACCAGATCCAGCACGTAGAGATCGCGCGTGATATCGCGATCAAATTTAACAACGAACATGGCGATATTTTTACTCTGCCTGAGGCAAAGATCGATGAAAACGTCGCTACCGTGCCTGGCACAAATGGCGAAAAGATGAGCAAAAGCTACGGCAACACGATCGATATCTTCGCAGACGCCAAGACGCTTAAAAAGCAAATTTCAAGCATCGTGACTGATGGCACGCCACTTGAAGAGCCAAAGCAGTGGCAAAACTGCAATGTCTATAATATCGCAAAGCTTTTCTTAGATGAGAGCGGACAGCGCGACTTGCAAGCTAGATATGAGCGTGGAGGAGAAGGTCACGGGCACTTTAAAGCCTATCTAAACGAGCTTGTTTGGGACTATTTCAAAGATGCAAGAGAGAAATTTGAATACTATCAAAACAACCCTGACGAGGTGGCTGGAATTTTAGAAGCGGGTGCCAAAAAGGCCGAAAATATAGCTCACACGACGATAGAAAAAGTGCGTGAAGCAGTTGGAATTTATAGATAAGGAAAAAAATGCAAAATTTATACCCATACGCGCAGATAATTCACCTTTTTTGTGCGATCATTTTTGTTGGTTATCTATTTTTTGATGTGATCATATTAAGAGCGGCGAGCAAAAAGCTGCCACCAGAGCTTGCGCAAAAGGCAAAGCAAGCCATCGGCTCGGTAGCTGTTAGGATCATGCCTATTTGTCTGCTACTTTTAGTTTTAACTGGTGGCATGATGATGAGTAGCTTAGTCGGCAGCAAGGCTGGAGGCTACTTTGAGACAAATTTACAGATCGCTTTTATGATCAAATTTTGCTTAGCGATGGTGATCGTGGCTGCGGTGATAGTAAATTTAAGCTGCAAATTTATATTTAAGCGCCCTAGCCCACTTGGCAACATCCACCCTATCGCACTTACGCTTGCGGTGGCGATAGTTTTGCTTGCAAAAGTTATGTTTATGGTTTAAGGATAGGATAAGGAGAGGATAATGATAAATTTAAAACTACTTGAGACAAACTACGATGAATTCGTAAAAAAACTAGAGGGCAAAAACGTTAAAGCTAGCTTGCTAGACGAGCTTTTACACACTTTTAACGAGCTAAAGCAAAAGCGCAAAGCACTTGAAAATTTCCAAGCGATCCAAAACGCAAAGAGCAAGGAGCTTGGCGTAAAAGCAAGAGCTGGCGAAGATGTGAGCGAGCTTAAGAGTGAGCTAAATTTAAACAAAGCTGCCCTTGCTGACGCTGATGAGATCGTTAAACAATATGAAGAAAAGCTTGAGCAAATTTCATTTAGCGTGCCAAATATCACCGACGATGACGTGCCATTTGGCAAGGACGAGGACGATAATGTCTGCATAAAAACGGTGCTAGAGCCAACTAAATTTGACTTTACGCCAAAGGAGCACTGGGAGCTAGGCGAGAGCCTTGGCTGGCTTGACTTTGAAAGGGGCGCAAAGCTCTCAGGATCGCGCTTTACCGTGCTTCGTGGCATGGGAGCAAGACTTAGTAGAGCGCTTGTTAATTACATGATCGACTTTAATAGCGCGCGCGGCTTTGAGCTTGTAAATGTCCCTTATCTAGTAAGCTCAAACACACTTTTTGGCACCGGTCAGCTGCCTAAATTTGAAGAGGATCTTTACAAGGTGCGCGACGAGGACCTTTATCTCATCCCAACTAGCGAAGTGCCTGTGACAAATTTATACAATGACACGATCATTGAGGCCGAGCAGTTACCTATAAAGATGACTTGCTACTCAGCATGCTTCCGCCAAGAGGCAGGCTCAGCAGGACGCGACACTAGAGGTATGATCCGCCAGCACCAGTTTGAAAAGGTTGAGCTTGTAAGCATCACAAAGCCTGATCAAAGCGAGGGCGTGCTTGCTGAGATGATATCTTGCGCGAGTGACTTGCTAACTAGCCTTGGGCTGCCTCACCGCCACATGCTTCTTTGCAGCGGCGATCTAGGCTTTAGTGCGGCAAAGACGATAGATCTTGAGGTTTGGCTACCAGGTCAAGGCAAATACCGCGAGATAAGCTCTATCTCTAATACTCGTGATTTTCAAGCAAGAAGAGCCAAAATTCGCTTTAAAGATGGCAAGAAAAATACACTTGCAAACACGCTAAATGGCTCAAGCTTGGCAGTTGGTAGGACGCTAATAGCGATAATGGAAAACTACCAAAAAGCTGATGGCACTATCGAAATTCCAGAAGTTCTTAAAAGGTATATGTAGTGGCTGATGACGAGGTTGTAGTTCTAAAACCACCTGGCGAGCAAGCAGAGCAAGCGCCTGAAGAGGCAAAAGCCGAGGCACCTGAAGAGATCGTCTCGCTTGAGAGCATCGCAAATGATGGCGTGTTGCAAGATGAGAGCATCCCAGAGCCAATACCTGTAAAAAAGAGCAAGAAAAAGCTCTTTATCATCATCGGCGCGGCTGCTTTGGTGCTTGTCATCTTGATCGCTGTTTTGCTAATTGTTTTGCTAAAAAAAGATAAAAAAGAGGAGATAGACACTACAGCTATCGTAAAAAATATAGAAAACAACTACCAAACGCAAAATTTTGGCGCTTCAAAGATCGATGAGATGATAAACAAGGCAAACCAGCTTTATGAGCGTGGCAATAAATTTGAAGCGTTAAAAATTTATGAAAATATAGCTGTTTATAACCAGTCACTTTCAAACTACAACCTCGGCGTTTCGCAGATGAAACAAGAAAAATGTGACGAGGCGATCATCTCGTTTAACAAAGCGATAACTGACCGAGAAAATACCGCAGTTAGCGCCATAAACGCCGCTGTTTGCTCGCTTGAGCTAAATAACACCAAAAATTTCAACTACTACATAGGGCTTGCAGACTCCTTTTTGCAGTATGAAAACAGCTCGCCACTTTACAGCTACTACTATGCACTAGTTAATTATTACAAGGGTAATTACTACGAGGCATTGCAAGCCCTCTCTCACCCTAGCACAGATGACTACAAGGGTGAGTATGCCTATTTGAGTGCCAAAATTTTATCGCTTCTTGGAGATGACGAGAGAGCCATAGCTAAGCTTGAAGGGCAAAAGGCGTTTAAGGCTGACTTTACGCTAGCGCAGCTTTATGCAAGGCTTGGCAAATACGACAAGGCAAGGGACCATCTAACAAAGGCTTCTAAAAATACGCCAAATATCGATCTTATCAAGATGACTGAGGCGTTAATCGATCTAAAGACTGCTGATTATGGCGATGCGGCGGCATTTATCAAAGACGTTTATGACTACAATGCCTCACTGCCAAGTAAAATTTACAAGATAAAGACCATCCTAAAGCCAGATCTTTTTGACGTTAGTCTAGCTCAGGCGCACTTTAGCGACGATATGTTTTTTGATAGGACAAGGCGCTACGAGACGCTCTTTTACTTCGCACCTTACAAGGTTTTTGATGCAAAACAGAGCATCGAGCAGATAAGAAAAGGCGGTGTTAGCGTCTTTTTAGATGACACCTCAGCAGCAAATGACTACCTTAGCCAAAGTGCCGCCGCCTCAAAGGTCAATGCCAAACTTAGCGAAGCCATCGCAAAGGCACTTAACTACCGCTTAAAAGAGGCAAACAAGGACTTTGAAGAGCTTGCCAAAGCCTATCCAAACCACTCGATCTTGCAGTACAACCTAGCTCTTAGCTACGCTCAGCTTGGAAATTTTAGCCTTGCAGCAAAGCACTTTATAGCAAGCTACCATCAGGATGTAAATAACCACCTCTCTGGCATCTTTGGGGCTATCTGCATGGATATAAATAGAAATTTAAATCCAAAACTAGTTGAAGAGATTGGTGAAAATTTAGAAAATGACAAGAGCCTAAAACCTGTAAATTTATATGCCTCACTTTTAAGCCTAGTTAGCGGCAACCAAAGTGCGATGATAAGGTGGCTTGAAGAGCCAAAAGAGCCTACAACGCTAAATTTAGCCTTTGATATCATCATCGCTAAAATCTCAAACAACGACGAGCTAATGTCAAAAAAGGCTGATGAGCTTATGAAAATCTTGCCAAACGACATCATCGCAAATATCTTAAATTTCATCTCTAAAAACAAAGATCAAAACGTCAAAGAGTATGCAAAAGCGATACAAATTTACTTCATCGATAAAAATCTCGACTCAAATGCCTTCTATCACGGCGCTGACATCATCAAAAAGCAATACATCAAGCTACTTCAGATCTCAGGCCTGCTAACAAGGGAGCGTGACAAGCTAAGAGCCCAGCTAAAAGAGGCTCCAAAAAATATAAATTTGATCCAAACTCTAGCCTATGTGGATATCTTTACAAACGACTTTGATGAGAGCTATAAGCTTTATAATGAAGCCATAGACGAGTTTAAGATAAATGACGCTGGGACGCTCTTTTTAGCGAGTGTAGCAGCCACTGGAGCGAACAAAATAACAAATGCTATCGCACTTTTGGAGCTAACAAAGCTAAATGATCCAAGTGCTGTTGAAAACAGAGCTGCCCTTGGCTTTATGTATCAGCAAATCGATAACATAAAAGCAGCTCTTATACAATACAGCAAAGTAGGAAACGTAGGATATAACAACGAATTTTATGATTTTATGATAGATAATTAGAAAATTTAAAGCTAGGTCTTTAAAAGCCTAGATTTAGATAAAATAGCTCTAAAATTTAAATATCTGTAACTTCAAGCCTTATCTGATCTGATACTTCACTAAATTTATAAAGCAAATCACCACACTTATACTCTATGTATTTTTCATTGATCTCATCTTTTTTATCTTTTTTAGACAAAATTTTCTTCATAACGCCAGGAAGCTCTCTTTGCAAAAGCAGTTTATAAGACATCCCCATGCCGTGAGTTAGAGACTTTATGAATTTACCATCAACCTCGCTCTCATCTTTTATCATATGAAGCGTCGCGTCAAATTTTAGCTTTTTAAGAGCCTCATAAAGCTCGGTTTTATCCTTTGCGGGGGCTATATCATCATTCACACAATGATATCCAATATAAAACGTCTTTTTAAATTTACTCTGTACCTTTAAATGTTTCGGATTTAAGATATTTCTTATCTCTTCTCTAGATTCATTAAAATAATATAGTGAAGTCTTATCTAGTGTCCAATAGGTTTTATCAAAAAGATAGAGGCAAATATCTTGATAAAAGTCATCAGTCGCACAACAAAAAAATTTAGTAAAATCAATCTCTTTTCCAAAGCCAATAAGACGCCATAAAAATATAGCATAGGAGCTATTATCTATCACAGCATCTACTAACCACGGAGCAATTTTAGCTGATAAATTTGCAAGATAGCCACCATGTGAACTTCCTACCAAAATAACAGGAATTTGACTAAATTTTCCAGCGCATAAATTATGCTTAGTATAAAGAATAGCATTTAATATATCAGTAGCTTGCATAATGCCAAAATTTTGGTATTCATCTTTTGTTGGATACATTGTACAACTCAAATTTAGCTTATAACTTACAGGCAAAATATTTGCCTTTTTTCTAAGAGTAATCTCCTCACTAAGACTTTCAAATAAAAAACATGTTTTTTTATAACTATCAACCGCCTTTATGTCTATTGGTAATGTTATACCAATTTTGGCTAACTCATCTATTAATATCGCACGGTCCAAATCATCTAACAAACATTGAGCCCCAAGCTGTGGGCGGTTGCCTATACAGTGATAATCCACACTGATACACGCCACATCATAGTTCTCTGCCATGGTTCGCATGAGATTAGCTCTATATCCAGAGTCAGAGTCTGCTCCAAGACCAGGAATGATAACTAAAAGAGCTTTTGTCTCTTTAACATCGTCATAACAGGCATAAAAAGATAAAGCAGAGCTTCTTTTTATGCCAAGCTCCACATCATCACAAGATAAAATTTCGTAGCTTCCATCAACTAGCATCTTAACTCCTTTTAAATTTTGCTAAATTTCTCTACCTTTGTGAGACGTTATAAAAAAAGCTAACGATCTGTTTTGCTAGGCGCTCTTTGAAAAATGGCCAGATATAGCTTGGCGAATAGACATTGCCAGCTTGCATGAGCGAGATGTTTGTCGCTTTTTCACCACCATCTTTTGGGCGTACTAGCACGCTTACTTGCATGTAGTAAGCATAGCTGTTTGTGCTAAAGTCATCATCGTCATCATAGTCAAATGGGAAAAACATCGAGTAGCCAAAGCCAAAACTTGGTCTGCCAAAGCCATATCCCATTCCCATTGAAAATCTAGGATCTCTTTTAGTTGTCCTAGAAAAGCTTTGCACGTCGCCAAGGATGATGAAGTCGGCATTTTTGATATTTGGCTCATTTCTAAAGCCAGCCTTTGCAAATTCGCTTAAAATTTCAGCATTTACATCTTGTCCAGTCGCGCTATTTTTAAAATTTACATAGACGCTTTTGTTTGCTTCACCAAGCGTAAAAAAGATCGGATCGCTCGTTTTTACCGAGATATTTGGCGTGCTGCTAGCACATCCGACAAAAAACACCGCCAGAACAAATAAAAAGAAATTTCTCATCTTCACTCCTATAAGAGCGATCTTATAGCACCTTCAAGCACACTTTTTGGTGTAAGACCGATAAATTTTGATCGCATCTTACCATCTTTATCAAAAAAATAGATAACTGGCACGCCCATAACGCCACCAACTGCCTTGCTGAAATAATCCACTGAGACCTTGTCGCTTGTGGTTTTAAAGGTGATGTTGTGCTCTTTTAAGATTTCGATATCCTTATCAAAGCCCTTGCTAGGCCCTAAAATGCCAATGAACTGAACCTCTTTGCCATACTCTTTTTCAAGTGCGTTTAGATCAGGGATCGCAGCCTTGCACACGCCGCAGTCCGTGCCAAAGAAAAAGAGCATATATGGCTTATCACCGATCTTTAGGCGCTTTTCGGTAGGGAAAAACTGCGTATCGATGCCACTTGAGTCATTTAGAGTGATGTGGTGCTTCTCATACTGCTTGACGCAGCCCAAAATAAGGGCTGAGACTAGACATAAAAGTAAAATTTTATATCGCATTTGGCACCTTTGGATTTTCGATAGTGCGGATCTTCTCTAGTTTGCCGTGTCTTAGATAGACGATCTTATCGCCATACTCGCCTAGATCTGGGTTGTGAGTAACTAAAAGTATCGTCTTGCCATCTTTTCTTAGCTTACAAAATAGATCAAGTATGATCCTCTCATTTGCCTCGTCAAGGTTACCAGTTGGCTCATCTGCTATTAAAATTTCAGGGTCGTTTATGAGCGAGCGTGCTATACAAAGGCGTTGTTGCTCGCCGCCACTTAGCTGACTTGGTCTGTGCGTTAGCCTGTGAGAGAGGCCAACTGCCTCAAGTGCCTTTTTAGCATCCTCTTCATCAACCGAGCTGTGATAATACTGCGCTATCATCACGTTTTCAAGCGCGCTAAGATATGGCACTAGGTGAAACTGCTGAAAGACAAGTCCGATCTTTTCACGTCTAAATTTAAGTGTATCATCGGCATTTAGGTTGCTAGCATCATCGCCACCAAGCATATATACGCCACTACTTGGAGTATCCATTAGAGAAAGGATATTTACAAGCGTACTCTTACCACTACCACTTGGTCCCATGACGCTGACCCACTCTCCCTTTTTAACCTCAAAACTTATATCATCAAGTGCTTTTACATCGCCAAAAATTTTACAAATATTTTTAAGTTCTAGTGCATTTTGCATATCATTCTCCTCTTAGTGTATCTGCCATTTTGTTATTAAGTGCCCGTTTAATCGGGTAAAACGCTGCGATCGCTGCAAAAAGAAGTGATATGACCACAGCTACTGGGATGCTTAGAATTCTAAAATCAATACTAGAATCAAATATCGCATAACCTAAAATTTGAGCTAGTAGATAACCTAAAAACGCTCCAACTAACGCTGAGATGAGCGCTGTCACAAATGTTTCAAAGCCAAATAGCCTTAGCACGTCTTTTTTGCTTGCGCCTATGGCTCTAAGAAGTGCGATCTCACGTGATCGAGAGAGCAAGATAGCACTAAGCGTTGTATTTACGCACATTGAAGTAATGAGCAAGATGACAAGGCTGACAAGCGCCATTAAAAGTTTGATCTTTTCTAAGATATAGCCCTCAGACTTTGAGACTTTTGCCACTGGTTTTGCGACTATTTCATCGTTGCTTATAGTCTTTGCAAGCGATGTTATCTCGTCAAAATTTCCAAGCACAACAGCTTCAGCGTAGTTTATCTTGCCAACTTTGTTTGAAATTTTCTGAGCCAAAGATAGTGACGTGATCAAAAGGGCGTCCTCTTTGTCGCCACTTGCCACTACGCCTTTTATCTTTACATTTATGCTCTCATTTGAGCCAATGGCACGAATTTCTATATCATCGCCTGCTTTAAAGCCAGCTTGACGAGCAAGATCGACGCCTATTAGCACGTTTTTATCGTCAAAATCAACATTTATCATAGTTCCATCTCTAACATCTAAAAACGGCTTAACCTTTTTTAGATTGCTAAATTTTGTCCCCATGACGATGGCATTTGTCGGACCGATGTTTGCCTGAGCAAAGAGATAACCGCTCTCGCCAAGAAGCTTATCTCTTGGCACTTTAGCGATCATTTCGTTATAGGTTTTTTCGCTCATATCATCACTTGTCGCCATATCTTTTGGAGCAAAGATCATATTTGCACCATAAGTTTTTAGCTCGCGTGAGACCTTTGAGTCGATATCTAGATAGACATTGACAAATGCCGCACACACGCACGCTCCAAGCAAGATCGAGATCACGATAACCATAACCCTTGATGAGCCATTTTTTAGACTTTTGTAGATCAGGTTGTAAAAGAATTTGCTATTTGCGGTCATATAGCACCTCCGCAGGTAGTAAATTTATGACGTTTCTCATTGGCATTAGCGAGCCAACGACTGAGATGAGCAAGGCAAATGCCACGCTTATTGGCAGCACGATCCACGCTATACCGATGCCGTGAGAAAAGATGATGTAAGACATCACGTAGCTTAGTGCGTATCCTAAAAATGCTCCCGTGATACCAGCAAAAAAGGCAACCACAAGGCTCTCGCTAGCAAAAAGGGCGTAAATTTCAAAGTTGCTTGCGCCTATGGCTTTTAAAAGGCCGATCTCTTTTTTACGGCGGTAAATTTCACTTGTCATTAGCGACGTTATGCCAATAGCTGAGACCACAAGGGCGATGATACTAACGATACCCATTAGGCTTTGAATTTTCTTTACGATGTTACTCTCAGCGTCACTTACTTGAAGGCTTGCTTTTGCGCTAACGTTTGGTAAATTTTCTTCTATCTGAAATGCGATCGAGCCAGCGTAGGCCGAGCAGTACCATTTGTCGTATTCTGCACTATCAAGGTTGTCTAAATTTCTTCTTGCTTTTAGCGATAGGTCATTTTCTGGGATCGTCATGGCTGAGACCTCAGCTTTTGTGTATGAGCCAGCGTGTCCTGAGAGATCGCCAGCAAGTTTGAGCGAGCCTATTAGCTTATGTGCCTCGTCGCTTGCCCCTTTTAAGATGCCAACCACGCTAACCTCTTTTGTGCCGTTTTTGCCTACAAGGCTAAGCTTGTCGCCAACTTTTAAATTTTTAGCCTTTGCAAGCTCATCTCCTACTAAAATTTCATCCATGCTCTCATCTTTTGGCCAAGCGCCCTCAACACCCCAAAATCCATACAAGCTCTTAACGCCTGTGCTAAATTCTGGCTCATCTTTTAGTCCGATATTTTTATCGAAATATGTCCCCTCAAAGCTAAACTCATCGCCCTTAGCGTCTTTTACCTTTGTCTCTAAAAACGGAGCAAAAGCAACGATGTTATTTCTCCAAAAGATCTCTTTTATCTTGTAGATATCAGCCTCTGGGAGTAAATTTTGTGATTTTAGTGGGGTGAAATTTTTACCCTCGATCTCGATGCTTAGGCTCTCACCGCGTGGTAAAACGACGATATTTGAGCCATATCCTCTAAGCTCGCTTGCCACTTGATCGCCGATTTTTAGCGTGATATTTAGCATGCAAGCTATCAAAAGAGCAGCTAGCAAGATGGTGATAAACGCCATCGTCTTTTGCACCTTTGAGCCAGTGATCGAGCTTTTTATCATTCTTAGTTGCATATTTTTCATTTTAACGTTCCATTTGTTTCTACATATTTTTCTGGATTTGCTTCAAATTTCGCCTGAGTTTCGTTGCTCTCAAAGAAATATGTGCGTCCATAGTATAAATATGATCTTGAATCAAGATTGCTCACCTTTTTGCGACTAACTGGGTCAAGCACCATCTTTTCGACGACCTTGCTAAAGTAGTTTGCCCCTGCGACGATCGTTTTGTAATCAACTATGATATTTTTACCATCAAAGGTAAATGCCATAGGGATCGGGTTACAACCACCCTCTTTGCCAACTGACGGTAAGAAAATTCTAACATTACAAGAGATACAAATAAGATCATTACCTTTTTTTATGTAGCCCATATCGCCGCAAATCATGCACGAGTCAAAGACGATGACAGGAGATGGGCGGTCGCTAAAGCGGTTTAGCAAGAAAAATCTTATCTGTTTGCCCTCATCTGTGATGTAGGCAAATCTGTGAAGTTCGTTATCTTTTAACATATCAACATCAAATATAAATTTATCTCCCACTGGCTCAACCAAGAGTGGCTCTGAAATTTGAGGTGGGCGAGATGCGTAAAGATCAAAATAAAGCGAGAAGCCAAGCGCTATTAAAACGCTGCAAAATGCAAATTTTGCATTGTCAAAGACATTTTCTCTAATGGCTTTTGTAAAGCGGTATTTGATAGAGCCAAACGTGCTCTTATCGATACTTTTTGGCATAAAGCAAAGTGCGATGATGCATAAAAGTAGGATCACTACTATATAAAAATAGGCACTAAATTCTGTGACATAGATGCCTTTTGCGCTGATAGATAAAATTTGAGAATTTAGCTCGCTACTTATCTTTAAAGCGCCTGCACGTAAAAGCTCGAGTGCAGTTTGTGAGCTTCTATCAACTAGTAAAAAGACTAATGTGATAAGAGCTAAAATTTTAGCTACTGATGATGGGATGTTAGCTTTTAAATTTGAAATGAAGAAAAATAAAAACAGCATCAAAATCATCGCAAAGATCATCAAAAAGAAGCTAATGACTGAAAGCGTGTCAAGCAGCTCGCCGCCAAATAGTGGGAACAATGCGCTACTTGAGCTATAACCAAAGCCAAAGCCGATGCCTAAAATAAAAAATGTTACGATTTTTGCTATCTTAAGCTCGAAAAATATCCATAAAATGCTAATGAGTAGAAAAACCAGTGTCACAGAATCTATGAAAATTTTAAACTGGTCATCAACAAGCGCATGACGAGCAGCTTTAAAGATAAGCACACCAGCAACAACGCCAAGAAATGACGGTAAAAAGATCGTTTTTAAACTTTTGCCATTGTTATTTAAGGCAGCAAAAAGCGTAAATCCAAGGAGGGCTAAAAAGACCTGATAGAAGTAAATTGACATAACTAAACCCTATGAGAATTTTTAAAAAGGGGCGAGAACGCCCCAAAGCGATTATTTAACAGGACCACCTGTCCATTGAAATTTATAAGTTGTTGTGAAAGGCTCAAACCATTTACCAACACCAGTCTCTTTATCAGCGTGGCGACCAAAGCCTTGTTTTTCTGGATTGTCGATGTGAAATTTAAGCTCATAGTTACCAACACCTGTATCCATTTTTACGTTAGCGCCGTAGTGTGGGCCATCGCTTGCAACCATTGGCATAAATGTACCTTTTTTAGTTTTACCATTATCAAGGTTTTTTAGCTCATAGTTGATCTTTAGGTATGGGATCCACTCGCCTTCGCCAAAGCCGTTTTTGTTGCCTTTTACAGCGTGGATGTCAGCTTCTAGGTGAAGATCAGCTAAGCTTGGAGCTAGATCAACGCCTTTTGGCTCCATGTCGATTGGCTCAAGATAAACTGCAGCTATCTCCATGCCATTAGCCTCTACAGGCTCGCCGATTGGGTGCTCTCCAGCAAGTGCAAAACCAGCTGCTAGACTAAGTGCTAGAGCTGAACTAAGAATTTTATTCATTTCCTCTCCTTTAAATAAGATTAGTTTTTATTTTGTTTTGATTTCATGATAACGATGCCTATAATTAGGGCAAGCACCATAATGATTTGAGGTATTAAACTCTCGTAATATGGCATAAGTCCTAGCCAGTCTCTCATCCAGTCAGGGAAATTTAGTCCTTTTATGATAGTTGGGATGAAAATTTTGCCCTCAACTAGCTCGCCAACGCCCTTGCCAACAAAGACGATCGACATGTAAAAGATGATAGCTGATGTAAATATAAAAAATGGCTTAATAGGAATTTTAATAGCGAAAATTTTAAATAAGAAATAGACTATTAAAAGGACGATAAGACCTACGATAAAGCCAGCTGCGATCATTGAGTAGCCAGCTGAGTCTTTTGCGTCAAAGATAAGCGCTTGATAAAATAGCACTGTCTCAGCGCCCTCTCTAAATACCGCTAAAAATACAGTCCACCAAAGCATCGTGCTTGAGCCACTTGAGATAGACTCAGATAAGTGAGATTTGATGTAGTCGTTCCATTTTTTAGCACCAGCATTTGAAAGAAGCCAGAAGCCAACATAAAATAGAAGTCCCACTGCAACAAGCATCGTGATGCCTTCCATAAGCTCTCTTTTTTGACCTGCTGCCTCGCCAAAGATGACGTTCATTATCCAAGCCATGACAAAGCTTAAGATGACAGCTACGCCAACTGAGCTATATACGACTTTGCCCATAGATTTTGCATTGCCAGTTTTTACAAGATATGCAACGACGGCTGCAACGATGATAAGAGCTTCAAAACCCTCTCTTAAGATGATAGTTAGTGCCCAGATAAATAGTGTCCAAGGTGAGCTTGAACCGCTAGTTTTCTCAAGTGCGGCTGCTAGCTGAGATGACATCTTGCTTGCACTCTCTTCAAGTGTTTTTTCGTCTGCACCTGATTTCATAAGGGCTACAAGGTTACCAAATGTAGCTTCGATAGCTGTTTTTAAATTTACATCTATTGCACCTACTTTGTTCTCCATGCCGCTACCTTCAAACTCATCAAAGTAGATGTCTTGGATATCGCCCATAGCTTTAGCGCTATTGCCACCTTTGTAAAGCGCGATGGCTGCTTGAATTTTTTCATTTATGTTTTTAACAGTTTGAGTGTAGTCTGTGCCACTATCTTCGCTGCTATCGCTAGATGCTGCACTACTCATATCAACTTTTGCTAGTTTTACTGTTTCAGCTGGAAGTTTTGCAACGGCATCATAAGCTAGCTTTTTGATCTCTTCTAGCTTTACTTTAAAGTCATCTTTGCTTATGCCATTTGTGATGCCACTGATCGCTTCACCCATCTTTCTTTGGATGTCAGCATCTATACTTTTGCCATTTTCTATATATTGGCGAACGGCGATTTCAAGTTGAGTGTTTCTATAATCATTAAATTTAGCATCTTGGATAGAATTTTTAGCATCATCTTGTTTATCGCTCTCGTAGCTTGCTATGGCTTTATCCAAAGTAGCTGATAAATTTTCAAATGCTACCTTCCACTCAGGGATAAATTTAGAAGTGTCATAGCCACTTGTAGCAGCTTGTGCTGGGCTGTCTGAGTACTCACCAACAAGCTTATGACCATTTAAAATAACTGGCAAAACTTCAGCGATTTCGCTATTTATCTGATCTATTCTTTTTTGCACATCATCTGGTGCTTCGCCAGCTTTTATCGCCTTTCTGATCTCGCCAAACTGCTTCTCCATAGAGTAAGCTTTTTTCTGACCTAAATTTATTCTGATGCCAGCTTCGACATCTTCAAACAGACCAAAATAAGCATTTTGAGTATCGCTAACTGCTTGCTCGACGTTGCCAGCTCTATACTCTGTTATTACTTTTTGTAATGACTCTTTTATCTGAGCTGCGACTTGTGTGTAGTCGTCATTTTTTGCTACAAGCCAGATAGGCAGGAGCATGATA
>CABPVN010000001.1:266934-285904 GCA_902460825.1 Campylobacter concisus
GAGCAAGCGCCCTCCTTAGTGTTATACGTTTAGTCCTGTATTTCTTAGCATAACGCGTTTGCGATATACATTTGAAACCTCAGCAGCGTCGCCAACTAAAAGTGCGTTTGTAGAACAGATAGCCGCACACATAGGCACTTTGCCCTCAGCCATTCTGTTTTGACCGTAAAGCTCTCTCTCCTCGTGTGAGTTAGTTGGCTCTGGACCGCCTGCACACATGGTGCATTTATCCATTACGCCTTTTACGCCAAATGCCCCGTCTCTAGGGAACTGTGGCGCACCAAATGGACAAGCATATAAGCAGTATCCACAGCCTATGCACTTGTTTTTATCGTGAAGCACGATGCCATCAGCTCTAATGTAGAAGCAATCAACCGGACAAACTTGCTCACAAGGCGCGTCGGTGCAGTGCTGGCATGCGATAGTGGTTGATACCTCTTTGCCCTCGATACCATCGTGAAGCGTGATAACCTTTCTTCTATAAATTCCAACTGGAAGCTCGTGAGCAGAAGAGCAGGCGACTTGACATCCAAAGCAGCTGATACATCTATTAGTATCTACAAAAAATTTCATTCTTGCCATTTTTCTCTCCTTACTCTTTACCTAGGGCGTCTCTCTCGCCATACTCGTGATAAAACGATGTTTTAAAGGTGTTCTCTTCAGCTTTTTCTATGCGGCAAAGACCTGCGTTAAATTCTGAAATTTGAGTAACAGGGTCAAATCCGTAGTTTGTAACTGTGTTAAAGCTCTCGCCGATAACATAAGGCTTAGTGCCCTCTGGGTAGCGAGCTGAGAGATCAACACCTTGCATAACGCCAGCGAAGTTGTAAGGCATACAAATTCTATCTGGAGTTACCATATAGCTGTGGTAGCATCTTACTTTGATCTTCGTGCCTTGTGGGCTGTGGATCCACATCATATCGCGATCTTTTATGCCGTATTTTAAAGCAAGCTCAGGATGGACGTTAGCAAACATCTCAGGTGTGATGGCTGAGAGATATTTACTTGTTCTTTCGATCATTCCCGCACCACTTAAATTTACGACGCGTTGCGTGCTAAATACGATAGGAAACTCTTTTGACCAGTCTTTTGCTTGTTGCTCTGACTTAAATTTAGTAGAAACACGGAAATTTCTAGCTTGATCATCAAATGTCGGATACTTTTGGACAAGATCCCAGCGTGGTGAGTGGATAGGCTCTCTATGTTTTGGGATAGGATCAAGAAATTCCCAAACGATAGCTCTAGCCCTTGCGTTACCATACGGCACGACCCCTTTTTCACGGCATTTTTCTAAGATGATACCGCTGTAGTCCATGCTCCAGCTAGGTCCTATCTTAGCTTTTTCTTCTTCTGTTAGAGTGATGCCTAGGACTTTTTCTATATTATCTTTAGTTATTTGTGGGTAGCCACCTTTTATGGCTGAGCCAACAAGTGTGCTCTCATCGCTAGCTAGCTGACTAACGCCGTTATGCTCTAGGCCAAAGCGGTTTCTAAAGCCAGAGCCGCCCTCTGCATAAGACTTGCTCATATCGTAAAGTATCGGTGTGCCAGGGTGTTTTTCATCCCATGCTGGCCATGGCTTGCCGTAGTATTCGCCTTTTACTTCGCCACCAAGACCTATTAGCGTATCTGGGTCAAATTTATCCCAGTTTGCTTGGTGACGTCTAAACATCTCAGCAGTTCTGCCGCCATAACCGATAGAATTTCCAACCCTTGCTATCTCATTTGTCGCGTCATCTGGCCATACAAAGTCATCTTTAACTTGTTTTAGCTCTCTATCTACAACAGCCATCTTCATGCCTTTTACATACTCATCGTAAAAGCCAAATTTCTTAGCAAACGCGAACATTACTTCGTGATCGCCCTTGCTCTCATAAAGTGGATCAACGACTTTTGTTCTCCACTGACCTGAGCGGTTTGTAGCGTTTAGGTGACCTTCATTTTCAAAGGCAGTTGCCACTGGCAAGATATAAACGCCATCTTTTCTATCTGAAAGGATAGAAATTTCATTTACAAATGGCTCAGCAACTACGATCATATCTAGTTTTGAAGCCGCTTCTTGAATTTTAGCTAGGTGTGCCATAGATGTAAGGCCAGTTCCTTGAACCCAAAGAACTCTTAACGCACCACTGCTAAAGGTATTTTCCTCTTTTAAGACGCCTTGCCACCATTTTGAAAGTGACCAGCCTTTTTCATTTCTCCAGTTTCTATCCTCTGGATTTTTAGGATCGTGGTAATAATACTCTTCAAAAACAGTGTTTTTAACTGGTGTGCCGCCTTGTTTTGGCTCTTTGGTTGAGACTGCAAAGCGTTTTACAAACTCGTCATAATCAACGCCCCAGCCTTGGCAGTAATACTTCCAAGCCGCATCAGTTAGTCCGTAATACATCGGCAAGCTATCTGAGAGGTTACACATGTCGGTTGAACCTTGAACGTTGTCGTGACCACGGATGATGTTACAGCCGCCACCTGGTTTTCCCATGTTGCCTAGGATTAGTTGCAAAATAGGTAAAATTCTCGTATTTGAGCTACCAACTGAGTGCTGTGTGATACCAAGTGCCCAGACCACAGTGCCTGGTTTTGTGTGAGCTAGGATATTTGCAGCCTCTATCAGCTTATCAACTGGCACGCCTGTAACGTCAGATGTGACCTCTGGTGTCCAGTGCTCAGCCTCTTTTGCTATCTCATCGATGCCGTAAGTTCTATTTTTTATAAATTCTTTATCTTCCCAGCCATTTTTTAAGATGATGTGGATAAGTCCATAAACAAGCGCTATGTCGGTGCCTGATCTTTGTCTTAGGTATAGATCAGCATGAGCGGCTGATTTTGTAAAATTTGGATCAGCTACGATCACCTTTGCATTGTTTCTATCTTTTGCTTGCAAAGTGTGCTTCATGCCGCCAACTGGGTTTGCCACAGCTGGATTTGCACCTATTATAAATATACATTTTGAATTTGCAGCCATATCTCCAAAGTGGTTTGTCATCGCGCCATAACCCCAAGTATTCGCCACACCGGCGACTGTTGCGCTATGTCAAATTCTTGCTACGTGGTCGTTGCTGTTTGTGCCCCAAAACGCAGCAAATTTTCTAAAGTAATATGCTTGTTCGTTGTTAAATTTCGCAGATCCTAAGAATATAACGCTATCAGGACCATCTTCTTTGCGGATCTGAAGCATCTTATCGCCGATCTCATTTACAGCTTGATCCCATGAAATTCTTTGCCATTTGCCATCAACCTTTTTCATAGGATATTTGATGCGTTGTTTGCTATGTGTAAGGTCGATCTGATCGATACCTTTTGAGCAGTGTGAGCCTTGAGATATCGGGTGAAACATCGCCATATCTTGACGAACCCAAACACCATCTTGTACCTCAGCCTCGATACCACAGCCTGCTGAGCATATAGAACAAATAGTTCTAACCTTTTTTGAGCCAGGGAAAGGATCTTTTATCTCCTCTGCGCTAGCGTGTCTTATCGTATCATTTTGTCCAAAAGCCATTGTGGTGCCAGCACCTAGTGCGGCTAGCTTTAAAAATGAACGTCTTCCTATACGTGCATCACTCATGGTTTTCTCCCTTAGTATGCGATTTTATAGTAGGTTTCCCAATTTTTGCTTTTTTTATAAAGCACCTCTTTTTTGTTAGACTTGCCTACGACAACGCCATTGTCATCAGGAGCCAAGTCATCACTAGTCACTTTTGCTACGGCTGAGACTGCGAGTACTCCGCCGGCAGCACCGACTTTTAGAGATTTTTTGAGAAAATCTCTTCTTGATCCTTGCATTTTTTCTCCTTATGCCTCAAAAATTTTTGAGAAATTTGGTTCAATAATATGTAAAATTTGCATATTTAGAATTTCTAAAATATCGCAAATAGCCTATTTAAGGGTATTTTAGCACCCTAAAGTTAAACTATGTAAATTTAGCATATTTCTAAGTTAAGCAAAGTAAATATAAAAGTTTAATTAAGAATGTTAAGTATTTATTAAAAATATAGTTAAATATACTTTAAATTTATGAAATTTGTGTGAAGTAGAAATTCTAGGGAGAGCTCCCTAGAAAATGTTATTTTAGATCGCTTTTATTTACGATAAATGGCACTGATCTAACGCCAGCTGCAAAGTATTTTTTGCGCAGATTATCGATCTTTGCGACATCTTCTTTGCTAACGCTCTTATCATCTACATTGTAGTCTTCAGCGTAGTATTTTCTTAAAATTTTAACCTTATCACTGTCACTCTTAGCAGCTTTTGCATCTTTGTAGATTAGTGAGCTTTTTTGAAGTGATGAGATGTCATGCACTGGAGTTAGGACGATCTCTACGTTACTATCTTTTAGTGTTGTCTCGATCTTTGCTAGCTCTGCTCTGCAGTATGGGCACTCTGGGTCTGAAAACATTATGATAGTTGGCTTTTTAGGGTCGCTACCAAGAACGATGATGTTTGCCTTGTCTTCATCTTTATAAATTTTAGAAATTCCCTTTGCGATAACCTCTTTTTTCACTTCAGCAAGGTATGATTTTTGCACTTTTAGATCGATCACGTCTGGGAAGATGAAGTCACCTTTTGTAAAAACGATCTCATCTTGTGAGTTGCCATCTTTGCTTAGTTTTACCACGACAGCTTCGATGTCGCCTGCCACTTTATGACGATCAGCTACCTTTACTTTTACGCTACTATCAACCATTTGAGAGTAGAAGTCCTCTATTTGCTTATCGCTTGCTGCCATTAGGCTAGTTGCCGCAATGATTGAGGCTAAGATCACTTTTTTCATTTTTATCCTTTTTAAAAATTTGGCGGATTATATTTGCTTTTTGTAAATGAATACTAACTGCGAAAAACCCTATCATTTCCTTGCTTCATTATGTCACACTCAAGATCGAGCTGCTCAAGGTAGGCGATTATATATTTTCTACTTAAATTTAGCGCATCCTTGGCGTTTATGACATTTACAAAGCCTTGATTTTTTATGATCTCTCTTAGCTTATCAAGTGCCATTTTTAGTGAATTTCTAGTGATAAAAAGGTTATGCTCTAGCCTTACGACCCTACCCATTGCGGTTAGCTTTTTAAGGGCATTGTCGCCGCTAACTCTATCGATCTCTAGATCATCATATATGTTATATGGCGCAGTTGGAGCGAGCTTGCCACTTTCTAAAATTTCATAAATTTTCTCTTCAAGCCTAACTTTTAGTTTGCCAAGGTCAACGCCTTTTTTGGTATAGACACCGCTATCTTTTGAGATTAAATTTACACTTTCAAGCTCATCAAGCGCTTTTTGGGCCAAATTTTGGCTAGCCCAAGCAAGTTTTAGACTGATGCTTTGAGCTGAAAAGACAGCGAATTCATTCTTTTCTATCATAAATTTAATGGCTGATTTTATCCGCTCAACCGCACTTAGATCGTAGATGTTTAAAGCCTTTTCATCGACAAAGACGTTTGAGACTTTTTTAGCTACATTTACGGCCTCTTCGTGACTTAGACCAAATCTTTGATAAGAAGAGATAATGCCAAAGCCATTTTTGTGGGCTTCTTTAAGTATAGAAAAGGCTTCAACAAAATCACGCCTTAAAAGCGAGGCTAAAAAGAGAATTTTGCCAGCCTTTTTTAGTGGCTCAAGCACAGGATTTAGCACCCTACCACCGCCTATCACGCGCGCATCTGAGATAAGTACAAAGGCCTCGTCAAATTTCAAAAACATATCGCTTTGAAATTTAAAGGTGACAAAGTAGCTATCATCTTTTTGGCTAAGGATTAGCACTTTTGCAGGCACGTTTTTAGCGCCCACGCAAAAAGTTACGCTTTGAGAGTGGATCAAGCTTTTAGCAGTTACGACTGCATCAACCTCTCTAAATCCCCTAAAAAAGCCCTTTTTGCTAAGTAGCTGCCCCTTTTTTAGCTCGCTAAGCTCCACACCAGTCAAATTTAGCGCCACACGGCTGCTAACACCTGCGCGCTCTACGAATTCATCGTGGCTTTGCACGCTTCTTACTAGCACCTCTTTGCCAGCGTCGTAGTTAAAAAGCTTCTCATTTTTATTGACACTTCCCTCTATGACGGTGCCAGTTACGACGCTACCGATACCTTTTAGGCTAAAAACCCTATCAATGTAGTATCTAAAAACGCCGTCCTCATCGCGCTTTTTGGCTCTTAATGTAAAGAGATAGTTTCTAAGCTCATCTGTGCTTGCCTTATCCTTTATACTAACGGCGAAAATTTCTAAAATTTGCAGGTTTTTAAATTTAGAAATTTCATCTCTTATCTCTTTTTTTCTTAAATTTATGGTGGCCTCATCAACCAAATCGCACTTTGTAAGCGCCACGATCACAGATTTCACGCCAAGAAGATTTAAAATTTCAAGGTGCTCCAAGCTTTGAGGCATAAGCCCGTCATTTGCCGCCACCACAAACAAGCACGCGTCAAAGCCATACGCGCCACTTATCATCGTTTTTATGAGATTTTCATGCCCTGGCACGTCGATAAATGCGATATTTTCGCTGTTTTTGCTTAAATTTGAAAAGCTTAGATCGATCGTTATACCACGCTTTTTCTCCTCTTCAAGATTGTCCCCCTCAAAGCCGTTTAGCTCCTTTATAAGCGCGGTTTTTCCGTGGTCGATATGCCCTGCTGTTCCTATTATTAAACTCATTTTTCTTCCGTTTCATTTATTATTTTTATTAGCGCCTCTACGTCGTCATCCAAGAGCGATCTGAGATCTAGCATAAATTTGTCATTTTCTATGCGGCCGATCACCTTTTTTTGCCTAAATTTTAGCTCGTTTAAATTTGCCTCTCCACTAAATGCAAGCGCGATGCTAGGCAGCTTTTTATTTGGCATAGCTCCACCTCCTACAAAGGTAGATGTGCGCACTATCTCAAGCGGATTTTTTAAATTTTTATTTATAAAATTTGCTAAGCCTTCAAGCTCTTTTACACTTTTGTGAAGCAGTTTTTGCGTTGTGATTAGCTCAAATTCTTTGTTTAGATAGGCTTTTATGCTCTCAGCCAAAAGCGAGATGATCACTTTATCGACGCGAAGCATCCTTAAAAGCTGGTTTTTCCTAAGCTTTGCGATGAGCTCTTTTTTGCCGACTATTATGCCACACTGCACAGCACCAAGCAGCTTATCGCCACTAAAGCTAACTAGCGAAACATCTTTTAAATTTTTTAGATCTGGCTCGTTTTTGTCGAGATTAAATGGCAAATTTCCGTAAAATCCACTGCCAAGATCAAAATAATCTATCAAATTTCGCCTGCTTGCTAGCTCGCTTAGCTCATTTGCCGTAGTCTCTTCGCTAAAGCCAACGATGTCAAAATTTGATCTATGAACCTTTACAAGCATCGCCGTCTCTTCGCTGATCGCCTCTTCGTAGTCCTTTAGCCTAGTTTTGTTTGTAGTGCCGACCTCTTTTAGGATGCAGCCTGCGTTTGCCATCACCTCTGGCACTCTAAAACTACCGCCGATCTCGACTAGCTCGCCTCTACTAACGACCACTTCTCTACCCTTTGCAAAGGTGTTTAGCACTAAAAATACAGCGCTTGCGTTGTTATTTACAACGATGGCGTCTTCAAAACCAAAAGCCCTTGCTATTAGCGAGCCAACGTAGTCATATCTGTTACCTCGGCTGCCTGTTTTTAGGTTGTACTCTAGGTTAGAATATCCTGTGATAACAGGCGTTGCCCGCTTTAAAATTTCTTTATCGATAACGCTTCTAGCGAGGTTTGTGTGTATGGCAACGCCGGTTAAATTTAGCACCCTTTGAAGGCTTGCTTCATTAAATTTATCATACTCATCTAGGATCAAATTTATTATCTCTTCACTCTCAAAGCTAGCATTTTCATTTAAAATTTTAGCTCTTATTTCATCTAAAATTTGCCTTGCTAGCATAGTGACTAAACTCGTGTCAAGCCCCAAAAATGCTTCGTTTTTTATGATCTTATCAACTTGTGGGATATTTCTTAAATCGTTCAATTTGCGCTCCTAGTAAGTTAGTTTTACCAAGGCGTGATTTTAACATAAAAATATTATAAATTAAAACTTAGAGCAAAAAAAGAGGATATAAATTTCAGAGTCTATTAATCCCATTAATATTAGAATAAGCCCGTTTTTGATAATAGGAGAAACAATGAAAGAATTTGGCTTTTATAACGATTTTGACGATGCTTTGATGCTAAACGAGCAGATAGAGATCAACAACGAAAATGGCGACTATCTAGTCTCAAACTCTCCAAAGCTAAAAGCAAATATCATCGCACCTGAGATAAATTTCTACCTTAAAAATACCACTGCAAGCGTCTTAGAAAAAGCCAAAAATACCCTTTTACTCTACGAGGCAAGAGCGAGCGCCTTTGACATGGCAAAGGATGTGGATTACGAAAAAGAGGTCGGCAAAAATGTCGTCATTGTAAGCAACTCAGGCCGAGCAGAGCTAGCAAATTTACTAAAAGAAAATGGCTACAAAGTGATAGAGCTTACGCATTTTGAAGTTAAATTTATATACGGCGCAGCTGGTGAGCTAAGCGTTTTGGTGCTTAGAGCAAATGACGAATTTGAGGTTGATTGCGACTTTTTCTTGGTTGAAAACGCAAGGGACTATATGCTAAAACAAAGCGGCTGCTACGAAATTTCAGGGCTAAAAGATGAAAAAGTGCTTGAAATTTTAAATGCAAAAAGCCCAAAATTTAGATATAAAAGCTTTACTCAGTACGACTCATCAATCTGTCAGTATCACGAGCGCAGAAGTGAAATTTGCGGTCGCTGTGCCGAGGTTTGCCCAACGGTTGCTATCTTAAAAGAGGACGAGACAAAGCACCTTATCTTTTCAGCGATCGACTGCACAAACTGCGGAAACTGCATCAGCGTCTGCCCTAGTGGCGCGCTCGACTACACACTAATGCCGCAAAGCTCATTTGCCGCTGTGGCAAAGCTCTATAAAGGCAAGATCCCTCTTATCGTGCCTGAGGAGATAAGCCTAGATGAGCTAAATGTGAGCCTACCAGAAAATGTCCTACCTTTTGCCATCTCGGCTGCCCACTTCTTAAGCCAAACGCACTTTTTGACACTTCTTCAAGAAAGTGGCTCGAGTGTGATTTTATATAGTAAGAGCCTTGGCAAGGGCGAAAAAGACGCCATTAGCATCTTAAATCAAATTTATGAGCTTAAATTTAAAGAGACCGCGATCTACCACGCAAAAGACAAGGCTAGCCTTGAGAGTGCGCTTAAAAAGGCTAAACTAATTGATGGCTCACAGCATTCAATGACAGAATACGCGCTGCCAAAGAGAGAAATTTTTGCCAAAAGGCTTGAGTTTATCGTAGGCAACGATGATCTTGGCGTCGTAAAAAGCGGTGAGATGATAAGATATGGCGAAGTCACGATAAATGCTGATACCTGTACGCTCTGCCTTAGCTGTGTTGGAGCTTGTAATGTAAGCGCTTTGGTGGCTGATAAAAAGACAAATTCTATTTTATTTAACCCAAGCGTTTGCACCGCCTGCGGCTACTGCGAGCTAAGCTGCGCTGAGAAAAACACTATCTCACTTGAGGTCGGCAAGATCGCTCTTAAGCCTGAGAGCTTCGTTTATAGCGAGCTTGCGCATGACGAGCTATTTGCCTGCGTAGAGTGCGGAAAAGAGTTTGCGACTAAAAAAGCGGTCGAAAAGATCGCATCGATCATGCAGCCACGTTTTGGCAACGACAGAGCCAAGATCAAGTCACTTTACTGCTGCGCTGACTGCAAGGCAAAGATCATGGTGCAAGCCCAGCTAAACGCGATGAAAGAGGATTTATTAAATGGATAAAAACATCATAAAAGCAAGGTCATATTTTTACGAATTTTTAGCATATCCACTCTTTTTTCACACGAGCGATGAGGGGTTTGCGAGATGGAAAGAGCAGCTTAGCTACCTAGCGCAAAATCCTTTGAGCGAGCAAAGTGCAGAGGCGTTTGCAAATTTAGATAAATTTAGCTTTGATGAGCTTACAAGCGAGCAAAATGACGTTCTTTTTGGCTTTACAAATATCCCTTTAAGCGCCTCATTTTATGAAGAGGGTAGAGATAACGGCGCGGCTAGACTTAGGGTGATAGAGTGCCTAAAGCTTAGCCCATATAGGCGTGATAAAGAGCTTTGCAAAGATAGTGAGGACTATGTTGGCTTTGTATTTTTGGCGATGGCAACATTTTTAAATGACGAATTTAACGGCGCAAAAAATATCAGCGACAAGCTCTTTGGCGAGACTTTAAATTTATTTATAGATGAGTTTATCTCGCTCGTTTTAGCTCATAAAAATGCAAATTTCTTCCGCTTGTATGCGCTTATCTTAAAAGACTTCATCGAGCTTGAAAGAGCCGTTTTAAGCCTAGAGGCACCAGCCAAGCCACAAGGCGATAGCGTTGCGGTTGCTGCGCTTAAAAAAGAGCCTTATCAAAGCAAGATGCCAACCATTAAAACAAAACTTCACTGGGAGGAATTCTCTCCAGTCATCTCACACGAGTTTAAAGACTAAAATGGTTAAATTTGCTCTTACTCGAGCTAGGAGTAAATTTAACATCCACTTAAATTTGCTAATATTCTTAATATTTTATAATTATTAGCAATTTGGTAGTAAATTTCTTTAAATTTTTACAAAGGATTTACAATGGTAATGACACACTACATGGAGCTTTTATCGCTCAATCAACCTTACAATCTAATCCTCTATATGGTGATACCTATGGGGCTTGCTGAGCTTTTGGTGGCGATGGAGTTTTTTACGATGTATCACATGGATAGCGGTAAAAACGCTGGCTTTAAGGCCGTTAGCAAATTTGTTGGCATAGTGCTTGGGGTCTATTTTACAGCTCTTGTGATCTATTTTATGGCAAAAATTTACCCGAGCATAAAATGGCGTGGATATGCCGATGTTATCGCTATCTACTCATATCTCATCGGCGTCATACCACTTCTTGGCATTGCGCTTTTAGAGCTAAATTTGATCTACAAAAACGCAAGCCAAAAGGCAAAGCTAAAGCTTCACTTTTGCCTACTCATCTTCTTCTTGATCGTCGGACACGTCGCTATGATATTTGGCATGGTTGATCCTACCATAACAGGCTACAAAGCTGAAAACGGCGCGATGGATATGCATATGAATATGCCGATGAACATGCCAGCAGATATGCCGATGCATGATCACCACAATATGATGATGGATATGCAAAATATGAGTGAAGATAACTCAACTAATATGCACATGCATCACTAAATTTAAAAGCTCCAAATTTACTCTTTAGAGCCAGCTAGCAAGATCTCTCTAGGTCTTGCTTCAAGCTCTTTTATCTGCGTATCTTTGGGATTTATAGCGATCTTTTTAAATTTCTCCAGCCTGCTATCAAGCCCACCTTGACCGCTCACGCTTTTAACGACCTCGTTGAAGTTATCATTTACCGATCTCACCGAGTTTCCAAGCCTATTTAGCTTCTCAGCGACGGTGCAAAATTTCTCATAAATTTCATTTGCGCTTTTTAAAATTTCCTTCGCCTCTTTGTTACCATTTTCCATACGCCATAAATTTGCCACCACACGAAGTAGTGGCATGAGCGTCGTGTGCGAGACTAGCACCACTTTTTTCTCATAGCCGTAGTTAAACAAATTTGGATCAAATTTCAAAGCCTCCAAAAATGCCGGCTCAACTGGCACAAACATCAGCACAAAATCAGGGCTTTTCACAAGCGATGAGTAGTCTTTTTTAGCTAGCTCGTCGATGTGCTTTTTTATCGAAGCGATGTGCTCGCCAAGAGCTAGCTTGCTCTGGGCCGGGTCAGCCGCCGCGACCGCCTTTTCATAGGCATGGAGTGAGACTTTGCTGTCTATTATCATCTGTTTGTCATCTGGGAAATTTATGACAAAGTCAGGTATGAGCTTTTTGCCGCTCACGTCAAAACTCTCTTGCGTCACGTAGTGCGTGCCCTTTTCTAGCCCCGCGGCTTCTAAAGTTCGCTCAAGCTGCATCTCGCCCCAGTTGCCAAGGACCTTGTTGCTGCCTTTTAGCGCCGTGCTTAGCGAGTTTGCCTCTTTTGACATATTTTTGCCAAGCTCAACCACCTCTTTTAGCTGCGCGCTAAGCTCGCCTGCGCTCTTTTGCGAGTCGCTGTGGGCGTCATTTACCCTCTTTTCAAAGCTTATTATCTTCTCCCCAAGTGGCGTTAGTAAGAGCTCAAGCGACTCTTTGCTGTTTTTTGAGAAATTTGCACTTTTTTCTTCAAATATCTTATTTGCAAGGTTTGCAAACTCTAAATTTAGCTCGTTTTTCACCTTTTTTAAATTCTCTTCTTGCGATCTTAGGATGTTTTCTTTGGCCTCGATCTCACTTTTTAGTGCGACAAGCTCACACTCTAGTTCATTAACACGTTTATGAGATTTTTTAAATTCATCATCTTTAAAGTCAAGTTCATTTTGCACTTTATTTAAATTTTCTTCTTGTAATATTAAGCTTTTCTCTTTTGTCTCCACCTTGCTTTTTAGAGAAATTATTTCACACCTTAACTCATTTTCTAGTTCATAAGATTTTTTTAAATTAATCTCTTTTAAATTAAGCTCACTTTTTGCCTTGTTTAAATTCTCTTCTTGTGATCTTAGGATGTTTTCTTTGGCCTCGATCTCGCTTTTTAGTGCGACAATAGCGCGTTTTAGCTCGTTTTCACTCTCGCTTGATCTTTTTAGCTCATCCTCTTTTGCACCAAGCTCGTTTTGTAAATTTAAAGATAGCGACTTTGCCATCTCAGCCATCTTTGTCTGGCTGCCAAGCTCCTCGTTTAGACGCCTTAGCTCGCGCTCTAGCTCGTCCTCTTTTTCATCTTTTTGCTTGAGTGAAATTTTATACTCGTCTAAATTTTTAGCTAGCTCATTTATCTTGTCGTTGTTTGCTTCAAGCTTTGCTCTTTGCTCGATATTTAGCCGTTCGCTATCTTTTAGCTCATCTTGTAAATTTTCCAAAGCTTCTCTTTGCTTTGTCTTTTGCAAATTTGAACTTATCAAAAAAGCTGCCAAGATCACACAAACAAGCGCAAGAGCTGCTACCAAAATATATAAATTTTCTATCGTTAGCACCGAAATTTCCTTTTAAATTTTGGCTTTATTATATTTGAAAATTTGTAAAAGAGTTGTGAAAGGGATAGGCTTGCGACCAAATAGGAGAGGTAAATTTTCTAAAAGTTAAATTTAACAAAATAAGGCGAAGTATCGTAAGATGGATTTTGGGCTTTGTATCCCCAAAGGTCGCAACTGCTAGCAGAAGCGAAGAAATTTTTATCCCAAGACTAAACAGATAGTCTTTCAAGGTATTAAATTTAATAAATTTAGGTGCAGGATTTTTCGCTTAGACGAGGCGAAATTCGATTTATAAGCGGAGTGTGTTATTAAAATTTAAATGTCACAAAGTCTTTGATGAAGTATCGTGAGATGAATTTTGTGGTTGCGAAGGAATTTTCATCCCAAGACTAGACATATAGTCTGTCGAAGGGTGAAAATTTCAAGCTCCGCAAAAGGCGCTCACGAGACAAGTCCAGAAATCTAAACTTCGTATCTTTCTCCTGGCTTCATTTCGATTACCTCCCACGGCAGCCCCTGCTTATTTAGCTCGTCCATGAAAGGTTTTGCGTCAAAATTCTCCATATTAAAGACGCCTTTACCGCTCCAGATGCCTTTTGCGACCATTAGCGAGCCGATCATCGCTGGCACGCCTGTGGTGTAGCTAACAGCCTGCGCGCCTGTCTCGGCGTAGCAAGCCTCGTGGTCGCAGACGTTGTAGATATAGACTTGGCGCTCTTTGCCATCTTTGAACCCACGTATCACGCAGCCGATGTTTGTTTTGCCTTTTGTGCGAGGGCCAAGGCTTGCAGGGTCAGGTAGCAAGGTCTTTAAAAACTGGATCGGCACGATTTTCATGCCGTTATGCTCGACCTCGTCGATGCGTAGCATTCCCACGTTTTCTAGGCACTTCATGTGGGTTAGGTAGCTCTGCCCGAATGTCATGAAAAAGCGAATTCTCTTTAGTCCTTTGATGTTTTTTACTAAGCTTTCAAGCTCCTCGTGGTAGAGCAGATAGCTGTCCTTGACGCCAACTTTTGGGTAGTCCCACTTAAACATGATCTGCATAGGCTTTGTCTCGATCCACTTGCCAGCCTCCCAGTAGCGACCATTTGCGCTAACTTCGCGCAAATTTATCTCTGGGTTAAAATTTGTCGCAAATGGATAGCCGTGATCGCCAGCGTTGCAGTCAAGGATGTCGATCTCGTGGATCTCGTCAAATAAATTTTGCTGTGCATAGGCACAAAATACGTTTGTCACGCCTGGGTCAAAGCCAGAGCCAAGAAGCGCCATGGTGCCAGCGTTTTTGAAGTCACCATCCTTCGCCCACTGAAGCTTATACTCAAATTTTGCAGTGTCTGGGTGCTCGTAGTTTGCGGTGTCGATGTAAGGTATGCCAGCCTTTACGCAAGCATCCATGAGAGTTAGGTCCTGATACGGCAGCGCGACGTTTAGAAGCAAATCAGCCTTTGTTTGCTTGATGAGCTCCACCACGGCCGCTGTGTCGTCAGCGTCGATTTGCGCGGTGTTTATCTGCACTCCAAGGCGATCTTTTATAAATTTAGCGATCGCGTCGCACTTGCTTTTTGTGCGGCTTGCTAGTGTGATATTTGTAAAAACGTCCGAGTTCATCGCACATTTTACGGTTGCTACTTGGCTAACGCCGCCTGCTCCGATGATTAAGATATTTGACATTTTTGGCTCCTTAAAATTTTAGTGATTTTAGCAAAGTTAATATAAATTTCTAGCTTCAAAAGGTAAAATGAGCCAAATTTTAAAGGTAAAAAGATGAAGAAAATTTTGCCATTTTTAGCGCCTATTTGCCTCTTTGCAAATAGCTGTGACGAGCTGGTACAAGAGAGCGTAAATGAGTTTTATAAAAGCGATAGAAATTTAGCTCGCGCTATAAATTTAGCCAAGCAAGCGACCGAGGCATGTCTAAAGACTGGCAACACCGAGCAGGCGATCACTTCGCTAATAAATGGCGGCAGCATTTGCCTAGTAAATAAAGAGCCACAAAAGGCACTAGAGCTCTCACAAAGAGCCCTAGAGCTTGCGGCAAACGTTAGTGACAAACTACTGCTAGCACGCTCTTATCAAAACATAGGCGCAGCAGAAAAGATGCTAGGCAAATACGACGAAGCACTTGCTATTTTTCAAGAAGCTCAAAAAATTTATGACGTCACGCCAAATACCCCAATGCGCGACGAGCTGCTTTGCATAAAGTCCATCGGTAACGCCTACTACATGAAAAATGACTTTGCAAATGCCTACGACAAGCACATTTTAGCGTTAAATTTACTTGATATCACACCAGAGTTAAGTGGCAACGAGCTTGTGCGATCAGAGCTGTTAATAGAAGTCGCTAACGACCTAGTAAAGCTTGAGCAAAAGGACGAAGCCGCCAAAAACTACAAAGAAGTGCTTGAAATTTTAAAAGGCAAGGAGCAAAACCCTCGTGCGCTTGGTCTTTTGGAGCGAGCAAAGAAGGGGCTAAAGGAGCTTAACTAAAGTTTTTCTTTAGGCTCTTTAGCACGAAATTTGCAAGCTCCAGCCCCTTTGAGCGGTGAGAAATTTTAAGCTTTGTCTCGTTATCTAGCTCGCCAAGCGTCTTTGTAAAGCCATCTGGGATAAAAAGTGCGTCGTAGCCAAAGCCGTTTGTGCCGCGCTCCTCGTTTATCGCCTTGCCATACATAAAGCCATGGGCCGTGTATTCTCCAAATTTCGAGCTAATGGCGATACAGGCGGTGTAGTGAGCTAGCGAGCTCTTTAAATTTAACGCCTTTAGCTTGCTAATTAGTTTTGCTCTATTGTTTGCGTCATTTGCGTTTTTGCCACACACTTTGCCATTTTCATCAAGGTCAAAGTAGCGCGCTGAGTAGATCCCTGGCTCGCCACCAAGCGCATCCACGCTGATACCACTATCATCGCTAAGTGCGATAAACTCACTATCAAGTCCCTGTTCTTTAAGCTTTGCAAAGACGGCTCTTGACTTTATGAGCGCATTTTGCTGAAAAGTGCTGCCATCCTCAACTATCTCAAATGGCTTTACAACCTCGCTTAGAGCGTAAATTTCATAGCCTTTTAAAAACTCTTTTATCTCTTTTACTTTGTCTAAATTTGACGTTGCAAGCACTATTTTCATTGCAAGAGCTCCTTGATTTTTGGGCGTATTTTACAAAAAAGTAGATTAAATTTTTAAATTTAAATTAGTGTTAAAATGATAAACTTAGTCCTTTTAAAAATAAGGGAAAATTTATGTTAAAAAGCGTTTTGCCACTATCTTTTATCGTAGCTAGCAGATTTTTTGGACTTTTCATAGTCTTACCGGTGCTTAGCCTTTACGCGCTAAATTTAAGCGGAGCAAATGAGTTTTTAGTGGGGCTAATAGTAGGCGTCTATGCGATCTCACAGATGATATTTCAAGTGCCTTTTGGCGCACTCTCAGATAAGATCGGCCGCAAAAAAGCCCTAACCATCGGCCTTTTGATCTTTGTGGCTGGCTCTATCGTCTGCGCGCTGGCAAGTGAAATTTACACGATGCTTTTTGGTAGGTTTTTACAAGGCGTGGGAGCCGTGGGAGCCGTGGCAACAGCGATGATAAGCGACTTTGTAGCTGAAGAAAACCGCTCAAAAGCCATGGCGATAATGGGCGCTTTTATAGGGCTTAGCTTCACGCTTTCGATGGTGCTTGGACCGCTACTTGCCAAAGACTACGGACTTTCAAGCCTCTTTTATCTAAGCGCTGCTCTTAGCCTGCTTTGCGTGGTACTACTCTACACCGTCGTGCCAAAAGAGATAAAAGTGAGCGCAAAGGCCCAGAAAGTGCCATTTAGTAAGCTCTTTTTACAAAAAGACTATATGATCATAAATTTCACCTCCTTCATGCAAAAAATGCTCACAAGCATCGCATTTTTGGCGATTCCGATCATCTTAGTAAAAGAGTATGGCTTTGAGAGTGGCGAGCTTTACAAGGTCTATACGCTTGGCGCCGTGCTTGGCTTTTTGGCTATGGGGCTGGCTGGATTTTTAGGCGACGGCAAGGGACTTAGCAAGGTCATCTTGATAGCTGGCACGATACTTTTTGGGCTAACTTACGCCATTTTTGCCTTTAGCTTTACACTCTTTGTCTTTGTGCTTGGCGTGGCGATATTTTTTGTGGGCTTTAACATGCACGAGCCCATCATGCAATCAACCGCGACCAAATTTGTAAAATCCTCACAAAAAGGCACCGCTCTTGGCGTTTTTAACTCATTTGGCTACCTTGGCAGCTTCGCTGGGGGCGCGTTTGGCGGATATATCCTGCACGCCTTTGACTTTAAAACGCTAGCCATCGTCTGCGTGGTGCTTTGCGTGATCTGGCTTGTTTTACTATTTAGCCTAAATGACCCAAGAATTTTTAAAAATATCTACCTAAGCCCAGAAGCGAGCTTAAATTTGGAGCTTCTAAACAGCCAAAAAGGCGTGGTGGATTATTACAAAAACGAAAAAAATCAAGTGATCAAATTTGACTCTCGCCTAACAAGCGAGGCGGCCTTAAAAGAGAGCTTGAAGTTTTGATCTACGACGTCATCATCGTTGGTGCTGGCGCTAGCGGGCTCTTTTTAGGGGCAAATTTAAAGGGCAAAAAGGTTGCCATTTTAGAGAAAAACAGCAGCGCTGGCAAAAAGATCTTAGCAAGTGGTGGCGGCAGATGCAACATCACAAACCGCTTTGTAAGCGCTAAAAACTACCTTGGCGAGCAGAAATTTATAGAGCAAATTTTAAAAATACTAAGCCCTGATCAGGTTTTGAAATTTTTTAGTGAGCTTAAATTTAGCGAGCAAAAGCAAAATCAATTTTTCTGTGACAGCGGTGCAAAGAGCGTTTTGAGCCTGCTTTTAAAAAGGCAAAATGCGGATATTTTTTACAACAAAGAGGTTCTTGGCGCTAAAAAAGTAGATGAAATTTTTGAAATTTTGACAAAAGATGAGAAATTTAGAGCCAAAAATTTAGTTATCGCAAGTGGCGGACTAAGCTACAAAGCCCTTGGCGCAAGCGATGTTGGCTATAAAATAGCTAGCGAATTTGGCCTTGAGCTCTCACCTACCACTCCTGCTCTTGTTGGCTTTAGCGTGCAAAAAGATGAGTTTTGGTTTAAAGAGCTTAGTGGCGTTAGTCTAAGCGCTGATGTAGTGATAAATACCAAAAACGAGAGCCATAAATTTAGTGGCGATCTGCTTTTTACACATAGAGGCATAAGCGGTCCAGCTATACTAAACGCCTCACTCTTTTGGCAAAAGGGTCGAATTTGCATAAATTTTTTGCCCAAATTTAGTGAGAAAAATTTAGTAAATGGTAAAAAGCAGCTTAGCTCAGTTTTGCCTTTGCCAAAGAGATTTGTGCTGGAGTTTTTAAGAAATTTTGGTTTAAAAGATAGAGCTTATTATGAATTTAGTGATGATGAAAAGAGCATCATAAAAAGGCTTTTTGCTTACGAATTTGCTCCAGCTGGGACATTTGGCTTTGAAAGGGCAGAAGTTACAAAAGGCGGTATAAAAACAGAGTTTTTAGATAAAAATTTAGAGTGTAAAAGCGTAAAAGGGCTTTATTTTATAGGAGAGGTTTTAGATATCACTGGTATGCTTGGCGGATATAACTTGCATTTTGCATTTGCAAGTGCTTTAAAGGTAGCTAGCGCTTTAAAAAATAACCAATCAAATAGAAGTGAAATTTAGCTAGTGACAGCAAAGACTGCCACTAAAATTACTATCTCTCGCTTAAGCTCGCAAGCTCACAAAGCTTCTTGTCTGATTTATAAATTTTATTCTTATCTTGAGCTGGGATAAACGTTTGAAAATGCCTTAAATTTCCTATCTCAACAATTACACCTTGAAAATAAGAATGTGTAAATTTCTCATTTTGC
>CABPVN010000001.1:285925-315075 GCA_902460825.1 Campylobacter concisus
TAGCAAATGGAGTTTTGCTGCCCCAAGTGCTAACATCAGTTTTATGGTAAAGATCAAAAAGCGTTGCCATGCCACCAAGGCTAGCTAACGCTTCTACCACGCACTCTTTTTGATTCATCTCTCACTTAGATACTCTTGCAAGCTTTTTACCTCTAGTGCTTTGCCAGTTTGAACTGTGCTTAGCGACTTAGCAGCTGCAAGTGCTGCTCGGATAGTTGTGAAGCAAGGGATCTTAAATCTAACCAAATTTTAAGCTCTCAAGCATTTTTATATCACTAAATTTATCTCTAAATTTTATAAAATTTGCTTCAAGCTCAGCCTTTCGCTTAAGTGCGATATCTATAAATTGTGGCTCTTTTTCAATGCCTACAAAATTTCTACCTAATAAATTTGCAGCTATGCCAGTTGTTGCAGAACCTGCAAATGGATCACAAATGACACTATTTTCATTACTTACCATCAAGATAAGCCTTATCAAAAGTGAAAGTGGTTTTTGTGTAGGATGCTTACCGCATGCTTTCTCCCAAGGAGCTATCGCAGCAAAACTCCACACATCTTTCATCTGCTTATCACCATTTATCCGCTTCATAAGCTCATAGTTAAAGATGTGCTTATGTTTCTCATCTTTTCTAGCCCAAATGATCTGTTCGGTACTATGTGTTAGATACCGGCAGCTAAAATTTGGCGGAGGATTAGTTTTTTGCCATGTGATGATGTTTAAAATTTTATAATCAAGCTTTTGAAGTGCCCTACCGATAGAAAAGATGTTGTGATATGTCCCGCTTATCATTATACTGCCATTGTTACTAAGTGATCGCTTAGCAAGCTTGAGCCATTTTAGGTTAAATTCATCAATCTCATCGATATTTGTGCCCTCATCCCACTTGCCTTTATTTACACTAACTATCTGTCCGCTTTGGATACTAAGTCCGCCATTTGAAAGAAAATATGGTGGATCCGCAAAGATAAGATCAAACTCGTCTTTAAATTTAGCTAGTTCGTTAAAGCAGTCGCCATTTATGAGCTTAAAATTACTACACATTTTTAACCTCATTCATAAAAAGGTGTAAATTCGCAAGGTTATAAATTCTCACACTCTTATAGGCTTCTTGTAGCTTATTTCTAGCATCATGCCAACCCCAGCCATCAGTGATCCAGATAAATTTATACTCTGATAAATGGGAGATCTTTTTAGCTATTTCGATGTAAGCTCTTGCTACTTCGTTTAATTTTGAGCCGCCACCACTATAAAAATTTGCTTCGATTAGATAAGTGATATTTTGTGCGCAAATCACAAAGTCAAATCTCTTCACATCACTACCTAAATTTAATAAAAAATTTGAGCTTGATACTTCAGCTTGAAAGCAGATATTTCCACACTTTTTAGAGAATATCGAAGCTGTTTTGAGGTGCTAAATTTATTAATCGCTGTTAGGGAAAGTAGTAGAAAAGTTGTGAGTTTGAGTGGTAATCTACTTGAGCTAAAGAGTTATTTTGATGAGCCAGAGAAAATTTACAACTTTCTTTTGGAGACTGGGCTTGATGAAATTTTCAAGGATAGAAAAATTAAAAATTTATGTGATTATGTCTTTGGTGTAGAGGTTGGACTTGACACAAACGCTAGAAAAAACCGCAGTGGAACAAATTTTGCGAATTTAATCTCAGAAAGGTTTCGCTCTGAAAATATCTGTTTTCAAATCTTTTGAGCCAAGCAAGGAATTTAAAGCATTAAGTTTGATAGCGACCTCTGCAAGGTTCTTAGAACATTTTTTAAAATCACAAAAGTAGCCAAGCGTGGCATTTGTCTCTTTTAAACTTGCCATAAAATCATCAAAAGGAGTTATATTATTCATTTTTTACCTTGTTCTTCTGACTTATTTGTGGGAATGGTATTAAATTTCACCTCTGTAAAATCATCAGCTCCAAGCACGATCTCGCAATTTCCATAAGCCATTTTAGCGATCTTACACGCCTCATGCTGATCTTTTGCTTTAAGCTTTATCTTTTTACTTAAAATTTCAGTTATCTCAACTTCGAATTCGCCCATTAAATCCCCATTTTTATAAACGCTTGCTCGCTCTCTCTTTCAAGCTGCCTTGATATATCTTCGTAACTAGCAAATTTCACCTTTTGAGCTATCTGTTTGTAGATACTAGCTCTTAAAACGCTTTCATACTCTCTTTGCCTCTTTTTGTCTGCGATTATAAACATCCTAGCATTAAAGTCTTGGAGTTCGTAAAATTTATTTAGTGAGTTTTTAAAGTCCGTGCTATGCTCAACTTCGTAAAATGAGTTTGGCAAATTTCTTTCATTAAACCATATTGTATCTATTGTTTTTGCTCTTTTAACGATGTCTTCGTAACTAAATTTATATATCTCACTTAAAGTTGCAAGCTCACAAAGTTTCTTATCTGATTTATAAATTTTATTCTTATCTTGAGCTGGCATGAACGTTTGAAAATGCCTTAAATTTCCTATCTCAACGATAACACCTTGAAAATAAGAATGTGTAAATTTCTCATTTTGCTCGCTCTTGCCATCACCTGTTTTGGCTAAATTTTTATCTCTAAAATCACAAAGTCCCCAAAGCCCAGCTCTGATCTTATAAAATTCTTTATTAGTCTGCAATATTCGTCTTATACTAGCAAATGGAGTTTTGCTGCCCCAAGTGCTAACATCAGTTTTATGGTAAAGATCAAAAAGCGTTGCCATGCCACCAAGGCTAGCCAACGCTTCTACCACACACTCTTTTTGATTCATCTCTCGCTTAGATACTCTTGTAGGCTTTTTACCTCTAGTGCTTTGCCAGTTTGAACTGTGCTTAGCGACTTGGCAGCTGCGAGTGCTGCGCGGATAGTTGTGAAGTATGGGATCTTAAATCTAAGCACATTTTGGCGTATCTTTTTGCCGTCATCCACGCTTGATTTTGTATCGCTTGTGTTTATAACAAGTGCTATATCACCGTTTTTAAGCCTATCTTCGACGTTTGGCCTGCCCTCACTTATCTTATAGACGAACTCAGCCTCCACACCAGCTTCAGTTAAAATTTTATGCGTACCACCAGTTGCGATGACGCTAAAACCAAGCGTTATAAGATCCTTTGCAAGGTCTGGTGCGTAAGTTTTATCAGCGTCAGCTAGCGTTAAAAATACCCTGCCCTTGCTTGGCAAAGTGTTGCTCGCAGCTATCTGGCTCTTTGCAAATGAGCTTGCAAAGTCGTGGCTGATACCCATGACCTCGCCCGTACTCTTCATCTCAGGGCCAAGGATGAGATCGGCGCCACTTAGCTTGTTAAACGGCAACACACACTCTTTTACGCAAACATGCGAGCTTACGCGCGGTTTTAAGATGTCGCCATCTTCATAAACGACCTTGTAATCATCATAAAATTTAAGCGCCTCACGTAAATTCCCCTGCCACATAACTCTTGTCGCTACCTTTGCCATAGGCACGCCAGTAGCCTTGCTCACAAATGGCACGGTCCTGCTTGCGCGAGGATTTACTTCGATCATATAAAGCTCGTTTTCATAGATGGCAAACTGGATATTCATAAGGCCAACAACGCCTAAATTTAGCGCGATATCTCTGGTTTGCTTCTCCACTTTTTTTATCATTTCATCGCTTAAACTCATCGGTGGCAATATGCAAGCTGAGTCGCCAGAGTGAATTCCAGCCTCCTCGATGTGTTCCATTATCGCACCTATATAGACCTCTTTGCCGTCACATATCGCGTCTACGTCGAGCTCTTTTGCATCTTGTAAAAATTTATCAAGTAGCACTGGCGAGTGGTTGCTAACCTTTACTGCCTCGCTCATATACTCTTTTAGCTCGCTCTCGTTATGCACCCTTCTCATCGCCCTGCCGCCTAGGACGTAGCTTGGGCGAACGAGCACTGGGTAGCCGATAGTCGCAGCCTTTTGCAAGGCTTCCTCTAAGCTAGTGGCGGTGTCATTTTTAGGCTGAAGGACGCCTATTTTATTTATAAATTCGCTAAATTTCTTTCTATCTTCGGCCACGTCGATCACTCTTGCGGTTGTTCCGATGATCTTAGCGCCGATCACGCTTAGGCGTTTTGCAAATTTAAGCGGAGTTTGACCGCCAAAATGCACGATCACGCCGTCTGGCTTTTCACGCTCGATGACTGATCTAACGTGCTCAAAATCGATCGGCTCAAAATACAAAATATCGCTCGTGTCGTAGTCGGTTGAGACGGTTTCTGGGTTGCAGTTATACATTATCGTTTTTACGCCAAGGTCTCTTAGGGCGTAGCTTGCATGCACGCAGCAGTAGTCAAACTCTATGCCCTGGCCGATCCTGTTTGGACCGCCGCCTATTATCATCACCTTTTTAGCATCTTTTACAGGCTCTTTTTTAGGAAATTTAGTGATATTTGTGGTTGAGTAAAGATACGGCGTTAGTGCCTTAAACTCGCCCGCACAAGTATCGACCTCGTTGTATTCAAGCTCGATGCCAAGCTTCTGCCTAGCAAAATAGATATCATTTTGGCTAAGCTCAAGATCGTCTTTTTCATTTATAAGCACGGCTATCATCTTGTCTGAAAAGCCCATGCTTTTGGCCTCTCGCAGTAGCTCTTCGTTGTTTAAGATATCCATGTCGATCTTATCTTCAAATTTAACTATCTCATAAATTTGCTCCAAAAACCAAGGATCGATCTTGCTAAACTCATGCACCTCAGCCACGCTAAATCCATCTCTAAAGGCTTGTGCTAGATATAAAATTCTTCTCTCATTTGCATTTCTGATGCCATAAATCAAAGCATTTTTCTCTAGGCTAAGGCTGTTAAATCCGCAAAGATCACGCTCTAGGCTACAAAGCGCCTTTTGGATACTCTCTTTAAATGTCCTACCAATGGCCATGACCTCGCCAACTGACTTCATCGCAGTGCCTAGATATGGGTTTGATCCTGGGAATTTCTCAAACGTAAAGCGTGGGATCTTTGTCACGATGTAGTCGATCACCGGCTCAAAGCTGGCAGGCGTGCCTGTGATGTCGTTTTTGATCTCATCTAGGCTAAAGCCAACTGCAAGTAGTGTCGCGACCTTTGCGATCGGGTAGCCAGTAGCTTTACTTGCTAGTGCTGAGCTTCGGCTAACGCGTGGGTTCATCTCGATAACGATCATGCGACCCGTTTTTGGGTCTATGGCAAACTGCACGTTGCTGCCACCAGTATCAACGCCGATCTCACGAAGTATGGCAAAGCTAGCGTCACGCATCGCCTGATACTCTTTATCTGTGAGCGTTAAAGCTGGTGCAACCGTGATACTATCGCCTGTATGCACGCCCATTGGGTCGAAATTTTCGATCGAGCAGACGATGATGCAGTTGTCATTTCTATCTCTAATGACCTCCATCTCATACTCTTTCCAGCCAAGCAAGCTCTCTTCTATCAAAATTTCATGTATCGGGCTTGCGTCAAGGCCGGTGTTGGCTAGCTCTTTAAATTCGTCCATATTGTAAGCCACGCCGCTTCCTGCGCCACCAAGCGTGTAGCTAGCTCTTATGATGAGTGGGAAGCCTATCTCGTTTGCCGCATTTAGCGCGTCGTCCATATTGTAGGCATATCTACTCTCAGGCAGGTCCATGCCGATCTTTTGCATGGTCGCTTTAAAAATTTGTCTATCTTCGCCCTTTTTTATCGCTTCTGGGTTTGCACCAAGAAATTTCACATCCTTTAAAAGGCCACTCTCAAAGACCTCCATAGCGGCATTTAGCGCCACTTGACCGCCCATCGTTGGCAAGATAGCGTCAATTTTTTCTTTTTCGATGATCTTTAAAATGCTATCTTTTGTGATCGGCTCTATATACGTTGCGTCGGCGAAATTTGGGTCAGTCATGATGGTGGCTGGGTTTGAGTTGATAAGCACTACGCGGTATCCAAGCTCTTTTAATGTCTTGGCTGCTTGCGTGCCTGAGTAGTCAAATTCGCAGGCTTGACCGATGACGATAGGGCCTGAGCCGATTAGCAAAATGGTATTTATATCTGTTCTTTTTGGCATCATTTTTCCTTTGTTACAACGTATAGGTAGTTTGGTATGTTTAGCTTCGCATAGGGCTCAACTATCACGCTTTGATAGGAGCTCTCTTTTAAAATTTTACTCACGCGCCCTACTGGCACCCCACTAAAAAATATCCCGTCAAGCCCGCTCGTAAAGACCTCGTCGCCCTCTTTTGGGCTGAGCCATTGCGGGATAAATTTCACCATTATTTGGCCTTGATTTCCATGCGCGACGCCTGGAATTTTGTCATTTCCTATATAGACTGCAAATATACTTTTTGGGTCATTTTGCAAGTAAGCTAGCGGCTTGCCGTCTTTTGCGATGACGATGCCAGCGCTGCTTCCTTGATATATGAGCCCATAAATTTTATTTGGGTCGTATCCTTCAAATTCGCTTATCCAAATTTTATTATAATCCCCGATATGCACGTAACTAAGCCCTTTTACTAGCTTTACAGCTGGGGCGTAGGCAGTTGAGTTTTTATCTTTTAAAATTTGATTTAGCTCGTTTGCAAAAGTAGATAGAAGCGTGGCTGAACGCTCTAGCTCTTTGTTTTGCGCTCTTAGCCTTTCTATCTCGCTAGCCTGCCTAAAATATTCGTTTATATAATCTTTCACGCTTTTAGCAAAATTGTCGTATGAATTTATAGCGTAGTTGCTAAATTTGATAGAGATGTTGCTTAAAATTTCGCCCTTAAACATCGATGCGCCAGCAAGCAACGCTATAAAAACAAAAAGAACAATCTTACTCTTCATTTGTTAGCTGTTGTAAAAGTCCGATCTCTTGAAGTGCCTTGCCTGTGCCCCTAGCAACAGCAAGAAGCGGCTCATCAGCTACAAATACTGGAAGCTTAACGATATCAGACAAGAACTTATCAAGTCCTCTAATAAGCGCTCCACCGCCAGTTAGCACGATACCAGTCTCGACGATATCGCCAGCAAGATCAGGCGGCATCATCTCAAGCACGGTTTTTAGCGCATCTGCGATCTCTTTTAGTGGCTCTCTCATCGCCTCTCTCACATCCTCGCTCGTTAGCTCAACCCTACTTAAAAGACCGCTCACTTGGTCGCGTCCTTTTACCACTACGCTTAGCTCTTTTTCAAGCTGCACAGCAGAGCCCACAGCGATCTTTATCTCCTCGCCTGTTCTCTCGCCTATTAGTAAGTTGTATTTTTCTTTTATGTAATTAACGATACTACTATCTATCTTGTCACCAGCTGTGCGGATAGATTTTGATATTACCAGACCGCCAAGTGAGACGACACCGATCTCAGTCGTACCACCGCCGATATCAACTACAAGGTTGCCTTGTGGTTCGCGAACTGGTAAATTTGCTCCGATAGCTGCTGCCATAGGCTCTTCTATCAAAAATACCTCTCTTGCACCAGCACTTAGTGCGCTCTCTCTAACAGCCTTTCTTTCAACCTGAGTAAGTCCGTAAGGAACTGAGATGATGATCCTTGGGCGTAAGAAATTTTTCCTTCTATGGGTCTTTTCTATAAAGTAGCGTATCATCCTCTCTGTCATGTCAAAGTCCGCGATAACGCCATCTCTCATCGGTCTTATCGCCTCGATGTCGCCAGGAGTTTTTCCCACCATCTCTTTTGCAGCGTGGCCGACTGCTAGAATTTTTTGTTTTCCATATTTTTCACGTCTTACTGCAACAACTGATGGTTCGTTTATGATTATTCCCTTATCTTTTACCAAAACCAAAGTATTTGCCGTACCTAAATCTATACCCATATCACTTGAGAAAAAACCTATAACCTGATCTAAAAACATCTATTTCCTTTACGCTGTTAATTTATTGTGCTTTACCAAAATCGGCTTTGCCTTATCTTTTACCGTCTCTTTTGAGATCACGATATCGTAGTCTTTTAGCTCTGGCAGATCATACATTATATCTGTCATGAGCTCTTCCATTATGCTTCTAAGCCCTCTTGCTCCAGTCTTTCGCTCGATAGCAAGGCTTGCTATCTCTTCAAGCGCCTCATCATCAAATTTAAGCGTAGCGCCGTCGATCGCACAGAGCTTTTGATATTGTTTTAATATCGCATTTTTTGGCTCGGTCAAAATTTTAACCATATCCTCTTTTGTTATCTCATTTAATGTAGCCACCACGTGAAGTCTGCCGATAAGCTCTGGGATGAGGCCATATTTTACAAGATCGTCTGGCTCAAGCAGGCTTAGTAAATTCTCTTTTTCATTTTTGCCACGTTTTTCTTGGTTAAAACCAAGTACGTTTTTACCAACTCTGCGCTCGATGATGTCAAGAAGTCCGTCAAATGCACCACCGCAAACAAATAAGATATTTGTCGTATCTATCTGGATGAAGTCTTGATTTGGATGCTTTCTGCCGCCTTTTGGTGGGATATTTACGACGCTGCCTTCGATGATCTTTAAAAGCGCTTGCTGCACGCCCTCGCCTGAAACGTCTCTTGTGATGCTTCTGTTTTCGCTCATTCTAGCGATCTTATCGATCTCATCGACAAATACAATGCCCTGCTCCGCCTTTTTCACGTCGCCATTTGCAGCTTGCAAAAGCCTTGTAAGGATGTTTTCAACATCCTCGCCGACATATCCAGCCTCAGTTAGGCTTGTCGCATCGCAAATCGCGATAGGCACATCAAGAAATCTCGCCAAAGTCTGAGCCATCAGCGTCTTGCCGCTTCCTGTTGGACCAACAAGCAAGATGTTTGATTTTGAAATTTCAGTGTCGTCTTTGATGTCGCTTTGTTTAAAAATTCTCTTATAGTGGTTATATACGCCGACGCTAAAGACCTTTTTAGCCCTATCTTGACCGATCACGTAGTTATCAAGTACCGCTTTTAGCTCCTTTGGAGTGAGCTTTTGATACTCTATCGCCTCATCATTTTTACTCTCTTCTACACTCGTGTCACCATGTATCATATCGTATGCTGCTGCTATACAGTACTCGCATATATAGGCGTTTCCTTCGATATCTGCTAATAACCTTCTCTCAGCAGACTCGGCCTCGCCACAAAAATTACACTTTCTAGCCATTAATCTCTTCCTTTTGCAAGCGGAATTCCTCTTGTCGTTTCTAATATAAATTTACACATTTTTTTAACATTTTCGTCGCTGGTTTTTGCGATCAGCTCGTTTGCTTGATCTTTTAGGCTGATGCCTTGATTAAACAAAAATTTATAAGCGCGAACAAGCTCTTCAACCTGCTCTTTGTCAAATCTACGCCTAATGCCAACTAAATTTAAGCTTCTTATATAGGCTCTGTTACCCTCAGCTAGGCAAAATGGCACTACATCTTGGCTGAGCGCACTTGCTCCTGCGACCATGCAGCTCTCACCCACTCTAACAAACTGGTGAATAGGCGTAAGACCGCCCACAACAGCGTAGTCGCCAAGCTCGACGTGGCCTGCTAGAGTTGCATTATTTGCCAAAATGACGTTGCTGCCTATTATGCAGTCGTGTGCAATGTGAGAATATGCCATGATAAAGGCGTTATCGCCGATTCTTGTTATGCCATCGCCTTTGTGTGTGCCTGAGTTTATCGTGCAAAACTCACGTATAGTTGCGTGCTCGCCGATGATGACGCCAGTATCGACCTCATCTTTATAGCTGATATCTTGTGGGATGTCGCCAACGATCGCGTAGCTAAATACACGAGAGTTATCGCCGATCCTCGTCTTGCCAAGCACCCTTGCGCCTTGTTTTATCGTGACGTTGTTGCCAAGGACCGCATCTTTACTTACAAATGCGTAAGCCTCGATATTTGCGTCATCTCCAATGATCGCTCCATCTTCTATAACTGCTGTTTGGTGGATATTTTTCATTGTCTCTCTTTTTTAAGCAAAAGCCTATTTATCGACTATCATCGCTTTTAGTTCAGCCTCGGCGCATAGCACATCATCGACGTATGCTTTGCCCTCAAGCACCCAAATATTTCCCTTGTGCTTTAGCACGTTTAGTCTGTACTCTAGCCTATCTCCAGGGCGGACTGGATGGCGAAATTTCGCTCCGTCTATGCTCATAAAATAGACCACTTTGTTCTCGATGCCAGCTTGATGCTCATCGCTCATGCTCTTAAACGCTAGCACGCCACCAGCTTGCGCCATGCCCTCGATGATCATTACACCTGGATAGATCGGGTGACCTGGGAAGTGCCCCTGAAATATCGGCTCACCAATGGTTACATTTTTATAAGCAACAATGTTTTTTGCAGGCTCTAGCTCGACAACTCTATCGATAAGCAAAAAAGGAAATCTATGTGGGAGAATTTTTTGAATTTCTACGACGTCTATCACGTTTTAGCCTTAGTAATGTAAATTTTGGCAGATTGTAACAAATTTATACTAAGAAAAAAATTATTAGCCTCTTTTGCAATCTCTGAAATTTAGCCTTAATGGGTCTAAATTTAGCTCTCTAAAACCAAAATTTCTTCGCTGTCGTTGTAAAAAACAGCCTTTGCGTAAATTTCGTAGCTGCCCTTTTTGACCTCGTCTAAGATGATGATAGGATTTTGCGAAAACTCCCCGCATATCTGCCTACGAAATTTCATCTCAGCGTCAAGCTCAAGTGGCCTTTTGCAAAGCTCATCAACGCTTTTAAATTTGCTATTTGTAAATTTATTAAAGCGCTCTATGCTCATCAAAACGACACCCTCTTTTAGCTCATCATCGATCTCGCAGTCGCGCTCTACGTTAAGCTTTAAATTCTCTCTTTTAAAGCCAGAGTAGAGCACAAAGTAGCTTGGCACCACAGCACCTTCAAATTTCACGCTCGCACGCAAAAGCCTGTAGTTTAAAAAGCGCCTTCTAAAAAGGTGAAATTTCTCCCCTCTCGCCTCGCAAATGCGCACCTTTTTGTAAAGCTCAAGCCTAGCCTCGATGCTTCCATAAAGCGCCCTTGCGTACAGCTCGCTCATTAGCTCACTTTGGGGTAAATTTTGTGAGTCACGCTGTTTTTTTAGCGCAAAGACGCAGCCGCAGTAGTTTTGGTGATAGAGCTTGTCTTTTTTAGCGAGGATAAACTGCTCGCTTGTGCCGCCATTTTTTCTATAATCAACCGCAACGGCTTCTAAATTTGAGCCAGCCACCGCCTCATCAAGCGCCTTTTTGAGCTGAGTAAAGTCCTTTTTTGGGCTCATCAAAAGTGTCGTCGTGATCTTATTTAGACCAAGCTCTATCGCCTTTTTAGCTGAGTCTTTCATACGAAAATCAAAGCAGTATTCACACCTTTTGCCCTTTTCTGGCTCATCTTCAAGCCCCTTTGTGCCGCCAAGCCACGCTTCGTAGTCATACTTGCCACATATTAGCTTGATGCCTAGCTTCTCGCAGCTTCGCTTCACGTCCTCAAAACGCAGTAAAAATTCGCTATACGGATGTATGTTTGGATCGTAAAAATAGCCTACTATTCGCTCATTTGGATGATCTTTTCGTAGGCGCTGTAAAAAGTAGTGGCTATCGACCGAGCAGCAGATATGAACTAGCAAATTTGACCTTTTTTGCTTGCATTATATCAAAGTTTGTCATCATAAAATTTAGCTGCCTCAAGGTATTTTTTAAGGACATTTTGGCTTGCAAGATCTTCAAATTTACCCCACGCCACTTGCTTGCTAGCCTCTATTATTAGCACCTTTTGCGCTATCTTCATCGCGCTTAAAATATCGTGCGTGATAAAAATAATACTGATCTTTTCATCTAAGCCTAAAAGCAAATTTATGATCTTTTGCTTCGTCTCGTTGTCAAGCCCGCTTGTTATCTCGTCGCAGATTAGGATTTTTGGCTTTGAAAGAAGCGCTAGCAGTATCCCGACCCTTGTCGCCTCGCCGCCACTTAGCTGAGATGGGTATTTTTCTAAAATTTCATCTTTTAAATTTAAATTTCCCATTAGCTCTTTGAGCTCATTTTCACTAAAGCTAAGCTTAAGATATGACCTCACATGAGCGATGGCTGTTTTTACTTTTAGCGCTGGATTTAGGGCTTGTTTTTGATTTTGCAAGATATATCTGATATCTTTTTTTAGCTCATTTTTGCCAGTGATCTCTTCATTATTTATATAAATTTTGCCCCCGCTTTTTGGCTCGCTAAATGATATAAGCTTTGCAAGCGTGCTTTTGCCACTGCCACTTTGACCCAAAATGGCTAAATTTTCGCCGTCGTCAAGCTCGAAATTTATCCCCTCTAAAAGGTGCAAAACTTCAGCCTTAGCGTTAAAATGCTCCTTAAAGCTTAAACTTTTTGAGACGTTTTTGAGCCTTATTTTCACGCATTTTCCTTTAAATTTAGCCGCCCATCTCTCATCTGCCAAATTTCATCACTAAGATAGTTAGTTAGCGCCTCATCGTGCGAGATAAAGATGACGCTCATCTTGCCCTTTAGGCTCTCTAAGATGCCCGCCACGTGGCTACCGCTAATGCTATCAAGCCCGCTTGTTATCTCGTCGCAGATTAGGATTTTTGGTTTTAAACAAAGCGCCAGAGCGATCTGCACACGGCTCGCCTCGCCACCACTTAGCTCGTACGAGTATTTGTGCCAGATGAGATTTGCATTACCCAGCCCAAACTCCCTAAAATAAGCAAACGCAAGCTCTTTATTCGCCTTATTATCGCCATTTAGATAAGCGTTGAAGTGATCCCCCACGTTTAAGAGCGGATGAAGGCTTGCAACTGAGTTTTGAAAAACAAGTGCGGCGACCTTTCTTCGGTGCTCTTTTAGCTCATTTTGGCTAAGTTTTAAGATATCTTTTTTGTAAATGCTAAATTTATCCGCCCTCACTCTAAAATGATCATCAAAAAGCCTTATTAAGCTCTTTGCAAAGAGCGATTTGCCACTGCCACTAGCGCCTGTGATACCTATAAATTTACCCTCGCTCATGTCAAAATCAAGCTCGCTCAAAAGCTTCTTATCCCTATAAAAAATGTTTAAATTTCTAATCTCTATCATATTTTTATATTGCCATTTTTTGAATTTGACGTGATGATCGAGGTTGCAAGGATGAGCAAAAAGAGCGTCACGCCAGGGAAAAGCACCATCCACCAAGAGCCTAGAAAAAGTGCCTCTTTGCTCTCATTTAGCATGATGCCAAGGCTTATTTTATTAGCATCACTTCCCACACCAAAAAAGCCAAGCGTGGCCTCCATGACGACCGCATTTATAGCGTTTATGCCAAAAATACTAACTATTAGATGCTTTAAATTTGGCAAAATTTCAAAGCATATAAGGCTAAATTTGCTAGCGCCATTTATCACGGCCTGCTCGGCGTAGTCGCACTTTTTATTAAGTCTTAAATTTTGCATAAAAACTTTTGCACCCTGCATAAACGAGCAAATGGCGATGATAAAAGATGTTATAAAGAGATCTCCGCTACTAAATGAGCTAAAAAGCATGATAAAAACGATGTTTGGTATGCTTAAAAAGGCATCAAGCCCCTTATCAAAAAGGCTCTCACAAACTCTGCTCTTGCTCGTGCCAAAATATGCGTAGATGAGCGAAAAAAGCGTCGTTAAAAAGCCAGCTAAAAGCAAGATAAGAAGCGAGTTTTTAAGCGCGTAGGCCACTCTTATGAGATTGTCTCTGCCTAGGATGTCCGTGCCAAAGATGTGTTCGCCGTTTGGGGCTAAATTTACCGCCATAAAGTCAGTGAAATTTGGCTCAAATTTAGAAAAAAATGGCGCAAAAAAGGCAAATGAGACAAGAGCTAAAAAGACAAAACAGGCCAGGAAAAATATGACTTTTCTCATAAATTTCTCTTATCTGCCAAGATAGCGAAAATTTTAGCTAGCAAATTTGCAAAAACGACAAAAACAGCCGTTAGCAAAATGGTCGCAAGTGCGACTGGATAGTCCTTGGCGATCACCGCATCAAGACTTAGTTTGCCAATGCCAGGAAATGAAAAAATGCTCTCAATAACATATGAGCCAGCAAAAACGCCAGCCACAAGAGTTGCGAAATAATAGACTATGTCGGTGCTTGCGTGCTTTATGACAAAGAGATAAATTTTGCCGCGCCCCAAACCTCTAGCGTGAGCCGTCTGGATAAAGTCAGCGTTTAGGCTTTGATTTAGCCTGTCACGCACAAATTTCACGTTTGCGCCAAGGTGTGGCAAGATGATTGCAAGCGTTGGCAAGATGATAAATTTCACCCCAACACCGCTAGATCCTAGCTCGTTTGCCCCAGAGCTTGGCAGCAAATTTAGATATACGCTAAAGATCGCTATTAGCACAAGAGCGATGTAAAAATGCGGCAGGGAAGCTAACAAAAAGGAGCTAAAATTTATAAAGATATCGGCAAATTTATTCTTATAAATGGCGCTTAAAAGTCCCAAGAAAAAGGACAAAAGAGTTATCAAAAAAAACGAAGCAAAAAATAAAATGAGCGAGTTTAAAAGCCTCTCTTTAATGAGCAGCGACACGCTTGCCCCACTTACAAAACTAGTGCCAAAGTCGCCCGTGACAAAGTGAGCTAGCCACCTAAAATACTGCACGAAAAAGTTATCTTTTAGCCCTAAATTTCTTAAAATTTGCTCTTTTATGGCTAAATTTATCGCTTCACTTCTTGAAAACATCGCGTCAGTGATATTTCCTGGCAAAAAGTATATAAGCAAAAATAGAAAAAATGAGATAAAAAACAGCAACCCAAGGCTTGAGATCGCTGTTTTTAAAATGGCTCTAAACAAAGTTTTTATCCACTATTTTACTTGCCACTCTCTTATGTTCCATAAAAATCCAGCCCCGTGATGACCTAAAATTTGCGTCTTTATGCCTGAAATTTTATTGTTAAAGACAAGCGGATAGTCAAGATAGGCTATAAAGATGTAAGGTGGGTTTTCATGAAGCGCTTTTAGAAATTCTTTGTAGTATTTTTTTCTAAGCTCCACGTCTTTTGTATATCTTGCGTTTTTTAGGGCACTATCGACGTTTGCGTCCTTGTAGTGGCTAAAATTCCAGCCATTTTCATTTACGCTCACATCGGCAAATCCGCCAAAAATTCTATACGTATGAAAGTCTGGATCAAACGGGCTTCCCCAGCCGATAACAAAGCTATCTACTTTGCTTAGATCAAAGGCTGTTCTTGGCTTTGCGTAGGCTTTGGCTCTCACACCAAATTTATTTAGCTCACTGCTTAAAATTTTAGCTAGATTGACCCTTAAAATGTCGTTATTAAAGGCGTAGATGTCAAAGCCAAGCTCCTTGCCGTCCTTTTCAAAAAAACCAGCCTTATTTTTCTTAAAGCCGCTCTTTTCAAGTAGCTCCCTAGCCTTTTGCGGATCGTAGCTGAATTTAAACTCGCTGTCATTTGCAAAGCTTTTTTCTATCGGGTTATTCGCTACGCTTGCATATCCGTGAAATAAGCTTTTAACAATCTCATCTTTATTTACGGCGTAGTTTAGGGCGATCCTTACATTTTTATCTTGAAAGATAGGATCTTCAAGGTTAAACATCAAAGCTCTATAGTCTGCGCTTTTAAATTTAAGCAAGCTAAGTTTTTTATCATCTTTTATGAAATTTACGCCAGTTGGAGAGATGAGTGCGACGTCGATCTCACCACTTTTTAGGCCCACAAGTCTTAAATTTTCATCGCCGACTATCTTAAAAAATACCTTTTTTATCTTTGGCTCGCCTTTATAGAATTTATCATTTGCCGCAAATTCCAAGCTCTCATCTTTTTTCCATTTTACTAGCTTGTATGCGCCAGTGCCAACAGGTGCCTCATTAAATTTATCAGTTGCGATATCTTTGCCCTTTAGGATATGCTCAGGCAAAACGCCAAAACTAAGTGCGTCAAGAAACGGCGGAAAAGGCTCGCTAAGCGTGATCTTAACTTTATAATCGCCCAAAATTTCAACGCTTTTTACCACCTCGTAGTTTGAGATAGCAGGCGCGTTTAGCTTCTTATCTTGAGCCGTTTCGATGGTAAATTTAACGTCCTTTGCGCTAAATTTCACACCGTCATGCCAAAAAGCATCATCTCTTAGCTCAAAAACATACTCCAGCCCGTCATCGCTCACCTGCCAAGACTTCGCAAGCTCTGGCACAAGTGCGCTATTTTCATCGTGGCTCGTAAGACCAGAGAAAACTAGCGAAAGCGTAGGATCGTGATCCTCGTCATAAAGTGGGTTTATGCGAGGTGTTTGCTCCTCGATAGCGACTACAACGGCATTTTCATTTGCATAAGCAAAGGCAGAAAATAACAAAAACAATAAAACCAAAAACCTCTTCATCACTCGCTCCTTTGTTTAAAAAATATTTGACGAATGGTAATACGAAATGCATAAAAGTATTATTAAGATAAATGTAAATTCAATGTATAGAAAATTTGAAATTTCTAACTATCTTTTAACCTTTTTTAAAGTAAAATCAAGGCTCATTTTAGCTGACAAAAAGGTAAAATTCACAATGGATAAAAAGAAAAAAATAGCCCTGATCACTGGCATCTGCGTAGTTTCACTTTTGCTTATCTACACGCTTCTTGGCTTTTTTGGACTGCCTTATGCTATCAAAAATATCGCGCCAAAATACCTAAAAGACTACAACGCAACGCTTTTTGTAAGTGATGCTAAATTTAATCCCTTTACCTTCGAGCTAAACGCTACAAATGCCGAGCTAAACACTACTTCTCCACTTTTTAGCACGAAGCAGATCGACCTTAAGCTAAAGCCATTTTCTATCTTTAAAAAGCTAGTTGAGATTGACATTTTTAGGCTAGATGAGCCAAAGGTAAAGATCACAAGAGATAAAAAAGCAAATTTTAACTTTAGCAATTTTATAAGCGATGATAACGCAACTAGCGAGGATAACAGCACTAGCTCGATAAATTTTGCCCTAAATAGCGCCAAGATCATCAAAGGCTCATTTTCATATAGTGATCAAAATTTAACAAAGCCGTTTAACGTAAGCTTTGATGATATAAACTACGAGCTTAGCTCGCTAAATACGAAGAAAAATAGCGCAGGTAGTCACATATTTGACTCAAACTCAAGCCTAGCGCACAAGATCGATCTAAATGGCGATATCAAGCTAAATCCACTAAAAATAGAGGGCAATGTCAGCATAAAAGACTTTAGCATAAAGCCAGTTGCGATAAGTTTTATCGATAATGACACATTAAATCTCAAAAATGCCATTATAAGCTTAAAGATAAACTACGCTTTAAATGCCGATGAGAACGCAACTAAGATAAATTTAAAAGATGGCTTTTTAAATGTAAAAGGACTAAGTTTAGATGAAGGCGCAAACGAGCTTAGCCTTGGCGAGCTAGAGCTTCCAAAATTTGACCTTGATAGTAAGATAGCGGATAAAACGGAGGCTGCGCTAAATTTAAGCGCTGTAAATTTAAATGACATCTCTTTTAAAAGTGCTATCGCTGCGAGCGTAAAATCACTAAATTTAAATGAGATCTCGCTGCTTGCAAATTTAAATGAAAAGAGCGAGCTAAACGCCACAGCCAAGCTAAAAAGCGTAGGCGCAAACGCTCTTAAAATAGATGAAGCAGATAGAAATTTAGCAAATTTAAAAGATATAAATGCTTCAAATTTAAATCTAAATTTAGTAAATAACAAAACCGCTCTAACGCTTGAAAAAATAGCACTAAACGGCATCAATGCGCCGCTTAGCAAAAGTGCAAATGCAAATGTAGCAAGCGCTGGCGTGACAAATACAAGCTTTACAATGGATGGCAACAAAAGCCTTGCGAGCCTTGATGAGCTAAGCATAAAAAACATAGAACTTAAAGCAAAAAATAAAGATATAGCAAGCGTCGCTGACATGGCGATAAAGAGCATAAGCTTTGATCTTTTAAAAATGGCTCTAAATATCGCTAGCGTCGATGTTAATAAGCCTAAATTTACTTCAGAACTAAACGACAATGGTCTAAGTGCTGTAAGTGAGCTAGGATTTGGCGAGCAGAGCGCAAAAGCTACAAAGGTAGCAAAACACACTAAAAAAGTAGAGAAAAAGGCTGAAAATAAAAGCGCTTCAAAAAGCAAAGAAAATGAGTTTAAATTTGATGTAAAAAATATAAGTGTAAATAACGCAGATATCGCTTTGACGCATCTTTTTGAAGGCGAGAAGATCGCTCATAAATTTGATAATCTTTTTGTAAAAGTAGCAAATTTAAGTAGTGATTTTAGCAAGCCATTTGACGCAAAAGTGGCGATGAAGAGCTCACAAAAGCTAAATTTGGATGTTGAGTCCAAGATAAAGATCGAGCCACTTGATGTGAGTGCGAAGATCAAGCTAAATGATACAAATTTACCAAAGTATTTTGCCTATGCAAAGCCCTTTTTAGAGGCCGATCTAGCTAGCGGACAGCTTGAGAGTAGCGCTGAGATAAGCTACGCAAAAGATATCAAAGCAGACGCAAAAGTTAGCATAAAAGATATAAGGCTAAATGGCAAAAAAGCTGAAAAACTGGTCGCCTTTAAAAGCCTTGATCTTGAAAAAATTTCATTTGCCAAAAACGACCTTACTATAAGCGGAGTGAGCTTAAATTCGCCATTTATCAAGGCTCATCTAAGCAAAGAGCGTAAATTTAACCTATCTCAGATCGTAAAAGAGGATAAAAATAAAGCTAAAACTGAGGCAAAACCTGAGAGCAAAAAAGTGGCTAGCAAAAAAGAGGACGAGCTAAAATTTAGCGTTAAAAATTTCTCTCTAAAAAATGGTGAGGTTGATTTCTCGGATGCATCGCTATTTATGCCATTTGCCACAACGATCTCAAAGCTAAATGGCAAGCTCACTGACATCGATAAAAAGCGCCCGAGCTCAGGCGAGTTTCAAGGTGTGGTTGGCAAAAATGGCTTTGCGCAGATCACTGCAAAACTCTTTCCATTTGAGCTAAAGCAAAATACCGACATAAAGCTTGACTTTAAAGATATCGATCTAACTGATATAACGCCATATAGTGGGCAGTTTGTTGGCTATAAGATCAAAAAAGGCAAGCTAAATTTAAACCTAAATTATAGCGTCGCCGACTCAAAGCTAAATGGCTCAAATTTCATAAATTTTGACTCTCTTACACTTGGAGAGAAGGTTGAGTCAAAAGATGCTGTAAATTTACCGCTATCCCTTGCCATATCGATACTTAGCGACCAAAATAATCAAATAAACATCGACCTGCCAGTTGAGGGAAATTTAGACGATCCTGACTTTAAATATGGCGGCGTCATCTGGGCTGCAGTAAAAAAGCTCTTTGCTGACATCACGCTAGCTCCATTTAGATTTTTAGGCAACGCCCTAGGACTTGGCAACAAAGATCTTAGCTCTATTGATTTTCTTGCTGGAAGTAGCGAGCTTATAAGCTCAGAAGCGCCTAAAATAGCTGATTTTATAAAGCTAACTGGCTCAAAACCTAAAATGAAGCTTAGCATAACACCAACATACTCAAAACTCGATGAGAGCTTTTATAAAAACAAAAAACTAGATCAAAAGATCAATCAAATCATCGCTTCAAGCGGCAAAGACTACATTGCGGTTTTAAATGAGCTTGTGCCAAATTTAAAAGATAGAAGCGAAAAAGCCTTAAGAGAAGAGGCGCTAAAGGGCATCGAAGTCGATAAAGCAAAGCTAGTAGAGCTTGCAAATGAGCGTGCAAATGCGGTAAAAGAGGCGCTTATAAAAGCTGGGCTTGAGGCTAGCCGCATAAATATGAACGATGTAACAAGCTCAGAGCCTAAGCAAAACACCTACACAAGCGTGCTAATGGGAGTGGCGAACTAAATTTCATTTATCTCGCTGCTTCTTGCATTATAGACAAACCAGCTAAGAAGCATAAGCATCATAAATGCCCCAAAAACGAGGCTTGCGTAAAAATATAAGTTAAAATCAGCTCCGAGCAAATTTGCGTTGTGAAGGGCGATCATGACGCCAGCTAAAGCGATTAAATAGCCAATTAGCTTGATGATGAAAATTTTTGGATTTACAATGATCAGCAAAAGGCCGCAAAGTATGATGCCAAGGGCTATTTGTAAATTTGAAACGTCAGATTGAGCGTTTGAGCTAAGTGTTAAAAAGCCAGCTAAAAGTGCCATTAGTATCATTAAAACTGCATAAACTGCCCTGCTTCGTCCAAAGCCATACATAAAGCAAATAAAGCCCTTATTTTGCCTGTTATAATCCATTTTCGCTCCTTTTGGAAGTTTGCTTATTTTAATGCCAAATTCTTAAATAACGGCTTTAATCTGAAATTTCACTCAAATTAGCTAATATTTCACATCTTAAAAAAGGAGCAAAAATGCCTTATGTAAATATAAAAATAGCAGGCCCAGAGCCTACAAAAGAGCAAAAAGATCAAGTATTTCAAGAGGTGACCGAGACGCTTGTGAGGGTGCTTGGCAAGAAAAAAGAGGCTGTTATGATATTTTTGGAAACTCACGATGCTGGCAATATCGGCGTAGCAGGCGAGAGCGTAGAAGATAAGAGAAAGGGGATAAAATGAGCGAATTTAGCAAAGCAGACATGGAAAGAAAGATAACGCTTGAAGTTGGCGACAAGGCGCCAGAGTTTGAAGCACTAAATCAAGACGGTGTAAAGGTCGCACTAAAGGACTTTATAGGCAAAAACGTGGTGCTTTACTTCTACCCAAAGGACAACACTCCAGGCTGCACGACTGAGGCTTGCGAATTTAGCGCAAACTACGATCAGTTCATCAAAAATGACACCGTCATCATCGGCGTTAGCCCAGATAGCGTGAAGTCTCACGTTGGCTTTATCGCAAAGCAAAATTTAAAGCACATCCTCTTAAGCGATGAAGATAAAGAAATTTCAAAGCTTTATGGCGTTTGGCAGGTCAAGAAAAACTACGGCAAAGAGTATCTTGGCATCGTAAGAAGCACATTTGTGATCGGTAAAGACGGCAAGATAGTTAAAATTTATAAAAGCGTAAAAGCCAAAGACCACGCCGCAAAAGTACTAGCTGATCTAGCAAAATAAGGTAAAAAATGACCAAATTTTTTAATACCATTATAAAAAGTCCATTTATAAATATATTTGTGGTTACAACGCTTGTAATGTTTATCGCAAATATCTATAAAATTTATTTTTTTGAAGGAACTGACCGTATAGCTCTTATGCATATGGCAAGAAGCTTAACTACTATATTTTTACTAAATTTAGTTATCACTCATGTTCTTTACCTGCTAAGTCGTGGGCTATTTAAAGGGGTTTATCTAGTTTATGCACTAACCATTTTTGTTCTATGTTTTATAAATTTTTTCACTCTAACAAGTTTAAAAACAGATATAAATATAGCAATAATAGACAGTGTACTACACACAAATCCAGATGAAGCCGGTGAGTTTTTTCAGACATTTTTTGAAGCTAAATATCTAGTAGTTGCTATACTTTTATGCATCATCTTTTATTTTATGACAAGATATAAAAGATCTAGCACAAAAGAATTTAGCCGAAAAACTATCATTGTCCTTTCGGTAATTTATATAGCCTTTGCAGCTGTATTTTTTACAAAATCAGCAATGAGAATATCGTCTAATAAAGCTGATAGAGCTATAAGCAAGCTCTCAGAACATATTCTGATAAACTACGCTTTTGTTTTAAAAAAGTATCTTTTAGATGATAATTTTTTAGCTAGCAATAAACAAATTTTAAAAGATTACGACGTATCTAAAGCAGCAAATCAAAACATAAAAGCTGAGCAAAAAGTAGCAAATGTAGTCTTTGTGATCGGTGAAAGCTTACAAAGAAACGAGATGAGCGTGTATGGATTTGGCTTGCCAACTACACCAAATTTAATGGCATTAAAGCAAAGTGGCAATGCCATAATCTATACAGATACTACCGCCCCTGACACATATACAAATGGTTCTCTTTCAAAGGTTTTAAATTTCTCAAACTATGAAAGCAAAGAGCCTTGGAGCAAGAGTTTAAACATCGTTGATATGTTTAGTCTAGTAGGATACAAAACAGCATGGATAAGCAATCAAAGCAATATCGGCGGATATTCTACAACACAAAAAAGTGTTGCAGATAGAAGTGATATCACATTTTTTACACAAAAATTTGCATCAGCTACAAATTATGCCGGTAGAGAAACAGATGGCATACTTTTACCTGAAATTTCAAAGATAAAACAAAGTCTTGGAGAGTCAAATTTTTATATCATTCACCTAATGGGAAACCACTTTAAATACGACCTAAGGTATCCAAAAGATTTTGCAAAATTTACAGCCAATGATCTACAAAACAAAATGAATCCTGGGCAAAAAGAGAGCTTTGCATGGTATCTAAATAGCGTACTCTATAATGACTACGTGATAAATGAAATTTATAAAATTTTTAAAGATGACGAAGCTTTGATAGTCTATCTTTCTGACCACGGCGAAGCTCTTTTTGAGATAGATGGCATAAGAGGCCATGGCATGATAAACCGCTTTGTTTTAGAAATTCCGCTTATATTTATAGGAACTGATAAATTTAAAGCAAAATATCCACAAATTTGGCAAAAACTTGAAGTGGCAAAAGATTATAAATTTATGAGTGATGACATCATTCACACTTTTGCCGACATCGTAGGCACAAAACCACTCGAATATAACGCATCAAGAAGCTTAATAAGTGGTGAATTTAATGCGAGCAGAAAGCGTCTAGTAAATGGTACTGACTATGAAAATATCAAAAATGTAAAGCCGCAATGGTAAATGACAAAAAATAATAAGGAGCAAAAATGAAGCTTATAAAAATGCTAATTTTAAGTGCGTTTTTTGCGCTAAATTTATCAGCACTGACTGAAGGCGTTGAGTATCAAACTCTAGCAAAACCACTTAACGTGCCTAAAAACTCAGTCGTCAAGGTCTTTAGCTACGACTGCCCTCACTGCTATAAATTTGACCGAACGATTACAAGAAAGCTGATGGCAAAGCTTGATGGGGTCAAATTTATCCCATATCACCTAAGCACCAAAGGCAAGCTTGGCGAGACAACAAGTAAAATTTTCGCCGCTCTTATATCGATAGATGAGGCAAATGGGACTGATCTGCTAAGCGATGAGTCTAAATTCAAGCAAGCTAAATTTGCGATCTACAAAGCAAGGCACGATGAAAAAGATGACTTTAATGACGGCAAAGACAAGCAAAGATTTATCGATCTAGCGCTAAATGCGGCTCACGTGAGTAAAGACGAATACGAAAAAGCGCTAAGCTCAGAGCGTGCGAAAGAGCTTTTAAACGAGTGGTTTGCCTCTTATGATGTAGCAAGTATCAGCGGTGTGCCAGCCTTTGTGGTAAGCGGCAAATATCTGATAAATTTAAACGCAGCATCATCGATAGATGAGATGGCAAAGACGATAAAAGAGCTTTTAGATAAGTAACTTTAGCCTAAAATTTACGGACATTTTGGGCTTAGAAATGTAAATTTAAAGCAATTTTAGATAAACTCGGATCAAATTTCTAAAAAAGAAAGGTTTAATTATGAACGCTTCAGAATTCATCTGGATGGATGGAAAACTAGTAAAATGGGACGATGCGAAAGTACACGTTCTAACTCACTCTTTGCACTATGCTAATGCCGTATTTGAGGGCACAAGAGCTTATAAAACAAAAAAAGGTCTAGCTATTTTTAGACTCAAAGACCACACAAAAAGACTTTTAAGATCAGCGAAAATGACCGTTTTAAATGTGCCTTACACCGAAGAAGAGCTTGAAAAAGCACAGATCGAGCTACTTCGCGCAAATAAATATAACAGCAACGTCTATATCCGCCCACTTATCTTTTTAGGATACGGCGTAATGGGCGTAGCGCACACAAAAGCACCAGTGCAAACTGCTATCGCTTCATGGGAATGGGGTGCATATCTTGGCGATGAAGGCCTAGAAAAAGGCATCAGAGTTAAAATTTCAAGCTTTGCTAAACTTGCTCCTGCAGCTCAAATGAACAGAGCAAAAGCTAGCTCAAACTACCTAAGCTCACAAATGGCGAACTACGAAGCAAAAGAGGCTGGATACGACGAGGCGCTACTTCTTGATAGCGAGGGCTTTGTAGCTGAAGGTCCAGGCGAGTGCTTTTTTATCGTTGAAAACGGTGCATTAATCACTCCACCAAACGACAACAGCCTACTTAGCATCACTCAAGATACAGTCATAAGACTAGCTCACGATCTTGACATCGAAGTAAGAAGAGAGCGCATCACAAGAGATCAAGCATACACAGCTGACGAGGCATTTTTTACTGGCACAGCAGCTGAAGTAACGCCGATAAATAGCATAGATAACCGCATCATCGGCAACGGTGCTAGAGGCGAAGTGACAAAGAGACTACAAAAAGCTTACTTTGACGTAGTTTATGGTCTAAACAAAAAATACGAATCATTTTTAACATATATTTAAGATTTAAAGGAACGAAATGCCCGCTGATTTAAATGATTATTTCAACAAAAAAAAGCCAGGTAATGACAACAGGGGCTCAGGTCAAAATAATGACAAAGAGCCACCTTTTAAAAAGGATTTTAAAATGCCAAATATACCAAGCGGCTTTGGCAAATTTGGTGCGCTAGCCTACATAATAATCGCCATTATCGCGATACTTGCTATCACTCAGCCATTTAAAGTGATACACTCAGGCGAGGTCGGCATCAAAGCCACAGCGGGTAAATATGAGCCAAATCCTCTGCAACCAGGCTTTCACTTCTTTTTGCCATTTATCCAAAATATCATCGTAGTTGATACCAGAGTTAGGATCATCAACTACACTTCAGGCGAAGATATGGGCGAGAGCTTGCAAAAGTCTTATCAGGGAGCTGGAATTTTACGCAAAAACTCAATCTCAGTTTTGGATGCTAGAAATTTACCAGTTAGCATCGATATCACCGTGCAGTACCGCCTAAATCCAGAAAATGCGCCACAAACTATCGCATCTTGGGGTCTTAGCTGGGAGAGCAAGATCGTTGATCCTGTCGTGCGCGACGTGGTTCGCAGCATCGCTGGTAAATACACAGCCGAAGAGCTACCAACTAAGAGAAATGACCTAGCAAGGCAGATCGATGAGGGCATAAGAAAAGACATCGACTCTCAGCCAAACAAGCCGGTCGAGCTCCTAACAGTGCAGCTTCGTGAGATCATCTTGCCTTCAAAGGTAAAAGAGCAGATCGAGCGTGTCCAGATCGCTAAACAAGAGGCCGAGAGGACAAAATACGAGGTCGAGCGTGCAAATCAAGAGGCTCTAAAACAAGCTGCCCTTGCAGAAGGCACTGCAAAAGCTGCGATCATCGAGGCAAAAGGTAAGGCCGATGCTATCAAGATCGAAGCTGACGCGACTGCGTATGCAAACAAAGAGATCGCAAAAAGTGTCGATCAAAATTTATTAAATTTAAAGCAGATCGAGACGCAAAATAGATTTAACGACGCTCTTAAAGAGAACAAAGACGCCAAAATTTTCTTAACCCCTGGTGGGGCTGTGCCAAACATCTGGCTAGATGCAAAAGATAAGGCAAGAGCCAGCTCGGTTAGCGAAAGGTAAAAATGAATAGCGTAGCAAAAAGTATAGACTGGCAAAAGGTTGGTGGATTGCTCCCGGTGGTGGTTTGTGATCACGCTACAAACGAGGTTTTGATGCTTGCTTTTATGAATGAAGAAGCACTAAGCTTAAGTCTATCTAGCCGCTACGCTCACTACTTTTCACGCACCAAAAATAGAATTTGGAAAAAAGGCGAAGAGAGTGGCAACACGCAAGAGATCAAGTCTGCGTTTTTAGACTGCGACAACGACACTTTGCTTTTAAAAGTTGTTCAAAATGGAGGCGTTGCTTGTCACACTGGGGCAAGGTCTTGCTTTTTTAACGAGATAAATTTAGAAAATTTAGAAATTTCTGATCAAAAAAACGAGGTTAAAAAGCCAAACTACGGCGTCATTGACGAGCTTTATCACGTTATAGAGGATAGAAAGCTAAACGCAGATCCGCAAACTTCATACGTGGCAAGTCTTTTTAAAAAGGGTGAAAATCAAATTCTAAAAAAAGTTGGCGAGGAGGCTACAGAGCTTGTCATGGCGGCAAAAGAGCTTAGTTTTGCCAAGCAGACAAAACAAGATGAGCAAAAGGCAAAAAATGACCTCATCTATGAAGCAGCTGATCTTTGCTTTCACGCGCTTGTGACACTTTCAGCCAACAACATACATCCAGATGCCGTCAAAAACGAGCTTGCAAGACGTTTTGGCATGAGCGGCATCGAAGAAAAAAGATCGCGAGATGTTAAATAGCATCAAGCACAACATGCTTTTTATACTTCAAAATGCCAAGCTTATCGACTTTCTAGCCTATGGTTGGGTGTTTTTAGCATTTATATTTATCGTTCTTTTAGGAATTTTCGTCGCGATAAAGTCGTGGTGGCAGATAGGATTTTTATTTATCCTAGCTGGTTTTTTGGGACTTTTTGCAGGCAACTACTACGCAAACAAATATATAAATGAAAGCCTAAGACCTGTTAGCATAAGCAAAATAAACACAAAGCAGCTTCAATATGTCGATGCGTTGATGGTTGATTTTAACATCACAAATGATTCAAACTACACATTAAACGTTTGCAAAATCGAGCTTGGCTTCTACCTTGGTTCAAAACAAAGCACGAGAAATTTTCTAAATTCACTAAACCCTTTTGCTAAAAAACGTATCATTTTAAATGAAGCGCTTTTGCCAAAGCAGAGCAAGCAGATAAGAGAATTTATCAATGACTTTGCCTTCATTGACTACAATATCACCAAAAAAGCGGAGTGTTTTTGATGAGCTCAAACTACTTTACCATCGTTCATATCATCGTACTTTTCGCGATCGCACTACTTTCTATTTTATTTCTTGTGCTCTCACTTAGAGCTGAGCGAAAGCTATTTTTATCGCTACTTTTTACAAACATTTTGGTCTCAACCACGCTTGCCATTTTTTTGATGCTAGTTCTTGATAAATACACCAAAAAAGGCATAGTCGAGGGCGTAAAGAGCGAGCGAGTGTTAAGAAATGAAAGCATCGTCTTTCGAGGTCAAGTAAGAAATGTCGGCAAATTTACCATTAGCAAATGTACTCTTACAATTAAGCTTATTAATCAACCGCTAAATAAAAATGACCTTGGCGGAGAGGCACTATTTAAACCAAGCGGGCTCTCATTTTTCTCATGGGTTTTTGGAGGCGATGAGGACGAGAGACCAAATACTGTTGCATACAAATTTGACGTAGCTCAAAATTTACCAAAGCAAAAAGCGGTGCCATTTACAGTGACCATGCCCTATCCGCCATATTTTAAAAACGGTATGAATATCACAAAACTTAGTTGCTACTAATAAATTTAGATAAATTTTTTAGTATTTATTACGTTTTGCAAATAATTATAAACTGGCTAAATTTCTCTTAAATCTAAATAAAATTTGGCTTATATAAAATATGAAATTTTAAACCAAAGCCAAAAGGCAATGGTTTAAAATTTAGTTTTAATGTCTTGAAAGATAGTTTGTATCGTAGTTGTTGCTTAAAAAGTCTTTGTTTTCCATCATGGCGATGTGAAAGTCTTTTGTTGTTTTGATGCCGCTTATTATGAGCTGATCAAGAGCTACTTTCATCTTGTGAATGGCTCTGTTTCTATCAGTGTCCCAAACTACGAGCTTGCCTATCATACTGTCATAATACGGCGGTATAGAGTAGTCTTGATAGATGTGACTATCCATTCTCACGTTGCGGCCACCTGGGCAAACATATTTTGTGATCTTGCCAGGGCACGGAGTGAAGGTGTTTGGATCCTCGGCCGTGATCCTGCACTCGATCGCATGGCCTTTTAGCTCGATGCTCTTTTGTGACGGTAGCTTTTCGCCCTCAGCCACTTTTATCATAAGCTCGATGATATCAAGTCCGCTTACCATTTCGCTTACTGTGTGCTCGACTTGAAGCCTTGTGTTCATCTCGATGAAGTAAAAGTCTAAATTTTTATCAACCAAAAACTCAAACGTACCTGCTCCCTCGTAGCCGATCGCTTTTGCCGCTTTTATGGCAGTTTCATGTAGCCTCTCTCTTGTTTTTTCATCAAGTAAGATAGCTGGGCTCTCTTCGATCAGCTTTTGGTGACGGCGCTGCATAGAGCAGTCGCGCTCGCCTATGTGAAGCACGTTGCCGTGGCTATCACCGATGATTTGAACCTCGATGTGACGTGGATTTAGGATATATTTTTCCATATACATCGTGCCATCGCCAAATGCACTCATCGCCTCGCTCTCAGCAGACCAAAATGCTTTTTCTAAATCAGCCTCTTTTTCAACCACGCGCATACCACGTCCGCCGCCGCCTGCAGCAGCTTTTAAGATGACAGGATAGCCGATCTTTTTGGCTAGCTCTTTTGCAGCTTTTGTATCAGCCACAGCGCCGTCTGAGCCAGGGATGACTGGCACGCCAGCTCTTTGCATGACCTGTTTTGCCTTACTTTTATCACTCATCAAAGCCATCGCAGCAACGCTTGGTCCTATAAATTTGATCTTGTGGTGTGAGCAAATTTCAACAAAATTTTGATTTTCACTTAAAAAGCCATAACCTGGGAAGATAGCGTCTGCTTCGCTGATCTCAGCTGCGCTTATGATAGCTGGGATGTTTAGGTAGCTATCGCTTGAGCGCTCTTTACCGATGCAAATGGCTACGTCGGCGTATTTTACGTAAAGCGCGTCTTTATCAGCGGTTGAATAAACTACAACGGCTTCTTTACCCATCTCCTTTATCGTTCGCAAAGCACGAAGAGCGATCTCGCCGCGGTTTGCGATTAAAATTCTTTTTAATTCCATTAATTTTTCTCCACGCCAAATAACGGCAATCCAAACTCAACTGGCTGTCCGTCAGAGACTAGCATCTCAGTGATCTGGCAGTCAAATTCAGCCTCGATCTCGTTCATGATCTTCATAGCTTCGATGATGCCCACTACATCGCCTTTTCTCACTCTTTGACCTACTTTTACAAATGGAGCAGCGCCTGGACTTGGAGCAGCGTAGAAAGTACCTACCATAGGAGATTTTATGCTATCTTTTGGCGAATTTGCAGCTGGTTTTACCTCTGAGCTAACGACAACATTTACAGGTGTTGGCGCTGGAGCTGCTGCTTGTGTCGCTGGCTTTGCAGGCGCGCAATAATCAGCAAATTTCTCTACCTCGACCTCAAAATCACCACTTTTTATCTTGATATGATTCATC
>CABPVN010000001.1:315315-335465 GCA_902460825.1 Campylobacter concisus
TCTACTTTTTTCTAGCAAATTTATAATAAAAAATAAGATAAAACTAAGCACAACTAAAACAAGGCTTAAAGCGAGTGCCTGATCGCTTCTACCATCATAGACTGCGTTGTAGATAGCTAGTGAGATGGTGTCTGTTTTGCCTATGATATTGCCGCCTAAAATGAGCGTTATGCCAACCTCGCCAAGCCCTCGCGAGAGCGCTAGGATAAAGGCTGCTGTCACGCTTTTTGCGATGCTTGGGAAAAGCACCAAAATGGCTGTTTGAAATTTATTTTTACCAAGGCTATATGCCGCTTCGCTAAGGCTTTTTGAAAGTGAGCTAAGCGCTGAGGCTACGGGCTTTACAAATAGTGGCAGCGAGGCTATGAAAGCAGCTAAAACAAGGGCTTTAAAGCTAAAGACGATCTCTAAATTTAAAGCCTTGCCGATGATGCCATTTTTGCCAAGTAGATAAAGTAGCAAAAATCCAGTCGCAATGGGCGGAAATATGAGCGGAAAGGTGACTATCATCTCGGCAACTGCTCTAAATTTAGACCTGCTAAAAGCTAAAAAATAAGCTAGAGCTAGCCCAAAAATAGCAAGCAAAAGCCCTTGGCACAAAACGACCTTTATGCTTAAAAATAGCGGATCAAAAAGCCAAGAGAGCCCTTGCAAATTTCGCCCTATCTTATGCCAAATTTAGCGTAAATTTCTTTTGATCTCTCGCTTTTTAGCTCGTTTATAAATTTCTCGCAATCAGCCTTTTTCTCACACCCTTCAAGCTTTGCAGCTACGATGTTTGCTGGTGCATAAAGCGCCTTATCTATCAAGATAAAACTACCAAATTCATCCTTGTGTGCGTTTAGCTCAGTTTGGTTGATAAAGCCAGCATCAACCTCGCCGTTTAATATATAGGTAACGACCTGCGGCACGCCTGCAACTGCTAAAATTTTATCCTTTAGCTCGCCCTCTAAATTTGCTTTTTGCATAAACTCGCTCGCTCTCTTGCCATAAACAGTCTTTGCCGCGTCTGGCATAGCGATTTTTGAAAGCGTTTTTAGCTCATAAACTTTTTCTATTTTCACGCCCTTTTTAGTAGCTAGCACCAAAGCGCCAGAGCCTAAATTTACATATTCAGTGATCCTTAGATCAGACTTTTTCAAAAAGTCCTCATCACCCACGATCACGTCAGTTTTGCCCTCTTTTACCTGCGCCATGATCGCTTTGATGTTTGCAAAAGAGGTGTCAATATTTACGCCATCTTTTTTGAGATTTTGCGCGACTGCTTCGACTATCTTTTTATATCCACCGCCTGCACTTACTAGCAAATTTTCATTGCCAAATGCAAAGACTGCGGCCATTAAAAGCAAAAATTTTTTCATATTTTTTCCTTTAAAAATAAAATTTCACGATTTTATAAAATATACTCTTATATATTCTTAAAATATATTTTTACAATTTTACCCTTTTTCTAAAATGGTATAATCTCGCAAAAACAAAAGGACAGACATGAACGAACTTGAGCTAAAGATGCAAGGCAAGATAGATAGGCTAACAGATAAGACTTTTAGACTAGATCCTAGGATAGGCGAGGGCTACTTCACGGCGAAATACTTTCTAAAAGTAAATGAGATAATTAAGCAAAACCTGCCTGATCAGCACGTGACGATGCAGTTTTTCCAAAGGCGCGATGATATCGTACTTTGCGGTATCGACGAGGTTTTGGCTATCATCAATAAATTTGCCAAAAACCCAAGCGAGCTTGAAATTTACGCGCTTGATGATGGCGATATCATAAATGCAAACGAGCCAGTTTTAAAGATAAGCGGCAAGTATGAGGATTTTGGCTTTTTAGAAAACATCATCGACGCGACGCTTACTAGAAGAAGCTGCGTGGCGACAAACTCCAGAGACGTGATAAAAGCAGCAAATGGCAAGGACGTCTTTAGCATGGCAGACAGACAAGATGACATCTGCACGCAGCCAGGCGACGGCTACGCCTCGTTTATCGGCGGTATAAAAAAGGTCGCCACAGACGCTCAGGGCGAGCTTACAGGGCTAAAAGGTGGTGGCACCATGCCTCATGCGCTCATTCAAATGTGCGGTGGAGACGTGGTGAAGGCTTGCCAAATTTACGCTAAAACCTTTAAAAACGAGCAGATCACGGCACTAGTTGATTACAACAACGACGTGATAACAGATGCTTTAAAGGCTGCAAATGCCCTAAAAGAGAGGCTTGGCGCGGTTAGAGTTGATACTAGTAAAAATTTGATAGATAGGTATTTTGAAGACAAAGATACGAGTAAATTTGACCCACACGGCGTTTGCAAGGAGCTTATATTTGCCCTAAGAGAGGCGCTTGATAAAGCTGGCTTTAAGCACGTTAAAATCGTCGTTAGCTCAGGTTTTAATCCGCAAAAAATGAGCGAATTTGAGAAATTTAACACCCCAGTTGATATTTACGGCGTGGGAAGCTATCTTGTTAAAAATGATATTTGTGGCTTTACAGGCGATCTAGTCGAGCTAAACGGCAAAAGTGAGGCTAAATTTGGCAGGAAAAATTACGCTTCAGATAGGCTAAAGAGAGTTAAATTTTAGGAGAGAATATGAAATTTATAAAAATTTTAACGATTCTGTCGCTTTTACTGACTGCTTGCACCGCCGCAAACTATGCTAACGCCTTTGAAAAAGTTGGCATCCTTGAGGACGGCGTTTATCGCTTTAGTCAAAATGGTATCGGAGTCAAAAAAGACCTACTTGTAAAGGTGATCTCCGTGCAAAATGCAGATAGCTCACGTAAAAAGATCATCTCCATGCTAAATATCCCTAAAAATTCTAAAATCACGGACTTTAAAACAAGCGACGCTGGCGTTATGGTCTGGCCATTTTACGAGCTTGAGGGCAAATTTATAACGACAATAATCGTTGAAAATATAAAAAAAGAAGATAGCGATCAAAAACTGATTAAGATGCTTGACCTTAAGCACCCCTACTACTCGACCTTTACTTCACGCAACAAAGGCAAAAATGACGCCATAGACGTGAAATACGTGCTAAATTTCAAAGAGGCAAAGCTGGTAAAATCGTTTCAAAACCGCCCTTAAAACTTTATTTTAAATAAATTTCATTAAAATGGCGTAATCAAAAAAAGGATCATCTTTGCACAATCTAAAAACCATAAACGTCGCTCACTCGCCGGACGCTGACGATATTTTCATGTATGCTGCGGTCAAATTTGGCTGGGTTAGCAGTAAAAATTTAGCCTTTACATCAAAGGCGCTTGATATAGAAACGCTAAACGAAGAGGCACTAAAAGGCACTTATGAGGCAACGGCGATCAGCTTTGCACTCTATCCTAAAATTTGCGATGAATTTGCACTTTTGCGCTGTGCGGTGAGCTTTGGCAAAGGATACGGCCCAAAGCTTATCAAGCTAAAGGATAGGCAGCTAAAGCGAAATTTCAAGGTCGCTCTCTCTGGCAAAAACACGACAAATGCTCTGCTTTTTCGCATAGCCTACCCAGAGACAAGGATCGTTTATAAAAATTTCTTAGAGATCGAAAATGCCGTGCTTAGCGGCGAGGTCGATGCTGGCGTGCTTATACATGAAAGTATCTTAAATTTCTCAGACCAGCTCTGCGTAGAGCGTGAGATCTGGGACATTTGGAGCGAGCTAAACGGCGAAAATTTACCGCTTCCACTTGGCGGCATGGCGCTTAGACGAAGCCTACCGATAACCGACGCGATCGAATGCGAGAGAGTGCTTAGCGAAGCCGTTAGGATCGCCACTTCGCACAAGCCATTTTTATCTCACATGCTAATGGAGCGAAATCTCATCAGAGTTGGCAAAGACGAGCTTAAAGCGTATCTAAATTTATATGCAAATGACGAGTCCATCAGCATGAACGAAACGCAGCTAAAAGCGCTAAATAAGCTCTATCAAATAGGCTATGACAAAGGCTTTTTTGAAAAAGCTATCGACATAAACGACTACCTCATCCCAACTGAATACAACGAAGTAAGGTTTAGCTGATGCAAAGCACGCTTGTCTCACTTGGAGTTGAAACCTTTAAGATCGCCCTTTACATCAGCCTCCCGATGCTGTTAAGCGGACTAATAGCTGGTCTTATCATCTCCATTTTTCAAGCGACCACGCAGATAAACGAAACCACGCTAAGCTTCGTGCCAAAAATTTTGCTAGTCGTCGTTGTCATCATATTTTTGATGCCTTGGATGATCTCGATGATGGTTGAATTTACCACTCGCATGCTTGATTTTATACCGGAATTTATCCAGTGACGAGGCTTGTTGATTTTTCTAAATTTACCTCAGTTAGGATAGGCGGCGTGCATGAAATTTTCGAGGTTGATAGCCTTGAAGATCTAAGCTCGCCTCACTTTTTAGGCGCTGTGATGATAGGCGGGGGCAACAACCTTCTTATCTCGCCAAATCCCCCAAAAATGGCGATGCTTGGCAAGAGCTTTGACTATATAAATTTAGAAATTTGTGACGAGAAAATTTACCTTGAGATAGGTGCTGCGACAAAATCAGCCAAAATTTATAACTTCTGCAAACAAAACAACATAGCTCACCTTGAGTTTTTAAAAAATATCCCAGGCACACTTGGCGGACTTATAAAAATGAACGCTGGACTGCTTAAATTTAGCATAAGCGACAACCTCACACATGTGCGTCTGGCTCGTGGCTGGGTGAGCAAAGATGAGATAAGCTTTAGCTACCGCCACAGCGGCATAGATGAGGCCATTTTGGGGGCTAAATTTAAGCTTTCTAGCGGCTTTGACGCGAGCATATCTGAAGCCATAAGCGCAAAAAGAGCAAATCAACCAAAAGGAGCTAGCTTTGGCAGCTGCTTTGTAAATCCTGAAGGGCACTTTGCAGGGGCGTTGCTGGAGGCAGTTGGACTAAAGGGATACGCGATCGGCGGAGCGAAATTTAGCGAAGAGCACGCAAATTTTTTGATAAATTTTAACCACGCAAGCTTTGAGGACGCCACTAGCCTTATAAATTTGGCTAGAGCTAGAGTTTTAGAGAAATTTGGCGTAGAGCTTAAGACTGAAGTTTGCATTTTATAAGGATGATGATGAGAGAGTTTTTGAGCGAAGTTTTTACCCTTTCACTTTTGTTTATAGCTATCGGTTTTTATGCCATTTATAGGGCTAAAAAGGCGCAAAGCGAGCATGAGAAAAATGTGGCTAGTTATGACAAAAACTTGCTAAATTTTGCCAAAATTTTAGGCGTAAAAGATCATATCGATCTAGTTAAATTTGATGAAATTTTGGCTGAGGCCTTAAAAGAAAAACTAATTTTTAAATTTAATAAATCTACCACTCAAGAGGAATTTATCTCTTTTATAAAAGATGAGAATTTCAAAACCAAACCCCAAATTTCGCAAAATCATATCGATGAAGCCTTTTTAAACCTTTGTGCAAGCTCGCTTGTAGAGCCATTTAAGCTAGCGATACTAAAAAATGAAGATCAAATTTATGGATTTTTGTTTGAAAAAGAGCAGCTTTTTGCTCTTATTGATAGCGCTGCTCTGCTTGGCGAAAATATTATAATTTGCGAGTAAATCAAGTAAAATTCATCTCTTTTTAGATAAAATCAAGCCAAATTTCAACTATAAGGTAAAAAATGGCAAAAGAAAAAGATAGTGACAAAAAGATAGCTATCCCAGAGAGCGAAGCGGACAAGAAAAAGGCGCTTGAGCTTGCGCTAAAGCAGATAGATAAAGCTTTTGGCAAAGGCACGCTTTTAAGACTTGGCGACAAAGAGGTTGAGGCTATCGAGTCGATACCGACTGGCTCGCTAGGGCTTGATCTGGCTCTTGGTATAGGCGGTGTCCCAAAAGGCAGGATCATCGAGATCTACGGACCAGAGAGCTCTGGTAAGACCACGCTCACGCTTCACATCATCGCTGAAGCGCAAAAGGCTGGCGGAATTTGTGCATTTGTCGATGCAGAGCATGCATTAGACGTAAAATACGCTTCAAATTTAGGCGTAAATACCGACAACCTTTACGTCTCTCAACCAGACTTTGGCGAGCAGGCACTTGAGATCGTTGAGACGCTCGCAAGAAGCGGTGCGATCGATCTTATCGTAGTTGATAGCGTGGCCGCACTTACTCCAAAGAGTGAGATAGACGGCGATATGGGTGATCAGCACGTTGGCCTGCAAGCAAGGCTTATGAGTCAGGCGCTTAGAAAGCTAACTGGAATTTTAAGCAAGATGAAGACAACTGTTATCTTCATCAACCAAATTCGTATGAAGATCGGTATGATGGGATATGGCACGCCAGAGACCACAACTGGCGGTAATGCGCTTAAATTTTACTCATCTGTAAGAATAGACGTTAGAAAGATAGCCACACTTAAACAAAACGACGAGCCTATCGGCAACCGCACAAAAGCAAAAGTCGTTAAAAACAAGGTCGCACCTCCATTTAAAGTGGCTGAATTTGACATCATGTTTGGCGAGGGTGTGAGCAAAGAGGGCGAGATAATCGACTATGGCGTAAAGCTCGACATCATCGACAAATCAGGCGCGTGGTTTAGCTACAAGGCCGAAAAACTAGGTCAAGGCAGAGAAAACGCCAAAGCCTACCTAAAAGAGCACCCAGAAATTTCTGATGAGATAGTAGCGGCGATAAAAGGCTCAATGGGTATAGACCACCTAATAAGCAGCGGCGCAAAAGACGAAGACGACGACACAAACGAAGTAGGAGATGAATAATGGTATTTATTGAAGATGTAGAAGCTCACGAGGTTTTAGACAGCAGAGGCAACCCAACAGTTCGTGCGACAGTTAGACTAAGCGACGGAACTGAGGCAAGCGCGATCGTACCAAGCGGCGCAAGCACTGGTAAGCGCGAGGCGCTCGAGCTTCGCGACAAAGACGAGAGATATGCTGGCAAAGGCGTTTTAAAGGCTGTTTCAAACGTAAATGAAAAGATCGCAGAAGCAGTGATAGGACTTGATGCCTACAACCAAAAAGCAGTCGATGCGGAGATGCTTGAGCTTGATGGCACGCACAACTACTCAAATTTAGGCGCAAACGCAGTCCTTGGCGTATCTATGGCGGTAGCTCGCGCAGCCGCAAAGAGCCTAAATATCCCGCTTTATCGCTACCTTGGCGGTGCAAACGCTAGCATCTTGCCAGTGCCGATGTTTAACATCATAAATGGCGGCGCGCACGCAAACAACAGCGTTGATTTTCAAGAATTTATGATCATGCCATTTGGCTTTAGCACATTTAGCGAGGCACTAAGAGCTGCAACTGAAATTTACCACAAGCTAAAATCTATCCTAAACGCAGCTGGTCACAGCACGGCTGTCGGCGATGAAGGCGGCTTTGCTCCAAATTTAAAAGACAACGAAGAGCCACTAAAGCTCATCTCACAAGCTGTAAAAGAGGCTGGATATGAGCTAGGCAGCCAGATAAAACTTGCCCTTGACGTCGCTTCAAGCGAGCTTTATAAAGACGGCAAATACGAGCTTGAAGGCAAGAAATTTAGCAGCGATGAGCTCATTAGCTACTATGAAAAACTTTGCGAAAAATATCCGATATTCTCTATCGAAGATGGCCTTAGCGAGGATGACTGGAGCGGCTGGGCTGAGCTTACAAAAAGGCTTGGTAGCAAGGTGCAGCTAGTTGGCGACGATCTATTTGTTACAAATGAGAAAATTTTACGCGAGGGCATCGAGAAAAATATCGCAAATGCGATTCTCATCAAGCCAAATCAAATAGGCTCAGTCACGCAAACTATGCAGACTGTCCGCCTTGCTCAAAGAAATGGCTACCGCTGCATAATGAGCCACAGAAGCGGCGAGAGCGAAGATGCGTTTATCGCTGACTTTGCGGTCGCACTAAACACTGGCGAGATAAAGACGGGTGCCACTTCAAGAAGCGAGCGCAACGCGAAATACAACCGCTTGCTTGAGATCGAGCTTGAGGCGGGTGAGTTTTTAGGGGATAATATTTGAGCGAAATTTTAGATGAATATGGCAAAGAAGATGGCATATTTCATAAAATCATAAAATTTGTTCGGCCGACATTACGCTACGTCATAGCCACCATTTGCGTGGCTATGTTTGCCTTTTACGTGGGCAACATGATGTTTGGCAAACGCTCACTTGATGTGATGCTAAGCCTTCAGAGCAAAAAAGAGAGGCTTAGCGAAGACGTGGAAATTTTAAAAAAGATGAATGCACGTCTGCAAAAAGACTATTTTGAACTACAAGGCCTTGAGCCAGACTCTAATAAAAAGTAGGAACGATGAAGAAAATTTGGTTAGTTTTATCTATCTTGACTGCGAGCTTATGCGCCAGAGAAAACCCATTTATGCCTATTAGCGAGCTAAACACAAGCGTTATGACGACAAATGTCGTAGAAAAATATGACAGCTTCAACTCGCTCTCGTTTAAATTCCCAAGCGATGCGATGCTACTACTTGATGTCACCATAAGGTATAGAGCAAATGACGGCAGCATAAAAGAAAAAAGACTAACTGATATAAACAAAACTATCGACTGGAACGATGAATTTGCCATAAGCAAGATGAAAAATCCAGAACCAGTCGCAGCTAAAAAACTAGACGTTTCTGTCACTATGGCGGATGTGCCAGCTCAAAAGGTAAGCACGCCAGTGATAATAGAAAAAAATGAGACTAAAATTTCAAATAAAGATAGAAATAAAACCTCAGATGTGCCAACTCCAAACGTCGTAGTGATCGACCTTGGCACAAAAAAAGCAAAAGAGTCAGCCAAGCCTGAGCAAAAGGTAGTCGAAGTAAAAATTGAGCCTATCACAAAGCCTGTTGGGGAGACAAAAAGCAGCGAAAAAGAGGTTAAATTTTTAGGATTTGTGAGCTTTTTGGCGCATGAAAAAGAGCTAAATATCATCACAAAAGCTAAAAATTTAAAGCACTTTGCTTACGAGAAAAACAAGATCGTACTTGACTTTGCAAAACCTCCAAGAAGCTTTAAAACTAGAAATTTAAAGCTTGAAAACGAAACTTTTAAAAACGTCATAATCGGCTGGCACGATAAGTATTTTAGAGTGGTTTTAGAGCTTGATAAGATGCATAAATATAAGCTTGAAACCGCTGAAAATGGATATGTGCTTAAGCTTTTATAGTTTTTATATTTAAATTTAAGCCTGCTATTTTAAATTTCTCTTTGTCGTAACCAAAAAAGCTTGACACTAGTGCAAGAAGCTTTTAGGCTTGCAAGCCTAAATACCTAGCGAATTTACACGCACTTTGATAGCGACAAGCTAAAAACTAGCCGCAAAAGTAGCTGAGGATCTAGCGAACTAGGACGCTCAAAAATAGAGCAAATTAGCAATACTAAATTTAACCCATGCAAATTTAAAACGCTGCTTGAAGGACCAGCTGGCACGCTTCAGATGATATTAAATTTAAAACATCAAATTTAACCACGAAACTCTATAAATATGTGAGAATTTTTAGCTTGCAAGTAGCCTAAAAGCTTGCACTGCATATAAATTTACGCCCAAGACAAAAGCTCTCACGAAAATGAAATTTGGCAAGCAAATTTTACTCTGCTCGCCAAATTTATATCAAACTAGCCTATCTTTCTTATCTTTGCAGGAAGTGCTTGTCTAGCGCAAGTACCAACCAACCAGTCATTTAGGCTAAATTCGCCATTTCTTTTTGGATCAAGAAGTCCGAGCTTGTTGTGATTGATCCCTTTTTCTAAATTTGCTATCCCAAAAGCTGGCTTTCCATCGACGATGTGCGTTCTTATGCCAAACTCGTCATGGCCAAATCCATGCTCTATGCTGATAACCCCGCTAGCAACGCCATCTGTTACAAATGCCTCGCCAACTTGCGCTCCATAAGGCGTAGTCACTTTGACCTTATCGCCTGAGCGAATACCCTGCTCGCTCGCCACATCTGTCGATATCCTTATGAAATTCTTAGGATGAACAGATCCTAGCCTTGGGCTAACAAAGGTGTAGAAGTGTTGGATATTTGACTTTCTTGAGCTTACTGTGTATTTCCACTCAGAGCGTGGGAAAAATTTCTCAAGCGGCGTACCGTCACTTGCTACTGGCAGCATTAGACTTGGCACTCCTGGCATATATTCGCCTGTTATTGAGTGTCTGTGTCCGCCAAGTGGCTCATAGTAGATCGAAGCTGGCGTAGGCGCTGGCACTTTTACGGTTGCTTTATCGCCCTTGTACGCGCTCTCGTAGCTATCATATCTGCCGCCTTTTGCTAGCACGTGCGCTACTTTTGGCTTCTCTTCGTCTTTTAGATAAGGATCAAGCTTTGTCATCACTCTTGATATCTTACTAAGCTTTTTATCCTCGTCGCTTATATCTTTCACCCCCTCGCCGTCAAAGGCTAAATTTGCTAGTGCAGCTGCATAATACTGCTCTTTTACATCAAGGTCCATAAAATTTCCGTCTTTGTCTTTGAAGGCATTTTTGCCAAAACCTTTTAGTCCAAGCCTCTTTGCTACAGCTATATAAAACGCCTCAACGTCGATCACGCCGCCATTTTTATCCTTTGCCTGCTTTGAGCTAACGGCTGGATAGCGCACGACTGAAGTTTTAGCGATCGTTCCCCAAAGAGAGTTTGGAAGTGCCCAGTTTTCTAAATTTACCCCGTCTGGCACGATGTAGTCAGCATAGGCGTTTGTCTCGTTCATAAAGGCGTCTATACCCACAAAAAGTGGTAAATTTTTACTATCTTTTAGCGCGTCTAAAACCGCTCTTTCAAGTCCTGCTTGGCCATAAAGTACGTTTGTCATGTAGTTTATGAAAACTTTTACTTTGTATGGATAGCCAGCCTTGTGGCTTGTAAGCGTTTCGTTTACAAGTGGCATAGAGATAGGATACCATGGCTGAGTTGATGGATAGCCGCTGCCGCCAGCTGCTACTTTGCGCTTATACTCAGAGCTTGTTTCGTAGTATTTGCCTGATCTTGATAAATTTAGACCATTTGGCTTATAAGCGCCCTCAAAGCTCTCAAGGTCATATCTGCCCTTTAAAAACTCATGTGTGCCGGCACTTGCATTCACGTTGCCACCCTTAAAGCCGTAAGTGCCCATTAGCGTGTTTAGACAAAGGATCGCAAAAGTAGTCATACCGGCTTGTGTATGCATCATACCGCCATGCACGTTTGTGCTCACTTGTCTGCCATTTTTGGTGAAATTTTCACAAAGCCAGATGATATCTTCAACGCTAACACCGCAAATTTTTGAGTACTCATCTAGGCTGTGCTTATAAGCTGACTCTTTTAAAAGCTGCATTGAGCTTTTTACCTCGACTTTTTTGCCGTCTATTAAAATTTTACCTTTGTAGTAGAGCTTGGCTGGTTCATTTACCTTGTAGCTTTGTATCTTGCCTTCTTGCGAGCAGACCTGCCACTCGTTATTAATAAGTGCAAATTTGCCGTAGTCTTTGTGGCCTTTTTCGGTGATGACTAGATGTGTGGCGTTGCACCAGTGTATCTCGCCTGCAAGTTTTGCTTGGTCTAAATTTGGCTGGATAAGGTAGTTTGTAGCGTATTTTTCATTTTCTATGATCCAGCGTATCATCGCCATAGCTAGAGCTGAGTCGGTGCCTGGCTTTATCGCTATCCAGCGGCCTTTGTCTGAAAAGGCGTATTTTACAGCATTTGTAACGCTTGGGTCTACCACTGCGTAGCTAAAGTCATCTCTAGTGCCTCTTGCGTAAGAGAGCATTTTTGCCTGTTTTTGGAAAGGGTTGCCACCATTTGACGGCGAAGTGCCCCAGTAGATAACAAATTTAGAGTTTTCATAGTCTGGTTTTGTGTGTGCAAAGCCCTTTGCGTTGTGCGTGATCTTACCACCAACTCTAAAGCCACCACCGCAAATTCCGCCGTGTGAGTAGTGATTTATAGTGCCAAATGACTTTTTGACAAAGCGATCAACGATATCAGAGCGTCCGTCATATAGATAAAAGCTTAAAAATTGATTACGCTTGGTGCCGTACTCTGGATTTTCGCTGTCGATTAGCTCGTCGCTATATATCGCTCTAAGGCCATCAACGTGCCCCTCACCAAAGAGATCTCCGCCCTCTACTACCTCTTCTACTAGCTGCTCAAAGCTTATGCTCTTCCACTTGCCCTCACCTCTTTTGCCAACTCTTTTTAGTGGCGTTAATATCCTTGCTGGTGAGTCTATCATCTCAGGCAAGATCGCCCCTCTGGCGCAAACTGTGGCTCGCTTTTCATCTTCGCCACTTAGTGTTGTAGCAAGCAAAGCGTCGTTTATCGATGTGTCAAAATTTGCCCAGTGTACGTTTGATAGTGGATGGTATGGGTTTCCGCTACATCTTAAAACTCGGTCGTTTTTGTCATCTACGTGAAGTCTTATGCCACACTTCGTTGTACAGCCGTGGCACATTGAAAAGACAACGCTATGTCCGTCGTTAAGTGAAATTTTGCCGTCTTTTACGCTAAATTCAGGCTCTAGTGAGTTTGACTGCGGTTTGTAGTCGTCTTTTTCGCCGTCTGCTAGCACAGCGCTTGCGGTTAGTGTTGAGAGTACGGCTGATCTTTTTAAAAATTCTCTTCTTTGCATTACTTATTTCCTTTACTGCGCTATCTCTTCGCTCCAGCTGATAACCTTTTGATATCCGTTTTCAAGCTCGAGTTTCTTATCGTTTTTAGCCAAAATTTCGCTGACGCCGTGGTAAAACACCTGTGGATTTGTATTTTTAGGACTATCGATGACCATAGTCTCGTGTTTGGCTAGAAATTTTCTGATATTTGAGTTAGGATCATTAAGATCGCCTATTATACGGCTACCGCCCACACAGCTCTCTACGCATGCTGGCTGAAGTCCCGCTCTTAGTCTGTGGTCGCAGAAGGTGCATTTATCGGCTTTGTAGGTATGCAAGCTAAGATATCTTGCGTGATATGGACAGGCCTCCACACAAAGCGCACAGCCTATGCACTCTTTTGTGTCGATCTTTACGATGCCGTTGCTTCTTTGGTAGCTTGCGCCAGTTGGACAAACGTCGATACAGGCTGGCTTGTTGCAGTGGTTGCAAAGTCTTGGAAGTGACGCAATGACCGCCATTTTACCGCTTTTATCTTTTGCCTCGTACTCAGAGACGATGGTCCTAAAAGCACCTGGTTGAACGTCGTTTTCCAACATACAGCTCATAGTACATGACTGACAGCCAACACATCTTGTTAGATCTATCGCCATGCCGTAGCGAACGCCACTACCGCCAAAGTCCTTTGGTGCTGCCTTTAGCGCAGTCGTAGCGAAAAACAGTCCTGCAGCTGTGATGAAGCTGCGACGAGAGTTTAGGGTCTGTTGCATAAGAAATTCTCCTTTCTTTTTAGAAGTTTTTCTTATTTTAACATAGTAAATTTTTTTTCTAAAGTTTATTTTATATTTTTGCAAAATGTATTAAATTTTGAGAATTTTTGTAGCACTTTGTGAGTAAAATTTGGAGGTAAATTTATAGAAAAAAAGATAGAAATTTAACTTCTATCTTTTTTAAATTTATGCTTTGTGATTTAGCATATAAAGGCGGATGACTTGCTCGGCGGTCATCTTTAAATTTCTAATGGCATTATCTTTTCGCATAGCTTCTTCAAGGCTCATCGGCTCATTTAGTATGCAAAAATACGCATCGATGCCGTGTTTATGGCAGTCTTTGGCACACCTTTGCACGCTTCCAGCAAGCGCGATGACTGGCTTATGATGCCTCTTAGCTAGCTTTGCCACGCCTGTTGGGGTCTTGCCCATGGTGCTTTGAAAGTCCATACGGCCCTCACCGGTGATGACAAGATCAGCCTTTTTGATCTCATCTTCAAGTGCTATTGTCTGCGTAATGATCTCGATACCAGGCTTGAGCTTTGCGCCCAAAAACGCCACAAAAGCAAAGCCAAGTCCGCCAGCTGCTCCAGCGCCCTTTTGCGTGTGAAATTTAGTGCCATTTTTCTCTTTTACAAGGCTTGCAAAGTGCTTTAGCCCATCATCAAGTTGCTTTACCATGCGGCCATTTGCGCCCTTTTGTGGGGCATAGACGTAGGCTGCGCCCTTTTGTCCGTAAAGTGGATTATCCACGTCACAGGCGATTAAAAATTCGCACTCTTTTAGCTCTTTTAGCGCCTCTTTATCTGAAAACTCACAAATTTGAGCCAGATCCTCGCCTTTGCCCTCAAGCAAAGAGCTATTTTTATCATAAAATTTAAACCCTAAAGCGCTTAGCATGCCTGTGCCAGCGTCATTTGTCGCACTTCCACCAATACCTATGATAAATTTCCTAGCTCCCTTGCTAATGGCATCCTTTATCATCTGACCAAAGCCAAATGTGCTAGTTTTCATAGGATTTCTCTCATCAGGATTTATAAGAGTAAGCCCAGAAGCGCTTGACATCTCAAGTATGGCAAGGTCGTCTTTTAGAGCATATCTAGCTAAAATTTCAGTGCCAAGTGGGTTTTTAACGATGGTATCTATAAATTTAGCATCAAGCGCGTCAGCCATAGCCTCCACACTGCCCTCTCCGCCGTCAGCTACTGGCTTTACGACAACGTCGCAAAAATCTTCAAGCGCTTCTTTTATAGCAAGGCCCGCTTCAAGTGAGCTTAGCGAGCCTTTTAATGAATCTATCGCAACCAAAATTCTCATAAAAGCACCAAAGATAGTATATAAACGCTGATCATTCCAACAACGCCCATGATAAATGTCATCGCTGTTTGTGTGCGATATCCTTGATCTGCGGTCATTTTACTAAAGTTTGTTACGACCCAGAAGTAGCTGTCGTTTGCGTGAGATACGCACATCGCACCAGATGCTATCGCCATGACACAAAGTGCGGCTGAGATTTCGCTCGTAAAGCCAAGTGTGTGCATGAGCGAGTTGTCAGCGCTAAATGCGCCCATGATAGAGGCTGTCGTGATGATAGCCACAGTCGAGCTTCCTTGAGCGGTTTTTAGCACGGCTGAGATGATGAATGGGAAGAAAATTCCTATCGCTTTTATAGTTGAGGCATTTTCTTTTATGAAATTTACAAAGCCAGCCTCGGTGATGACGTTGCCCAAAACGCCGCCAGCTGCAGTTATAAAGAGTATAGGACCTGCGATCTTTAATGATTCGTTTGTTATATGGTCAAATTCTCTCATTTTTTTAGTTTCAGCTAGTAAAAATACACAAAAGATAACGCCGATCGCAAGGGCGATGATAGGGTTACCTAAAAATAAAAATACTTTTGGTAAAAAAGAAGCCTTATCAAGCATGCCTTGTTTTGCTAAAACATCGATCACAGAGCCAACCGCCATGAAAATGATAGGCATGATGATAGGTGCGATGCTTAAAAATCCGCTAGGCAATTTGCCAAATTTATTTAAAAGCTCCTCGTAGCTAGCTGTTATCGTAGCGTCAGCCTCTTTGTCACTGATAGTTACGCTTTTAGCGATGCTTTTTGAAAAGAAATAAACAGCTACCAAAACAGGCACTGAAACTACTGTACCCATGATGATGACAAGAAGTAAATTTCCGCCAAGGCCAAGTGTACCAGCAGCGGCTATCGGGCCAGGAGTTGGTGGGATGAAGACGTGAGAAGCGTATAGACCGCCGCTAAGAGCTACTGACATAGCAACTGGACTTGCTGAAATTTTCTTATAAAGTGCCTCGCGGATAGAGTTTAAGACGACAAAACCGCTGTCGCAAAATACAGGGATGCCTACAACCCAGCCCATTATAAGCATGGCAAGCTCAGGGCGTCTTTGTCCGACTAGCTTTACGACCATGTCAGCTAGCTTTAGCGCAGCTCCCGTTTTTTCAAGCACTGTACCGATGATCGTTCCAAAGATGATGACGATGCCGATGCTCTTAAATGTGCCACTAAAACCAACGCCTATCATCGCTGGGATCTTGGATAGATCGATACCTGCGACTATTGCTAGCACCAAAGATATACTCATAAGTGCCAAAAATGGATGCACCTTGAACTTTGAGATCATAACGATCATAAGGATGATTGCTATAGCAAAACAGACAATCAAAGCCATTCCGCTCATGAAAACTCCTTTATTGTGAGATTTTGCTAGTGATTTTAGCAAAATTTGCTTATATTTTTTCTAATATTTTTAAGTTTTTCTATTAGTTAAATTTTTTTCATTATTTATGTAAATTTTAGATTATCTGCCCAAATTTAGCCACTTTATAAGATTAAATTTTTAAGGCTATTTTAAAATAACAAAGCCAAGACCGACCTTATCTGTGTGCCTATCATAATCAATCAAGCTCTCGCCATATCCTGTAAAATACTGCAAATAGCCATAAACGCCGCTTGAAAATATCGGAAACATATATGAAAGTTCGGCCGCGCCTTTATTTGTTTTATCAAAATGTAAGTTATTTCTTAGCATTAGGCTAAAGATGTGGTCGTTTAAGTTGTAGCTAAGCCTTACGTCGCCGTGTCCGATATACTTTAAAATGTCCTTATTATCGCCTTTGTCGCCAACGACTACCCAAGCTCTTGGCGAGACGCTAAAGTTGCCATAGACAAAGTCGCTTTGCACGTAGGCTCTGTTCCAGCTCCTTGATTTGCTGCCATCTCGTCCGTTTGACTCATGCAAAAGGCCAAATTTTAGATTTTGGATGCCGATTTTCTCTAGATATTTTGGTGAGGCGAAATTTAAGAAAATTTCTGGCTGATAGTTTGTCTCGCGAAACGGCGATGACTTTTTAGTGATCTGCCACCACGAAGTCTGCGTATAAGCAGCCACTAGGCTCTCTCTAAGACCAAAAACGTCGTAAAATAGCGGCTTTGCAAGGCTTATTTGAAACTTGGTCTCAACGCTCTTTCGCCCATCATCTGGCACAGTTTTAGCGTAAGTTACTGGCAAAAGGTAGTTAAATTTATAAAGCTCGATGCCAAGTGCATTTTGCAGATGATGTTCAGCCTTGTTTTCTTGTGTGATCTTAGCCTGCTTTACCTTTGCTTCTGGCGTCGCTGGCTCGGCATTTAGACTAGTCTTGGAGGCTAAGCTTTGTGCGTTTATAGAGTTTTCGGCAATGCTTTTATAAATTTGCATAGCACCTTTTATATCGCCACTTTGCTCAAGTGCTTGCGCCCTTTGAAACTCGCTAAGTTCGCTTGCTGCTAAAATGCTAAAGCCAAGAGCCAAAAATAGTATAAATTTAGGCATCTTTTTGCTCCTTTTTTTGAATTTCGTTTGCTATTTTGTATTCTTCTGGGAAATTTACGTTAAAAAACTGCTCTTTATTTTCAAAATTTACCACCTTAAGCTTACAACTTTTTCTTAAAAGACCTATTTTATGCTCATTTTTTAGATAAAGCTCACGAGCAACTGGCGCTAAATTTGGGCTAAAAAAGCCACAAAGCGAGTGGATATGCTCATCATCGCCAGCTACGACCATGTCAAATTCATCTTTAAATTTAGCTAGCTCGCCAAGACTTTTTGGGTCAAAAAATGGCATATCAGCTGGGATGATAAAGACGCTATGATCAAAGCTTTTAAGCACAGAGTAAAGCGCTAGCATCGGCGAAAAATCCTCACTACTCTCATCTTTTATGAGCTTTAGAGGTGGGTTAAATTTCTCAAATTTGGAGCTTACAAAAACCTCATCAAAGACTTTGCTAAATTTAGCGACCTGATAGTGCGTAAGCGTTTCAAAGCCACCAAATGGCAAAAGCGTCTTGTCCTGACCCATGCGTGAGCTCTTGCCACCTGCTAAAATGACGCAAGTTTGCATTTTTATCCTTTTAAATTTTAAAAATTACAAAAGTATAACCAAATTTTCTAACTCATCTTGTTTTAAATTTATTATCACTTAATAAAAGCTTCGCCCTTAAATTTGAAAAAAAGCGCTTTTGCCAAAGCAAGAGCTACTTTCTAGCAGATAAAATTAATTTTTTTACCACGCTAATCATAAAGCTAATAATAATATAATGGCTTACTTTTAAAGGAGATCACATGAGTGAAAGAAATTTACAAATTTTAGGTTGGATAGGCACGTGCTTATCGGTTGTTATGTACTTTTCATACATCCCACAAATAATGGGCAACCTTGATGGCCATAAAACGCCTTATATACAGCCACTAGCTGCTGCGATAAACTGCACGATATGGACAAGTTACGGCTTACTAAAAGCTAAAAAAGACTATCCACTTTCTGCTGCAAACTTGCCAGGTATAATCTTTGGACTTTTGGCAACTATAACAGCGTTTTGATGCGCTGATTTAGTTGTTGTGGCGAGTCCCGCAATAAAATTATTTGCTTTGCCACAACAACTAATTTATTATAGTGTTTGCGCTATTTTGGTTAATTTTTCTTTGATTATATTGCCTTTTGAGCTCAATAAAGAGACTATTTTTGTTAATTCATCTATTATTTCTTTCATGTTTTCATCATCACTGTCTGAAGTTTTAAGCCTTGCCTTGGTAAGTGGAATAAATCCTTGATACGTGGTTATAAAATCTTTATAGTCTTCTTGTAATTCTGGTGCATAGAAACTAATTAGCATGTGTAGTTTGCTAATTTCAAATTTTGGATTTTCTATATTTAAATTTGGGTTTATCAACAAAGATGCCTTGTAATGCAATCCTCCTAAAATATCTCCAATTATAATAAACGCTTCTTCTAACTTTTGTCGCCTGAGTTTGTTTTTATCTTTTTTATTGGTTATGTAGGCATACACTATTTGACCGCAAACTGCTAAAAGTGCACCAAGGCTAATCTTTATTACATCTATCCATAAATTGTCCACAGGAATACTCCATATAAATTTTTATAAGTCCCTCGGATCGGCGATTTTACCTGCTATTGCTGAGGCCGCCACAACAGCCGAGTTAGCCAGATAAATTTCGCTCGTTCTATCGCCCATACGACCGACGAAATTTCTATTTGTCGTTGATATGCAGCGCTCATTTGCACCCAAAATTCCCATATATCCGCCAAGACAAGCACCACATGTTGGGTTACTAACAACTGCGCCAGCTTCTATGAAAATGTCGATTAACCCTTCTTTTTCAGCAGCTCTTGCGATCTTTTGCGTCGCTGGAGTGATGATGAGCCTTGTTTTGCGGGCTACTTTTTTGCCTTTTAGTATCTGCGCTGCTATGCGAAGGTCGCTTAGACGGCCATTTGTACATGAGCCGATAAATGCCTGATCAATAGCTAGATCGTCTCGAACCGCCTGCCTTACACTCTTACCGTTGCTTGGCAAAAATGGATATGCGATGACTGGATCAAGGTTTGTGACATCGATCTCTAAAATTTTGTCGTATTTTGCGCCCTCGTCTGAGTAGAAAAATTTTGGCTTATCGCGCAAATTTTTATCTTTTAAAAACTCTTTTGTTATCTCATCAACCGCGATGATACCGCTCTTTGCACCAGCTTCGATCGCCATATTGCACATTGAAAATCTATCATCCATGCTAAGAGCGTCTATCACCTCGCCGCTAAACTCGAGCGCCTTGTAAAGTGCGCCATCAACGCCTATTTGGCGGATGATCTCAAGGATGAGGTCCTTGCCATAGACGTGCTTATCAAGCTTGCCTTTAAAGACAACCTTGATGCTCTCAGGCACTTTAAACCAGTTTTTGCCAGTGATCATCGCGTAAGCTAGGTCGGTGCTGCCCATGCCGGTGCTAAATGCCCCAAGAGCACCGTGCGTACAGGTGTGACTGTCTGCGCCGATGATGACGTCGCCTGGGATGACTAGCCCTTTTTCAGGCAAAATCGCGTGCTCGATACCCATATCTTTTTCGTCAAAATAGTTTTTAAGGTCGTGTTTGTAGGCAAATTCACGTGAAATTTTGGCTTGATTTGCGCTTAGGATGTCCTTTGTCGGGATGTAGTGGTCCATCACGATGGCAAAGCCGTCTGGGTTAGCTAGCTTTTTAGCGCCACTTCGCTCAAACTGCTTGATCGAGATAGGCGTCGTGATGTCGTTGCCTATGATCATATCGATCTTGCTCTCGATGATCTCTCCTGCGCTTACCTCTTTGCCAACGTGATCTGAAAATATTTTCTCGGTGATGGTTTGTTTCATAAATTTCCTTTAAATTTTGAGGCGATTTTAACGAAATTTGTATAAAAAGATATTTAGCCAGCGCTTTAAATCACTATAAATTTGACAAAAAATTTATGCTAAAAATTTGGACAGATA
>CABPVN010000001.1:335749-354403 GCA_902460825.1 Campylobacter concisus
CTTTTTGCCATTTTTTCTAAAAAATTAAAATTAAGAGATATTGTTTAACTTTTATTATAAAATACGCCGAAAATTTTAAAAGGATTTAAGATGAAAAGACTTTTTTCTAGCTTGTCTAACAAGATAGCCTTTTTGCTGACAGCTTGGATGCTAATAGGCATAGGCATATTTTTTAGCATAAACTACTCAAATTCCAAATCGGAAAAAATTCAGTCCTATAACAATGTCCGCAAAACTGGGCTAAAATCGACGATGTATTTTGTCGATGAGTTTTTAAAGTCAAGACTTCACATGGTGCAAACCTTCGCAAAAGAGCTTGAGGATAAAAAGACCTACGCTAACAGGGACGATATAGCTGAGGCGCTAAAAGGCGCTTTTATCATTTCGCCATTTGACGCGCTATTTGTAGGCTATGCAGATAACGGCAACGTCATCAAGACTGATCTTTTGAAAAACAATCAGCCATTTTTGATACCAAATTTTGATGGTCGCACGAGGGCTTGGTTTCAGGGTGCTAGCAGTAGCGGCAAGCCTGGATTTTCAGAGCCATACATAGATGTCACAACAAAGAATTTAACCATCACAGCCTACGCTCCTATCTTTGATAGCAACCATAAGCTTGTAGCGGTAATCGGCGCAAATATCTTCTTAAACGGCTTTAGCCAGGAGCTTTTAGAGATAAAAACTACTAAGACTTCAAGTATCATGATCGCCGATGACAACGGCAAAGTGATAGTTCATCCTGATATAAATTTGATCACGAAAGAAGATGAAAACTACAAAAGCCTCATCAAAGAAAATATGAAAAAGAGCATAGAAGGCGACAAGGTCTCGCTATTTTTCTATAACGGCATGAGAAACGTCATCTACTGCCAAAAACAAAAGCTAACAGGCTGGAACGTCTGTATAGTGGCTGATGCTGATGAGTTTGTAGCTGAAATAAAAAGCGCTTCAAACAAGCAAATTTTGATGTTTAGTCTGTTTTTGATCTCAGTCATCGTCGCTATCATCGTGGTCGTTAGATACTTCTTAAGACCGGTTTTAACTATACAAAATGGGCTAGTCGAAGTCTTTAAATTTATAAACAACAAAACTTCAAATGTTGAACCCATCAAGCTAAAAACCAGCGATGAGTTAGGCGTTATGGCTAGCATTATCAACGAAAATATAGAAAGCACAAAAGAGAATTTAAATAGCGAGCGCGAATTTCTAGCTAAAACGCAAGAATTTGTAAGCAAGATAAAAGGCGGCGACTTTAGAGCAACGCTTGAAGCGACGACAAATAGCCAAGCTCTGCTTAAACTAAAAGAGGCATTTGGCGATCTACGTGACTCACTAAAGACAAATATCGCTTCAAATGAGCACGACATCTTAAAAGCGCTAGAAATTTACTTTAAAAACGACTTTACTGCTAGGATAAACGACGAGGGTGTCATCGCAAAAGGTATCGACGCACTTGGCGATAAGATCGCGCAGATGCTAAAAGATAATGAAGATGTCGCAAAACTACTAGAAGACCGCGCAAAGGTGCTAAAAGGCTACATGCAGGAGCTTACCACTAAGGCAAACAAGAGCGCTACGTCACTATCTGAAGGCGCTGCTGCAGTTGAGCAAATGAGCGCGTCTATGAGGCAGGTAAATGCAAGATCAGACGATGTCAAAAGGCAGTCTGAGGAGATAAAAAATATCATCACCATAATCCACGACATCGCCGATCAGACAAATTTACTAGCCCTTAACGCTGCCATTGAAGCAGCACGTGCGGGTGAGCATGGCAGGGGCTTTGCGGTTGTGGCTGATGAGGTTAGAAATTTAGCCGAGCGCACGCAAAAAAGCCTTGGCGAGATCGAGGCAAATGCAAATATCCTAACGCAAAACATCGATGATATGAGTGCGGCGATAAACGAGCAAACCATAGCGATCGCTCAGATAAACACGCTAGTTGCCGACATCGACAACCTAACAAAAGAAAATCTTGAAGTGGCAAATCAAACAAACAAGGCCACAAACGAGGTCGATGAGATCGCTGATCAGATCGTAAAAGAGGTCGCTAAAAACAAATTTTAACTTTTGTCCTAGCAAACCAGCTAGGACGCTTTGTTAAAACATTTTTGCAACATTTCTGATATAATCCCCGCATGAAGTACGCACATTTAGTTCAAATAGCAAATTATCTATCAAAATTTAAAAAGATAAGCCAGGCAAAGCGTGTAAGCGACATGGCTATACTTATCGAATTTAGTGGCGAAAAGATCATTTTTGATCTAAATAAGTCAAACTCAGCGGTTTATAAAGATGATGAGCTAAAAGAGGCGAAAATTTATCAAGCACCCTTTGATAATGTCCTAAAAAAGCGCTTTAACGCCTCGCATATAAAAAGCGTCGAGTGCCTAAAAGACAATAGAATTTTAAAATTTACCTGCACACAAAGCGGCTCATATAAAAGCGAAAATTTCATCCTTTATCTTGAATTTACTGGCCGCTTTACAAACGCTGTGATAACTGACGAAAATAACATTATCATCGAGGCGCTAAGACACATCGACAATAGCTACCGCAAGATAGAAACTGGCGAGGTTTTAAAAGAGCTGCCAGCCATCGCCATTAAAGAAAAGCCGTGCGAGCCGATAACTGACTTTGAGGCATTTTTTAAAAGTGAAGCCGCTAGGATAAATAAGGCTAGGATAGCTAGCTTAAAAGAGGCAAAGCTTGCTAGCATGCAAAAAAAGATAGATAGCATGAGTGAAATTTTAAACTCGCTTGAAGATAAAGATGAGCTTATGAAAAAGAGCGAGGAGTTTGCAAACTACGGCACGCTCTTGCTTGCAAATTTGGCAAATTTTAAGGGCTATGAGAGAGAAATTTGCCTAAAGGATTTTGACGGCAATGAGATAAAACTAACTCTTAGCGATACGCCAAAAAATAGCGCAAATGAATTTTACTCAAGGTCAAAAAAACTTCGTGCAAAAGCCCTTGGAGTGGAGATAGAAAAGAGAAATTTAAGTGAGAAAATAGAGTTTTTAGAAGGACTAAAATCACTTTTAAAAGAGGCAAAAAGCGCTTACGAGCTTGAAATTTTAAGCCCAAAAAACAAGGCAAAACAAAGAGAGAGACAGATAAAAGATGTGAGCGAAAATGCTGAAATTTTCTACGTTAGAGAGTTTAAAATTTTAGTTGGCAGAAATGAAAAAGGCAATATAAATTTACTTGATCTTGCCAAAAAAGACGACATCTGGCTTCATCTAAAAGACGCCCCAAGCGCTCACGTCATCATAAAAACGAACAAGAGCAAAGTGCCAGAAGACGTGCTAGAAATGGCTGCTAAATTTTGCGTGGAATTTAGCGTAAAAGGGGCTGGCAGATATGAGGTGGATTACACTAAACGTGAAAATTTAAGGCGTGAAAATGGCGCAAACGTCACTTACACAAACTACAAAACGATCATCATAAATAAAGGCTAAAAATGGCGGTAACACCTTTAGGAAACAGCAACTTCATCAACCAAAACGCCCCAGTCGTCTCGCAGGTGCATGCAAACCAGCAAGCACGCTTTGACATGCAAGCGCTAATGGCATCTGAGCTAGCCACCCAGCAAAATGAGGAGATCAAAGAGGTGCGTCCGATGGAGGAGTCATATAAACTTGATCCAGAAAAAGAGCACGAGCGTCAAAAAAGCGAAGAAGAGGCGAGCGAGTTTGAGAACGAAGAGCAAAACGCAAAAGCCAAAGATGAAGAGAATTTAGAAGACGAGCTTGATAGCGAAGAAGAGAGCGAAGAGCCGCACGTTTTGGATATAAAAATTTAAACTTTAAATTTAAAGATGGTTGTTTAAATCACACCATTATTTTTAAAATTTACTAGCTAACTGCGCCTTAAAATCAAAAAATCATTTAAAAAGTAGAAATTAAAAGAAGTAAAAGTGGCGAGAGGATGAGAGAATCGAACTCCCCACCAGACGGTCAACCGCCCAGTCATCGGGTTTGAAGCCCGTGAGCATCACCAGATTACTTTATCCTCCGTGCGTGTTATTTTAGCAGATTTAGATAAATTTTAGCCCATTTTCTATAAACTTTTTGAAATTACAAAAGGATTTATGATTTATAAATTTAGCGTTTTTGCATTTTTGGTCTTATTTTTTTGCTCTTGCTCCTCAGTCCTCACCCCAGCAACAGCGCCGCTAAATGTATATGACGCATACTCTATTTCTCGCGATAAACGCGGTATCTACTCGATCTCACGTGATAAATTTATCCAAAGCAAGCTACAAAGCAAAATTTTATTTTCAAAAGGACTTAGTAACATCGACATCGAGATAGAGGTCTTTTACGGCGATGCCTATCTCATAGGGCTTGTTGATAGCAAAGAGCTTGAAGGTAAGCTAGTTGAGCTTGCCAAAAGCACAGACGGGGTGCGAAAAATTTACACCTATCTTAGGGTAAAAAAGAGCGAGTATCCGTGCGATAGCCTGAGCATTCTTGCAAATTTAAAGCAAAATCTCTTTAAAGATAGTGTCGTTGAGGGCACAAATGTGCGTGTTAGCATCGTTGGCTGTGACGTTGTTTTTAGCGGTGTGGTAGATAGTATCGAGCAAGAAAAGCACGCCATTTGGTACGCTAAGCACATTGACGACGTGGCTGATGTCTATTCGTTTATCAAAGTTATCAAATAAATTTATACCTCGCGCTTTTTCACAAAGCTTGCTATCAAACTTGGCAAGATGATGAGCGCACCAAGCAGCATAAAGACCATAACAAGATCAGTTAGCAAGCCAAAATAAATTGTCGGTATAAAGTTGCTAGTTATCATCACGCTAAAGCCAAGAAAAATGGTAAATGAGGTGTAATACATCGCGTATCCGATGCTAGCATGCGCAGCCTTAATGCTTTCAAAAACGTCTTTTGTAAGCAGCTCCTCTTTAAAGCGGTGGATGTAGTGGATGATATCATCAACGCCGATACCTATACTAATGGCCGCTATCGTAATGCTCATCACATCAAGCGGTATGCCAAAAAATCCCATCACGCCAAAGAGCGTGCAAAGCGGGATCAAATTTGAAACTATAGCGATGGTTGCTAGCTTGATACTTCTAAAAACAAAGCAAAATATAACAAAAAGTATCGCAACCGTTAGTCCAAATGTATCAACCTGTGAGCTAAGTAAATTTTGAAGCATGTTGTTATAAAGCACCATCATACCGACAACTTCGATGCTTACGTTATCGTTTTTAGTAAGCTCTAAAAGCCCCTCTCTAAGCTCTTTTAGAAATAAATTTCTTCTAAGATTTGGATCGCTATCAACGATCCTTAGGCTAAATCTAAGCTCGTCGTTTTCGACGCTCACGTAAGGACTTAGCAAGATCTTTTTATACTCAAGTGGTAGTTTTTCATACATCGCAGCTAGCAAAAAATCATCACTTACGCCGTTATTTAGCTCTTTTATCGCCTTTATAAGCGTTGCGAGAGAGCTTACGTTGCCTACAAAATTTTGCTCTTTTAGATAGTCGTGGATTTTTTCTGCAACTCTTGTGTGGTAGCTGTTAAACCAGTATTTTGCGCTCTTTGCGTCGTTTTCAAACTCGCTTTCAAAGTCATCTTTCTCATCACTTTTTTCTTGTTTTGGCTCGCTCTCTTTAAATTTCACTATCACATCAACTGGGATCGTGCCACCAAGCTTTGTGTCGATGACTTGCATACCTTGGCGGATCTGCGTGCTCTCTTTAAAGTAGCCAATGAAGCTGTTTTCAACCTTTATCTTACTGATGCCATAGACGCCAAAGCAGACAACAAGCACGCAAACTGCGTAGATGATCTTTCTTGAGTTTAGGGCTAAATTTGCGCAGTATTTTGTAAATTTAAAGCTATTTTCAAATGTCCTAACAGGAGCAAGCTTCTTTAAATTTACATTTATCGCGCCAAATAGCAAAAAGGCAAGCACAAGTGAAATGCTAATACCAGCACTCATCATAATGCCAAGCATGATAACTGGCTTTATATCAGCACTCATTAATGAGCTAAAGCCAATGACTGTCGTAAATATCGCCCAAAAAGATGGAGAAAATTTGTCACGAAGTGTCAGATAGATGAGCTGATTTTGGCTGTATTTTGGGTGTCTTGCGTAAAATTCTCTGTAGCTTACGACTAGGTGGATGACTGTTGAGATGGTGATAATTAGCTGAAGTGCGATGTAGTTTGAGCTAATGACCGTCACTTCCCAGCCAAACATACCAAAAATCCCAGTCGTAAAAATGGCACTTACCGCACAGATAAACATCGGCAAGACGATCCATCTAATCTGCCTAAAAAATAGCCACAAACTAAAGCTAAGAAGCGCTAGAACGCTTAGGCCGTAAACCAAAAGATCGCTCTTTATAAAGCCTATCATATCATCAGCGATCATATTTGCGCCGCCCAAAAATAGCTCATCGTTTGCGTTAAATTTAGCGATAGTTGCCTTTACTTTTTCAAGGTTTTTGTGATCGCTCTTTCTAAGCTCATCTCGGTAGGCTTTAAACTCCGCTAAAAGCGCTTTAAATTTCTCTTTTTCAGCCTGCGTGATAGTGCCGTTTGACTCTTTTTGACTAAGTAAATTTCGCTCATTTAAAAGCTCGTTAAATTTATCATCTTGCTTTAAATTTAGCGCGATCGCTGTGGTTTTTAGATCTTTGCTTATCAAATTTCCGCTATAAATAGGACTTTTTGCAAACTCAAGCTTTGCTTTTGAGATATTTATATCTTTATCGCTTAGCGTTGGCGTGTGATCCAAGATGCCTGTAACTCCACCTTTTACGCTATTTAGAAGTGGCACGTTTAAGATAGAGATAACGCTGCTAACCATATCGTTTTTGGCTAGCTCGTCGCTTAAATTTTTAATAAGCTCTAAATTTTTAGGTGAAAAAAGATCATCTTTTGGGGTAAAAGCGACCACTAAAAGCCCTGGTGAGTCGTAGCGCTTTGCGATCTGCCTATAGGCTTTTAGATCTGGGTCATGCTCAAGCAACAAGGTCTCAGCCGAAGCATCGATGCTAAGCTTTGTGCTAAGGTAGCCAAAAACTACGCTTAGAACTAGCACAAGTGAGATAACAAGCTTGTTTTTGGCAATGATAAATTTAAAAATTTGTCGCATTAAGGATTAGTTTTGTTTTGATCAGGCAAAACCGCTTCGTTTAGTTTTTGTAAAAGCGTATTAAAATCGCCATTATTTAGCACGTCGCCAAACTGACTTCTATAAGTTTGAATGATGCTCACACCAACAATATCAAGGTCATAAATGAGCCAGCCACGCTCTTTTGCATCGTAAAATTTATAGACAAATTCATAGTTTTTGCCGTCATTTAGAAGCTCTGATGTGAGCCAGTATCTATTTTTTTGAGGCTCACTCTCTCCAGTGATGTGGATCTGTTGGTCTTTGTAGCCTAAGAGTTTGCCTATGTATGAGCTTTTTAGCTTTTGCTCAAATGCTGCGTCAAATTTAGCTTGCTCGTCAGCACTTAGGCTGTTGTAGCGCTTGCCAAGGCTGATCTTTGCCATTTGTTTGTAGTCAAATAGTGGATCAAGCAGAGCAAAAATCTCTTTTGTCTTTGCATTGTTGTCTAAATTTGTATTTTTTAAAATTTCAATCACCTTTGTTGTCTTTGCCTCTATCTCAGGCTTTATCTGCTCTTTTGAGAGGGCAAAAAGGCTAGTTGCTAAAAGTAAAATCGCCGCTATAATTTTAAAAATTTTCATACTTACTCCTTGATAAGTTTATCGCGTCTTTGCTCGTAAGCATCGCGTAAAAATGGATATAGATCGATCGCGTCTTTGCGTAGTTTTTCATATGCTGTTGGGTCTTGTGCAAAGCTGTTAAACGTCCTATAAGACATGATACCAAGCGATAAAAGCATAGGGTCTACGTAGCTGATAGGATCGGCAAAATAGTCGCCAACTAGGCCGCCAGTATCTCTTAAATTTGATGGCCCGATAAGTGGCCAAACGATGTGAAAGCCGCTTCCTAGCCCCCAGTAGCCAAGGGTTTGTCCAAAGTCCTCGTTGTGAGCCTTTAGATCATAGTATTTTGCCCCGTCCGTTAGCCCTCCAAAGCCAATTATCGTATTTGCCAAAAAGCGCAAAGTCTCCTCGCCAGCGTTTTGAAATTTAAACTGAAGCAAGTTATTTACAAAACGCACTGGAAAAAGGAGGTTGTCAAAGAAATTTGCAACCATCGTCCTAGCTGTGGCTGGCACGACATAAGCATAGCCTTTTGCCACTGGAGTTAGCATGTTTATGTAGATAAAGTCATTTACATTTGTCATCACTCTATTATAGCCACTAAGCGGGTCAAAAACATCTTTTTTTGCTTCAAACTCAACGTCAAAATCATCTTTTTCACTGTTTGCGTTCAGGTCAGCACTTGCACAGGCTAAAAGCAGGCTACAAAAGATAGCAAGCAAAAATTTCATCATAAAACCTTAAAATTTATTTATAAAATACGGCTTGATTTTATCCTCTTGAAACTTTACAAGAAATTAAAGAAAATTTGTAATTTTAAGCTTGTGAATTAATATAATTAGATATACTTTGCAAATTATTATTATATATTTAGAGGTTAAAATTTTGAAAGCAGATATAAATTTAGAGCTATTTCTGGGCGAAGATACGCAGGTTTTAGCAAAGCATATAGCGCTACTTAAGGCGATAAAAGAGACAAAAAGTATCACAAAAGCGGCTGAGGTTGTCGGTATATCATACAAAAACGCTTGGGACTGCTTAGATACGATAAATAACAAAAGTAGCAAACCGCTAATCGTAAGAGCTGATGGCAACAAGAAAAATAGCGGCTCAGAGCTTAGCCCATATGCCAAAAAACTGATAAAAATTTATGACGCTATTCTCGAAACACAAAAGGACTTTTTGCAAAAAATTTGCCAAAAGGTTGATTTTGAAGATGTTGATATCATAAATTTACAAAGGATGAGTATGAATTTAAGCGCTAGAAATCAGCTCTCATGCGAGATCATTAGTATAAATAGAGGCGCTGTAAATTCTGAGATAGTTGCAAAACTAAGCAATGGCAACACACTTGAAGCGACAATAACAGTTGAAAGCGAGAAAAATTTAGGCCTAAAAGTGGGTCAAAAGGTAGTTTTCATCTTTAAAGCACCAGCAGTCATTCTCGCAAAAGATCTTGATATAAAAATAAGCACTAAAAATCAGCTAAAAGGCGAGGTCATCGAGGCAAAAATAGGCGCTGTAAATGCTGAGATCACGCTAAAGCTAAGCGACGAGCATACGCTCACTGCCATCATCACAAAAGATAGCGCGATGGATATGCAAATAGGCGTTAGCGACACGCTAATAGCGATAGTAAAATCATCTCAAATCATAATAGGAGTATAAATGAAAAGGGTTTTTAAATTTCTATGTGTGGCGGCGTTGCTAGCTATAAACGCCTTTGGCGCAGAGGTAAATGTTTATGCCGCAGCAAACACGACCTATGCGTTTCCTGAGCTTATAAAAGAGTTTAACAAGCTTCATCCAGACGCTAAGATCAACCTAACTCTTGGCGCAAGCGGTGGCCTTGTCACGCAGATACAAAACTCGGCCCCAGCTGATATCTTTATGGCTGCTGATATGGGCTTTGCGCAAAAGACCTACGACACAGGCTTTGCAGTGGCTGCTCCAAAAGTTTATGCACAAGGCGCTTTGGCGATCTTTTCTATAAGAGATGTGGATTTTAAAAAAGGTATAGAAGCGGTTCGCGGCCTAAAAGCGGTCTCAATAGCAAACCCAGAAACAGCACCTTACGGCAAGGCTAGCATCGAGGCTCTAAAAAACGCAAAAATTTATGATGAAGTAGAGAAAAACATCGTCTACGCTCAAAAAATTTCTGAGACGCTATCTCAGGCATTAAGCGCTTCAGACGTTGGATTTATCGCTGCTAGTGCGCTTTTTAGCGAGAAAATGGCAAAATACAAAGAGGGCACTAACTACATCTTCGTACCTCAAGAGCTCTACACTCCGATCGATCAAGGCATCGTGCTCTTAAAACGTGCTGAAAATAACGCTGATGCGAAGGCATTTTATGAGTTTATCTTGGGCGAAAAGGCAAGAGAAATTTTCAAGAAATTTGGCTACAACGTCCCAGCTAAATGATAAAAGCAAAGATCGTTCAAATTTTTAGCAAAGATGGCGTCAGCTTTTTTGAGCTTGAGTGCTTAAATTTAGGGATAAATTTATATATGCTAGCTTTAAATGAGGCTAGCAAATTTGCTCTAAATGATGAGGTGAGCTTAAATTTCAAAAGCTCAGACGTCGTTTTATCAAAGGTCAAGCTTCAAGCTAGCTCTCTTGAAAATGAGCTAAAATGCGAGGTTGCAGGCATAACTCGTGGCGAAATTTTAAGCATAGTTAGCCTAAAGTGTGGGCAGCTTTGCTTTGAGGCGATCATCTCAGATCACGCCCTAAAAGGGCTAAATTTAGCGTTAGGCGAGCAGCTCTTTGCCTACGTTAAATCAACAAGTATCCACATAAGCGCTTAAAAATGATAGAAATTTCTTGCAAAAAAGAGCTAAATGGCGGTGGCGGTAAATTTATGCTTGAGGCTGAGCTTGCCTTTGAAAGTGGCGAGTTTGTCGCACTTTATGGAGCAAGTGGCGGAGGCAAGACTACGATTTTAAGGCTCATTGCTGGCTTTGAAGCCCCACAAAGTGGCGTGATAAAGGTCGGAGATAAGATCTTTTTTGACGAAAAGACAAATTTAGCCCCGCAAAAGCGAAATATCGGCTTTTTGTTTCAAGACTACGCCCTTTTTGAAAATATGAATGTCCTTAAAAATTTGCTCTTTGCCAAAGATGACGTCGCACTTGCAAATAAACTGCTTGAAATTTGCGAGCTAAAGAGCCTAAAAAACGCCAAGATAGGCGAGCTCTCAGGCGGTCAAAAGCAGCGCGTAGCACTCGCTCGTGCGGTGATGAGAAAGCCAGAAATTTTACTGCTTGATGAGCCGCTAAGTGCCCTAGATAACGCCATGCGCGAGAAGCTGCAGGATTATTTGCTAGCGCTTCACGATGAGTTTAAGATGAGCGTTATTTTAGTAAGTCACGACATAGCTGAAATTTACAAGCTTTGCAGCAAGGTTTTCGTCCTTGAAAATGGCAAAATTTCAAGGTCTGGCAGTGCGAGCGAGATATTTTTAAAAAGTGCAGGATCACAGAAATTTGCATTTAACGCTAAGGTTTTGGAGATCAAAAAGTGTGACGCCATTTTTGTAGCAAACGTGCTAATAAACCGTCAAATTTGCGAGGTCGTGCTAAGTAGCGCAGAAGCTAGTGGGCTAAGAGCTGGCGACACCGCCATAGTTAGCACAAAAGCCTTTGGTGTAAATTTGGTAAAAGCATGATTAGTGAGCTAGCAAATATTGATTACGAGCCGTTTTGGCTCTCACTAAAACTCTCTTTTATCACGACATTTATACTATTTTTCTTCTGCGTAGGACTTGCTTACTTTATGTCGCAAAAGAAATTCTTTGGCAAGGCATTTTTAGAGTCCATCATCTCGCTGCCTTTGGTGCTACCGCCAAGCGTTCTTGGCTTTTATCTGCTCATTTTTCTCTCGCCCTACTCAGCCTTTGGCAAATTTATCGAAGAGCTCTTTGGCGTGAGGCTAGTTTTTAACTTCACTGGACTTGTTGTGGCAAGCTGCATCTACTCGCTGCCATTTATGTTTGGGCCCATTTACGCTGGGCTAAATAGCCTAAAAAAGAGCCTTTTTGAGGCGAGCTACAGCCTTGGTAAAAGTAGGCTCACGACCATTTTTAGAGTGATCTTGCCAAGTATCAGATCAAATTTACTAACCGCGATCGTTGTTAGTTTTGCTCATACGATGGGCGAGTTTGGCGTGGTTTTGATGATAGGTGGCAGCGTGGCTGGCGAGAGCAAGGTCGCTAGCATCGCGATATTTGAGGCGGTTGAGATGCTTGACTATACCAAAGCTCACATCTACGCCCTTTTGATGCTCATAATTAGCTTTTTCGTTCTTTTTGTCGTCTATCTCTTAAATTCTAAAAAAGCTTAAAGATATATAATAGATAAAATTTTTAAAGGACAAAACATGATAAAAGTGCCTACAAGCATCTATCTAAGGACTTTAGACGGTAAAGAATTTGACTTTTCAGCCTTTGCAAGGACCCATGACTGCGTAGTTTTTATCTACCCAAAGATAGGCGAGGACTTCGAGCTTTTAAGCGAACAGCTACAAAAGACTGCGGGCATGAAGGGCTGCACCAAGCAAGCGATAAACTACAAAAAACTTCTTAAAGAATTTAACGATCTTGGCTTTATGGTAGTTGCCATAAGCTCCCAAGATATCGCGGCTCAAAAGAAATTTGAAGAAGAGACTGCAACTGGCGTGATGTTTTTAAATGATAGCGAGTTTATGCTAGAGCGCGCGCTTGAATTGCCTGTATTTGCAGCTTCAAATGGGCATAAATTTTACTTTCGTCAAACACTTATCATAAAAGGCGGCAATATAAGGCGCGCATATATCGTTGATGAGCCTGAAAACGACGCTAAAAATATGCTGGAGAAGATAAAAAACGAAGACTACTAAGGATAGAAAATGGACAAAAATAGCAAGATCGAAAAGTCTTATGACGAGCTAACATATAAATCAGCAGCATTTGCGCAGTCATCGCCCTATAAACTAGAGGCTTGCGCCACACTTCTTGGTATCAATCCACCGCCTTGCAAAAACGCAAAAGTTTTGGAGATAGGGTGCAGTTTTGGTGGAAATTTGATCCCATTTGCCGTAAATAACAAGGATGCAAGAGTAGTTGGCATCGACCTTAGCGGCGAACAAATAAGGCGTGGTAAAGAGATCGTAAAAGAGATAGGACTAGAAAATTTAGAGCTGATACATGGCGATATCTGCGAGTTTAAAAGTGATGAGAAATTTGACTACATCATCGCTCACGGCGTCTTTAGCTGGGTGCCTGACTTTGTAAAAGATGCTATTTTAAGGGTCGTAAGAGAAAATTTAAGCCAAAACGGCGTGGCGTTTATCTCTTACAATGTCTATCCCGGCTGGAAGATAAAAGATGTAGTGCGTGATCTTATGCTGCTTGCCGCAAAAGACAAAGATAGCACTGAAGAGAGGCTAAAGGCAGCCAAAGAGGCACTTTTGGTCTATAAAGAGGTCTTGCTAACAAAGCTTGGAGAAAATTATGAAGATAAAATCCCTGCAAAGTTGCTGCTTCACTGGATAGATAACGTGCTTGAAAAGGATGATTTTTATATAGCCCATGAGTTTTTAGAAGAGATAAACGATCCATTTTACTTTAAAGACTTTAACGCCATGCTAGCTAAAAACGATCTTGCCTATCTTTGCGAATACGGACTTGAAGACCTTTTTGTACCAGATCTTGGTATGGAGCATGTAGATAACTATAAAGATAGCAAATTTAAAGATAGGATCGATCTAGAGCAGTTTTTAGATATAGTTAGCAACAAGGTCTTTAGGCAAAGTCTCATCGTGCATGCTAAGGCTTATGAGAGCGTGGCTAATAAACAAATAGGCCCAAACGATGTAAATAAAATTCATGTAGTAGCCGACTTTGTAAAAAAAGATGATGGGTGGCACGATAAATTTGCTCTTATGCCTCAGGATATCTCTTGGCTTTGCGAAGTATTTTACGGGATGTATCCAGCAAGCATAAATCTCTCTCAAATTTTAGAGATTTTGCCAGAAGATAAGCTAGCAGTTTATAGCGCTTTTGTAAGGCTTTTAACTAACTCAGCAAGCGCAATGATCGTAAAAGATGAGCTAAAAGATATAGAGTACGCTCCAAATTACTCAAGACTAAAGGCAAATTTAACTGGCTATATAAAGTATTTTTTAAACCATAAAGATAACGCAGACATTACATTTGCAAACAAATTTGGTCTTACAGAACGGCTTGACAGGCTTGATTACTATATATTTTTACTACTTGATGGTAAAAATAATTTAGAAGAAATAATGGCTAAGAGTTTGAAATTTATAAAAGAAAACAGCATAAAAATATCTGATAAAAATGGCAAAGAGCTTAAAAACGAAAAACTAGTCACTCACTTAAAGGGCTATATCGTGGGCACAGCAAAGATAGCTAGCATGCTCTATTTGCTTGAGGAAATTTAAAATGAAAAAAATTCTTGCTCTTATATTTTGTATATTTCTAGCAGGTTGTGCTAGCAAGCCAAGCGTGAAAAACCTAAATCTTAAAAGCAGCCTAAACTACGGCGGCGAAGAGCTTGCAAAGATACTTGAGCAAGATGACGCAGTGGCATTTAGCAGTAACTTGCGTGAGGGAGTTTTTATCTACATAAGTAATGCTAAAGTCGCAAACTATCTTGGCGTAGTAAGAGCTGAGAGACACACTAAATTTAACGTAAAAGAGCTAGGCAAAAACGATCTTTTGATAAAAAGTGTAAATGATCTAACGCAAAGCTTTGATGCTAGTTTAGAGCGAGCTAGAGAGCTAAAATGCGGCACTTTAGTGATCAGACTAAAAGATAAATTTCAAGATTTAGAAGCGGCAGATAAATTTTTAGAGCAAAACGAGAGCGCATTTTTAAAGATGAGTGGTGAGATAAGGTGCAAGTAGCCTTATCTGCCCTGCTCTATCAGCCTAAAAACTTCATCTTCTAAGCCCAAAGCATTTTTGCTAAAAGCTACGTAAAATGGGCTTTTTAGATCAGCTAGCTTGTAGCTTGGCTCACATCTATCGCTAGCGTTTAAGACCTTGCCACCGCTAAATTTCACTACCGCCTCGCCTGCAGCATTGTCCCAAAGATAGCTTGGGCTAAACCTCACATATATCCCGCCAAGCTCGGCTAAACGGCAAAATTTAATGGCAGATCCGATGCATTTTTGCTCTAAATTTAAACTATCTCTTATAAGCGTGGCCCTCTTCGTCTCGCCTCTTCTGCTTGAAAAGATGAAGTTATTTAAGCTTTTAGCTTTTTCATTTAGATCTTGTTTTTCTACGACCTCATCATTGGCGCCTAAAATTTCTTTAAAAGCGCCGTTTTCATCAGCGTAAAAAAGCTCTTTGCTAACTGGGATAAAAATGACGCCAAGCGCTGGCCTAGCCTCTTTTATAAGCGCTATACAAACGCAAAATTCGCCGTTTCTAGCTAGAAATTCTTTCGTGCCATCAAGGGGATCAACTAGCCAAAACTCGTCTTTGTCGCTATCTTGCAAGATGCTCTCTTCAGAGCAAATTTTTATCCCGCTTTTGCTTAGCTCTTTTAGTATCACCTCATTTGCTGCTAGATCAGCGCTAGTTAGCGGCGAGCTATCATCTTTTAGGCAGACTTTAAGCGCCTGGCTATTAGATGAGTAAAATTTCATTATCTCACCCCCAGCACTGATGGCTGCCTTGATGGCTAAATTTAAAAGTTCGCTCATTTTGGTGTTCTGTTTGTCTCTCCGACGTAGAGCTGTCTTGGGCGGACGATCTTTATACTCTCTTGCTCTTTTAGCTCGATCCACTGGCTGATCCAGCCTGGCGTCCTGCCGATTACAAAGATAACGGCAAACATATTATTTGGTATGCCAAGCGCCTTTAGGATGAGCCCTGAGTGAAAATCCACATTTGGATACAAATTTCTACTCACAAAATAATCATCATTTAGTGCGATATCCTCGATGCGGTTGGCGATCTTTATAAGCTCTGAGCTAATGCCGATCTCGTCCATCAGCTGATCTCTCATCTTTTTAAGCACCTTTGCGCGCGGGTCAAAGTTTTTATAGACCCTGTGACCAAAGCCCATTAGCCTAAATGGATCGTTCTTATCCTTTGCTCTAGCTATGTATTTATCGACGTTTGCGACCGAGCCGATCTCTTCAAGCTGGCGGATGACGCCCTCGTTTGCCCCGCCGTGAGCCCAGCCCCAAAGTGCGCCGATACCTGCGCTTATACATGCGTATGGGTGCGCGTGCGTAGAGCCAACGGTCCTAACAGTCGTAGTCGAGGCGTTTTGCTCGTGGTCAGCGTGGAGCATAAAGACCGTATCAAGCGCCTTTATCTCGATAGGCTTAAGATCGACGTGTTCGTATGGATAGCCCCTCATCATGTAGAGGAAATTTTCAGTAAAGCCACGATCTAAATTTGGATAGATGATAGGAAGTCCGCGTGAATAGCGGTAGCTAAAGGCCGCTATCGTTGGGATCTTGGCGATGATACGCATAGCCATCTCGTGATACTCTTCAGGTTTATCCATATTTAGGTGGTCTGAGTAAAAGGCACTTAGCGCTGAGACTGCTGCTTGCAAGATCGCCATAGGGTGCGCCTTGTCTGGAAATGCATCAAAAAGCTTCATCATGCCCTCATGTATGAAGCTCCTTTTTTTAAGCTCATCTTTAAAGCCCCTGTATTGCTCGCTCGTTGGCAGATCTTTGTTTAAAAGTAGGTAGGCAACGTCTAAAAATGTCTTATTTTCAGCCAAATACGCGATGTCGTAGCCCCTATACATGAGCTCGCCCTTTAGGCCATCGATGTAGGTTATGGCTGAGCGGCACATCGCAGTTGAGGTGTAGCCCCGATCAAATGTAAACATCCCAGTGTCGCTAAAGAAGGTCGATATGTCGATGACGTCTGGCCCCATCGTGCCTTTTAGGATAGGAAATTCATAGCTCTTGCCAGTTCGGTTGTCGATTAGTGTGGCTGTGTTTGATGACATTTTTACTCCTTGCTTTTTGATTGCATTAAAATTTTGATGATTATAGCTCCTATTATAGCTTGTGCGAGGCTTGCTAGGATGAAAGATGAGTAAGAATAGTCACTTATCTCGCCTGATTTGTGTGCGATAGTAGCAACTGCGATCAAAAGAGTGAGCGGCATAGACTGCGAAACTGAAAATAAAAATATCCCTCTAAAGCCAAGCTTGCCCAAAAAGAGCAAACTAGATACAACTCTCGTGCCAAGCATCGCTAAAAATATAAAAATAGCATCCTTTATCACTTCGCTAGATCCTAGGCTTGAAAGCTTAAAGGTAGAGCCTATGTGGATGAAAAATATCGGCACCAAAAAGCCAAATCCAAAGCTTGAAAGCTTGTGTGGCAAGTCCTTTTTGTGATCAAAAAATGTCGTGATAAACATACCTGCGATAAACGCACCAAAGGCGACTTCTAAATTTAGATATAGCATCAAGGCTATCATCGTGAAAAATACCGCGATGCAAAGCCTGATGTCCTTCTCGTCCTTGTCGTAGTGCGGCATAAGCACCACTTTAAGCCCCGGATACCACCAAAAAAGCACGTCCAAAATTTTAAAACTAAGCACGCTGATAGCCAAAAACAGGATCAAATAGCCAATCGTTAGCCATAAATTTATGCTCGCTCCAAACTGTAAGTAAGCAGCGGTAAATGTTAGAAGCGTGATGCTTAAAAGCTCGCCGATAGTTGCTATTAGCATGCTTAAATTTAGCCACTCTTGCTGCTTGCCATACTCCTTAAATAGCGTAAATACCATACCAACGGCCATTATCGGGATGATGATGATGTAAAGCAGGCTAAGCTCAAGTCCTAGCGTCAAAGCCGTGGCTAGAGCGTAGATGAGCGCAAGGTAGATGAGCCCGAGGCGCAAAATTTTACGGTCGATGTTTATGAGCATCCTAAGATCGATCTCCATGCCAGCTAGAAACATCAAAAAGAAAAAGCCAACTTCGCTGATGAGCTTAAACATCTCGTTGTCGCTAACGACTCCGATGTAGCCGGCAACCGCTCCAAGTAGTATCTCAGCAGGAGCAACTGGGATGCGTAAAATTTTAGAAATATAAGGCGAAGCAAAGACGATAAATGCCAAAACGACAAGGATGCTAAGCTCGCTTGCTTGGTGTAACTGCAAAAAGATCCTTAAAATAAAAATGCCTGATTGTATAAAAAGCTTTGTTATTTTTTGATTAAGCTAAGCAAAATTTGGGCAAAATGGCGGCTATTTTAGAAATTTGGAGTGAAATTTTATGCGTAAATTTAGCCTTTTTATTTTGATATTTTTTGGCGTCTTTTCTTTGGCAGGCGAGCCAAATTTAGTTGAGAGTTTTAGATTTGATGGCAGCACATTTTATAAAAAACAAGTGGTTAAAAATGAGAGTTTTTACTTTTTAAAAAATGAAAACATGGACGAGCACTTTGCCGCTTTTAAGGTAAAGTTTGACAAAGATGTCAAGACAAAAAACGAGCTAGAAGAGCTAAAAAGGGCTCTTAAGCAAGATAAAAACGTGCTTTTTAGTGAAGAAAATGATCAAATTTTAGCCCTCATAAAAGATGAAACTAAGAGCAAAAATATAGAAATAATCCACTTTTTACTTAAAAAAGATGGAGTTATGATGCTTTCGTATGAGAGGATTTACGATCCAAAAACCTTAGCAGATGCACTTAAACCGGTACTTTTAAGCGAAGCTAGAAATTTTATGCTACAGATGCCAAAGGTGGAAGCTAGATAGAGAGGTGCATGTGACGGCGCTTCGCACTGCATGGGGTTTTGTTAAATTTGAGCAAATTTTAAATTTTATGAACAAGTAATTTCGGCTCTAAAATTTGAGCTAAGCGATAAGCAAAGCCAAATTTTAGTAGTCAATTCTTGCGAGTGAATGAAGTTTTAAAATTTGCGCGATAGTAAATTTCTATTTTTAAAAAT
>CABPVN010000001.1:354561-361503 GCA_902460825.1 Campylobacter concisus
GACAAGGGGACTTGAATTACGAAGCCGTCCCCTTATCTCCCTTTAGATCCCACAATCCCCTCGCACGTTAGAGGTGGCATGCAATGGTGCTAACGCACTGCATGGCGTTTTGTTTTAAAAAATTTATAGCAAATTTTAAAATTTATGAACGAGCATATCACGGCTCTAAATTTAGTGCTAAACAAAGTGCAGCCTAAATTTAGTAGTCTGCTAAGGCGAGTGAGTAAAGTTTTAAAATTTGCAAATTTACAAAATGGCATAAAAGAAGTTATTTATTACACACCTTAAAAAACCTCATAAATTTTTGCCAAGCAAAATGCCAAGATAGCTTGCGAGCAGGCAAAGGCTAAGGTTTAAGAATATATTTAAAAAGCCTTTTACAAGTTCGCCTTCTAGTAAAAATTTAACACTATCAAGGCTAAAGCTTGAAAACGTGGTAAAGCCACCAAGTATGCCAACGACTAAGAACACTCTCACGCTTTGGCTTAAATTTAGGCAAAATAAAACGCCGATAATGAAGCTGCCAAGCACATTTACACCAAGTGTGATTAGCGGGAAGTGGCTAAATTTTAGCAGCTCGCCGGCTAAAAACCTACATCCGGCTCCGATAAAGCCTCCAAGCCCTGCAAAAAGCAAATTTACAAGCATTAGTGGCAGATGCTTGCAAAGCTAAAACCGCGCTTTGTAAGCTCCTCGATGTCCTTGCTCGCCTTCTCACCCTTTGCAGTGAGGTAGTCGCCTATCACGATCGCATCAGCACCATTTTCGAAGATCTCGTACTGCCTATCACCCAAAATTTTCTCCCTGCCGCCAGCTATCATGATCCTAGTTTCTGGCAGTGCGCTTTTGGTCTCACGTACGATTTTTAGGGCTTCATCCGTGCTAAGAGGTGGCTGAACAAGCCTTAGAGCGTCGCTTTTTATGAAAAAATTTATAGGTGACGAAAACGGCTCAAGCTCTTTTAGGCTGGCTCTAAAGCTCACCCTGTCGGCCTCGCTCTCGCCAACGCCGTAAATGCCGCCAGTGCAAAGCATGAGCCCAGCCCTTTTTGCGTCTAAATTTGTCTGATATCTCTCGTCCCAAGAGTGGGTTGTACAGATTTTTGAGAAAAACTCACGGCTTGTTTCTAGGTTGTGGTTGTAGCTAAAAACGCCAGCATTTTTGAGCTCACAAAGCTGCTCGTAAGTCGCCATGCCGTTACATGCGATGAGCATCAAATTTGGCACTTCTTTGCTCACGGCGCGCGCCAAATAAGCGATGTAGTCGGTCTTTTTATCATTTAGCCTAGCACCACTTGTGACTAAACAAAAGCCAAGAGCGTGGTTTTTATAAGCCATTTTGGCTTCGTCCACCACCTGCTGCACGCTTTTTTCTTTAAATTTCGTGATATCAGCGCCAGCTTTGGCACTTTGCGTGCAATAAGCGCAGTCCTCAGCGCAGTTTCCCTGAGAGACGGAGCATATCGCACAAAGCATAATTGTTTTCATTTTTTATCCTTTTTTGGGGAGCATTATAGCTTTGGTAGGTTTAAAATTTAAGTAGAGTGGCTTGAATTTATGAGAAATAGGTAAATTTAAATGTTTGTTTCTTTGTTAAGGGGGAAGAGGCTTGAATTACGAAGTCGCTCCCTTCCCCCTTAACAATCCCCTAACCCCTACAACGTTAGAGGTGCATGCGATGGTGCTGGCGCACTGCATGCAGTTTATCATCTGGCAAGTGTCAGACAAATTTTAAAATTTCATGAGCGAGTAATTTCGGCTCTAAAATTTGAGCTAAGCGATAAGCGAAGCCAAATTTTAGTAGTCAATTCTTGCGAGTAAATGGAATTTTAAAATTTACAAAATAGCAAATTTCTCTTTTAAAAATACGGACCTTAAATTTAAAAACTCTTTTATCCAAAAGGGAGACAAGGGGACTTGAATTACGAAGCCGCCCCCTTATCCCCCTTTTTAAATCCCCCCGTCTGCTTGCAGTTACAAGACGAAGTCGAAGTAAAAACCCCTCGCACGTTAGAAGTGCATGCGATAAGCACTATCGTGCCGCATGCGTTTTATCATCATGCAAGTTTCAAGCAAATTTTAAAATTTACGAGCGAGTAAGATTTTACAATTTACTCTTAAAAATAAAACTATGCGAAAATTTAAATTTTACAGCATCACTTTTTCTTATAAATTTCCGCTCTCTCTTTTAAAAGCCCTGTTTTTAAATTTGGCAAAGCGCTAAGCTCGTCAAAAAGTCCAAAAAGTGCGTGCTGTGGTGGCAGGCTTAGGTGAGTGATGGATTTTAGAGATAAGATAGGCGAGTAGTCCTTGCTTTTTAGCCTAGCCACCAAGATCACAAGGCTCGTAAGTCCGGGCATCTGGCGTAAGAACTCTAAGCTTTCTATGTGGATAAATTTAGGCGAAAGTCCGTCGCCACTGATCTCTAGGCTCTTTAAATTTTGCAAATTTGAAAATGCAGAGTAGTCACTTATCTTTTGAAAATTCTCCACCGCAAGGCTTTCAAGCCCAGTAAGTTTAGCGATCGGTGCGATACTTTTCACGCTAGCACCAGAGCCTACAAAAAGGCTCTTTAGACTAGAAAGATTTGCCAGCGCATCAAGGCTCTCATACGAGCCCCATTTGATGTGAAGACTCTTTAAATTTCTTTGGCAGCACACCGCGTCAAAGAGCTCTTGAGGCATTTTGGTGCAAAAGCTAAGCTCATCAAATGCGTCTTGTTCGCTTCTTAAAAAGTCGCACCACTCATCAAGCACCGCTCTTTTTTGTTTGGCGGTTTTATACTGCGGCGTGAAGCTGTCCCCTAGCTGCGTGCAGTTTATCACAAGGCTCTTTTGCCCTTTATACTGGCTAACTTCTATGATGGTTTCAGGCATTTAAAGTCCAAATTTGTAAGCCAAATTTAGGCTATTGAGCTCAAATTTGGCTAGAAGTTTTAGTTTTCAGAGATAAGTGTCTTTTTCTTGCACTTTGTGCACTCTATAAATGTGCCTTTTTTTAGCTCTTTTTTGATCATATCGCCGCCACACTCATCGCATTTTTGTGCGACTGGCTCGTAGTTTGAGATGAAGTCGCATTTTGGATAGTTGGCACATCCATAAAATTTACCGCGCCTGCTAAATCTCTCGACGATCTCGCCGCCACATTTTGGACATGGCACGTCAAGCTTTTTAAGCTCGCGTTTTGGCTTAGCTGCCGTTGTAGAGCCAGTTTCTGCGCTCTTTTCATTATCTTTTGCGATGTTTCTTGAGTATTTGCATTTTGGGAAATTTGAACAAGCTATAAACTCGCCGTATCTGCCCTTTCTAAGCACTAGCTCGCTTCCGCACTCTGGGCACTTCTCTCCGATAGGAGTAGCTGTTTTTAGGCTTTTTATGCCGGTTTTGCCAGCACTGATTTTTTCCATAAATGGATAGTAAAAGTCGCTTAGCACCTTTTGCCAGTCAGCCTTGTCAAGTGCGATCTCATCGAGCTTTTCTTCAAGATGTGAGGTAAATTCGCTATCGACGATGTTGCTAAAGTGCTCCTCCAAAACGCCTATCATGCTAAATGCGATCTCGTTTGGTATGAGCTGCTTTTTCTCGATCCTTACGTAGTCTCTTGAGGTTAGCAGCGAGATGGTCGGTGCGTAGGTGCTCGGGCGGCCGATGCCAAGGCTTTCTAGCTTTTTAACAAGGCCAGCCTCAGAGTATCTGGCTGGTGGCTCGGTGAAGTTTTGCGTGCTTTTTATGCTTTGCAAGCTCATCTCGTCGCCCTTTTTTAAATTTGGCAAAATTTTATCCTTATCAAGCTCGCCATAAACCTTGTAAAAGCCGTCAAATAGCACTTTTCTGCCACTTATCTTAAACTCGCCTTTTTCGCTTGCGACATAGACATTTTGCGTTTGGCTCACACATGCGCTCATTTGGCAGGCTAAAAATCTATTGTAGATGAGCGTGTAGAGTTTGAGCGCGTCTTTTTCTAAAAATTTAGCCGCGATTTGCGGTGTGAAATTTAAATTTGTAGGGCGGATCGCTTCGTGGGCTTCTTGCGCGCCTTTAGAGCTTGTAGTGTAGCTTATCGCTTTGGCTGGCAGATATTCTTTGCCGTAGTTTTGCAGGATGTGCTCTCTAGCGGCTGCGACGGCCTCTTTGGCTAAATTTAAGCTGTCCGTTCTCATATATGTGATCGCACCCATGAAGCCCTCGTGAGTTTGGACGCCCTCATAGAGGCTTTGCGCGATCATCATCGTCTTTTTAGGGCTAAAGCCAAGGCGGTTGCTCGCACTTTGCTGAAGTGTCGAGGTCATAAATGGCGGGCTTGGCTGGATCTTTCTATCCTTGCTCTCGATCTCACGGACGCTAAATTTCTCATTTTGTAAATTTTCAATGATGTATTTTGCGCGGTCTGGGTTTTGGATAGTTAGCTTTTCGATCTTTTGGTTTTCAAATTTAACTAGCTCAGCGTCTAGGTCTTTTTTAAAAATGGTGTCAATAGTGTAGTATTCAACCGGTTTAAACGCCTGAATTTCACGCTCTCTATCGACTATTATTTTTAGCGCTGCACTTTGCACACGGCCAGCGCTTAGCCCTTTTTGTATCTTTAAATTTAAAAGCGGGCTTAGCTTGTAGCCCACAATGCGGTCTAACAAGCGCCTTGTTTGCTGGGCATTGACGCTATTCATATCGACGTGTCTTGGGCTTTTTAGAGCGTTTTGTATGGCGCTTTTGGTGATCTCGTGAAAGACGATGCGAGGCAGGCTGGTTGGCTCCTTGCCGATGGCATTTGCGATGTGAAATGCGATCGCCTCACCCTCTCTATCCTCATCGGTCGCGAGGTAAATTTCATCTGCACCCTTTGCAAGCTCTTTTATCTCTTTTACTATGGCGGAGTGATCGCTGCTGATGCGATACTCTGGGGTAAATTTATCATCCTCTATCTTGATGCCAAAGCTCGTTTTTGGCAGGTCTCTGATGTGACCTTTTGAGGCGATGACGTTGTAGCTTTTATCTAAGAAATTTTTTATAGTCTTTGCTTTTGCGGGAGATTCCACGATGATTAAGCTTTTCATTTATATATAGCCTTTGAATTTTTTGGCGTAATTGTAGCAGAAATAATTTTTTAGAGTGTAACGTGTGAAAAATTTTTAGGCGGCGAGTAATTTTTATTTTTGTAAAAAATTTTTACATATAACTATAAACTTTTTTCAAAATCAAGCGATATAGTTTTCGTGCGACATGAAGTCGTAACTTAAAACATAAAAGGATTTACAATGAGTTTTCGTATTAATACAAACGTAAACGCACTTAACACACACGCTAACGCAGTTAGCAACAACGTTGACCTATCTAAGTCACTTAACAAACTTAGTTCTGGTCTTAGAATTCAAACAGCTGCAGATGACGCTTCAGGTCTATCTATCGCAGATAGCTTAAGAAGCCAAGCTTCAGCTCTAGGTCAAGCTATTGCAAATGGTAATGATGCTATTGGTATCATTCAAGTTGCCGACAAAGCTATGGATGAGCAGTTAAAAGTTCTTGATACTATCAAGACTAAAGCTACTCAATCAGCTCAAGACGGCCAAACAACTCAATCACGCCAAGCATTGCAAGCTGATATCGTTCGTCTAATGGAGGAGCTTGACAATATCGGTAACACTACTTCATTTAACGGTCAGCAACTACTAAACGGAACATTCTCTAATAAAGAGTTCCAAATAGGTGCTTATTCAAACCAAACTGTTAAAGCAAGTATTGGTGCGACTACATCTGACAAGATCGGTCTTACACGTTTTGAGAGTTCAAAACTTCTAACTGGTACAGATAAAGTTAGCCTTAAATTCTTAAGCGTTGATGGTGTAAATGATATTAGTATAGCTTCTACTAAGATATCAACTGGTCTTGGAACTGGTGTTGGTAAATTAGCAGAAAATATCAACAAAACATCTGATAAGACAGGTATTAGAGCTACATTTGATGTAACTAGAACTATGTCAACTTCTATAGTAAGCGTATCTATCAAAAGCTTTAAAATCAATGGCGTTAAAATCGGCGACCTTGATGTAAAAGAAAACGATAGCAACGGCGCTCTAGTAAATGCGATCAACGCTGTTAAAGATCAAACAGGTGTTGAAGCTTCTATCAATACAGAAGGTAAAATGGTTCTAACAAGCCGTGACGGTCGTGCGTTTAGCGTTTCAGGTGATAATATCTCAAAAGCAATCGGTATGAAAAAAGACCAAGTTTTCGTTGGTCGTATCAACCTTGTTCGCCTTGATGGTAGAGATATTAAGCTATCTGCAAAAGGCGCAGCTGCCGGTGATGCTCTAAAACTAGAGTCAGAAGCTTTCTCAGCAAAAGGTGGTGCTCAAGCTTCAGTTGCTTTAAGAGATGTAAGAGGTCAAATAGACGGCAAACTAGCTAGTGCTATGGGCTTCCAAAGAATGACTAAAGTGCTTACAGTAGCTCAATCAGCTGGTGTAATGACACTAAAAGGCGCAATGGCTGTTATGGACATCGCTGAGTCAGCTCAAAAAACACTTGATCAAGTTCGTTCAGACCTTGGTTCAGTTCAAAACCAACTTCAAGCTACAGTTAACAACATCACTGTAACTCAAGTTAACGTAAAATCAGCAGAATCACAAATCAGGGACGTAGATTTTGCTAGCGAGTCTGCTAACTTCTCAAAACATAACATCCTAGCTCAATCAGGTGCTTATGCTATGAGTCAAGCAAACAGCGTTCAACAAAACGTAATGAAACTTCTACAATAACGTAGCTAGTTAAATTAAGTTTTAAATAGGGCTTTGTTGCAGTAGCAAAGCCTTAATGTGTTAATGCTTTTACAATACGCAAACCCCCAGCCCCAAAGCTAGTCTTTGGGGTTTTAGATATTTTTCCATATTAAGTTAAATTGTAAAAATAGAAAAATTATAGATAGCAAGCTCTTGCTTGGTAAAATTTAG
>CABPVN010000001.1:361524-378808 GCA_902460825.1 Campylobacter concisus
GAACCTTATCAACAAAGAAATAATAATTTGTGTCAAAATAATAGCCACTTGATTTAGTTGGATTAAAATACAAATAATCATTAAAAAAATCAACCCTAAAAATTCTGTATCTGCCAGTTTCTGGAATAGTACATTTTAAAAATTTTTTACCCAAGAAAAATTCACAATTTTTAACTTGTGAAATTGGACCAAAAAGATCATCAGTCATTACCCAAACTTCTTTTGAGAATGCAAAAGAGCTTACTAAGCTAAGCAGACAAAAAAGTTTTAAAAGAAATTTAACCATATTATTTAGCTCCTATTCATTCCTGACGCCCTGCGGTTGTCGCTTCTTTTTTGTCCTACGAAAAAAAAGAAGTTAAAAATTTAATATCCAGCACGTCGAAAAAATTAAAACCTACTTGACAAAAGAGAGAGCTATAACGTATATAAAAATAGGCACAAAAAAGAGAGAGAAAACATTTAAAAAATAATTAAATACATCATTGTTAAATACTTCAATCATCGTGTAGCTCCGACTATAATTAACCCAATAAGAAAAGAAAATGCTATAAGTATCGCAGAAAGACCCATTAAAAAATTAAATTGATATTCATATATACCTAAATTTGGAAGTAAATCATTTTTTTGAATGTAGCAAATATTAGTTTCAGTGTTAAAAAGATAGTTTGTTTGAAAATTAGAAAAAGAGTAGTCAGAAGTAGAAACGCTATCATCAAAATTTACTAAAAATACTTTTTTATCTTTTATGTAGAAATCTTTAACACAGATATTTAAGTTAGGGATATATATAGCATTTTCTTTCATTATTTAAACCTTACAAGGGGAGTTAAAGACCCCCCCCTAATACTTACTTAATGAAGCCCTTAACTCTACGAGCAATCATAAAGATGAAAGCGACAGCAATAACACCAGCAAAGACATAGTCAAATAAAGCATAATCAGCTTTAAGTGGATCGCTTGGAACAGTTGGAGCGTCTGCCGCAAAAAGAGCTGTAGAAGTTAGCAACATAGAGCTAGCAACAGCAACTTTACCTTTGGTAGATTCTAGAAAATTTTTAAATTTTTCCATATCTAACTCCTTTTTGAAATTTTAGAGATCAATCTCTACAAAATTTAAAGAATAAACTTTGTAGAAATTGAGAAAGGCGGGAGAGTGGTTTGCTACTCACATTAAGGCATAGCCCCCGCTTTTAATTATTTAGACGACTTCGATGTTTCTTTCAAAAAAGGATTTTCATTGAAAACTTGGAAACTCAAACTTTCATCAGGGAACATATATGCACCATTACGAGTGTTTAAAAAACGATATGGAACAGCGATATATTTGCCTTTAACAGAATCAAATTTTGGCTTTAAAGAAAAGTCATAATTGATAGTTTCGGTTGATTTAACAAGATAGCCGTGTTGATCGCGACTTTCAAAAGTAATAGTTACGTCGATAGACGATGCAACTTCACCAGTTTTCTTGTCGATGCGAGAAATAGGACGAACTTCGTCACAAAAGCCTAAAAGGTAAGTGTACATGTGTAGCTCCTTAAAAAATATTTGTTTGTAGCTTAGTATTTTAGGGGCAGAGCTACACCACCCCCAACAGTTTTACAACGTATTAAGGTTGTAACAAACAAGCCCCTAAACATCTCTAATCTGTTGCGGGCGGTAAGTTAAGTTATAAATTCATAAGATATTGCTAAAATCCTCTTGCTTAATTAGAATTATTGCAATTTCTTAAAAGGAATTATTGCATAATAATTATAAAACAAATCTTAAATATTGGAATAATTTCAAGAAATGAACAAAAGAGAAGTAGCTGAATTCATCGGAAAAGATATAAAAACTATCTACAACTGGGAGAAAAATAACCCAAACCTATACAAAATACTAGAATTTTATTTTCAAAAAGAAAGTGAAATTAATCCAAAGCATAAAGAGCTAATAGAACTATTTGATAAGCTAAGTGAAATAGAACAAGAATTTTACCTATCAGACATAAAAGCAAGGATACTTAAAAAAGAGATAGGGGGATAGAGTGAGAATAATAAAAGCTTTATTATTACTTTGCATTTTTTTAATTGCTGATCCCATAGAAATACACGTAGAGAAAAACAAAAACCAAAACAAATACATAAAAGATTTAAATTTAGTAGGCGACTGGAACATACAAACGGAGAGATACTTTATAGATTTTATACTCACAGCAGGCAGTAGCTGGGATATAAGTTTTGAAAAAAATCACGAAATTTTACTTGATAATCAACCAAGAGAAATGTTTTGGAAATACGACAACGAAAAAGGGGAAATAAGCATCTACAACAAAAAAGAAATAACCATATACGGCGGAGATGAAATAATTTTAAAAGAATACATAGGAAATAAATGCTTTAAAGCAGAACTAAACAAAAACCACCAAATAAAAATGTGTAAAACAAAAGGAACAATAGTAAATAACGTAAAAGAATTGATAAAAATAGAAATGAAATAAAATGTATAGTATTCAAATCCCTCTCTGTCCGCCACCAACACAATATTTTTTTTCCAAACTTCCCTAAATTTCGATGTTTTAACTGCATTTATTAGCAGATATTTTTGTCTTAAATTTCAGACAAATCAGCTTTGTTACAGAAAATTTGCACTTTTGTTACAGAAACTATTTGGATCATTCTATGAGCTCTAGATTGATCACCAAGGTTCCCAACAGACCAAATTTTTACTTTTTTGATACCGCTCTTAAAGATAGCAAAAAGCTAACTGTTAAATTTTGCCTTTTCACAAAAGATCTAGATGAGGCGGTAAAACTGGCAAATTCTATAAAAGCCGCAGCCAACGAAGCTCTTGCTAAAAAGATAACCACAACACATACAAACTCTAAAAGCCTAAGAGCCTTGATAAACATTAAAAGACTAAATGAGCGGTGCATTAAACAAAATGGCATATTTTTAGATGTTAGCGAATATAAAGAGCTCTCACAAGAGGTGATAGCTAAATTTTATAATCTAGTGGCTCCAGAAGAAAAGCTTGAAAAAGAGCTCAAAACATTATTGGATGCATCTTTAAATCCAAAAGAAACCTCGCCGCTATCTTTTGAAGCAGTAGCTAAAAGATATGCGCAAACAGAGTGTTTAAAGCTAAAATCTAGTGATAAGACCAAGGGCTATTATATTAAGACTGGCAAGCTCCTTGATGAGTTTTTTAAAGATCATCAAGGTAAAGAGTTTATCTACAGCGATGCTGAAAATTTTCAAACAACTCTAGCTAGCAAAAAGCTTAATAAAAAGACCATCAACAACTACACATCTTACTCAAAGAGGCTCTTTGACTATGCCATAAAGATGGGCAAGCTCACGACCAATCCTTTTAAAATGCTTACATCTTTTAAAATTTCAGCCGACGAGAAGTCACCAAAAGATAACTTTAGTCTAGATGAATTAAAAATAGTTTTTGCTACAAAAAGGCTTGATCTACGAAACTATATGATGTTTGCTCTTCATACTGGGCTAAGACTTAATGAAATTTGGCAACTTGATAGTAAAAGCGTAGGCGAAGAAGATGGCATAAAATTTATAAATGTTAAGACTGCCAAGCAAAAAGGAGGCGTTAGCAAATATAGGCAAATTACGATACATAAAAATATTGAGTATTTGGGTGACAATTCAAAAACAGCCAAAAATTTTGCCTTAGTCAGCTAAAAGAAAAATAATACCTAAACTCTCACGCCAATTAGTGATCACAGAATTTAAAAGTTAAAGCCAACAACGCTTTTAGCCGACGCATACAAGCTTTAAAAGTCTAAGAGCCTTGATAGATGTGAAAGAAAAAATAGAGATAGCACTTCATAGCAATTTTATAAAAACAACCCATTCTTACTATGAGATTTCATCTAAAACAATAGAAAAATTTAATTAATAAAAGTTGATTTGCTATGAAAATTTGAATTAAAAATTCAAGGGCATTGCGCCCTTGAAATTATGATCTAACAGGTGAAAGATAAGGTTTTTCAGAGTGCATAGACATCTCGTTTTGTTGTCTAAATGCTATATACTCCTCTTCGCTTAACCTTTTTATGTTAGCTATAGTGATCTTAAGAGGTGTGATACCTGAGAGTGGATCGTGGTCTTGTGCGTTTGCAAGCTCGTTACCGTCAGCCTCACTATAGTGGAAAGTCGTAAATATCGTGCTTTCTCTAAGGTCAGGATTTACGCGAAGTTTAGCTGCGATCCTACCACGTTTATTCTCTACCATTGCGTAGCAGCCATCTTCTAGCTCTCTTTCTCTTGCGATATCAGGGCTTACTTCGATTAGCGGGCCTTCGATGCCAGCACCATACTCTAGCGGTGGGCACTCTCTTGTCATCGTTCCTGTGTGGTAGTGATAGACTTTTCTACCTGTTGTAAATAGGCAAGGATAGACCTCATCAGGCACTTCGCTCATAGCACCTGAACCTACTGGATAGCCATCAGGTATATGCATTTTGGCTTTAAATTCAGCCTCCATGCTCTCACGCTTATCTTTGTCGTCAGCATAAAGTACTGGAGCTAGGCGGAATTTACCATCAGGTAACATTGATTTGTGATCAGTATAAAGATCAGGTGTGCCTGGGTGATCTTCATCAGGGCATGGCCAGCTGATGCCACCTAGTTTTTCAAGTCTATAGTAGCTGATACCGCCAAAGAATTTAGGCATTAGTTTTCTAAGCTCGTCCCAAACCTCTTCTGCGCTTAAGAAGTCAAATCCCTCAAGTCCCATAGCTTTTGCGATGTTGCAAACTACTTTCCAGTCAGGCTCTACGCCACCTACTGGTTCGCTTGCTTTTCTAGTTCTTTGAACGCGGCGAGATGTGTTGATAAATGTTCCATCTTTCTCACCCCAACCAGCTGCAGGTAAGACAACGTCAGCCTTTTGAGCACTTTCAGTAAAGAATAGATCTTGCACGATGAAACAGTCTAGGTGATGTGTAGCATGCACAAAGTGCTCTGTCCAAGGGTCACTCATAACAGGGTTTTCGCCATAAACGTAAAGCACTTTTAGCTCGCCGCTATCCATCTTATCAGGTGCGTATGTTAGTTTAAAGCCAGGCACTGGATTAAGCTCGAAGTGCCAAACTTTGCGAGCTTGCTCTTGTGCGTAAGCGCTATTTACTGCACCTGCTGGGATGACGTTAGGTAGTGCGCCCATGTCGCATGAGCCTTGAACGTTGTTTTGCCCACGAAGTGGATTTACTCCAGCGCCTTTTTTACCTAAATTTCCTGTTAGGATCGCTAAATTTGAAAGCGAGAAGACATTTGATGTACCGTCGCTAAACTGAGTGATACCCATAGTATAGCAAATAGCAGCACTGCCAGCTTTTGCATACATCCTAGCAGCCTCAATGATGAGCTCTTTTTTGACGCCAGTCTCACGCTCAAATCTCTCAGGAGTGAAGTCTTTTACCGCTTCTTTTAGGTACTCAAAACCCTCTGCATATTTTTCGATAAATTCTGTATCTTGTAAATTTTCAGAGATGATGACGTTCATCATTGTGTTTAGTGTTTTGATGTTTGAGCCAACTGGAATTTGCAAGAAAATATCGGCTTTTTTAGCCATATCGGTGCGTTTTGGATCCACAACGATCATTTTTGCACCGCGCTCTAAGCCTCTTTGCATCTGCATAGCGATGATCGGGTGGCATTCGCTTGTGTTTGTGCCTATTAGTAAAAATACATCTGTATCAGTCGCAAACTCAACAAGATCGTTTGTCATTGTTCCGTTTCCAAGGGTGCTGGCAAGACCTGCCACTGTTGGAGCGTGTCAAAGACGAGCGCAGTGATCTACGTTGTTACTTCCTAAAGCACGAAAGAATTTTTGAAATACATAGTTGTCTTCGTTGTTTGAACGAGCTGAACTAAAGCCCATGATAGAGCTTGGACCATATTTTTCAACGCTATTTTTAAAAGTCTTTCCTAAAAATTCATAAACCTCTTCAAAGCTAACCTCTTCAAGTTTGCCCTCTTTGTTAAACTCTCCGTTTAGTTTTCTCATCATTGGTTTAGTTAAACGTTTTGGAGAATTTACAAATTCCCAACCAAACATACCTTTTAAGCACAACTCGCCATCATTTACATGGTGGTTCTCAGTCGGCTTTGCATCGACTATCCTACCGTTTTCTACGATAAGGTCTATGCCGCAACCAGTTCCGCAATACGGACAGGTTGTTTGAACAATCTTTTGCATAGATTTCCTTTCAAGTAATATTTCTAATAACTCGGTTATTATATACCTTAGAATATAAAATTATTTTTAAAACTAATATTTTTTTTTAATTTTCTTTTAAGTAAATATGCAAAATTTGCATATTTCTTTGACGCTGAATTTACGGAGCTTTTTGCTGTTTTTGTCTTATTTTGAATTTGGTTTTTTTAGCTTAAGTGATTAAAAATAAATTTGAAAAATATGAAAATTTATAAAAAGATGGGCGATTGCTCGCCCTTTGAATTAGTTTTTGCGTGTGTTTGCGTCTGGAGTGAAAAGTGGCTTATCAAGAAGTTTGAAGTCACCTATAAATTTCTGACCCTCTTCGCTTGTCGCCCATTTTATAAATTTCTCTGCATTTTCGATGTCAGTTTTAGGGCAGTGTTTTGGATTTACTGCGATTAGAGAGTAGAAGTTTTTAAGGTCGTTGTCGCCCTCATTGATGATGACCATCTCAGGATGACCTTTTTGATTTGCTTCATATTTGATATAAGTGCCGCGATCAGTAAATGTAACGCCTTTTTGCTCAGCAGCAGCATTTATCGTAGCTAGCATGCCTTGACCTGTTTGCATATACCAGCTATCTTTTTCAGGGACTTCGCCAGCGATCTTTTTCCAGATGCCTTTTTCTTTATTATCTGTGCCTGATTTGTCGCCACGTGAGAAGAATTTGATACCATCTTTTTTGATAAGTTCAAAACTTTGTTTGATATCTTTACCTTTAAATTTATCAGCGATTGATTTATCAGCGATAACGACGAAGTCATTGTACATTACGGCATTTCTTTTTAAGCCAAAGCCTTTTTCTACAAATTCTTTCTCAACTTTTGGTGAGTGAACGAAAAGTATGTCAGCGTTGCAGTCTTCGCCAAGCTTTAGAGCTGCGCCTGTACCAACAGCTGTCCATTTTATATCAACACCTGTTTTTGCTTTATAAGCTGGATAGATCGCATCAAGCAAGCCAGTGTTGTCTGTACTTGTTGTAGTCGCCATGATTAGTTCATTGTCAGCGCCAAACGCCAAAACTGCGGCTGCTAGTGAGCCTAAAATAATCTTTTTCATTTTTCTCCTTTTTAGAAAATGTGGTATTATAGCATATTAAAATAATATGAATAAAAAAATAGGAATAATATTTGGATTTTTTACTTAATGGCTTTACAGAAGCCTTTAATCTACTTTTAAACGGCAATCTTGAAACATATTCAGCCATCAAGGCTACTCTTTACACATCAAGCGTGTCGATACTTCTTGCCGTTGTTGTTGGCTTTCCACTTGGTTTCATGCTTGGCTTTTATGACTTTAGGGGCCGAAAAATTTTACGCCTTCTAAGTGACACGGCTCTTGCCATGCCAACAGTTGCGATCGGTCTTATCTTATACGCATTTATCACTAGAAACGGCCCTCTTGGCAGCTTAAATTTACTCTTTACGCTAAAAGCGGTCATGCTAGGCCAGTTTGTGCTAGCTCTTCCTATCATCATCTCGCTTACTGCAAGCGTGGTTGAAAATATGGAGAAAAAGCACTATCTAACTATTCTAAATTTACGCCTTGCGCCGACAAAGCTAGTTTGCTGTGTGCTTTACGAGCTGCGCTACGCTCTCATGGTAGTTATCGCCACCGCATACGGCAGGATCGTGGCTGAAGTGGGCGTTGCGATGATGATAGGTGGCAACATCAAGTACTTTACTAGAACGATCACCACAGCCGTTTCGCTTGAGACAAACAAGGGCGAATTTGCCATGGGTATTGCGCTTGCCATGGTTTTGATATTCATCGCATTTTTAGTAAATTTAGCGATCTTTGCGCTCAAAAAACTAGACAAATAGGAGCAAATTTTGATAAAGATAAGAAATTTACACCTAAGCTACGGCAAAAGCGAGATCCTAAATATCCCAAGCCTTGATATAAATACTAAAAAGATAACCGCTCTAATGGGCAGTAACGGCAGCGGCAAAAGCACGCTCATAAGAGTGCTTTCACGCCTACAAAGCCCAAATAGTGGCGAAATTTCACTTTGGGGGGAGAACAAGCCAAGCCTTGAAATGCTGCGTAAAATTTCAGTTTTACTGCCAGAGCCTGCCCTTTTAAAAAGAAGTGTGAGAGAAAATTTCAAAGCCATCTTAAAAAGTAGAAATTTACTAAGCGAATTTGATGAGCGAACTAGCGAAGCACTCGCTTTTGTGGGACTTGATGAGAAATTTTTAGACAAGCGCCACTTTGAGCTAAGCTCCGGGCAAACTCAGCGCATCGCATTTGCACTTGCACTTTCTTTAAGAGCGCCATTTTATCTGCTTGATGAGCCGACAAATAGCGTTGATATCGGCACTTCAAAACTCTTTAGCAAGGCTATAAATTTGATGCACGAGAGATATGGCTGTGGCTTTGTCATCGCAAGTCACGACGAGAAGTGGCTTAGCATGCTAGCAAACGAGTGCGTGTTTTTGCACAAAGGCAGGGTCTGCGAGTTTGAATACAAAAATATCTTTGAGATAGAAGGTGGCGTGCTAAGCTTTGGTGGTGGCGCACGGTTAAATTTGCCTTCAAATTTTAAAGGTAAAAGCAAGATCACGATCAACCCAAGCAAGATAAAAATTTCTAAAACAGGTGGGGAGGGTCAAATTTCAGGGGTTTTGCACTCAGCCTCGCTTTATATGGGCGATGAAAAGCTTTTGAAGGTCAAAGTTGGCGACTTTTTGATCAAAATTTTTAGCCACGATGATGAAATTACAAAGATCGGCGAGAGAGTATTTTTAGAATTTGAAGATGGCTCGATGCTCGCTTTGGAGTAAAATTTACTCCCACTCTTTAAATTTAGTCCAAAAATAAAAATGGATATCAAAAAACAGCTAAATTTTAATAATCCTGCTAAAAAATCATATCTTATATAACTCCCTAAAAATGGCGTTTTTAAATATGCAATTAAGGCATATTTAAGCTTTTTTTAACTTTTCTAATTTATTTTATTTTAAGACACATTAATAAGGCAATTAATTGTATAGTTTCAGTGTCGTTAAAAAACTATTTAAGGAAAAAGGTGAGCACAAAAGAGGAATTTGCAGCTGGCAGAAAACTTTACTACGCTACTTTCTCTAAATTTTTCGTATTTAGTGAAGATGAAAAGAGATTTGATGGCCTTAGTAAAATGCTTGATCTCATAGAAGAATACAGCCTAAATGATAAAGTATCGCATGCTGTTGCAAATATAAAAAGTAAATTTGATGAAAAAAATCCAGAGAATTTGATCACCGAATTTGATGACATTTTTCACACTCCGCCAAGTCCGCTTCGAAATTCGCTCTCTTTTTACGATGAGGGTTATGAGGTGGGGCATGCTTGCGCTGATGTGCGTAAAATTTTGGCTAAGACAAACATCAGAAGAGATGAGAGTAAATTTAAAGAGAATGAAGATAACGTGGGCTTTGTCTTTACGCTTATGAACGAGTTTATCGGTAAATTTGACGAGTGCGAAGAGGAGCTTTTTAAAAATATTATAAATCCAAACATTGATGAGTTTATAGAAAATTTATACGAGCATAAAAATAGTGAAATTTACAAGGATGTGGCCGTTTTGCTAAACGAATTTATCGCGTTTGAGCGCGTGGCACTAAACTCACCAAAACCAGTCAAGATAGACCACAAAAAGAGCGATGGTCTTTCAAGATCTGAAAGCATAAGAAGAGAAAAAAATAGGATAAGAAAACTAAGAACGGAGGGTACATATGCAAAATAGACGCGAATTTCTAAAAAAAGTCGGTCTAGTTGGCGCTGTGGCAGCAAGTGGTGCGGTAGCAGCAAATGCTAATGAAAATTTAAAATCAGGAAAGAGTAAAAAGACCGAGGTGCTTTATAAAAGAAGCAAAAACTGGGAACTTTACTACAAACAAGCAAAATAAAATTTGATAGAAATTTAAGAAAGGATGAAAATGTCTGAAGCTAGATTAAACGCTACGCCAAACAACATCGGTCGTAGATCGTTTTTAAAAATGGCTGCATTAGCAAGTACTTGTGGAGCGGCCGGCTTTGCAGCAAGCAATGTCACAAGAGAAGCAACAGCTCAAGAGATGGCAAACCCATTTCCAGACTCAAAAATAGTAAAAACTGTCTGCACAGTTTGCTCTGTAGGATGCGGAGTGCTAGCAGAGGTAGAAAATGGTGTATGGGTACGTCAAGAAGTAGCACAAGATCACCCAGTAAGTGCTGGTGGTCACTGCTGTAAAGGAGCAGACGTTATCGATATGGTGCGCTCACACTGCCGTGTAAAATACCCGATGAAAAAAGTTGGTGGCAAGTGGCAACGCATCTCTATGACGCAAGCACTTGACGAGATCGGTGCAAAACTAAAAGCTTACCGCGAGAAAAATCCAGAGCAAGTAATGTTTTTAGGATCAGCAAAAGACTGCAACGAGCAAAGCTACTATATAAGCAAATTCGTTGCGATGTTTGGGACAAACAACCTAGATCACCAAGCACGTCTTTGACACAGCTCTACAGTCGCCGGTGTGGCGAATACTTGGGGTTATGGAGCTATGACAAATCACCTTGGAGATATCCAAAACGCGAAGTCTATTTTTATAATCGGATCAAACCCAGCGGTAAATCACCCAGTTGGCTTTAGACACTTTTTAAAAGCAAAAGAAAAGGGCGCTAAGCTAATAGTAATCGATCCAAGATATACAAGAACAGCTGCAAAGGCTGATTATTTCGCACAAATTCGCCCAGGAACGGATATACCTTTTGTATATGGCATGATGAATCTCATCTTTGAAAATGGCTGGGAGGATAAGAAATTTATTGATGACCGTGTTTATGGTATGGATCTGATTCGTGAAGAGGCTGCAAAATGGACACCAGAAGTCGTTGAAGATGTGACTGGAGTGCCAGCTGCAACTCTTAAAGAGATCACAGAAGTCTATGCTAAAAACCGCCCTGGCTCAGTCGTTTGGGCGATGGGTCTAACTCAGCACACAATAGGTAGCTCAAACACTCGTATAGCTCCGATCTTGCAACTAGTGCTTGGCAACATGGGCGTAAGTGGTGGCGGATGTAACATCCTAAGAGGCCACGATAACGTTCAAGGTGCAACTGATATGGCAAATTTACCAGACAACCTACCTGGTTATTACCCTAAAAATGAAGGAAGCTGGAAATATTTTGCAAAAATGTGGAAGGTTGATTTCGAGTGGCTGCAAAAGAATTTTATCAAGCCTGAGTGGATGTTTAAGCCAGGATTTTCACTTGCACGCTGGTGGGCTGGTACGCTAAATGGTAAAGATGGTAATGATGCGATCGATAATGCAGGAGATAGCCTAAAAGCTCTTGTAGTTATAGGAAATGGTATCACATCTACTGCACAACAAGCAAAGGTTCAAGAGGGTCTTGATGCGCTTGAGTTACTTGTTTGTGTAGATCCGTTTGTAAATGACGCTGCCGTTATAACAAATAAAAAAGATAATGTATATATCATACCTGCTTCAACTCAGTATGAAACTAGCGGCACAGTCGTAGCTACAAACAGAAGTGGCCAATGGAGAAGCCAAGTATGCAAACCACTTTATGAGAGCATACCTGATCATGAGTTGTTGTTTGAACTAGCTAAACGCATAGGCTTTTATGACGAGCTAACTCGCACTATAAGGGACGCTGACGGCAAGATAGAGTGGCCAGAAGCTGCTACTCACGAGATAGCAAATATTATAAAAACTATAGGTATGACTGGCTGGACACCTGAGCGCCTAAAACGCCACCAAGAGAACTGGGATAAATTTGATGAAGTAACATCTCTTGGCAAGCCTGGCACTCCTGTTGAGGGCGAATACTACGGACTTCCATGGCCATGCTGGACAGAAAATCACCCAGGTAGCCCAATACTTTATGATACACATAAATCAGTTCGCGAAGGCGGAATGGGCTTTAGAAACCGCTTTGGTTTAGAGCACAACGGTGTTAGCCAGCTAGCAGCTGAAGGCTCAGCGCCAGTTGGTTCATCTATAAATGGCGGATATCCTGAGATCAAAAAAGACAATATCGAGAAAATTTTAGGCATCACACTAACTGATGATGAAAAAGCAAGGATCGGAGCTAGCTGGTCAACTGATGATAGTAATATCATAGCAACAAAATGCTTGGAGAAAAACATCGCTCCGTATGGCAATGCACGTGCTAGAACTATCGTTTGGACATTTGCTGATCAGATCCCTAAGCATAGAGAGCCGATCCACTCACCAAGACCAGATCTAGCCAAGAAGTATCCAAGCTTTAAAGATAAAGCAAAACAATACCGCGTTGATACTAAATTTGAAAGCTTGCAACAAAGTAAGGACTTCTCAAAAGAATTCCCTATCAACCTTATTACAGCTCGTCTCGTAAATTTCAGTGGTGCTGGTATGGAGACGCGTGCTAGTAAGTATCTATCACGCATTACGCCTGAGATGTTTGCTGATATCCACCCAGAGCTAGCGGCTAAACATGGCATTAAAAATTGGGATTTTGTTTGGGTTCATTCACCTGAGGGTACCAAGATCAAGGTTCGTGCAAGGATAGTGCCATCAGTCAAGCCTAATATGATCTTCTTACCATTCCACTGGGCTGGATATATGCAAGGTGTTGATATGACTGGAAATTTCCCAGAAGGAACTTTGCCATTTGCGGTTGGTGAGAGTGCAAATACCGTAACAAACTACGGATATGACATAGTCACTCAAATTCCAGAAACAAAAGGCGGTCTTTGCCGCATAGAAAGGGCATAATATGAGCGCATTTAACGATAACAATAGACTTAAATTTTACTGCGACACAGATAGATGCATTGATTGCAACGGCTGCGCAGTAGCATGTGATGAAGCTCATGAGTTGCCTATCGGCGTTAGAAGACGCCGCGTCGTCACACTAAATGAAGGTATGCCTGGCAAAGAAATTTCAACATCAATCGCATGTATGCACTGCGAAGATGCACCTTGTTCGCTTGTTTGCCCAGTTGATTGTTTCTACATCAGAGCTGATGGCATCGTGCTTCACGATAAAGATATCTGCATAGGCTGTGGATACTGCTTGTATGCTTGCCCATTTGGCGCACCGCAATTCCCTAAAGATGGTGCGTTTGGCGCAAGAGGCGTAATGGATAAATGCACTATGTGCGCAGGCGGTCCGCTACCAACTAATAGCGAAGAAGAGCGCGAAGTATATGGACAAGATAGAATTTCTGAGGGCAAAGTGCCAGTTTGTGCTGCGATGTGCTCTACAAAGGCTTTATTAGTTGGCGAGTCAGATATGATAGAAAAAATCTACAATGACAGAGTTGCTGCAAGAGGTTATGGCGAAAAAGACCTAAAGCAAACTACTGTTTGGAAGATCGCTTACTACGCTGGCGACAGACTAAAACTAAAAGCGTAAATTTATAGGTGCTTTTTGCACCTATAAAATTTGTTATTTTCTCTAATTTTATACTTTAAGAAATATGCCTATTTTGCATATCAAATTTTAATTATAATAACGTTTATTTCGTATCAAAATGCGTTTAAGCTTTTTGCTTTGTTTAAGCAAATTTTTACTACAATCCAAAATTAAATTTAGCTTTTTGGGCTATCATTTGTGAAAACTTCAAGGAGCAAGATGGAACCGATTTATAAAACGCAGATCATCAAATATAAAGGCGAGCAAAAAGCGCATGTTGATGATATTTTGGTGCGTGAGATCAAGCTTGAAATTTACATAAATGACAAAAAATTTGGTGCCGTTATGGCAACGCCAACTGACCAAAAGGCGTTTGCTGTGGGCTATTTGATCAGTGAAAACGTCATCACAAAGCCAGAAGACATAACAGAAGTTAGGCTCTCAAGCGACGAGCTAAGCGTCTATGTAAGCGCCAAAGTGAACGAAAAACGCCTAGAGCAGTTTGACGAAGAAAAGGTCATAATAAGTGGCTGTGGCAGAAGCTCAACGGCAAATATCGACCCACAGGCGATGGCGGCAAGAGCCGTAAAGAGCGGGGCTAAATTTAACAAAGATATGATCCTTGCTCAAATGAGGGAGTTTTACACACAGTGCGAGCTTTATGAGATGACTGGCTGCGTGCATACGGCAAAGCTCTTTGTGAGCGAAGATAAATTTTATATAGGCGAGGATATCGCTCAGCACAACACGATCGATAAAGCCGTTGGCAAGGCCGTTTTAGACGGGGCTAATTTAGCAAATTCATTTTTGATGGTGAGTGGCAGGCTTAGCTCAGAGATGGTTGCAAAGGCCGTTATGCACGGCATCCCAGCGCTTATCTCAAGGACAGCACCGACTAGCCTTGGCGTGGTGATAGCTCGTAAATTTGAGCTCACGCTTTGCGGCTTTGCAAGGGGCGAAAATATCAACATTTATAGCGGCGAAGAGAGAATTTATGAGTAAAAATTTAGAAGAGCTAATAAAACAAACGCTAAATAAAAGTGGCAAACTTGACTGCGGAACGGCTTTTAAGATCGCTAGCAAGCTAGGCATAGAAGTAAGCGAGGTAAGCGACGAGGCAACCAAACTTGGCATCAAGATAGACAACTGCGAGCTTGGACAGTTTGGTGGTTTGGATAAAGACCGCGGTAAATTTACATTGTCACTAAAACTAAAAGAAGTGAGCGACGAAAAGGGCAGAGTTTTTTGCAAAGATGCAAGGGAGATGGCGGCAGCTAATGGCGGACTAAAGACCATGCGCTCGACACTTAGAGACTACGGCTTTGACGTGAAGTACTGTCAGCTAGGCTGTTTTAAGGAAAAGAAAGGCAAAAAGATGAGAGTAAAGACAAAGACTTGGATAGAAAACGACGAGGGCGAGCTTATATTTGGCAAGGGTAAAACCGAAGTTTTAGACGTTATAGCCGAGGTTGGCTCGATATCAAAGGCAGCTGAAATTTTAGGTATGAACTATAAAAAATGCTGGTCGCATCTGCAAATTTTGCAAAAAAATTTAAAAGAAGATCTCTTTACGACCAAGCAAGGCGGCGGAGATAGCGCTGGCACCACGCTAAATGATAGGGCTCATGAGCTCATAAACGCTTATAAACAGCTTCAAAACGACATCGAAGACTATGCAAATAAGCGCTTTAAAGAGCTATTTTTAAAACAAGACGAGAAGAAAAACGATAAAAAATAAACCAAATTTTTAAAAGGAGAAAACATGTATGTAAAACTAAACGACAGGACTTATCTAAACAAAGATAAGATCACTAGAATCAAGATCGATAGCGTTCAAGACGGCATTCGTATCCGTTTCTATGAGGGTGCAAACCAAGTTGCTAAGAGCCAAAGATTTGAGAGTGAAGCAAAAGCTAACGAGTGGTTAGAAAAAAACTTCTTAAACAAATAAGCACACGAGTGGGCACCCTGCCCGCTTGTAACCTCACTTTATACAAAATTTCACTATAATCGCGCTTTTTAGCCAAAGGGAAAATCGTGCCAACTATAGATGAAGTAAGAAAAAATATCATTTTAAAAGATGGAATTTACTATTTTGACTACACGGCCTCAGGCCTTGCCTATGCGCCTATCGAAGATGAAATTTCAAAATTTTTAAAAACCTACGCAAACACACACTCAGACAGCAGCTCAAGTGCCGTGCTAACGCAAAAACGCTACGAAAACGCAAGAGCCGAGTTAAAGGAGCTTTTGGGGCTTGATGAGAGCTTTTATCTCATCGCAACAGGTCAAGGCGCAACGGCTGCGATAAAGAAATTTCAGGAGATAATGGGGATTTATCTGCCGCCAACCACAAGAGCCTTGATCGGCGAAGCAAATTTAAGAAGCGTAAATTTACCACTCGTGCTTGTTGGCCCGTATGAGCACCACTCAAATGAGATCAGCTTTCGCGAAGGACTTTGCGACTGCGAGCGCATAACACTTGATGAAAACGGCGAGATAGACTACGTGATGCTTGAGAGGACGCTAAAACTAAACGCAAAAAGAAAGATCATCGCCTGCTTTAGCGCCGCCTCAAACGTCACAGGCGTGAAAACCGACTATAAGAGAATTTACTCACTCGTTAAAAAATTTGGCGGAGTGGTGGCATTTGACTGCGCAGCGACCAGCTCGCATGAAATTTTAGATGCCGATTACTTTGACGCAGCCTTTTTTTCGCCTCACAAGCTACTTGGTGGAGTTGGTAGTTGTGGGCTTTTGGCGATCAAAAAAGAGCTTTATACAAGCGATATACCAAGCTTCGCAGGTGGCGGCACCATCGCTCTTGCAACGCCTTCAAAGCACCTTTTTATAAAAAATGTCGAGCAGCTTGAAGAGGCTGGCACGCCATCTATCTTGGGGCTGGTGCGAGCAAGTCTAGCTTACAGCCTGCAAGCAAGTGTCGGAGTAGAAAATATCAAAGCTCGCGAAGATGAACTGGCAAATTTCTTTGAAAAAGAGCTTAGCAGTATCGAAGATATCACCATTTATGGCCCTAAAAATGCAGAAAAACTGCCTATTTTTTCATTTAATGTGCGAGACATTTCGCCATATGACTTTGCCGCAACACTTAGCAACAACTACGGCATACAAAGTCGCGCTGGCGTGATGTGCGCTGGACCTTATGCTTTTGATCTGCTGGGACTTAAAGAAAATAAGATCTTAGAGAAAAAGCCAGGTTTTGTAAGGGTGAGTATGCACTACACGCACACAAAAGAGGATGTGCTCTATCTCATAAACGCTATCAAATCATCTATCAAAAAGCACCGCGAGCTTTGGGGCGAGGAAAAGGCGATGTATGAGATGTTTGGCGGTAAAATTTAGGTTAAATTTTTGTTTTCTGCTAAATTTAACTATCAAGAAAAGTTAAAAATTTAAATTTAGATTGCCATTTTAAAATGCAAAAACAATTATATTTTTTTAATCTAATTTTACTCTTTCTTCCCATTTAAATTTTAACTGTATCAAATAAAATTTACCATCTTGGATCAAATTTTGCCAGCAGAATTTAAAGCAAATTTGCTGTTTTTGTACAGAGCTATACCTGCTCGGTCTTAAGAAACTCTAACAAAACACGCCACCATTGTGAGTGGACAAAAAATATTAAGCATTTTATCTTGTTTTTACATCT
>CABPVN010000001.1:379840-393723 GCA_902460825.1 Campylobacter concisus
AATAGCCGTTTGAAATTGGCAACAACTAGTTTTTACGTTGATTAAAAAGAGTTAAAAAATAATTTTCAATCACTTCTTCAACCACCAACCATAATTTAAATATACTTTAGGAATTTCATCATTATCAATATCTATTCCTAATTTTTCCATTTTGTCAAACCATTTATCTCGTTTTGATTTTGGTAATTTTGTACCACAAAAAGGGCAAAATTTGATTGAAATACTGCTTGTGCCACCATCGTGAACGATAATTCCATATTCATCAAATTTAGGATAATACGAAATAAGCACGTCTGGGCAATCATAAATATTGTTATGAATCTTACAATTTAATTTCGTTGCCTCTTTCATTTGAGAGCAACAGTGTTTTACCTTAACCATTTTTTCTTTATTTGTGCTATTTACATTTTTTCAAATTTTACTTTGAAATTTCATCTTTTATCTTTTGATAAAGCTCCAAAATTTCATCTTTTTTGATGATGAAGCTATTTTTATTTGCGATCAGATAGGCTGAGCTTTGCATGATGTCGCCAGCCACTTTTAGTCCATTTTGCTTCATGGTTGAGCCAGTCTCTACCACATCGACGATCGCGTCGCTTAGCCCAACAAGTGGTGCTAGCTCGATCGAGCCATAGAGCTTAATGATCTTCACGCCAACGGCAAGCTTTGCAAAGTAGTTTCTAGTGATATTTGGCATTTTTGTAGCGATCTTTAGCTCAGACCTTGAAAAATCAAGCTCATCTTCGTTTTTTATGCCAATGCAGACCTTGCACTTGCCTATTTGTAGATCAAGTAGCCTCACTACATTTGGCTTATGCTCTTCAAGCACGTCAAGGCCGACCACGCCGATATCTGCGGCTCCTTCGGTGACGTAAGTTGGTATGTCTTGGTTGCGAACCATTAAAAATCTAAAATTTCCCTCTTCAAGGATGAGTTTTCTATCCTCAAACATAAAGCTCGAACCAAAAATTTTTCTAAAAATTTCAAGTGTATCTTCTGCGATCCTGCCCTTTGGCAAGGCTACTGTTATCATTTTAAAATTTCCTTTTTCTCATCGATTATTTTTTGCATGGCACGAAAGATCAGCATCTTATCGCAAATGGCATTTTTAAAAAATTTAGACAAAAAGTCGCCATCTCCGCCAGTAAAATAGACTTTTTTACTGCCAGCAAGCTTTGATATGAGCGTGATAATGGGCTTTATGATACCATAACTCACAGCGTCGCTTGTCTTTTGAGGCAACGCATCGATATCTATTTGCGAATTTAGCGTCACATCAAGGCGTGGCGAGATGCTTTTATAGGCATTTAACATAGTTGCGATGCCAGGCAAGATGTAGCCTCCAAGATGAAGCGAGTTTGCCATTATATCGACGGTTATGGCACTTCCAGCATCTACTATAACGCCATCATTTATCATATAGCACCCTGCTTTTCTATCTACACCTAGACCTTGATAGATCGTGTCTATCTCGAAGTAAGGCTCTAAATTTACAAACATTTCGTCCTTATCTATCATCTGCAAAATTTCTTCATTTACGCAGATAAAATAGACCTTTTCATCTGGCTTGTAATTTTTAAATTCGCTAACTTTTATGTGTGTGATCTTGCCATTTTGCAAAAAAGAGGCGTTGGTATTACCTATATCACACAAAATCATAACAGCTCCAGCCTTGCTCTCTGAAGTAGTTTAGGGACTTTGAGCAAATTTGAGAGTTGTAAAAGATTACACGTTTTTTGATCTTGGTTTGAAATTTATCCTCAAATTTAGTGCAAATTTCATTTATCTCGCCGGCTTCTTTAAGTAAAAGCCTGCTCTTTGCACTTCTTAAAAAAACGATCTCGTAGAAATTTTTTGTATCAACACCAAAAAACGCCTCAAGCGAGCGTTTCTTGGTAAATTCGCTAAGATCAAGCCTTTTTAGATCCCTTAGCAAGATCTTTTTAGCTTCGAAAAGCTCCCAAATTTTTTGGTTCATTGCCCTAGATTAACATACTCGTTATCGTAGTAAAATGCGCCATTTCCCATGAAGCTCTTATCTTTTATCTCGTCGCTAAATTCATAAATTTCAGCTCCGCTAAGGTCTAAATTTGTCTTTATAACATAACCTGTTTTTTCGATGACATAGAGCTTATTGTTGATGATAGTTGCCGCTGAGAAGATAGCAAATTTGAAATTTACCTTATTTTGCTCTTTTAGCATAAGGTCTGTTCTTACTATTGTGCCATCTTTTTTGAAGATGTAAATTTCGTCGTTATTTACTAGCACGTCTTTGATCTCGCCGTCATAATAAACTGTTTGGCTTGGGTTTATGACGATCACTTTTTTGGCTGTTGCTGCGATCAAGTTATCACCCTCAACGCCTAAGAATATGATGTTATTAAAGAAATTTTCAGAGCTTACAACCACGTCACGTAAAATTCTACCAGTATCTTTTTGCACGATGTAAATTTTGCCATCTAGTGCTGGATAGACGATGAGTGAGCTCATGAAGTAAGGTGCCACAACTCTTGAATCAACCGCTGCGATGTCAGAAGAGCTATACTCCATTAGTGTCGTAGCTGTGTTGATGTCGATTAGATAGATATGGTTTGATGCGCTGATGGCTGCAAGTTGGTTTTGATCAAGCGAAGCTGCTACGATCGCAGTTGGAAATTTACCGCTATAAACGCTGTGACCGCTAGGATCAGTAACGTTTAGATCGCCATTTATGCTAGCTGAGATGACAAAGCCATTGTTTTCATTTAAGAAGTTGAAATTTTCAGGCAAGGTAACGCTTTTATTTAGCCCATTTTTAGTGATGATGTTGCCATTATCAAGCGTTGCGCCATTTGCATTTGCTGATTTGATGTAAGAAGGAAGATCTTTTGACAAAGATATCTCACCAGAAGTTTGCGCAGGCTCAAAATATTGTCTTTTTGTGCCGCATCCGCTTAGAACTAAAGCCATGGCAAAGGCCAAGAATAGTGTAAGTTTTTTCATTATTTTATTCCCTGATAGTGTTTTAAATTTTTAACTAAAGTTTGTAGTTGTGAGTCAAGTGCGATCTTGTCAAATTCCACATTTGCCTCTTTGATTTTATTTTGTTTTAAAAGCTCAAAACCTTTTAAGAGTGCGTTATATTCGCTTAAAATTTGAGTATTAGCATCACCAGTTTGTGAAAGAATGATATCTTTTACGATCGGATTTACTTTTAAATTTGCAAGCTCGCTAATGCCCTTTGTATCGTTTTTATCGAGCATTTGTCCAAGTGAGAAAAGCGCATACATGCTTGGCTCTTTCTCTTTTAAAACATTTAAAGCGTTTGCGTCATTTGGGTTTAAGATAAGCTTTGAATAGGCTAAATTTGCCTCCTCAACCCTATTGTCGTTTAAAACCTTACTAGCGTAAAATCCGATGAGTGCGACGATAGCTGCCACGCATAGCACGATCAGCAAAGTTTTGTATTTCCTAAAAAAACGCTCTCCCTTGATCATACTCTCAAGAAACTGCTCTTGGGCGTCGATCTCTTTTTTTATCTCGGTTAAGTCTTCTTTTATAGCCAACGTTTTTCCTTGCTTTTGAAAAATTTTAATTCGCAGATTTTAGCATAATTAAATTAAAAGTAGCCCAAAATTAAAGCTTGAATGTGATATAATGCCTCAAAATCAATTAAAAGGTTGTTTAATAATGCAAATAGACGACACTCTCTTAAATAAACTAGAAAAACTCTCAGCATTACAAATTAATGATGAAAAAAGAGAAGAGATCAAGAAGCAATTAAGTGAAATCGTATCTTTTGTCGATGTTTTAAACGAGCTTGATCTAAGCAGCGATGAGGCCGTAGTTAGCTCTATAAAAGGCGGCACTCCATTAAGAGAAGATGAGCCACATTTAAGTAACGTTGTCGATGAAATTTTAAAGCACGCCCCTTCACGCGAAGGACACTTTTTTGCCGTGCCAAAGATCATAGAGTAAAATATGGATCTAATCGAACAACTAAGAGCGCAAAGCTCCGATGCCCAAACCAAAGCACCAGAGAGCAATCTCTCTGGTGACATCCAAACGCTTCTAAAAACCGTTGTTTTTAATAAAGCCAGTGACCTCCACCTAGTCTCAAGGTCTGAGCCTCAAATAAGGATAGATGGCACTTTAAGACCGCTTGAATTTGGCGTGCTAAGTGGCAAAGATATAGAAAATTTATGCTACGCTCTAATCACAGACGCCCAAAAGAGCGAACTTGAAAATAATAAAGAGCTTGACTTTGCTATAGAGCTTCCAAATATCGGACGCTTTCGTGGCAACTACTACTACACGATGAATGGCGATCTAGCCGCAGCTTTTCGTATCATACCTATCGATATCCCTTCGCTTGATGATCTAAATGCACCACAAATTTTTAAATATATCATCAAACGTGAAAAGGGCCTTATCCTAGTTACTGGACCAACAGGTAGCGGTAAATCAACAACGCTTGCTGCGATGCTTAATGAGATAAATTTAAATTATAGAAAGCACATCATCACCGTTGAAGACCCAGTCGAGTTTGTGCATAACAACAAAAAAGCCCTATTTTCACATAGAAATATCGGCACCGACACACACTCTTACTCAAAAGCGCTAAAATTTGCACTTCGTGAAGACCCAGATATCATACTTGTGGGCGAGATGAGGGATAGAGAGACGATCTCTACGGCTATTACAGCAGCTGAGACTGGACACCTAGTCTTTGGCACGCTTCACACAAACTCAGCCATACAAACTATAAACAGGATCGTTGATAGCTTCGATGGAAGCGAGCAGCTTCAAGTAAGAAATATGCTTAGCGTTTCACTAACTGCCGTCATCTCACAAAGTCTGATCCCAAAAATAGGCGGCGGAAGGTGCGCTGTGCATGAAATTTTGATAAACAATATGGCGATTTCAAACTTGATACGCGAAAACAAAGTGCATCAAATTTACTCTCAAATGCAGCTAAATCAGCAACAAACTGGCATGAGCACGCAGACTCAAGCCCTGATGAAAGCGCTAAAAGAGGGCTTGATCACAAAAGAAAACGCGCTAGCCTACTCGACTAGCCAGCAAGAACTTCAAAATTTAATAGGAACTGTATGATGGATTTAGTAACTTGGTTTGACATTATCGTCATCGCCCTTGTCTTGATACTTGGTGTAAAAGGCATAATAAACGGGCTTATAAAAGAGTCATTTGGGCTTATCGGACTTATTGGCGGCCTAGTTGTCGCTAGTAGATTTTCAGATGTAGCTGAGAGCTTCATAAGCAAAAATATCTATAAATTTGAAAATCCTTCATTTTTACAATTTGTCGCATTTATCGGACTTTGGCTAGTTTTTTGGCTAGTTTGTCTGCTAGTTGGCAAATTTTTATCAAAGATAGTTTCAGTAAGCGGGCTTGGCTTTTTAGACAGGCTTGGTGGATTTGTCATGGGAAGTGGCAAAATTTTCCTCACATTTTCAGCAGTCGTTGCTGTGATGTCAGGCACTTCGCTAAACAAAATGATCGAGCCATATTTCACAAACAGCAAAGTCTATCCGCTTTTACTTGAGACTGGCAGATGGATAACAAACGTCGATATGAAAAATATTAAAAACGAAATAGACGAAATGGTAGCAAGACCAAAGGATACAAACAAAACTGACGCGTTTATATCAATGGATGCAAATGCGAGCACAAATACCGACACAAACGTCACCAAAGGGGAAGAAAAATGATAGAAAATTTAGAATATGATGCCTTGCTTGAGAAATTTAAAAGAGTTCTTCGCGACAACGGTTTAAAATATACAAAACAGCGTGAAATTTTACTAAAAACGCTTTACAACAACGACGAACACTTTACGCCAGAGAGGCTATATCTTTTTATAAAAGAGACCTATCCTGAGCTAAATATCGGTATCGCAACTGTTTATAGGACGCTAAATTTACTAGAAGAATCAGAGATGGTAACATCTATCAGCTTTGGTTCGCAGGGCAAGAAATTTGAGCTTGCCACAAAGCCACACCACGACCACATGATATGCAGAAAGTGCGGCCTTATCATAGAGTTTGAAGATCCTATGATAGAAAAAAGGCAGATAAGCATCGCAAAAGAGCATGGCTTTAAACTAACTGGTCACATGATGCAGCTTTATGGAATTTGCGAAAAATGTTCAAAAAATAATATAAAGGGAAAGTAAGGTGATATTTGACAACCAACATGAAATTCAAAGATTAGAAAGTATAGATGAGCTTAGAAATTTAGGCATAAATCCATATCCACATTTTCTTAGAAGAGATATGAATATCTCTAAATTTAGACTTAAATTTAACTATATAAAAGATACAGAAGAGAAAAAAGCAGAGGGGCAGCTAGTTGGCCTTGCAGGCAGGATAAAGCTGATCCGTGACGCTGGTAAAGCGGTCTTTGCAAACATCGAAGACGAAAATGGAAATTTACAAATTTACTTTAGCAACAAGACGCTTGATCCAGAGTGGTTTAAAATCGTTAAAAAATATGTAGAAATAGGCGACATCGTCTATGTTAGAGGCTACGCTTTTATAACAAAAACTGGCGAATTTTCAATGCATGTAAATGAGCTTAGCTTAGCTACAAAATCAATTAGTCCGCTTCCAGAGAAGTACCACGGGCTAGTTGATGTTGAGACAAGATATCGCCAAAGATACCTTGATATGATAATGAACCCTGAAGTTAGGGCTGATTTTAAAAAGCGCTCAGTGATTATAAGCACGATTAGAAGATTTTTTGAAGAAAAGGGCTTTTTAGAGGTTGAAACTCCGATGCTGCACCCAATAGCTGGCGGCGCAAATGCAAAACCATTTGTGACATTTCACAACGCTCTTGGAGTTGAGAGATACCTAAGAATCGCTCCCGAGCTATATCTAAAACGTCTTGTAGTTGGTGGCTTTGAGGCTGTTTATGAGATGAATAGAAACTTCAGAAATGAGGGCATGGACCTAACCCACAACCCTGAATTTACAAGTATCGAGTTTTACTGGGCATATCACAACTACCACGATCTAATGGGTATCACAGAGGATCTATTTAATGTCATTTTAGAAAAACTTGGCATGGAGAAAGTAATAAATTTTGATGGCATGGAGATTGATTTTAGTAAGCCATTTAAACGCATAAGCTATAAAAAAGCCTTAGTTGAGATAGGCGGACTTGCTGAAGATGTCGTAAGCGACAAGGCTAAAATTTTAACAAAACTAAGGGCAGATGGCTTTGAAGCAAACGAGAAGCTTGATCTTGGCCACTTGCAGGCTGAACTCTTCGATAACTACGTAGAGAGCAAGCTAATACACCCAACTTTTGTCATCGACTATCCGATCTCTATAAGCCCACTTTCAAGAAGAAGCGACACAAATCCTGACGTGGCAGAGAGATTTGAGCTATTTATCGCTGGTAGAGAGCTGGCAAATGGCTTTAACGAGCTAAATGATCCGATCGATCAATACAACCGCTTTAAAGCGCAGATCGATGCTAAAAACGCAGGCGATGACGAGGCTCATGAGATGGACGAGGACTATGTAAAAGCCCTAGGATACGGCATGCCACCAGTTGCAGGCGAAGGCATAGGTATCGATAGACTTGTGATGCTTCTAACAGATAAAAAATCAATACGCGACGTTGTCCTCTTCCCAGCGATGAGGCCACTAAAAACTGAGACAAAGGAGAACGAAAAATGAGTTTGCAAAGCTATGATAAAGATATTTACGACCTAGTAAATTTAGAGTTAAAACGCCAGTGTGACCACCTTGAGATGATCGCTAGCGAAAATTTCACATATCCAGAAGTCATGGAAGTGATGGGTTCAATACTAACAAACAAATACGCCGAAGGCTACCCTGGCAAGAGATATTATGGTGGCTGCGAATTTGTAGATGAGATCGAGCAAATCGCGATCGATAGATGCAAAGAGCTTTTTGGATGCGAATTTGCAAACGTTCAACCAAACTCAGGCTCTCAGGCAAACCAAGGCGTTTATGGTGCTTTGCTTAATCCAGGCGATAAAATTTTAGGCATGGATCTAAGCCACGGAGGCCACTTAACGCATGGTGCAAAGGTAAGCAGCTCTGGCAAGATGTATGAGAGCTTCTTTTACGGCGTCGAGCTTGATGGTCGCATAAACTACGATAGAGTTATGGATATCGCAAAGATAGTAAAACCAAAAATGATCGTTTGTGGCGCTAGCGCATACACAAGAGAGATCGAGTTTAAGAAATTTAGAGAGATAGCTGACGCTGTTGGTGCGATACTCTTTGCAGACGTTGCTCACATAGCAGGTCTTGTAGTAGCTGGTGAGCATCAAAATCCTTTCCCGCACTGCGATGTCGTAAGCTCAACTACGCATAAAACTCTAAGAGGCCCAAGAGGCGGTATCATCATGACAAACAACGAAGAGTACGCTAAAAAGATAAATTCTTCTATCTTCCCAGGCATCCAGGGCGGACCACTAGTTCACGTCATCGCTGCAAAGGCAGTTGGCTTTAAGCATAACCTTAGCCCTGAGTGGAAAATTTACGCTAAACAAGTAAAAGCAAACGCTAAAAAACTTGGCGAAGTGCTAATAAGTAGAGGCTTTGATCTAGTAAGTGGCGGCACTGATAACCACCTAATCTTAATGAGCTTCTTAAACCGCGAATTTAGCGGAAAAGACGCAGATATCGCTCTTGGAAATGCTGGCATAACTGTAAATAAAAACACAGTTCCAGGCGAGACAAGAAGTCCGTTTATCACAAGCGGCATACGTGTAGGTAGCCCAGCTCTAACAGCTCGTGGCATGAAAGAGGCTGAATTTGAGCTAATAGCAAACAAGATCGCTGACGTGCTAAGCGACATCAACAACGCATCTTTACAAGAGAAGATCAAGGGCGAGTTAAAAGAGTTAGCTCATAAATTTATAATCTACGATAAAGCGACATTTTGATGCAAAGTATTGATACATCTCTTATAAAGATAATAACGACCCACTACTACATCAAACGTGACACGATCGTCAATAAGATAGAGTACAAGGGCAAAATTTTCTTTGATAAATTTGAAAAGATCAACGAACCACTAACTTATAGTGTCATGAAAGAGCATGAGGAGGGCAAAGCTATAATCGCCCACTCGCTAATCAATGCAAGTGACAAGGTCGAAAACATAGTATTTGACTACAACGGCAGAACTCCAGATAGGTTTTGGCATAGAGCGCAGCTTCTTTTAAGAGAAGAAGGCTTTATAAATTTCACAGCCTATGAGACTAAGACCCCAGGACATTTACACCTTTATGTGCATAAAGGTCACACTACGCTAAATGAAGCTTGCACACTTGCAAATATGCTAAGCGCAAAGCTCTCACAAAAGCTAGCCAAAGAGTGGAGAATGTTTCCTAATCAAGATATGCCAAAAGAATTTAACATCCTAACTTTGCCATATAACCTCTATCAAAAAGAGCGCGGGGCAAGTTGGTCAAAATATATGTAAGGAGAGATAATGGAAAACGAAGAGTTAAAAGATATACTTTTAGAAAAAGATGATGAGGCAAAGGGTGCTAAACTAAAGAAACTTCTTATGTTTATAGCAGCTCTTGTTATACTATTTTTAATTATCATCGTAGCCATGAAGATTATAAACTCAGGCGACTCAACACAAGCACAAAACGAAGCTGACTCAAGACTAGTTCTGCCTCCAGTGCCAGCAGAGCAGCCAGTCGATACACAGGTGCCTGCACAAGATACAAATTCAGATGTTAAAAAAGGCGATACTCAGCTTTTCGAGCAAGTGCCTATCGTGCCTGAAAATAAGCAGCAAGATGATTTTGAAGATATGATCAAAAAGCTAAAAGATAAAGAAGGTGCAAAATCAGCTCCTAAAACTGAAGAGCCAAAAGAGATAGTAAAAGCTGTCGAGCATCCAGCTGAAGCACCTAAAAAAGCTGAGACAAAGGTAGAAGCTCCAGCTAAAAAAGCTGAAACAAAAAGCGAAGCTAAAGCAGAGAAAAAACCCGAAGCAAAGCCAGCCAAAACTGAGGCAAAAGCAGAGAAGAAAGCTGAAACTAAAGCTGAGAAAAAACCTGAAACTAAGGTAGAAAAAAAGGCTGAAGCTCCTGCAAAAGCAGAAAAAGTGGAGAAAAAAGTTGAAGCTCCAGCAAAAGCCGAGAGCGTCGCAAAAGGCTCTTATGTTCAAGTATTTGCAACTAGCAAATTTAACCCAAATGCCGACTATATGAAAAAAATAGCAGCCAAAGGATATAGCTATAAGACTATAAAAGCTGGTGAGCTAACTAAAATTTTAGTTGGTCCATTTGATGAAAAAGGGCTACAAAAAGCTGTAAATGACATAAGAAAAGATGTCAATAAAGACGCTTTTATCTTTAGAGCAAAATGAAAACCTTCGCAGTTTTTGGAGATCCGATAGCTCACTCGGTATCTCCAAGACTACACAACAAAGCCATTGCCGATCTAGCTCTTGATGCCCTATATACTAGGGTTTTGTTAAAAGATGGCAATGAGCTAATCAATAAATTTAGATCCCTAAAACTAAACGGCGCAAATGTCACGCTCCCGCATAAAGAATTTGCTCTAAATTTAGCCGATGATGCCTCAGAAGCAGCACGTAAAATAGGCTCTGCAAACACTTTGGTGCTAAAAAATGAGAAAATTTATGCCTACAATACTGACGCACCTGGTTTTTTAAAAGCGATATCAAATTTCAAAGAGGCAAAAAGCGCCATCATCCTTGGAGCTGGAGGCACTGCAAACGCCCTAGCCTACGCACTTAGATCACAAAACATAGATGTTTGCATACTAAATAGAAGCAAGGCAAGACTTGATAAATTTAAAGATCAATACGAGTGCTTTAGCTGGGATGACTATAAAGAGCACAAATTTGATCTAGTGGTAAATTCGACCTCAGCAGGGCTAAAAGATGGTCTTTTACCAGCGCCAAAAGAGATTTTAGATGGCATTTTAAAAAGCACTAAATTTGCATTTGATGTTATTTACGGCAAGCAAACGCCATTTTTAAAGGAGGCTAAAAACCAAAATTTAGCATGCAAAGACGGAGCTGATATGCTCTTGTATCAAGCGGTTTTAGCGTTAAATTTATTTTACAATGGCAGCCTTGATGAGAAAAAGATAGAAATTTCTATGCGAGAGGCTCTTAGTTTATAGAGCTCTTGCAAGAGTGCATTAAACAAAATGGAAAAATCATCAAGCTTGATAAATAAGGCTCTAAAGCTTAGCGATATAAATTTTAACTCCTTTAGCCACTCTAAAAACTGGATAGGTTTTTTTGAGATAGAGGATGAAAACTGGGCTTCTGGCGTAGATGCCGCGCTAAAACTATTTGATAAATATTTTAATAAATTTAAAAAAGAGGTGTTTGTCATAAGCGCCTTAAACTACGACGATACTAACTTGAGCGATGAAACGCTTGAAATAAAAACTTTGCACGATAAATTTAAAAAACTAGGCATCTTGCAAGAGCTAAATGAGCACTTTGACCTTGGTTTAGATGGTGAGATTTTGCTACCTGCCATCTGCCTTAGGATAGATGCTTTGAAATTTGATGAGATCAAAGATCTAGCTAAATTACTCATGCTCTATACATACTCCTTAAACGAGTGGTGCTTTTTTATCTTTCCAAACCTAAATTTAGCGCTTTATCCACATGATGAGAAGGGCTTTGGCTGCATCGGACTAAATGACGATACAAAAAATGGGAGAGAATTTCTGGAATTTTGTAAAAAAGAGAAAAATGCAAAGGTTATTTTAAAAGAGCAAAATAGCAAATAAATTTTAAGATCACACAAAACTAAAAGCCCTCCATTGCCTAAGCAAAGGAGGAAAAATTTACTTTTCAAACGCTTTTTGCAAGCTAAATGGAAACGCTTGATAGCCCATAGCATTTGTCATTTTTATCTCTATGCTAGGCTCTTTTGCGCCCCACTCAAACTCATCGATGTGTGGGCTTGGAAGTCCTACTGGGCGACCTTTTGCGATGTCAAACTGCATGCCAGCAACGGCTGAATAGACCATCACGCTATCAAGGTCATCTTGATACTGCGTAAGGCTAGTAACCGAGCTATACCACTCTTTGCCGCGCTCTTTGCCGTACTCCCAGATCTGCTCAACGGTCTTTTTGTTCTCATCGATCTTATAAACGACCGCACGAGAGTACTTCATGCCAGCGATGGCTGGTTGCTCCATGCCCCTTGTGTCGCCGTTGTCAAAGACACTTAGATAAATTTCGCCTTTTTTAGACTTGCTATCTATCCTAAATGCCGTATGTTGCGTCCATTGCCAGTCAAAGCCACCTTTGTCGCTCTCGTATCCTGGGCATTTTGAGTACTCATCTTCGCAGACGATCTTGTTGCCTTTGCTATCGACTGGCTGAAGAAGCTTATCTTTAAATTTATCACTCCAACCCTTGTGAGCGCCCATGATCCATTTTACTTGTTTGTCACGGCCGATCTTGATAACTGCGTCTTGGTGGCGGCTTGAGATGATGATGCTATCATCGCTTGGGTCGTAATCCACACTATTTACGTGTGCCCAGTTGCGTCCTGGACCAGCACCAACTATGTCGCCCCATTTGTCGTGTGTATCCATAGACTGAAGCTCATCAGAGCTTGCTGTGTGGCCTGCTTTTTTAGCGTCTATGTTTAAGCAAACTGCGCCTTGATCAAGCGTTTTTAGCACGATATCGCGGTAAGGATCGAGAATTTCATATAGTCTAAAGTCATCAACTACGTTGCCGTCGCGGTCAAGCTCAACGATGACGTCGCGCACTGTTCTTACGTTTTTGCCATCAGCCCTTTTGTAGTCGGCATTTGCCACGCGCAAGAAGTAGTGTCCGTTTTGTGCTACGTCCATCGAGTGTGAGAAGTCGTTGTAGCTAGCTGGTAGCTCGCGGTTGAAAATTTCTCTACCCATGATGTCGTATTTTGCGTATCTTTGGCCATATCCCCAAGTCATCGCGCCGTCGTCATTTTGCTTAAAGCCCATCATAACGCCAGCGTGAAATGGCTGTTTTAGGTCGTAAATTTTGCTTGGCTCAAGGTACCATCTAACCTCGCCTTTTGTATCAAGGATGAAGTTATTTGGGCTGTAGTTCCACTCGATCGCACCACCAGCTGGGTTGTTCCAAACGACTTTTGTGCCCTTGCCTGTTTTATTTACAAAGTTATTTACGTAGTAAAGCCTATTTGCAAATTTAGCGCTAGCAGGCTTAGTAACCTCGATCTTGTCAAATAGCGCGCCCTTTTGATTTGGCGTGCCAGCGCTCTCTAGATAGATGGCTGGAGCGTAAATTTTATAGCTCTCTTTTATATGCTCAGTCTTGCCCTTGTAGCTCTTGTCGTACTCGACCTCAACGGTGTTTTGATAGTCAGGATACATGCCAAAAACTGGGATGCCGCCATGTGTGCGAAGATGCTTGTCAGCCACTTTGTAGCTTATCACCTGACCGCCTTGTTTTGGCACGATAGTGACCTTAGCGTTGCTTAGTGTGTAGCCGCCATTTTTGATGACTGCAGTAAGTGGCGCTGTATCATAAGGATTTACCACTACTTCGCCGATAGCTCCTGTTATAGCGTAGTCAAGTTTAGCTCCGCTTGGACCACCAATGGCAAAAGCAGCCGTACAAAGTGCAGAAGCAAGCGTAACACAACTCAAAGTCTTTCTCATAACATCTCCTTTAGATAAATTTTATAAACTCTACTCATAAAGCTTATAAAATTTAGAAAAAGCCTTGGCAAAAACCAAGGCCTCAATCAGTAAAAGGAATAACAAAAATGATTAGATTTGTGTGTAAATGTAGTAAATCTTTATAACATAAATTTCATGCTAAGATTAATAATAGCTTAAAATTTAAACATATATTTAAAATTTATT
>CABPVN010000001.1:393949-404915 GCA_902460825.1 Campylobacter concisus
CACGCTAAGATTAATAATAGCTTAAAATTTAAAAATATATTTAAAATTTATTAAATAGCGTATTCAACCTCGTTATCTTCGCCATTTATGAGGTCAAAAATTTTAGCTTTTAGCTCAAAATACTTTAGATCATGCACGCCAAAATTTGGATTGATTATCTCTTTTATGATCACGCCATCGTGCAGGATCACGATCTTATCAGCCAAAAATAGCGCCTCATCGATATCGTGCGTGACAAAGATAGTGGTTTGAGTCTTTGACATCTGCTTTAAGCTTTTTTGTAAATTTGCCCTTGTTATTGGATCAAGTGCAGAAAATGGCTCGTCTAAAAAGAGCACTTCAGGGCTTAAGCTAAGCGCCCTTGCTATGGCGACACGCTGCTTTTGGCCGCCACTTAGCGAGTGCGGGAAGAGCTCGGCCTTGTGAGAAAGGCTAACAAGCTCTAGAAATTTGCTAGCTCTCTTTTCTTGTTCAAATTTATCCTTTATGCCAGAGCATTTTAGGGCAAATTTGATATTATCTTTTGCGCTTAGCCATGGCATTAGCGAGTAGGTTTGAGTGATGATCTGGCGAGATTTGTCTAGCAAAATTTTCTTTGTATAAATTTTATTTTGCATCGAAATTTCACCGCTACTAAGCTCGCTCGTGCCACTTAGGATGTTTAAAAGTGTCGTCTTACCAGAGCCGCTGCCGCCAAGCAAAACGCAAAATTCATTCTGCTTTATCTCTAAATTTATCCCTTTTAAAATTTTAGCGTCCCCAAAAGATTTGGTTAAATTTTTTATCTTTATCATCGTCCAAGCCTCTCCCCTGCGTATCTTTCAATGAGCGAAAAGATGAAATTTATCACGATGCCTATCACGCCGATCACAAAAATCACCGCCATTACGCTATCTATCCTAAGCTGGTTTCTAGCGTCTATTATGAGATATCCTAGCCCGCTTTGCGCTCCCACCATCTCGCCAACTACTAAATTTATCCAAGCAAGGCTCGCTGCTAGCTTTAGCCCTGAGATGATGCTAAAAAGACTTGCTGGCATGATGACGCCAGTGATTATTTGCATTTTGCTAGCTCCAAAGCCACGAGCCGCTAAAACAAGCTCATTTGGCACGCTTTTTACGGCATTTATAGTAAGAAGTAGCATAGGGAAAAATATCGCATAAGCGATGATGAAAATGGTCGGTTTATCGCCGATACCAAAGGCAAGGACTATCAAAGGTATCCACGCAATCGGCGAAATAGGACGCAAAAGTCCGATAAGCGGCTCAAATGCATTTGCAAATTTTGGAAAAAGTCCAAATATAAGTCCAACCAAAACCGCAACAAGCGAGCCAATAGCAAGTCCTATGACGTATCTAATGAGTGAGTCAGTGACGCCAAGAAGCAGTTTGCCGCTTTTTGCAAGCTCGAAAAATGCGCCTACCACCTCTTTTACGTTTGGTACCAAGTCTCCGCTAAAAGCTTGCCAGATAAGCAAAGCTAGGGCTAAAACGAGAATTTGAAAAAGGTATTTCATCTTTGCTCCAAGTATGAGTTTATCTCTAAATTTGCTAGTTTTTGATTGCCTAAATTTTTGCTGATTAGAAATTCTTTTAGCTCCTCTAACTCCTCTGCTTTTAGGCTTAGATCGTCGTAGCTTACGATCTCTTTATCAAGCACTAGCTTTAATAAATTTGCATTTTGACTTAATATCTCATTGCCCAAAAGTGCGCTTTTTTCGTGATCTTTTGTGATAAAGCTTGATGCTTTTCTAAAAGCATCTAAAAGCTCGTTAAAATAAGGCTTTGAGAGGATCTCTTCTTGAAAATTTAGCGTGCAGCAGATGTGGTTTGGCTTTATATCTTTTGAAAAGAGTAAATTTTTCGCCCTGCCTTTAAAATTTACCGCCATTTGCCCAAATGGCTCAGCCACGATATAAGCGTCTATCTGATGGCTAAGAAGCGCAAAAGGCATCTCAGGTGGCGCCATCTCAATGATATCTACACTCATATTTTCACGCTTTAAGATAGTATCAAGTAAAAAATAGTGCATGCTAAATTTTGAAGGCACAGCGATCTTTTTGCCAGCAAGCTGCTTAAGACCGATCACGTCGCTTCTAGCCACAAGGGCTGAGCCATTTTTGTGAGCTGATAGCACTGTCTTTATCTTTGCGCCATTTGCTCTTAGCATAAGACCTAGTGGAGCTAGCATAAAAGCCCCGTCAATCGCCCCTGCCCTAAGCGCCTCAGCTAGATCAACCCAGCTGGCAAATTTAATAGGCACTATCATGAAATTTTCACTTTTATAGAGTTTTGAAGCGATGATGCATAGATGATCGCTTATCGGCACAAAGCCTATTTTTACGCCGATCTTTGGAGTGCTTGCTAGAGCTTTTTGGCTACTAAGAGCCAAGAAAGAGCCTAAAATTTGTAAAGCATAACGCCTGGTCATAAATTTTCCTGAATTTTATTTTAAGTGTGTAATTATAGTAACCAAATCTAAAATTTACACTAAATTTATCCTAAATCAATCTCTGTGAAAATTTTTGATGATATAATCCAAGACTTATCCAAAAGATAAAATTTACTTGCATAAGGAGCAAAAATGCAAACAAACGACGAAATTTTAGGCATCAAGATCCAGAAATACGGACTTGATAAAGAGGCTAAGCCAAATGAAAAAGGCTTTTATGACTACAAAGACGAGGCAGAATTTACAGACTACTCAAATGCTATCTCACTTTATAAAAAAACCTTTCCAAATAAGCAAAAAGTAATCGAAGAGACACCTGATCCAGCCGTTAGCGAAATGCTCCTAAAAATGCAAGATATGGGGATCGAGACTGTTTTTGATAGATTTGACAAGCAAAAGCCACAATGCACCTTTGGCATGGCTGGAATTTGCTGTAAGATCTGCTTTATGGGACCATGCAAGATCACATCAAAGGCAACTCGTGGCGTGTGCGGCGCTGATGCAGATGTCATCGTAGCTAGAAATTTACTCCGTCACGTAGCTGGCGGTGCTGCGGCTCACGGCGCAAGAGGCAGAGAAAACATGCTAGCTCTTAAAAACGCAGCAACTGGTAAGCTAAATATCCCAATAGAAGGCGAAGAGAAAGTGCGTGCAGTTGCAAAGGCTTTTGGACTTGATGAGAGCAAAAGCATAAACGAGCTTGCCTCGCAGATCGCTGATATCTTACTTGAAGATCTATCTCGCACCTTGCCACAAGAGCATAAAGCCATAAAGACCTTTGCTCCAAAAGAGCGTCAAGAGGTGTGGAAAAAGCTTGATATCTTGCCAATAGGCGTCTATCACGAGGTTACAGAGAGCCTTCATAGAACAAGCACAGGCACAGATGGTGACTGGCGAAATGTAATGAAGCAGTTTTTCCGCACAGGTCTAGCTTACGCTTGGTCAAGTACGCTTGGCACGTCTATTGCGATGGATTGTCTATTTGGTCTGCCAAAGCTAAATGACTCTAAGATAAATTTAGGCGCTATCAAAAAAGGCTACGTAAATATCGCGCTTCATGGACACTCTCCACTTTTAGTAAGTGTCGTCGTTAAGCTTGGCAAGAGTGAGAAATTTCAAAATTTAGCCAAAGAAAAGGGTGCTTTAGGCATTCAGTTTTATGGTGTTTGCTGCAACGGACTTTCAGCTATGTATCGCTACGACGGCGTTATACCGCTTTCAAACGCGGTTGGTGCAGAGCTTGTCGTTGGCACAGGGGCGCTTGATCTTTGGCTAGCTGACGTGCAAGATGTCTATCCTACCGTTATGGAGGTAGCAAGGTGCTTTAAAACGACAGTCATCACTACAAGCGACTCTGCAAGGCTTCCTGGGGCTGAGCACATAGGCTTTGATCATCATCACTCAAATATGAGTGAAATTCACGAGATCGCAGAGAAAATTTTATATAGAGCGCTTGAGAGCCATGAAGCTAGAAAAGGCATACCAGTGCATATCCCGCAATACGAAGTCGAAGCAAAAATGGGCTTTTCACTAGAAAATGTAAATAAAATTTTTGGCTCAACGCAGGTTATCGCTGATGCGATAAAAGAGGGCAAGATCCTTGGACTTGTAAATTTAGTCGGCTGCTCAAATCCACGCGTAGTTTATGAAAAAGCTGTCGTAAACGTAGCTAGAACGCTTCTAAAAAACAATGTCTTAATCATGACAAACGGCTGTGCCTCATTTCCACTACTAAAAACAGGACTTTGCAATGCAAATGCGCTTGAATACTGCGGCGATAGCTTGAGAGAATTTTTAGCCCCTTATAAGATCCCGCCGATCTGGCACATGGGCGAGTGCTTGGACAATGCTAGGGCTTCAGCGATGTTTAATGCGCTTAGTCAAAACTTAGACACTAATATCAAAGACCTACCATACGCATTTTCAAGTCCTGAGTGGTCAAATGAAAAGGGCATAGATGCCGCACTTGGCTTTAGACTACTTGGAATTTCATCTTACCACTGCGTATTTGCCCCAGTTCAAGGCTCAAAAAATGTTGAAGAATTTATGGCAAATGGCACATTACCGATCCTTGGCTCAAAAATGGTAGTAAATCTTGATCCTGTCGCACTTGCTGAAAATATCGTAGCTGACATGAAGGCAAAACGAGAAAAACTTGGCTGGAGAGCGTAAGATAAATTTACACACTCTAGCACTTTAGTCTGCTCCAAAAGCCACTTTGGCGGAGCAGATCTTATCAAATGTGATCAAAATAAGATGAAATTTTGCTTCTAAAATACTTTTTTGATTTTGCTAAAAATAAAGCTAAGTCTTAATCCTAGATGGATTTTTGTATCGCAACTTTAAACATTTATAAAGTCTAAATTTATCTAAGCCTGCGATACAGCCTCTCTTAAAAACCTATGTTCTTTAAAAAATTTTCGGAGTGATTTTTGCTCTTTTGGGCCTATTTTGTAGCTTATAAATTTAAGGTACCACTTGATATCTTGCTCGCTTATGCCGCGACTTTTAGCGTAGCTAGCTAGGATATAGTTTGGGATTTTTACATTTTTTTGTAAAAATTTTGCGACCAGCCTTTTGTAAAACGAGCCATTTTTTACATAAGAAAATCTACCAAAAACAAATGACAAATTTGTCCTTTCGTGCCAAATTTTACCAAGATCGTAAAAGCACTCTTTACCATCGCTTAAATATGCCTTTAGCGCGCGGTCACCTATGATCACCTCGCCTTTTAGATGAAGTATATTTGCTAGGGCGTTTGAGCTAGCTGAGGCAGGATCTGGTTTTGGGGCTGAATTTTTGCGAACAAGCACGCTTTTGACATCTTTTTTGGCGACTATTCCAAAATTTAGCTTCTTTAAATTTGCCTTTTTGCTAGCTATGCTTGAGATCACTGCAGCGTCGATCTTTCTAGCGTTTAGGGCTCTATTTAGCTTGCTTGGCACGCCCTTTTTAAACTCGATCGCCTTTTTTACCTGAGTTTTGAGTGGAGCTGATTTTAAAAATACGTGAAATGGGAGTAAATTTAGATAATCAATCTTTCCAAATATCATTTTTCATCTTTTACAAGCTCAAATTTAACTAGCTCGTTTTCATTGCAAACATCGCGAAATAGCTGGGTTAAGCTCTCTTTTGTGGCACTATCCAAAGCATTTTTATTTTTTAGCTTTATAAGCGTTGGCTCATTTATCTCACAAAGACAGTCAAAGAGCGCGTCTAAATTTTTGCCGTAGTGCTCTGGCAGGTCAAATTTCTTAGCAAAATACTCATGCATCTTCTCTTTTTCGAACATTTTTTTAGCATCCAAGATCACGATTTTCATTGCATCCTCTTCTCATAAAGCAGGTAAAAATGCTCGTAGTGATCAGGCGTGTAGTAGATAAGTCCGTCGTTTGAATATAAAATTCTCTCAGCGCCGCGTCTGCCGCCATTATAATTCACATCGCACTCAAACCACTTTCTACCATCAGCCTCAGGCAGCCTCTTTTCTCTGTTTGAAAATCTATCTCCACCGATGCTTTTGCCGCCGCTTATCTGCCATAAATTTCCGCTTTTTGCGTCCCAGCCAAGTTCAAGTGCCTCTTTTTTTGTTATGAAATTCTTTGGCAGCTTGTTAAATTTATAGATATAAAGTGCGACCTCATCTTTTGAGTTGTATGAGCCATTTTCTGCGAGGCTCTGGCTCTTTTGCCCCTCTTTGTTTAGCTGCTCAAGTAAAATTTGAGCGTTTTTATTTGCCTCGCCGCCCTCTTTTGAAAAAAAGAAGGTGCCAACGATGATAGCAATGACAAAGGCGACTAAAGCTGGCAAAAGTCTTTTGTTCAAATTTAGCCCTTAAAGAGTGTTAAAAACTCTATCGCCAGCATCACCAAGACCTGGTACGATGTAGTTTTTCTCATTTAGTTTCTCATCGATCGATGCCGTATAGACCTCAACGTCTGGGTAAATTTCGCTAAATCTCTTTAGCCCCTCAGGTGCGGCGATTATAGAGATAAATTTGATCTCTTTAACGCCCTTTTCACGCAAGAATTTAACCGCATCTATCGCCGTGCCGCCAGTTGCAAACATAGGGTCGATGATGATAGCCATGCGCTCTTTAGCGTCTTTTGGAAGCTTTGCGTAGAAAAACTCAGCCTGCGCTGTTTCTTCGTTTCGCTGAAAGCCCAAAAAGCCAACGCTAGCATCTGGTATGATGGTAAAGACGCTATCAAGCATGCCAAGAGCAGCCCTTAAGATAGGACATATCATCACCTTTGTAGTGAGCCTTTTTGCATCTGCCACCGCAACTGGTGTTTGGACTTTGACATCTTTTACCTTTAAATTTCTAGTCGCCTCAAAGATCATAAGGTAGCTGATCTCATCAACTAGCATGCGAAACTGAAAAGGTTGGGTGCTTTTATCACGTAAAATGGTTAATTTATGCTCGATCAATGGGTGTGAGATGAGCTTCACGTTTTGCATTTTTTGTCCTTAAATTTACTATTTTTACAAGGTTTGTCTTTTACAAAATGCCAAGAGAAGAATTTAGCCCAAATTTGGGCTAAATTTGATTAAAAACCTTTTGCAAGTTTGGCTTTGTAAGCCTCAACATCAAAATCTTTTACTCTCGCTACGCCATCTTCAACCGCAGCTTTTGCAACTGCTGGAGCGACCGCTGTTAGCACGCGCTTATCAAATGGTTTTGGGATGATGTACTCTTTGCCAAATTTTAGCTCGCTAACGCCACTTGCTTTTAAAACTTCAGCTGGCACTGGCTCTTTTGCAAGCTGTGCAAGTGCTTTAGCTGCAGCCATTTTCATATTTTCAGTGATCTTTTTAGCTCTAACATCAAGCGCGCCTCTAAAGATAAATGGAAAGCCCAAAACGTTATTTACTTGGTTAGGATAGTCGCTTCTGCCTGTGCCCATCATAACGTCATCTCTTACAGCTACGACGTCCTCTGGGAAGATTTCAGGCACTGGGTTTGCCAAAGCGAAGATGATAGGCTCTTTGTTCATCGACGCAACCATCTCTTTTGTCACAACGCCAGGCTTAGAAAGACCTAAAAACATATCAGCGCCTTTCATAGCATCAGCTAGTGTCCTATCCTCAGTCTCAAGCGCAAATTCGACCTTCTCTGGAGTTAGGTCTGTTCTTTTTGAGTGGATGACACCTTTACTATCTATCATCACGATGTGTTTTGCGCCAAGCGCTTTATACATCTTAGCGCACGCTATGCCAGCTGCACCTGCGCCGCTAACTACGATCTTTATCTTAGATATATCTTTGCCAGAAATTTCCATCGCATTTATAATGCCAGCGCTTGTTATCATCGCTGTGCCGTGCTGATCGTCATGCATTACAGGGATATCAACTGCTTCTTGAAGCTTTCTTTCGATCTCAAAGCACTTTGGAGCACGGATATCCTCTAAATTTATACCGCCAAATGTCGGAGCTAGAGCCTTGCAAATCTCAACGATCTTATCAGGATCGTGCTCGTCTAGCTCGATGTCAAAGGCATCAACGTTCGCAAATTTCTTAAATAGCACCGCCTTGCCCTCCATAACTGGCTTACCAGCGATAGCGCCGATATCGCCAAGTCCAAGAACAGCCGTGCCATCGGTGATGACAGCTACTAAATTTGCTTTATTTGTATATTTATAAGCTAGTTCAGTGTCTGCATTTATCTCTTTACAAGGCTCAGCAACGCCTGGTGTATAGGCCATTGAAAGGTCTCTTGAAGTCTCGCAAGGTGTCTTTACCCTGATCTCGATCTTACCGCCGATGTGGTAGTTTAGTGCCTCTTCTTTAGTTACATGTGTCATTTCTCTTCCTTTAATAAATTTTGTATTCTATTTTTGATCTCATTACTGCCTACTACTTCAAGCACTTCAAAGATACTTGGGCTCACGCTTGAGCCAGTTAGCGCTATCCTTAGGGCCTGAGCTAGGTCTTTTAGTTTTAAGCCATTTTGCTCTAAAAATTTATTAGTTAGCTCCTCGTAGCCCTTCGCATCGAGATCGCGGTCTAAAATTTGAGCAAATTTAGCCAAAATTTCTTTGCTATTTTCATTTATAAATTTAGCCCAAGCTTTCTCATCGTAGCTTTTTGGAGCGTTGATGATCGCATTTGCGCTGTTTGCCATCTCAATTAGTGTCTTTGATCTCTCACGGAGCGAATTTAGCAGTAGCTCGCCCTTTACCAAAGCCTTGAAATCCACGCCAAATTCAAGCATATCATGCGCTAGCCTATCGTAAGGCAAAGTTTTTATATAGTGAGAATTTAACCAGTCAAGCTTTTGAGCGTTATAGGTGCTTGAGCTTTTATTGATATCGTTTGGATTGAAGTATTTAAGCATATCCTCGATAGTAAAAATCTCATCATCGCCGTGGCTCCAGCCAAGACGAACGAGAAAATTTAAGAGCGCTTCAGGCAAGTAGCCCATCTTTTTATACTCCATAACATCAGTTGCGCCATGCCTTTTGCTAAGCTTTTTACCGTCTTCGCCATTTATCATAGCGACGTGATAAAATTTTGGCACCTTAAAGCCAAGCGCCTCATAAAGAACGATCTGTTTTGGGGTATTTGAGAGATGATCATCGCCGCGGATAACGTCTGTTACGCCCATTAGCGCATCGTCTATCACAACTGTGAAGTTATATGTTGGCGTGCCGTCGCTTCTTGCGATGATGAAGTCATCTAGGATATCTTCAACTCTAAATTTAACCTCACCCTTTATGCCGTCATGTATGACGATCTCGCCGCTAAGCGGGGCTTTTATACGGATGACTGGCTCGATACCAGCTGGAGGCGTGCCAGTAAAATCTCTATATCTATTATCATATTTTGGGCGCTCTTTTCTAGCCTCTTGGCTAGCTCTAAGCTCTTCAAGCTCGTCCTTGCTCATGTAGCATTTGTAGGCTTTGCCCTCGTCAAGCAGCTTTTTAACATACTCTTTGTAAAGATCAAACCTCTTTGACTGATAGGTCACTTCGCCGTCGTGATCTAGCTTGCACCAGGCAAAGGCCTCTTTTATAGCCTGGGTTGCTTCTTCTGAGTTTCGTTTTAAGTCAGTGTCTTCGATGCGAAGTAGAAATTTTCCATTATTAGCTCTTGCGTATAAATAATTATAAAGAGCTGTCCTAAGTCCGCCTATATGTAGGTATCCAGTAGGCGACGGAGCAAATCTAGTAACTATCATTTTGTGCCTTATTTTTATGTTATAATTGCCCAAAATTATATTTACTAAATACTTAAATAAAGGTTTCATTATGAAAAAATTGCTCTTTTTGGCTGCTGGCGTGTTAAGTGCCTTAAATTTATATTCAGCTCAGATGATAAACGGCATCGCAGCTATCGTGGAGAACGAGCCTATCACGCTTTACGAGGTTTATAGCTTGAAGGAACAACTAAAGACAACAGAGCAGGACGCTTTAAATTTGCTTATCAGAGATAGACTTGAAGATGCGCAGATAAAAAACTTAAATTTAAGCGTGACACCTTTTGAGCTAAACGACAGGATCGAGGCGATCGCAAAGCAAAATGGCATGACAAATTCGCAGTTTAGAAGCTCTATCCAAGCTCAAGGCATGGACTTTTTGGACTTTAAAAACAACCTAGAGCACAAGATGCTTCAAGAAAAACTTTATAAAAGCATAGCTGCTGAGGCTGGCAAAAACATAAATGAGCAAAAAGCAAAGGCGTATTTTGACGCTAATCCTGATAAATTTAAGGTCTTTAGCACCGCTAGAGTCGTAGTTTATAGAGCAAAAGACCCTGATCTGCTTGAAGCTCAAAAGACAAGTCCAAAGCTACTAGACGGCGTGCAAACACAAGAGGTGAGTTTAGACTATCAAAGCATAGACCCAAGACTTGCTGCGATCATCTCAAGCACGAATAACGGTGACTACACACAGCCTTTGCAAGGACCTGATAGCTTTGATATGTTTTTAGTAAAAGAGAAGATCGGCTCATACACACCAAGCTTTGCTGATGTAAAAGATAACGTTATAAACGAGCTTTACCAAGGCGAGCAAGAAAAATTAATGAGTGATTACTTCGAAAAACTTCGCGCAAAAGCAAAAATTCAAATCCTAAGATAACTTCAAATTTAGCCACTTTGGTGGCTAAATTCTCTACCTCATTTTTAAACAAAAATATTTTAGCAATCCTTATTACTATTTAAATGCTTCAGAATTAACCCCATTTTAAGTCTTTGGCTTTCATTGCCATTTTTTGATATGTTTTTAAATACACCTAGAATTTTCTTTTTAAGCTTTTTGGCTTCTGGATGCCTATCAGAGCGTAAGAATTTTACTGCACTATATACAAAATCTTTATTCGCATAGCAATATTTTTCTAAATCTTCACTTTTTATTTTAGACGACAATACTTCTGGTATAAGGTTCTTACTCATGAAAATATTTTCTATTATATTTTCAGCAGAAGATATTTTAAATTTTTCTTTTTCATACATAAGCTCATTGTATAAATCTTTAACTTGGTCATCAAAACCATTCATTTTATTGATAGTCTC
>CABPVN010000001.1:405296-405909 GCA_902460825.1 Campylobacter concisus
ATTTAAACTTAATTGATGATAATCTACATCTCTAGAAAATATTAATGCGTCTACATTACTCAAATAACCTTTGTTTTTAAACAAGCCATATATGTCTTCCAATTCACCATAAAAATTTCTTATACCAAAGAATTGCTCAAGCTTACTTAGAGAATTCATAGAGTTTATAACAGATATTCCTAATATAAACATCAAAATACAATCCCTTGTTTTTTTATGATTTTCTTCTACATTCTCTAAATACTTATGATAATCATTTAGAGCATTTATAGCTCGTCTAATTACCCTAATATTATTTATCTCATGTTTTTTAAAATATTGTCGTGCCACTTCTTGGTAATTTCCAGCTAACTCATCTGAGACAATACTAAAAGATTCTTCTGGGGTTGGATTATAATAAAATTCGTAGTCCATGATTTTATCTTTGTATTCCGATAAAATTTTTTCTAGCTCTGTTTTTTTATCATTTTCTTTAATATCATTTTCGACCTCTTGGTCTTTGAAATTTTCATTCTGCTCATTTTGATTGCTTTTGGTAATTGTGGTCATTTTTGATCTATTTAAAATCATTACTATATGACAATTTTGTTGCTCTTTATATTCTGAAATCAGC
>CABPVN010000001.1:405934-425807 GCA_902460825.1 Campylobacter concisus
ATCTTTTAAATTTAATTTATCAGAGGTTCTTTCGAAGTCATCAAAACATATTACGGTATCTTTAAAATCCTCTTTTTTAAAAAATGATATACATCCCATTAACGCTGAACCTAGATTAGGTATTGCCAAATTAAATACTTGATCTGCCTTAGATTTCTCTATCTCATTAATATATTTATTTCTTTTATAAATTTGTATTCCTATCTCTTGCTTTATTTCTTGGATGCTTTCCTTGCCAAACAAGGAGACATAAACAGATTTTTCATTAAATTTTGCATCAGAAAAATTTTTCCAAAAAGTTGTTTTTCCTACACCCCATTCACCATCTAAAACAATGCATGTGCCAACTTCGCGTTTTAGTATTTCTTCTAGTCTTTTTTCAATATCTACTTTTGAGCTATTCATAGCAAACCTTTGCGGATTTTATTTTTAAAAAATTCCAATAGAAATTTAACATAACCGGCTAAAAAGTCATCTTAGAAAAAAGATATGTATTTTTTTAAAGTAGTGAAATTTGTGAATATTAGAATTTAAAATTTTCTATGAGGTCTTTAAAAACTTCATAAAGTTTATTTATTTCATCAACGCTAACTCGTTCGTTTTTGGCGTGTATACGGTCGTTTATGACGCCAAATTCTATCGCGTCTACGCCAAATTCAGCAAAGTGTCTAGCATCGCTCGTGCCGCCCTTTGCATTTAAAAGTGGCGTAGCGCCAGTGATCTTTGTGACAGATGCCATTAAATTTCTTACGATCTTGCTATCTTTATTCGTTAAAAATCTCTTTGAGCTTTGCTTTATGCTAAGCTCGTAACTAAGCCCATCTAAAACGCTTCTAAGATAGCTCTCAACGTCATTTGCGTCAGTTAAATTTGAGTTTCTGACGTTAAACATTATGCTAAGCTCACTTGGAGTGACGTTGCAAACCTGCATGCCACCACGAATGTCCGTCACCACGATCTTGCTTGGGTTAAAAAACTCGCTCCCTCCGTCCATATCGTGGTCAGCTATCTTACTTAAAAGTGGAGCTATTAAATTTACTGGATTTACACATTTTTCTGGGTATGCCACGTGACCTTGAACGCCCTTTATAACGATCTTGCCATTTATCGAGCCACGTCTGCCGACCTTTATGCTATCGCCAAATTTCTTATCGCAAGTTGGCTCAGCCACGACGCAAAATTTAGGCAGATCCCCTATCTCACGCAGATATTCAAGTGCCAAAGGCGTGCCGTAAGTGCCATCGCCCTCTTCGTCACTTGTTAAGATGAGACTTAGCTTGCCATCAAATTTAGCCTCTTTGCACGCACAAACAAAGGCAGCCACGCCACTTTTCATATCCTGCGCACCCCTTGCGTAGATGTAGCCATCTTTTTCAAGCGGTGTAAATGGCTCACTATCCCAGCCATCGCCTGGTGGCACGACATCGACGTGTCCTGCAAAGGCTAGATGCTCCCCGTCTCCATAAATTTTAGAAAGTATGAGATTTTTTGTGCCGTTTTTTTCTATAAATTTAGCCTCAAAATCAGGCAAAAATTTAGCGATAAACTCCAAGCTGCCTGCATCATCTGGCGTGATAGAGCGAAAGCTTAAAAGCTCTTTTAAAAAGCCAACTACCACTAAAACGCCTTTTTAGAAGGAAGTCCCAAGTAAAATCCCTGGAATTCGTCGATGCCTATCTCCTTACAGACGTTAAAGATTTCTTTAGAATGAACATACTCTGCGATCGTTTTTATGCCAAGATCCTTTGCAAATGCCACGATCGCGCTTGCAATGGCGTATGAGTCTTTATTGATATCGATGTCTTTGATGATAGAGCCATCGATCTTCACGTAGTCTGGCTTGATCTTTATGATGTAAGAGAAATTTGAGTAACCAGAACCAAAGTCGTCGATCGCTATCATAGCGCCCATGCTCTTTGCACGCTCAACAAAGACTGAGACGCGCTCAGCGCTCTTTAGCTCCTCGTCTTCGACTATCTCAAAGACTATCCTGCCAGCGACATTGTGCTTGTTTAGTAAATTTAAAACAAGTGCGCTAACGTCGCCATCTATCATATCTCGGCTGCTTAAATTTATAGAAAGAACCAAATTTGGATCTTCAGTAAGGTGCTCAAAGCACTTTTTAATGAGCTGTTTTTCAAGGTCTGCATAACGCTTGATACGCTTTGAGATATCCAAAAATACGCTTGGTGAGATGACGTCGTCGCGGTCTAAAATTCTTATCAAGCATTCATATTTTATAGGGATCTTTTTCTCGTCAAATATCGGCTGAAAATACGGCACGATGTTGTCGTTTATCGTAGCGTTTTGGATAAGCTTTGAGCGCTCGATCTGATTTGCGTATTCATCTTTTTGGCTTAGCCCTTTAAAGTAGCAAACATAGTCTTTATCAAGCGTCTTAGCTGATTTTAGCGCGATGGTTGCCTTTCTTAAAGTCTGGTCGCTATCAAGCGCAAAGCCTATGGTGTTGTGAATTTCTATATCATCGACCTCTACGCCGTTTTCATCTTTTATGCTAAGCATCCTGCCTTTAAAGATATCTAGTAAATTTTCAGCAAGCTCTTCGTATCTATCGATAAAGTCGTTATTATCTTCAACCAAAGCAAATCTGTCCGCCTCGATACAATAAGCCTTCATATTCTCATTTTTGGCAAATTCTTTGATGAGATTTGCCATCTGTTTTAGTATCTGGTCACACACGTATTTGCCGTAGTAGTCGTTCATCTTGCCAAAATCATCGATATCCATAAGTATCACTTTTGGATATTTATACTCGCTCACATCTTTTAAAAGCGCAGCCTTGTTAAAAAGTCCTGTCATCGGATCGATATATAGCCTCTCTTTTAGTTCAGCGATCTTAATAGTGCTCTCTTCTTTTACTTTTAGATAGTCAAATTTGATGTTTAGATACTTAAATACAAACCAAAGACAGACCGCAAGCCCTAAAAATAGACCGATCGAGCTTAAGATCAAAGTAAGAGTCATGTTTTTCATCAGCCACTGAAAATAAAATTGGTCGCTAGTGCCAGTTATCCTTTGATCTATATGCGCTTTAAAGCCTAAAATATATTCATTTACTGCGACAAACATACATACTTTGGCGCTATTTTCTGGCAAAATTTCAGCCTTGAAATAATTCGTTTGAAAATCATGTGAATAGATGTCGCCACAGCTATTGTCTTCGTAGTCTTTACCAACGAGGCTTTTGTCTGACGATGCCTCTATCTTAAAGCCATTTTTGCCATTTTCTTTTAGCAAAAAGACATCACCAAAGGCGGCATTGCTTATGTAATTTTGAAAATCTAAGACACTAAATTTACTTATATTTTTAAAGTAATTCACATATTGATCTGTTAGATACTCAGTCTTTTTTTTGAGGCCAAAGTTGTTTGTAGAGAGCGCGTTATTGTATTTATACGAGTAGATAGTTAAATTTTCAATTAAAAAGAAAGCAAAAAGCAAAACCACGACCAAAGTGACGGTTTTAACCATACTAAAGTGCTTTTTTTGCGATTCGTCACCTGGCATAAAGTTTAAACTTCCTTTCTTAAATTTTTCTAAATGGATTATATCTAAGCTAAATAAAAAATTTCTTTCATTTTTTAATTAAAAATTTAGCTCAAAGTTTAACGATCTTTGCACCGTATCCGCCTTGATTTGCCGGTGCATCATGAAATTCTTTCACGCTTGGATGCTCTTTTAAGAAATTTTTAACAGCAAAGGCGAGTTTGCCAGTGCCGATGCCGTGAAATACGCTAACCTCATCAAATCCCATAACAAGACTATCTGAGATAAATTTATCAAGCTTTGCTATCGCCTCGTCAGCTCTCATGCCGTGCAGATCAAGCGATAATGACGCCGTTTTTGGCTTATCGACATTTAGGCTTACGCCACCTTTTTTAGGCAAGACTACTTCGTTGCCATTTTTTCTTAAAAGCTCAAGTGGGACGCGCAAATTTATGCCATTTGACTCGATCATCGCGTCATTTTTAGAGATGCTTAAAACCGTGCCTTTTATATTTTCATATTTTACTCTATCGCCTACTTTTAGGCTCTCTCGCTCAGTTTTTTTAGGCTTAACGATGGCAGCTTTTTTCTCATTTGCCACATTTAGCGCCCTTTGCTTGTCTTTTATCTCTTTGAAATTTATAACAGCTTTTGCCGCATTTATCGCTTCATAATACTCTTTTTCGAGGCGCGAGATAGTCGCATTTAGCCTGATCTCATTTTTCTCTTTTAGCTCTTTTTGCTCCTCAAGCAAGCGCTCCAGCCGCTCCTCTTTTGCCGTGACCTCTTTTATCCCCTCATCAAGCTTGGTTTGTAAATTTAACGTTTTTGTGATGATCTCGTTTAAATTCTCTTTATCTTCGCCGTAAATTTTCTTTGCCTGAGCCACTAAATTTTGAGATATGCCGTATCTTGCCGCAGTTTCAAAGGCGTAAGACTTGCCGATCGTGCCTTTTAAAAACTCAAATTTAGGCCTTTGAGCCGCCTCGTCGTAAAGTGCCGCCACTAGCTCAACCTCTGGATTTTTAGCTAGCAACATCGCAAGGCGCTTGTGGTGGGTCGTGATGATCATTTTGATATCTTGAGTAATGAGGCGCTCTATCATGACGCCATATAAGCTCGCAGCCTCCTCAAAATCGGTGCCAAGCTCGATCTCGTCGATGCCGATAATGATTGACTTTTTAGTAAAAAGCTTTGCAAAATGCACCATTCTGCCAGCAAAGGTCGAGATGTCGTTTTTCACACTTTGCGGATCTTCGATGATCGCGTCAAATTCTTTAAAAGAGCCGATCGTTGAGTGGTTTGCGTCAATATGCATAGGCAGCAGATACTTTGCAAGCAGCGTGGCTGAGATGATTGATTTTAAAAGCATCGACTTACCGCCAGCATTTACGCCGGTTATTAAAAGCACTTTTTTACTAAAATCCACACTCACGCTCTTTGGGTTTTTTAGCGCTGGGTGGGCAAATTTCTCAAGCTTTATAACATGCGAGCTATTTGGCAAAACAAACTCATAGTCACGTGATCTAGCCAAATTTACACGAGCCTGATATGCGTCAAACTGATCAAAAGCATTATTTATAAATTTCAAAAAGAGCAGGCTCTTGCTCATCTGCAGGCTAAATTTCTTGCAGTGCTCAAAAATAATCTCCTCTTTTCTATCAAGCAGCTCACTTTGCTCCTTTTTTAGGCGCTCGGTGCTTGCAGGTGCGACGTAGAAGTAGCCGCCTGAGCTTCTAGCGATCACGGTGCCTTTTAGGGCGTGATTAAAGCCACCACGCACCAAAAGTGCCTCTTGCGAGTTGATGTAGTGCGTCTGGGTATCGACTAGATAGGGCGTGATGTGTTTTGAATAGATGAGCTTTTTAAGCTCAGCGTCTATCTGGCGTTTTTTCTCGCTAAAGGCCTGCTTTATTGCGTGAAATCTCTCATCCACGCTGTCGCTAAACTCGCCATTTTCATCAAAGCTGTTTGCCATCTGGCTCATCGCTTCAGGGATTTCAACCTTTGCGATCCACTCGCCAAGCCTGCCTTCAAATTTTTGCTTTTTTAGATATGAAAAATACTTAATGATCTTTGCAAACTCGTAAATTTCGCTAATGTGAAGCACTGCTTGCTTACTAAGTCTCATAAGCGCATCATCAAGCTCTTTTATCTCGTCAGGTGCCTTAAAATCATACTTTGAAAGTTCGCTGATGTTTTCAAAGTGGATTTTGCTGTCGCCTTGTAAAAAAAGCGGTTTTTGCCTTGCTAAAAATGAGTTAAATTTATCTAAATACTCGCCCAGATCTAGCTTTAAAAATATCTCTTCAGTCATTGCTCACAACTTTTTATAGGCACGATGACGCCTGAGAGATCGCTAAATTCTCTTTTAGCTAAAAATGAAGCCGTGCCAAATTCGTAGTTAAATTTCTCAGCGCTCACGTTGTATTCGCCACATTTTAGTGTTTTGCCTTGTTTAAAATCGCTAACTAGCTTTGAGATGGCGTCCTCATTTTTTGATAAATTTTGCTCGTAAAAATAGACGCAAACAAGGATCACAACAAGCACCGCGCTAACGAGCGCTTTAACGCCTTTGCTGATCTTTTCATCTTTTATCGCCCAGATCGCTCCAAAAAGTAGCATCACGCCGGCGATTATTATCAAATTTCTTACCATTTTACGCCTTTATACTTTGCAATGAGCTCTTTGTAAAGCTCGGCATGAGGCTTGATCTTTTCTAAAATTTCAGCTCTAACCTCGCTGATATCTTGCTTTTCAACCAGCAAACAAACTGCTAGATAGGGGGCATTTGGCAGCATATCTTTTATCTGGGCGCTACTTAGCTTTTGCGACCTTGCAAGCGCGATCAAGATATCTTTTTTACCTAAATTTATAAGGCTGGAAATTTCATCCTCGCTTAGCTCTTTTTCTTTTATCTCTTTTAAAATTTCATTTTCATCTTGAGGCTTGAAACTACTTAGATCCATTAATATCCGCCTCTTAGTTGCACGCTGATATCGCCCGCTCCAAAGCCAACTACAATGCCGTCACTTAGGCGGTTTTTTACGCCAAATTCATCTGTAAATTCTATCCCCTCTTCAACCCTCTCGACCTTGTCTGTAAAGATCGGGTTATACTCGCTAAATTCGCTCTTCATATCAACTTCGATCGGATTTTCTCCGGCTGCATAAACTGGCAAGATGACAAGCTCATCAACGCCCTTAAAGCACTCTTTAAAACCAGGTAAATTTGTGCTAAGCCTTGTGTAGCGGTGTGGCTGAAATATCGCTGTGACGCTCTTTATACCTAAAATTTTGGCGTATTCAAAGACTGATTTTAGTGTCGCTTTTATCTCGGTTGGATGGTGTGCATAGTCGTCGATTAGGACGAAATTTTTGTTTGCACTAAGTATGTCAAAACGCTTTTTGATCCCTTTAAAATTTAGTAAATTTTCTCTTATGTCTTTTAGTGGCGTCTCATGCATCGCGGCTAGAATAGCCAAAGATGCATCTATAGCGATGTGCTCGCCCATACCAAAGGCTTCAAATTTGCCTAAATTTTTAAGGTTAAAGCTGGTGTATGGCTGATAGTCTCTTACAACCATCGTAAGCTCGGTGATATCACTGCTTGGATAAAGCCTGATCGCATCAAGCTTAAGCGTGCTCAAAAACTCGTCCTCAGCGTTTATCACCCTAACTTTCGCGCGCTCCAAAAAGCCCTTGTAGGCTGCGTAAAATTTAGCTAGATCGTAGTCGTAGTGCTCCATATGTTCTGGCTCTGCGTTGGTGACGATGGCTAGATATGGGTTTGAGTTTAGAAAGCTAGAATCGCTCTCATCAGCCTCAAATACGACGTTGTCGCTTTTGGCGTAGCGCATATTTGAGCCAAACTGCTTTGATATGGCGCCGATGATCACTGAGCCCTCAATAAGGCTTGCTAGCATCGCTGAAGTCGTGCTTTTGCCGTGCGCGCCAGCAACTGCGAAAACGCACTTATCTTCAAGCACGTAAGGCAAAATTTCTTTTCTTGAAAAGCACTTTATGCCCTTGTTTCTGGCCTCGACTAGCTCGATGTTGTCCTCTTTTATCGCAGCTGAATAGACCACGAAGTCTTGGTCTTTTATCGCCTCTTTGCAGTGCGGTGTGATGACCTCAATGCCCTCATTTTGAAGTTCAAGCGTCGTTTTGCTCTCTTTGATGTCGCTGCCACTTATCTTGTGACCTTTTTCGTGTAAAAATCTAGCGATGGCTGAGATGCCGATGCCGCCGATGCCTATGAAATGGACTTTTCTGATCTCGTTATTTAGCTCTTGCAAATTTTATCCTTAAGTTTTTCGTGATTTTAACAAAAACTACTAAATTTAAGGCTGAAAATGGCTTTTATTTGCTTAGCTTAAAGCTTTCATCTATCAGGTCAAAAACGGTTTTTTGTGAGATTTTGGAGTTTAAATTTATGCTTATCCAGTGCTTTTTATTCATGTGATATGCTTTAAAAATTTGCCTCTCATCAACTAGCACCATGGCTAGATCTGGGCTGCATTTTAGATTTAAAACCTCTATCATCTCGTCACTTTTAAGACCAAGCTTGCTAGCACTTATCTGCATAAGTAGCGCAAACCACTTCTCATTTTTCTTGTGACGAAAGACACTAAATTTTGGATATTTTGGGAAAATTTGCTCACCCAAAATGTCAAATTTCTCTTTTATATATTTTTCAACTTCGCTTCGTTTCAAATTTCACTCCGAAAAGGGCTAAAATTTACAAATTGTAAATTCATGCGGTGCGAAGCACTGAAGCATGCACCTCTAACGTCGTAAGGGTTGGGGGTTGTTAAGGGGGAAGGGCACGACTTCGTAATTCAAGTCCCTTCCCCCTTATATCGAATTTACTTTAGAGTTTTAAGCAAGAAAGTAAGTTTAGATATTCTCCCCAGCTATCATGCCAAATGTTAAGCAGTCAAGTATCGCGCAGCTACCAAGCCTGCTAGCTCCGTGCGTGCCGCCAGTTACCTCGCCAGCAGCGTAAAGTCCCTTGATCGGCTCATCGTCGATGTTTAGCACCTGAGCTTTGTTGTTTATCTTCACTCCGCCCATTGTGTGGTGAAGCTTTGGAGCGCCACGCATAGCGTAAAATGGAGCTTGCGAGATGGTGATACCATCAGTTAGCTTGATTGGCTTATCAAAATCCTCATCCTTGCCTTTTTTAACAAATTCGTTGTATCTCTCAACCGTTTTTTCTAGCTCGCCAGCTGGCATTTTGTAATGTTTAGCAAGGTCTGCTAGCGTGTCAAATTTCATTATGACACCGTTTTTCATAGGATTTGCAAGGTCGCTCTCGACTAGCTTTGCAGCAGCTACTGAGTCGCATAAATTTATAGGATAGCTGTCGTTTTTAGCATCAATTATCCTAAACATAGCATCAGCCCTTATCTTGCGGTCGGCTAGCTCGTTCATATAGCGTTTGCCGGTCTTTGGATCGACTGAGATGCCGTATCTAAAGGCAGCTTGTGAGGCAAATTTACTTGTGATGCCGTTGCCTTTTTCGTCAGGGCATTTATATGGGATGTATTGTATCCAGCCGATTTGAACAGGCAAAGCTCCTATTTTTAGGGCTGAGATCAAAGCACCTGCAGTTGCGCCTGGGTGGTTTGTAGTGTCAAATTCAGGCACAGCGCGTGGGTCTTGAAGCTTTCTAAAAAACTTATCACTGCAAAAGCCGCCGCTTGCTAGCACGACGCCTTTTTTAGCCTTTATAAATTTACGCTCGCCGCTCTTGTTCTCTTTGTCATCGCTAAATAAATTTTTATCAAATTTATAGTCATTTCGGACCGCAACGCCTACTATTGCGCCATTTTCATCGGTTACAAACTCATCAAATTTGCACCTTGTTCTTAGCTCGCAGTCTTGTAAATTTTTAAACGTCTCAGCTAGAGGCTGAACGATGCCAGAGCCGCTTGTATTTTCAGTGTAGTAAGTCCTTGGCACGCTATGACCGCCCTCAAGAAGTAGCTTATCTAGGTATTTTGCGCCGTGTTTTACGGTGAAGTTAAAAGTATCGACCGCTCTATCAGCAAGGATACCAAGAAGCTCCACGTGGTTTAGCCCAAGGCCAGCTTTGACGCAGTCTGAGATGAAGAGTTCTTTTGAGTCTTTGACTCCATTTTTCTTTTGAAGTTCGCTGTTTGGCACGGCAAAAATTCCGCCATTTATTACAGAGTTGCCACCAACTCGCCCCATTTTCTCTAAGATAAGAACCTTGTTGCCTCGCTCATTTGCCTTGATACCAGCTGCAAGACCAGCAAAGCCACTACCGATTATAACGACATCCCACTCTTCGTCAAATTTGACATCTTTATCTCTAAAGACTGGCATATCGCTCGCATAAACTCCGCTTGCAGCAAGAGCCGAAACAGCACCAAATTTTATAAAATCACGTCTAGAAACTTTACTACTCATAGCGTCTCCTTTTTAGTGTTACGCACAAGCCTGTAAATTTTAAATTTACACCTTTGTTCAAACCCATTGTGATTACTAAAATTATAAGATTATTTATGATAAAGATTACTTAAAATTATTTATTTTGTATTAAGATTAAAGGTGGTGGTGAGTTTAAATTTTACCTTTGCAAAAGCACTCATTTTCGTGATCATCTATGACGCCAACGCCTTGTAAAAACGAGTAGATGATCACAGCACCTACAAATTTAAAGCCACGCTTTTTCATATCTTTTGAGATGCACTCTGAGAGCTCACTACTTGCTGGCATGTCCTTAGCGCTTTTTATGTCATTTATCACGCGCTTGCCATTTGTAAATTTATAGATGTAGTTATAAAACGAGCCAAACTCAGCGCAAAGCTTTAAAAAAGCTTTGGCATTTTTTGGCAAAGAGTAAATTTTAAGGCGGTTTTTGATCGCTCTATCATCGCTTAAAAGGCTTTGAAGCTTTGCCTCATCGTAGCTAGCGATCTTTTTTGCGTCAAAGCCGTCTAAAATTTGAGCAAGCCCAGCTCTTTTTCGTAGCACATAGTCCCAGCTAAGGCCTGCTTGAAAGCCCTCTAAAATGAGCATTTCAAAGAATTTCTTATCATCTTTGACCGCCCTGCCCCACTCATAGTCGTGATAGCTCCTGCTAAATTCGCTCTTCTCCGCCCAGATGCAGCGCTTCATCTTTTAAATTTAGCCTCTATCTGCATAAAGCCCCAAGTGCTTCTAGCCTCGCTAAGCTCCTTTTTGCTAAGCTCATCGATCATCATCTCTTCATTTTTGCCAAGCCTGTTCTTAACCTCGCCAAATGGGCTAATAAGCATCGAGTCGCCGTAAAAACTCCACTGCTCGTCCTCGCTCTTGTGGCTTCCCACGCGGTTTACGCGAAGCACATAAACGTTGTTTGTAAAGGCTCTAACCTTTAATAGCTCCTCCCAGCGCGCCTGTGAGAAAAACGTGCAAGCCGTTGGCACAAGCACGATATCGACCTTTTTAGCGCTCATATATGCCCAGCACAGATCAAAATGCGCCTCGAAGCCAAACATAACGCCTACCTTAAATTTCTCGTATGTAAAGATAGGCAAATTTAACTCCTCGCTTGCGTTGCTAAAAAATTTAGCCTCGTTCCAGTGCGCATAAGGCATGAGAATTTGCTGATCGTAGAGTTTTACTTGCGTAGGGCTAAATTTAGCTAGGCTCTTAAAAATTTCCTTGCCTTTTAAATTTATGATAGGTGCGATGATATTTAGATCATACTTTTTTGCCATCGCAAATAGTGCCTCTTTTTTGCGCTCGCTCTGCTCTTTTATGAGGCTTTTTGGCATGCTAGCAAGCTCTTTAAAGAAGCTATTTAGCACGTATTCGCCAAGCACTACCAGCCTTGCGTTTTCATCTTCGCAAATTTTAAGGTAATAATCAAGCCTAGCCTCGCTTAAAGGTTGCGTTGGTAGCTGAAGGGCGCAAATTTTACTCATCATCCACCTGCTTTATGCTAAGTTTTGCGTTTTCTAAAATTTCTCTCGCTTCATTTAAGAGCTTTTTGCCCTGCTCGTGCAGCTTTATGCTCTTTTCTAAGCTCACATCATCTTTGTTTAGATCGTTTAAAATTTTATCAGCTAGGGCTAATTTCTCTTCAAAACTTTGCTCTTTTTGCTCCATTTTCTATCCTTTTAATATATTTTTTATATATCCATCAAATTTTTCTATCTCGACCAAAAAGGCGTCGTGGCCGTAGTTGCTATCTATCTCTACAAAATTTGTCTTCGTGCCTCTGCCCATCTCGCAAAGTGCGTCATAAATTTCTCTCATGCAGCTTGGCGGAAAGAGTAGATCGCCTTTAAAAGCGACTAGATGCAAATTTGCTTTGATCGGCGCAAGGGCGTCTTTTAGGCTATCGTAGTGCCTTGTGCAGTCAAAGATATTCATCATCTTTACGATATATAGATAGCTTAGCGGGTCAAACCTCTTTGGGAAGTTGTAGCCGTTATACTCCATGTAGCGATCGACCTGAAAATGCCCAAAAAGATCGTAAAGGCCGTCGGTTTCGACGTAGCTCCGTCCAAATTTCTTATCCATGCTATCAGGGCTTAAAAAGCTGATGTGCCCTGCCATCCTGCCGTAAGCCATGCCTTTTAGCCCGTTTTTTCTTATAAATTCCACGTCATATTCGCCGTTTTTAAAATTTTCATCATTTAAAATGGCTTCGATTGCGATTTTATTAAACGCTATCGCCCAGGGCTTCGTCTGATAGGTGCTTGCTAGCATTATGATATCTTGTGCAAATTCTGGAAACTCGATAGCGTAGCAAAGTGCCTGCATACCGCCAAGACTGCCGCCTATCACGGCTCTTGCCCTTGTGATGCCAAGCTCGCTAAATAGCCTCATCTGCGCCTTTACCACGTCGCTTATGGCAAGGACTGGGAAATTTAGCCGATACTCTTTGCCACTACTTCTATCCACGCTTAAGGGCGAGGTCGAGCCAAAGCACGAGCCTAAGATATTTACGCAAATAACGTAAAATTTATCGGTATCAACCGCTTTTTTGCTGCCTATTAGCCCGTCCCACCAGCCAGCTTTCTCATCACCTGCGTATGTGCCAGCAGCGTGGTGTGAGCCAGTTAGAGCGTGGCAGATCACGATGACGTTGCTTTTATCAGCATTTAGCGTGCCGTAAGTCTCGTAAATAAGCTTGAAATTTGATAGCATACGGCCACTCTCAAGATAGAGTGGCTCGTTAAATTTAATAGTTCTAGTTTGCAGGTCTAACACTAATTAACTTTGTAGTTTGGTGCCTCGTGAGTGATAACTACGTCGTGGACGTGGCTCTCTTTTAGTCCTGCGCTTGTTATCTCGACAAATTCGGCTCTTTCTTGAAGAGTTGGGATATCTTTTGCGCCGACATAACCCATAGCACTTCTTAGGCCGCCTATTAGCTGATGGATCACATCTTTTATGCTGCCAGCAAATGGCACACGACCCTCGATGCCTTCAGGCACAAGCTTGTCTTGAGCGGTGCCTTCTTGGAAGTAGCGATCAGAACTACCCTTTGTCATAGCGCCTATTGAGCCCATGCCGCGATATACTTTGTACTGGCGACCTTGGAATGTTATAAGCTCACCTGGGCTCTCTTCGCAACCTGCAAGCAAGCTACCTGCCATAACGCAAGCAGCACCTGCTGCAAGAGCTTTTGCCACGTCACCTGAGTATTTTAAACCGCCGTCTGCGATAACTGGGATGCCATATTTTGCTGCTTCGCTTGCGCAGTCGTCAATCGCTGAAATTTGAGGCACACCAACGCCAGCAACGATCCTTGTGGTGCATATTGATCCTGGTCCAATGCCCACTTTTATGCCGTCAGCTCCTGCTTCTGCTAGGTCTTTTACGGCTGCTGGGTTTGCGATATTGCCAGCTACGACATCGACTTTGAAATTTGCTTTTACCTCTTTTAAAGTGTCGATGATACCCTTTGAGTGACCGTGAGCTGAGTCGATGACGATGACATCTACGCCAGCATCAACAAGTGCTTTAGCGCGATCTATCTGACCCACGCCAATAGCCGCAGCTACGCGAAGTCTGCCGTAGCTGTCTTTGTTTGCGTTTGGGTACTCTTTACGTTTTTTTAGATCTTTTATGGTGATAAGCCCGTCAAGTCTGCCGTCTTTATCTACGATAGGTAGTTTTTCAACTCTGTTTTGAGAGAAAATTTTCTCCGCATCATCAAGCGTGCAGCCCTTTGGTGCGGTTATAAGCGGTGCTTTTGTCATGCGGTCTTTTACCAAAACGCTCATATTTGTCTCAAATCTCAAATCGCGGTTTGTTAAAATTCCTATTAGTTTGCGGTCTTTGTCGATGACTGGAACGCCTGAAATATGAAGATCTGACATAAGGCTTAGAGCTTCAGCCACGGTCGCTTCTGGATTTATAAAGATAGGATCGATGATGACTCCACTTTCGCTTTTTTTAACACGTTTGACCTCTTTTGCTTGGCTTTCGACGTCCATATTTTTGTGGATAACGCCGATACCGCCGAGCCTCGCCATCATGATAGCAGTTCTATGCTCAGTCACCGTATCCATCGCAGCAGAGACGATCGGGATATTTAGCGTGACATTTTTGCTGATCCTGGTTTTCACATCAACTTGCTTTGGCAAAATTTCAGAGTATTGCGGCACAAGAAGCACATCCTCAAATGTTAAAGCTCTCTTTACTATCTTCATATTTTTATCCTTTTATTAAATTTTCTAGGCTCTTAGCACCATTTATCAAGGTCTGTTCGTCCCACGCTTTTGCGATGAGCTGGGCGCTCACGTTTAAATTTTGGTCATCTTTACCAACTGGCACAGAGATAGCTGGTAGGCCTGCTAAATTTACGCTGATCGTGTAGATATCACTTAGATAGGCTTGAAGCGGATCGCTGTGTGCTCCAAATTTATAAGCTGTGCTTGGAGCAACTGGCATGAAAATAAGGTCATTTTCTTCTAAAATTTTCTCGTATTGAGCTTTTATATGCGCTCTTGCTTTTTGCGCTTTGATGTAGTAAGCATCGTAGTATCCGCTACTTAGCACAAATGTACCAAGCAAAATTCTTCTTTTTACCTCTTCGCCAAAGCCTTCAGATCGCGAATTTACATATAGCTCTTTTAAATTTCTAGCTTCTGCGCGTCTGCCATATCTTACTCCATCGTAGCGACTTAAATTTGCGCTTGCCTCTGCGGTTGCGATGATGTAGTAAGCCGCGACGTCATATTTTGAGTCTTCAAAATTTGTGTAAGTTACGCTGTGTCCGTGTGATTTTAGCTTTTCTATAGCTAAATTTAAAGCAGCTTTTGTCTGCTCGCTTGCGTTTTCTACGTAGTTTTTGACAACGCAAATTTTTAGTTTTTTGCTACCATCTATCTTATCGCTAACGCTCACAAACGGCACATCTGCGCTCGTGCTATCTTTTGGGTCGTGTCCAGCGATCGCGTCATATAAAATGGCTGCGTCTTCTACGTTTTGCGCGATAGGTCCTATTTGATCAAGGCTGCTTGAGTATGCGCCAAGGCCGTATCTGCTCACTCTGCCATAAGTTGGCTTAAGCCCTACGCATCCGCAAAATGCCGCTGGCTGGCGGATCGAGCCACCAGTGTCGCTACCAAGTGCGGCTACTGCAAGGCCAGCTGCGACTGCTGCTGCTGAGCCACCGCTACTGCCACCTGGGACGTGAGCGTGATTTAGTGGGTTTAGTGTTTTGCCATAAAATGAGCTCTCAGTCGTGCTTCCCATCGCAAATTCGTCCATATTTGTGCGGCCAAATGGAGCTAAATTTTTGCTAAGTAGCTTCTCAATGACGGTTGCGTTATATGGTGCTACGTAGCCTTGTAAAATTTTAGAAGCGCACGTGACACTCCAGCCTTTTACTTGAATGTTGTCTTTTATAGCGATAGGCACACCCTCGCCTAGTTTTGCGATCTCTAAATTTGCTAGCTGCTCGACATAAGCGCCAAGCTCTTTTTCTTTTATAATCTTTGCCTCAAGCTCGGCTCTTAAATTTTTTATCTCTTCAGCTGAAAATTTCAAAGCTTCTTTTAAAGTTACCACTATTTTTATCCTTTAAATTTATTAACCAAAAATATGCCAAACAAGCTAACAACGACCACCGCAGCGATCGTTGCGACTATGATAGTTGCGCTTACTGGCTCACTTAGCACTTATGACCTCTTCACATCTTGGACATAGCGCGTCTTCTTTGCTAGCGTTAAATTTCCAGCATCTTGGGCATTTGTGAAGGTTGCTTGCTATGATCTTAAATTTATCGCCCTCTAGCTCAAACTCTGCTAGTGGCTCGCTATCATCATAAGCTCTAACTGAGCTTACCATGTAAAGATCGGCCACTTCGCGCTCGTCGTAGCCTGTGATGTTGTGGTTAGTTGTCTCTAGGCTTAGCTCTAGAGTTGATTTTATTTTTTTCTCTTTTTTAAGAACGTCCACGATCTCGTTAAATTTCTCCCTGCTGGCAAAAAGCAGCTCATCTTCAAAACTAAGGTCAAATTTGATTGGCTCATAGACTAGGTCAAACGCGTCTTTTGCGTCGCCTTTGATGATATTTGGAGCGTAGTCCATCACCTCATCAACGGTGTAAGTAAGCGTTGGAGCGATGAGTGGCAAAAGTGCCTTTGTGATGATCGCCATTGCGCTTTGAGCTGATCTTCTTCTTGGTGCGTCTTTTGCGTCGCAGTAAAGTCTATCTTTGCAAACGTCAAGATATACGCCGCTCAGATCGGCTGATAGGAAATTTAAAAGGATGTTAAAGCCCTTTGAAAAGTCGTAATTTCTAAAGCAAGCACTTGCCTCGTCAAAGACCTTTTTAGCGCGTGCTAATATCCATTTATCAAGAATGTTAAACTCTGTATTTAGGCTCTCAAGGTCATTTACGTTTGCTAGTAAAAAGCGTATAGTGTTGCGGATTTTGCGGTATTGCTCGCTTATTTGCTTTAATATATCTTCGCTTATTTTTAGGTCGCTTGAGTAATCACTCATGCCAACCCAAAGGCGTAAAATTTCCACGCCGTGCGTCTTAGCCACATCTTGTGGAGCGATGACGTTGCCCTTGCTCTTGCTCATCTTCTCGCCCTTAGCATCGACAGTAAAGCCGTGAGTTAGGATGCTCTCGTAAGGTGCGTGAGAATTTATAGCTGTGCTTACTAGAAGCGAGCTTTGAAACCAGCCGCGGTGCTGGTCTGAGCCCTCTAGATACATGCTTGCAGGGTATTTGCCAGCGTCGTAGTTGTCGCTTTGTAAGACCGCATGCCATGTCGAGCCGCTATCAAACCAAACATCAAGGATGTCCATCACTTTTTCTAAATTTTCAGCCTTGTATTTTGTGCCCTTTGGTAAAAGCTCATCTATGCTTAGCGCCCACCACGCATCAGCGCCTTTTTCTTTAAAGATAGCCACGATGTGGTCTAAAATTTCACTATCAAATATAACTTCTTTTGTCGCTTTATCTCTGAAAAACGCGATAGGCACGCCCCAGTCACGCTGACGAGAGATGCACCAATCTGGGCGATTTTCTATCATCGAGCCTATTCTTTTTATGCCTACGCTTGGATAAAATTTAACCTTTTCAAGCTCTTTTAGCGCTGTTTGTCTAAGCGTTTTTCCACCTAGTTTAGCCTCGTCCATAGCGATAAACCACTGCTTTGTGGCTCTATAAATGACAGGCTTGTGCGTTCTCCAGCAAAATGGATAAGAGTGCCTAAATTTAGATACGCTAAGCAAGCTTTTGCCAAGTAGCTCTAAAATTTTCTCATTTGCTTTAAAGATGTGCATACCGACAAACTCGTCTACCACGTCACTTCTAAATAGTCCGTGATGTTTTATGCTCTCATCGTAGCAGCCACCATCATCAACCGGCATCAAAATTTCACTAAAGCCATATTTCAAACAGACGTAATAGTCGTCCTCGCCGTGTCCTGGAGCTGTATGAACAAGTCCAGTACCTCCGTCCATCATGACGTGATCACCTAGTAAAAATTTAGACTTTCTGCCGTTTAGTGGATTTATCGCGTGAGTGTTTTCAAGCAGGCTTGATTTAAACTCTTTTTTGATCTCGCCCTTGCTTAGACCACTCTCTACAACGCTTTCAAGTAGTGGCTTTGCAAAGATCAAATTTTCAGCCGTTAGCACATAAATTTCATCTGGCTTTAGGCTTATGGCTTGATTTGCTGGAAGTGTCCAAGGCGTGGTCGTCCAGATGACAGCGCTTGCCTCTTTTACGCCAAGCTTTTCTAGCGCGTCGCCATCAAGCTCAAATGCTACGTAAATAGAGTAGTCCTCTTTCTCCTCGTACTCGACCTCAGCTTCAGCTAACGCCGATCTAGCCGCCCAGCTCCAATAAACTGGCTTGCTTCTTTCAACCAAAAGACCTTTTTTAGCGATCTCGCAAAGCGCTTTGTAGATGTCAGCCTCAAACTCAAATTTCATCGTCATGTATGGATTTTCAAAGTCGCCGATGATGCCAAGGCTTTTAAATTCATTTCGCTGAATGTCTATAAATTCTCTCGCGTGCTGCCTGCAAAGCTCCCTGATCTCGACCTTGCTAAGCTCTTTTTTCTTATCGCCAAGCTTTACTTCGACTTGCTGCTCGATCGGCAAGCCGTGGCAGTCCCAGCCTGGCACGTAGCGGACATTTTCGCCGTAAAAATAGTGCGTTTTTGTGATGATATCTTTTAAAATTTTATTTAACGCGTGGCCGATGTGTAGGTGTCCGTTTGCATACGGAGGGCCGTCGTGTATGTTGAAGTTTTTAACCGCATTTTGGCGATTTTTCTTCATTTTTTTGTAAACCTTGCGCTCTTCGTACCATGATTTTAGTCTTTGTGGTTCATTTTGTGGGAGATTTCCGCGCATTGGGAAATTTGTCTCTGGGAGTAAAAGTGTCTCTTTGTAGTCCATTTTTTACCTTGATTTTAAAATTTGCTAATTTTACACCTGTGCTGGTTAAATCACACTGAAAAATAGTATAATGAGGCAAAAAAAGGAGCTTAAAAATGAGACAAAGTATCTTGATAATAGGCGAAGATCTTGAGATAAATAGAGAATTTCTAAACTACATTTTTCAAAGTTACGAGGATCATTTTGGCGAGCTTGGAGTTGTCAGTTTTGCTCCAAAAAATAGCAAAGAGCTACCTTTTATCATCGAAAATTTATCAAAAGATTACGACTTTGTAAGCATTTTTGGCTCAGATGAAAATTTTGCCATCGCTGCAAAGATCGTAGCGACGCTAACTGGGGGCTCGCTCGAGCTAAAAGATAGCACGACTCTTGCACTTAAAGATAGCTTAGACTACTCTAAAAATAGCTTTTTAGCCAGCCTAAATAACGCCCAGATAAATCTCATAAAAGCTAATCCAAATGAAGAGCTAGGCGAGTTTCTAACCGACTATGAGCCTGATTTTAGCTACTTTCATCTAATAGACATCGACGCAGATAGCGCGAAGATCCTTATGCTACCACTTGCTAAAACTTATGAGGTCGATATCACTCTTGCGCAGATCCTGCCAAATTTGATACTAGTAAGGGCAAAAAGCAATAAATTTGGCCAGATCGAGAGCTTTTTACAAGGGGTAAAAACGCTATTTTCGCAAAAATTTATCCCACAAAAAGATGTGATCAAATTTGTAGCAAAAAAGCTCATGCAAAAGGGGCTTAAAATTTCATTTGCTGAGTCTTGCACGGCTGGGCTTGCGGCGGCTAAATTTGCAAGATATGGCGGCGTCTCAGCCAGCTTTGATGGCTCATTGGTGACTTACGCAAATCACATAAAGCACGAGTGGCTAGGCGTTGAGGATGAAATTTTAGATACTTACGGAGCCGTGAGCGAGCCTTGCGTAAAAGCGATGGTAAAAGGCACGCTAAGCACGACAAATGCGGACTTTGCGCTTGCTATTAGCGGTATCGCAGGACCAGGCGGTGGCACAGCTAGCAAGCCAGTTGGCACGGTATATGTCGCAGCTGGCGATAAAAACGGCAACATCGAGGTTGAAAGGCTTCTTTTAAAAGGAGAGCGCAACTACGTTAGAGAGCAAAGCGTGCTAAGTGCCTATCTATGTTTGCTTCGTCTAAAAAGCGAGATATTTTTCGCTTAAAATATATTTTTATATTTTTATTTCATATTCTTCAATTATATTTTGTAGAGTATCGAGTAATTTTTTAAAATTTTGGAAATTTATATTACTATAATTTTTAAAAACATATTTTGAAAGTTCATTTTTTCCATATTCATTCCCGTTTTTAGGATCCTTTGAAAAGCTTCTGTTATTTATTTTGTGTTCTAACACCTCCTTATTTAGAAGATCTTCTATTTCAGCCTCTTGTTTATTAGTATCTACAATCGGTATAGTTGCTAAATAAAGATTACC
>CABPVN010000001.1:426822-440271 GCA_902460825.1 Campylobacter concisus
GCTGTTATGTTATATAACAACTTTTTAAGTAACACGGTTTTAATTTTTATTAAGTTTGCAAATTGATCGAACGTAGTTAATTTATCCAACATAATAAAAGCCTAAAATTTTATCGGCGTAGCCACTCATTAAGTGCATAAGATGCTATGTATTAATATGCTGATGTAGATAAAAACCTCTATAACATTTTAGTCAATACTTGCGAAACACAAGTACAAAATCTAGCTACGCCTTAAAACACTATTTTACACTGCATTTGTAACTTTAAAATAAATTCTTTTACAAGATAAAATACTGGCAATTAGCCCATATATCAGCACGCAAAGGCTAACACTTAGTCCAAAAACGCTAAGAGCGGCGGTCTGGCTAAACGAGAGGGTAAAAAACGAGATAAAACTCGTGATAAATGCGCAAAATATCCCATAAATTCGCTCTTTTGCGCTAAGGCTATCATTTAGCGCAAATATCATGTAATCAATCCCAACAGCGCTTGCAAGGATGAGCCCAAAGACGCCAAAAATGCTTAAATTTACGCCAAAAATGGCAAATATAAAGAGCGTAAGAAGCACGCCAAAGATGATGATGCCCATGACAAGCGCCGAGACAAGCGCACTAAAATAAAACCACAGCAGTAAAAACGCGACCACAAGCGCTGCTATTTTTAGTTTTAGAGCTAGCTCTTTTGCCTGAGTTAGGCTCTCATTTAGCGAGCTAGCGAAATTTAGACTAAAAGCATTATAGTGCTCTAGCACCTCATCACTTGCCGCCCCTTTTACAAAGCCACTCGCGTAAGCCACGCTTCTATTTTCATCAAGAGCAAATTTTTTAAAATCCTTCATCGATTTTAGAGCTAAAATTTCGCTCGCACCAAGCTCTTTTTGGCTTAAAACCTTTAAAATTTCATCTCTAATCTCATCTTTGCTAAAGCCAAATTTCTCATAAATAACATAAATTTGCTCATCATCAAGTGACTTTTTAAAGGCCTCTTTTAGCTCAGACTGCTCGCTTTTACTTAAAAATACATCACTTAGTGAGCTCTCATCTTTTATCAAATTTCTCTTTTTTAGCTCATCTAAAAGGCTCTTTTCGCCTCCTAAAATGTCGCCGCTAGATCTTGTCACTATCATCGTGTTTTGGTTGTTGCCAGTTAGACTTAAGATATAAGAAGAGTCCGCTAGCAGGCTCTTTGGCATATTTGAGTAGTCTTTTACGTTTTCGCTTTTTGATAAATTTTTAAGGTCAAAACCAAGAAAGATCGCCAGTAAAATAAGCGAAATAGCTAGAAATTTAACCCCCAAATGCCTAGCGACTAGGGCAGAAAGCTCGCAAAATTTAGTTAAGAACGCGTCAAAAACCTTTGATCTATAAAATTTCACACCTTCAAAGACCAAAGGCATGAAAAAGTAGCTAGCTAAAAAGGCAGCTATAAGCGCAAATGCTGAAAATAGCGCCACCTCTTTAAGTAGCCTAAGATCAGAAAATGTAAAAGCTAGATAGCCACTAAGCGTGATAAGAAGGCCTAGCAAGAAAATTTTTAGCATGCTTTTTATGGTGCTAGCCCTGATCGCTTCGCCCTCGTTTTTGCTAAGCCAGTGCAAGATGTAGTCAAACATGAGCCCGATTAGGCTCGTGCTTATTAAAATAGTAAGGATATTTAGTTCATTTAGGCAGAGCAAAGTGCCTGCAAATGCAACACTAAAGCCAAACGCAGCGATAAATATCACATAAAAAATTCGTAAATTTCTAAAAGCAAGCATCAAAAATATAGCAGTTAGGCTAAGCGAGACCGCGCTCATATAAAGGCTCTCGCTCTCATTTTTTTGCTTTGAAAATGCCTGATAAAGCGCACTTGAATGCACAAAAAGCTCATTTTGCCCAACTTTTAGCGCTTCTAGCTCGTTATAAAATTTTATTAGCCCCTCGCTCGAAACTCCCTTTTTTAGCTCGCCTTTTAGCAAGAAAAAGCTCTTTGCACCGTCCTTTACCTCAAGCATGAGCTCGGCTAAATTTAAGCTCACATTGCCGTTTTTTGCACTAAAGCCGCTACTTAGCGAGAAAAAATCATCATTTATATTTAAAAGTCTAAAACTAAAGCTGTTAAAAATTTCCTCTGCGCGCTTTTTTAAAAAAGCATTTTTATTACTTTTTAAAAGCTCTAAATCAGCCCTACTTAAAAGCGCGATCTTTGAGCGGTTGATGTCACTTTTTATATCATTTAAATTTATGTCAATCTTCACCTCAAAGCTCTTAAAAAGCGAGCTTTTAAGCGCTAGGCTTTGGACGTTTTTGGCTAGCTCTTTGGAATTTACTAGCACTAAAAAATTTGACGCCATCTCATCTTGCACCTCTTTTAGCACCTTTGCCTCTTTGGCGTCCTTGAAATTTATCAGTGAAAAGATGTCGGTTTGGACGTTTTTTAGGCTCGCAAGCGAATATCCAAGTGAGCACAAAAAAACAAAGATAAAAGCCAAGATCGTGGCTAGTTTTTTCATTTTATACTAAACTCATTTAGTGTTTTATCGCCGCTTACCTCATCAAGCTCGATCTTTTTTACTGCCTCATCGCCGCTTATCTTTATGGATTTAAAAATTTGTTTAAAGAGTAAATTTTTAGGGCTTAGCTCTATGCTCCACTCTTTTAGGCTACCGCTTGTTTTTATATCAAATTCTTTCCTAAGCTCGCTCTCATCGAGGCTGATGATAGCAAGAAAGAGCTTCTCGTCAAAATTTGCCGTTGTCTTTTCAAGCTTGCCATTTTCGTTTTTGAAAATGCCATCTTTGTTTATAAAAACCTTTGAGACGACTGGCTCTAGCGTGTCCCAGTAAAGGCCACCCTTTTCTAGCCTAAACTCACCTGAACTTTTTATGCTTTTGTTAAAGCCAGCCAGACTCTTTGTCTGCGTGAAATTTCCGCTTACTCCATCTGTTTTTACTATATTTTTAAGCTCACCTAGCTCGTAGCCAAAGCAAGATATAAAAATGGCTAAAAAAAGAGCTATTTTTCTCATCTTTTCTCCTTTTCATTGTAGGCTTTAAGCGCCTTTTTTAGGGCTTCTGGCATCTCAAAGCAAGTTTGTAAATTCTTCATCTCGATGACGGCTTGGGCTGTATTTGCCTCGCTTAGTTTTTCGCCCTTTTCATTTTCTATAAGGTAGTGAAATTTCAAAAACGTTTCGCACTCGCTAAGCGTCGTCGTGACCTTTATGACATCGTTAAAAAAGGCTGGACGCACGTACTTTACGTCAAGTTTTACGATAGGAAAGGCGTAACCATCTTTTTTCATAGTGATGTAGTTGTATCCTAGCTTATCAAGTAGCTCGCAACGCGCCATTTCTAGGTACTTGACGTAGTTGCCATGCCACATCACCTCCATGCTATCAACGTCAAAAAACGCCACTTTAAACGTACTAACGTGTGAAATTTCCACTCTTATCTCCAAAAATCAAAAAAGTTAAACCACTGCGATGGGCTCTTGCAGGCCCTTGCTTCAAGCTGCCTTACATAGCTTTGCACGTATGGCAGGACGCTTGCCTTGCGGTCGCGACCTAGTTTTATCTCATCGGCGATATCGCTTAGTTCGATGTCAAATTTATCGCCATTTTTTACGCACCAAAGCGCGCTCATTTTTACTCCCAAAATCCCAGCTAGCAAGTATGGGCCGTAGTTAAATTTAGCCTCTTTACCAAGAAAGCTAAGCCTTATAAATTTATCTCCATTAAGCGGTGTCCTATCGCCCATTATGCCGATATTTACGCCATCTTCAACCGCCTCTTTTAGCTCAAGCATAGCAGCCGCATCAAGCTTTTCAACGCTGATTAGTTTGATCTGCCCCTTGCTGATCTGCTCTAAAATTTTATAAAAATTCTCACTACCCTTGCTATAAACCAAGATGATCATGCGAAAATTTGGCGATCTAAGTGAGAGCGCCTTGCAAATTTCTACATTACCAAGATGGCTTGTAAGCACGATCCTACCACGCTTTGAAGCTTCAAATTCATCTTTGATACTGTTAAATTTACTAAACTCTAGCTCGCTTTCAAGCACGCCATTTTGCCAGATGCGAAATTTATCACATATTGCTATGCCAAAGTCGTAAAAGTTGCTAAAAACGCCAGTTGCCGGCTTTTTACCGCTAAATTTCTCTACATTTAAAAGAAATTCTCTTATATTTTCTCTCTCAACTTTTGAAAAGAGATAGTAAAAGCAAACGACGATGATAACGATAGGTTTTATGAGAAATATAGGCAAATTTCTAGTTAAAAATAGACTAACTCTAAGAAAAAATTCGTTCGATCTCTCGCCCTTTTGCCACCATGCATATTTTTGCCCTTTAAAGGCTTTGCCAAGCAAAAATGGCACTAAAGTAAAAAAATATCTTGCGTGCATGAGGCTTATTAGCGCGTTATCTTTTAGCATTTTAAAGTGTGAAACGCCGCCAGCTTCGTAGCTCACTTTTAGCGCTATCCACTTGATCTCTATGCCAGATCTTATGGCATTTACCAAGATCTCCATGTCAAATTCCATCCTATTTGAGCTACTTTGGAGGGTCGCACTCTCAAGCTCTTTTAGAGGATAAATTCTAAAGCCACACATTGCGTCTTTTATGTCAAATTTTAAAGAGTTGATCTTGACCCAAAAATTTGTGATCTTTCTACCATAAAACCTAGACTTTGGCGCGTCTTCGCCGTAAATTGGATCAGCCATTATTAGATCATTTGGATATCTTTTGCTAAGCTCTAAAAACTCCGATACCTCGCTTATGTCGTGCTGAAAGTCAGCATCAATCTGAAACGCGTGCGTGTAGCCGTTTTGCAAAGCGTGTCTAAAGCCATCTTTTAGTGCAGCTCCCTTGCCGCCGTTTTGCGCTCTAGTTAAAATTTCTACTCCAAATTCGCTCAAATTTTGCAAAGCTTTTTTTGAAGCCTCGTTTGAGCCATCATCGACTATCAAAATGTGTAGATCATATCTCGCAAGCGCCTCACAAAGGGCTTTGATCTTTTCTGGATGGTTGTAAAATGGTATGAGAAAGAGCGTCTTCATAAGCCCAGCTTTATCCTGCCAACAGCACTTCTAGCGCCGTTACAAAATATCTCAAAATATACCTTCTCATCTCTTTGCGAAATTTCTATGCAAAGCTCGTCATTTGGCCTTACAAATTTTAAAAATTTCAAATTCTCCACCACGCATTGATCGCCTATTTCTGCGCCAAGCTCTCTTGCAAATTTAAATACAAAATCAAGCTGCACAAAGCCAGGCAAAAGCGGTAAATTTGGAAAATGCTCCATAAAAATGCCAAGTGCAGGACTTAGCTTTGTCTTAAATTTATAAATGCCCTCTTCGCTACTTTTCTCCCAAGAAAGCTCCTCGTTTTTTTCTAAAAGCGTTTTAAAATTTGCCTTTAAAAACTTGCCCTGAGCGTTTTTGCAAAGCGAGCTAACGATCTTAAAATATCTAACACTATTTTTAAACTCAGGCCTTAAAAGCTCATTTAGCCTTACTACAACGCCCTTTTTGCCGCTATCTCTAAAGAGCTTCACGCCCTCTTCGCTAAGCTCCAAAAGCGCAGCTAGACGCTTAAATTTAGGATGAGTGTCGCAGTAGCAGTCTTTTAAAAGGCCGCTTTCAAACATTTTATTTTCGATACTTATTAGATTGACCCTTTTGTCATTTAGCTTAACGATCCTATCGATCCTGCCTTTTAGCGTGAGCCTGCTGCCATCTATCTGCGCCCAGTCGCTAGTTTGGAAAAACTCGCACCAAGGCGAGCTCACATTTAACGCCTCGTCCTCGCTAAGACCAGCCTTTACCTTGCTAAAAAGCAAGAGCTCATCGCCTAAATTTCTAGCAACTATGCCAGTTTCAGTGCTACCATAAATTTCAATTATCCTAGCGCTACTTAAGCTTTCTATCTTTGCTCTTAGCTCGCTCTTTAGCGCTGAGCCTGCGCAGATGATGTTTTTTAGCCCTGAAATTTCAGCTGCTCTTGGGCTAGAAACTAGCGTTTGAAGCAGGACTGGGCTTGTTACGAAGGTTAAATTTGTAAGATCAAGCTCAAAGATCGCTTCTGGGTAGTTTAGCTCCTTGCTAACGGCCTTTGCGCCAGAGATAAGCGGTAAAAATATCTTAAATGTAAGGCCAAACATGTGCTGGTGCGAGACGCTAGCAAAAAATTTATCCTCCTCATTAAATCCCAGCTCATCTTTTAAAAATAGCCCCTCATCTATCATCGCGCCAAGGCTTTTTTGGATATTTTTACTAGCTCCACTTGAGCCTGAGGTCTGGAGAAAAAATGTAGAATTTTGATCAAATTTTAACTCTATGCTCTTGCTAAAGTCTAAAAAATCACCAAAATTTTCATCGTTAATGACAAATTTATCCCCACCATATATCGGCTTTGCAAGCAAGATAGGTTTTACGCCAATAGCTAGCGCTCCAAAAAAAGCTGCGCAAAAGTCAAAGCTCTGGCTTAGATAAATTTCTATCTCGCTTAAATTTTTCTCTTTTAAATTTGCCCCAAAAGTAGCTGCGTACTCGTAAAGATCCTTGCTAATGTCCACAAATTTAAACGCCTTTAGACACTTTTTAAAATCCATTTTCCCTCTTTAAAATAAAAATTTTACGATATAAAATTTCGCCAAAAAACAAAACTCCCATCAAGATATAAGATACAAATGAGCAGTAAATGCTCCAGTAAATTTTATCTTCAAGCTGCGCCAAAATAAAGGCAAAAGCAGCGTTAAAAACGAAAAACCAGCACCAAATTTTAGTTAGACCTCTTGTGTAGCTAACGACTTTTTCGTCTATCTTTTTCTCTTTTAGCCTAGCAAGCCTAGTTATCACCGCCTCGCCTTTTAAGCTGTAAAAAAATACCGCCAAAAAGCCAAGACTTACGATACTTGGGTATAAAAGCGCTAAATTTACACTTCTAAAAATAGCACAAACTGCAAAAAATAGCCCAGCCGCTAAGCAAACCTGCCTTGTTTTACCGCTTTCAAAATAAGCTCTAGCCAGCCAAAGAGCGCAAAGAGCGCAAAAGATAAAGGTAGCACCCTTTTGCCAAAAAAATAGCACCAAAGGATAGGCGATGCTTGCTAAAACTAGCGCTACTTTTACTATCTTATGCTTCAAATTTCTTTGCTACGGCTTTTACGATATCATCAAGCGTTTTTACGTTTTTAAAGTCCTCTGGCATCAGTCTATAACCAGTTTGACGCTTGATGTAATCAATCATATCAATAGCATCTATACTATCTATCTGCAAGTCCTCATATATCCTAGTTTCAGGCTTTATCTTGCTCTCGTCTATCTCAAAAAGCTCGATCAAAGCCTTCTTTAAAATTTCAAAAATTTCTACTTCGCTCATTGTTATTTCCTATTTTCGTAAATGTATTTTGCAAGAGAAGATACGCTAAAGAATATCTCTTTTAAATTTGCTGTCTTTGAGTCAAGCACGAGGCCATATTTTTTCTGTACAGCTAGTCCAAGCTCTAGTGCATCGACGCTATCAAGCCCAAGACCCTCGCTAAAAAGCGGTGCGTTCTCGTCGATATCGCTTGGCTTCATATCCTCTAAATTTAAGCTTGTGATGATCAGCTCTTTTATCTCATTAACTAGTTCTTTCACTAAATTCCTCCTTATAAATTTTACTTATCTCATCATGCAAGGCTCTCGCCCTTACGGGGCTTGGCCTATCTTTTAAAAACTCACTAACTTCAAATTTCTTTAGCTCTTTAAAGACGTACTTTATCTTTTCATCTGGCGTTTTGTACCATGGCTCATTTTTTCTAAGGCTTCTTGGAGCCATATTTATGCCAACGCATACCACGTTAGATGCGCCTTTTATGCCCATATACGCGGCTGCTTTATGAAAGATAATCTCCTCTTTCGTGCGCGTGCCCTCTGGGAAAATGAGCAAATTTTCGCCGCTTTTTAAAACATCTACGCTTTTTTGTAAAAATTCCTCGTTATTTGTATTTGGTATGTAGTTGCACGCCCTAATAGCCGCAAATAAAAATACATTTTTGCCAAGCTCGCCCTTTACGATGCAGTTTATCCTTTTAAATTTTGAGACCAAAAAGACCACATCAAGCAGCGAAGGGTGGTTTGCGATGACTAAATTTGAGCCGCCATTTAGCTTACTAAGCTCAAATTTATAGTCTAGATACCCACAAATTTTAGTAACTTTTATAAAAAATCCCCAAGAAACTCTAACAAGATCTCGGCATAAATTTTGCATAAATTTAAATTTATTTAGCCCCAAAAGCACGACTGGCACTAGTAAAAGGTCGCCACTTATGCAAATTAGCGCAAAAAAAGAAAATAAAAATCCAGCTCTTAAAATTTTAAGGCTCATAGCTAAAATTCCAAGACGCGAAATGACTGCTACTTTGCCACGTTTTTGCCAAATTTGGGTCAAAATTTACGATGAAGCTTTGCAGTAAATTTTCTGAAATTTCTTCTTCTTTTTCCACTCTTCTTAGAGTTAAAACTCTCTTATCTTTTGCCTTTGAGACGACAAGAGCAAGCATAAATGATGGCTTTTGCTCATCAAAATAGCTCTGCGATATCGACTCATGATAGGCAAGTATGAGCACCTTTTCATATCCGTCATTTAGCCTTAAAAACGCAGCTTGCAGCGCATCTTCTACTGGGCTAAATGATGAGATGGCTAGAATTTCATTATGATTTTTAGCTTCGATGCTAAGAAGCGACGAGATAGCGTTATGCACAGAGAGTGAAAACGATGTTGGCGATACTGGCTCAGCCTTTGCAAGTGCGGTTTCTAGCTCAAAACAGCGATTTATCTCGCCCTCATAAGAGCTAAAAATGACTGGCATGTCGATACTCTCAAAACTACTAAGCAGGCTAAAAGCGCACTTTGCGGCACTACTTAGCCTCCTTCTTTGCATGGGCGGGATCTTTGCTAGATCAAATTCTTTTTTATATCTAGCAAGATCCTCGCTGATCTCGCCATAAGCTATAGCGTCATAAAAATCAACTTGAAATTTCATTATTTCGCGATGTCGCCTCTTAGTGTGACGCCAGACATCAAAGAACCGCTGCCGCACTGAAACTGAGTTTTAGAGTTAAATGGCTGTTTTTTGTAATATCCAGTCAAATTTACAACCTTCGTGCCGCCCTCTTTCACCGCTCTTTCTTGAAATGACTTTAAAGCAGAGAGAAGTGCGATCTGGCAAGCCTCTTCGTCGCTTTTGTTAAAGCCATTTGTCTTTTTGTTTGACGTTAGATCTCTTACGATCACCTTGCCAGTGTATCCTGTGCCAAAGCTGATGCTAACGTTTGGTAGCAAAAATTCTTTAGCCTTTTGGCCATTTAAGAAGTCTAGTGAGTGGTACTTCACGTCATCTCTAGCGCTAAGGCTTGAGGCAAATGCCAAAACGGCAACTAATGAAACTAATCTTTTCATTTTCTATCCTTTTTAAAATTTGTTATCTACTCTTTTAAATATCAAAGATGTATTTACACCGCCAAATGCAAAGTTGTTACTCATCACAAAGTCCGTCTTTATCGGCGTTGGCTCCTTTAAGTAGTTCAGCTTTGCACACTCAGGATCAGTTACGTTTAAATTTATAGTTGGGAAAAATAGCTCTTCTCTCATCATCATTATGCTAGCGATCGCCTCCAGTCCGCCACAAGCGCCAAGTGTGTGACCTAGATAGCTTTTAAGCGAACTAATGGCGATGTCATCTCCAAAAAGCTCGTTTGTAGCGATACTTTCAGCTATATCACCATGTTTTGTCGCGGTCGCATGGGCATTTACGTAGCCTATACTCTTTGGCTCTAGTTTTGCCGCGCGGAGTGCTAGGCTCATCGCTGCTTTCATCGTAGCACTTTGTGGTCTAGTGATATGCGTGCCGTCACACGTAGAGCCAAAGCCAACGACCTCAGCATAAATTTTAGCTCCTCTTTTTAAGGCGCTCTCTTCGCTTTCAAGCACTAAAAATCCAGCTCCCTCGCCAAGCACCAAGCCATCTCTATCTTTTTCAAATGGCGTTGGTGTCAAATTTGGCGCGTGGTTTTTGACACTAGTCGCGTAGAGCTTATCAAAGACGTATGCCTCGCTCACACAAAGCTCCTCAGCCCCACCAGCTAGCATCATATCTATGCTGCCACTTTTTATGCTCTCATACGCGTAGCCAATGGCGTGTGAGCCGCTTGTACATGCCGAAGATGTAGGGATGATACGCCCTTTTAGTGAGTAAAATAGCGCGATATTTGCCGCTGTGGTGTGAGGCATCATTTTTATGTAGGTATTTGCGTTAAAGCCGCTATCCATGTCCAAAACTAGCTTTGCCATGTCAAGGATAGAGTCGGTGCTACCAGTGCTTGAGCCACTTGCCACGCCCATTCTACCGTCTTGCACGCTTGGGTCTAAATTTGTAGCCTGCAACTCTTCACCATTTAGCAAGCCAGCGTCTTTTAAAGCAAGTCCAGCTGCGTGTACGCTATAACATGAGACCTTACCAAGGCTTCTTAGCTGTTTTCTGTCCCACTCCTGTGGGTGTTTGTAGTCTATGATGGGTGCTGCTAGGCGTGTGTTTAGCTCCTTATAGCCCTCCCACTCGCTCATATATCTCACGGCGTTTTTGCCCTCAAGAAATTTAGCCCTCATCTCCTCCCAGCTGTTGCCAAAAGCACTGACTGCACCGATACCTGTGACAAATACACGCATTAGCAAAGTCCTCCATTTACGCCGATAACCTGCCTTGTGATGTAGCTAGCCTCGCCACTTAGTAGAAATTTAACAAGTCCTGCCACCTCATCTGCCTCGCCAGCTCTTTTTGCAGGTATGGCCTTTAGCACTTCGTCTAAGAAGTCGCTATTTAAAATTTCTTCGCTCATATCTGTCTTTATAAGCCCAGGCGCTACGCAGTTTACTGTTATGCCCCTGCTGGCAAGCTCGACTGCAAGGGCTTTGCTAGCTCCTATGATGCCAGCTTTGCTAGCTGAGTAATTCACCTGACCTCTGTTACCAATAACCCCTGAAACAGAGCTTAGCGTAACTATCCTAGCTGGCTTTCTAGCCCTTATCATGGGCATTAGTGCTGGCCTTAGGACGTTGTAAAAGCCATTTAAATTTACATCTATCACGTCAAACCACTCTTCGTCGCTTAGCCCCACAAAGGTATTATCCCTTGTTATGCCAGCGTTTAAAATAACGCCATAATAGACGCCATTTGCCTCCATGTCGGCCTCTATAGCTTCTTTAGCCGCAGCAGTGTCAGCCACGTCAAATGTCATAAATTTAGCCACAAGCTCGCCAGCCATCTTTAAAAGCTCATCGCTCTTACTTCTTGCGTGAAGCACCACTTCGTATTCATTAGCAAGGCACCTAGCGATGCTAGCTCCTATGCCTCTACTTGATCCAGTTATCAATACTCTCTTACTCACTAAGTGCCTTTTTTACAAATTCTTCATCAGGACTCATCACGTTTAAAACCGCCCTTGCGCCAAGCTCGCCATTTACAAAAAGCTCGCTGTCATAAACGCCAAATCCACTCTCGTCTTGGATCGAGCACTTTGAAATGATCACTATCTCATCGCCCACTTTAAAATATGGTCTAAAAATTTCAAATTTTCTACTGCCAAGCAAAAAGCCAAATATCGCCTTTTCGCCCCTTAGCTCACGCATCTTTGAGTCGTAAATCCCAAGACTTTGAGCCATCATCTCTATCGCCTTTTGCGTGTGAAATCTCCCCTCTTCTAAAAAGGGGTTTTGCTCATTTATCACGCTTCTTACTTTTATGCTCTCACAAGGGATAAATTCTAAAATTTCATCGATCAGGGTTATGGCGCTGCTATGCGGCAAATAATCACTTATCATCATCTCACTCTTTTAAATATTATCGCGGCATTATCTCCGCCAAAGGCAAAAGATAGCGACATCGCTGTTTTTACGTCAAATTTCGTGCCGCTTTTTACTAAATTTATAGCCTCCAAGCTATCATCATACTCGCCGTCATAAACGTGTGGTGGCAAGAGGCTATTTTCTTTCATACAAAGCATGACGCAAATGGCGCTTTCTATTGCTCCAGCAGCCCCAAGCGTATGACCGATCTGTGGCTTTATCGTGCTTGCAAAGGTGGTGCCAAGCGTTAAATTTACAGCTTTTGCCTCCATTTTGTCATTTGCCTGCGTGCCGGTGCCATGCAAATTTACATAGTCCACGCCACACATGCCAGCTCTTTTTAGCGCGCTCTCTATGCAATTTACCGCCATTTTAGCGCTAAAATCAGGCTGCGTCATGTGAAAAGCGTCGCAGTTTGAGGCTGAGCTAGCGACTACGACGTTTGAAATTTCATCACGGCTTAGTAAAAATAGCCCAGCTCCTTCGCCGATATTTATCCCCTCTCTATTTTTAGAAAAGGCCTGACTTGGGGTGCTACTTAGGATGCTAAGCGAGTTAAAGCCATTTATCGTAAGCGTATTTAGGCTGTCTACTCCGCCACAAATGACTGCGTCACAAAGCTCGCTCTCAATGAGCCTTTTTGCCTCAATAACCGCCTTGACGCCCGAGGTGCACGCAGTCGATACGCAGTAGCTTGGACCGCTAAGCTCGTAAAAGTCGCTCACAAACTCGGCCACGTTTGCAAGGCAGTTTCTATTTATATCAAACCTGCTTTTATCAAAAAATCCAGTCGCGATATAGCCTTTAAATGGCTCAAAATTCTCCTCAACACCGCTTGTTGTAGTGCCAAGAACTACTCCCACTCGGCTTTTGCCATATTTTTTGATCGCTCTTTTTATCTCCTCGTCAATCTCTAGCATCGTGCTTAAAAGCAAGGCGTTGGTGCGAGTTTTGAAGTGCTCTTTGGTTTTATTTGAAAAGCTAGGTAAAATGCCATTAAATTTACCCACCAAAAACTCATTTTGCGGGTGAAATTCAGAGCTTTTGCTTAAAAATCTCTTGCCACTTAAAAGCGAGCTTAAATTTTCATCACTACTGCTACCTGCGGCGCTGATAATGGCTGGTTTGCTAACGTAGATCAACGCTTTTTACCTCATAAATTTGATCATTTATCATAAATTTTTGCTCATTTTTTTCATCTTTTATCATCTCAAGCACCTTGATAAAAAGCTCATTGTATGCGCTATTTGGTGGCAAGAAGCCTAAATTTGCAAACGTGCCGTCCTTTAAAACTCGCCTAGCTTCTGGTGCGCCAAGTGCGTTTATAAGGCTAAATTTATACTCATTCTCACTATTTTGCACATAGAGCATCAGTGGCCCTTTTGATGAACTAACCTTAAATGCCTTTAAGCTAAAATCTGCCAGCTTTGGCGCATCAAATTTCTTCGCACAGCCAAGAGCTAGAAGCGTTACCGCAAGGATCATAGCTATCTTTTTTACAAGCACTTTTTGCCTTTTTAGTGTTCTAAAATCATAAAAATTTAACAATTATATCTTTGCAATGCTTAAATGCAAGGCAAA
>CABPVN010000001.1:440335-454712 GCA_902460825.1 Campylobacter concisus
AAATAGATTATTAATAATCAAGTATCTTCTCTCCATCTCGTCAAATTTAACGCTAGCAAGATCACTAAAGGCTAAATTTTTGGCTTTTATCACAGCCTCTTTTGCGGTGTAAATTTCATAAAATTTTTGCATTTTATCTTTGGCACTCGCGTAAATTTCGCTCTCTTTTTTGCTAAAGCAAAATTTCGCGACACCGTCAAAATTTCGCTCCTTTAGCTCCTCCACATCAATGCCAACTTTTTCTTTTGAGATAGCTAAAACAGCGATATTTTCTTTGTGAGAAAGGCAAATTTTGCCCCGTTTTTTTGCTTTAAATTTTAAATAGCGAGAGAGTTTGAATGAGTTTGAATTTACTAAATTTGGATATTTTTTTAGTTTTCTACGCTCTTTTTTATCTAGCATTTTGGGGCTAAATTTCTCAGCCTCAAAGCCGATAAAAAGATAAATTTCACCCCTTTTTATAGGCATTTTCAACTCTTTTTTTATACTCTTTTGCACTTTCAAGTGCCTCTATAAACTCGCCGCTAACCGCCCTTAAAGCGTCATTTTTAAGCTCGGTCTCATCTTTAAACGACCTAATCCTTGGCGTAAAAGCGACCTCATCCTTTCTAAAATCAGCCTCTTTTAGATCAAAATTTAAATTACTTATTTTGCTATTTAAGATATGCAAGGCACATTTTCTTGGTCCAAAGATGAAATTTCGCTCTTTTAATGGTTTCAAGCTCCTTACCAAGATGCCACCATAAAGCGCTGGCTCGCTCTTAAAAGAGATGTCAAAACCAAAGTTGTGAAAGTAAATTTCGCCCGCCTCGCACGATCTTTTGTAGGTGTTTGCATCAAAGCAGGTGTAAATTTCAAGCTCGCTAAATTTATACTCCGCGCCGCTTACAACGAGAATCTTGCTTTGCATCAGCTCACGCAAAAAGCCCTGAAATTTCGCGTCAATATGCGCTTTAAAGCCTGCTATTTTAAAAAGTTCATCTCTTTGGCTCTTGTCTAAACTTTTAAAACCATCTCGCCTAAGTGCTTGAAATTTTTCTTTATAAAAACGACTTTGCTCAAAAAACTCACCAAGCATCGCAACTAGATCAAATTTAGCAAAATGGCTTTTAAGTAGCTCGCCTGATAGCATTTTTGCTCCTAATTTTTTGGCATATTTTAAGAAATTTAGCTTTTATATGCAAATGTTGGGTCTAAAATCCATAAAATAATCCTTTGTTCTACAAAGAAAAATGTCAAATTTTAAAATTTCATGAACGAGTAATTTTGGCTCTAAAATTTGAGCTAAGCTGTAAGCGAAGCCAAATTTTAGTAGTCAATTCTTGCGAGTGAATGGAGTTTTAAAATTTACAAAATAGATTTTTTAAAATTTAAAGTTTTGTTTTTCGAAAGGGAGACAAGGGGACTTGAATTACGAAGCCGTCCCCTTATCTCCCTTTAGATCCCTCAATCCCCTCGCACGTTAGAAGTGGCATGCTTTAGTGCTTCGCACTGCATGCGTTTTATTAAATTTGAGCAAATTTTAAAATTTATGAACGAGCATATCACGCTTCTAAATTTAGTGGCGAATAGTTCTGAGTCCTAAATTTAGTAAGTTGCTAAGGCGAGTGAATAAGATTTTAAAATTTGCGAAATAACTTTGTTAAATTAGATATGCGTCAAGTAAATTTAAAAGTAATTTCGGCTCTAAAATTTGAGCTAAGCTGTAAGCGAAGCCAAATTTTAGTAGTCAATTCTTAGGGGTGAAAGTTTAAAATTTGTAAAGGGTAGTAAAATTTACTTCTAAAGCAGGCAAATTTTACCAGCTGCCACTAGCTCCGCCTCCGCCAAATCCACCGCCTCCGCCGCCAAAGCCCCTTCCTCCACCTGAGCGACCGCCACTATTTGAGCCTGAATTATCGCGTCTAAAACCCATTGGCAAAGAGCCACCTTGGCTATTTCTCTTAAAAACGTCTTTTAAAATAAAGAAAAATACCGCAAATATAAAGGCAAAGGCGCCAAAGATGATAAGGTAGTTTTGCACGCCAAATCCCTGCTCAAGTGCGGTTGATACAAGTCCAGCAAAGCACATGCTAAAGCCAGTTCGCATAAAAAATTTGCCAAAGATCACAGAGGCAAAACAAGAGAGCATGCCAGCAAAAAAGGCAAATACGCCAAAAGGCAAGTCGCTAAGGCTGGATTTACTACTAAATTCCTCGCCGCTAGCCACTTTTATGATCGCCAAAACGCCCTCTTTCACGCCTTCGCTCATCTTGCCATTTTTAAACTCAGGTATCATCACGCTATTTATGATCTCGCTTGCTACGGCATCAGTTAGCACCCCTTCAAGCCCATATCCAACCTCGATGCGGACCTTTTTCTCATTTGGAGCGACCACCAAAAGCACACCGTTGTTATCTTCTTTTTGACCTAGTTTGTAGCCTCTAGCGATCTCAAGAGATAGCTCTTCAATGCTCCTGTTTTCAAGCGAATTTAAAGTCACTATGGCGATTTGCGTGGTGCTATTTTGCTCGAAATTTTGCAATAAATTTAAAAGCTCATCTCTTTCATTTTGTGAAAAAATATGAGCCTCATCGTTGATCTGCTCATTGAAATTTAGAGCAAAACAAAAGCTAAATGCAAAGAGCAAAAGAGCAAGAGCTTTTTTCATCACTTCTCAAACGAAACTTTTGGATTTTTCATATCTTCGCTGCTAACTTCGATGCCTTGCTTTGGCTTCATCTCTGGATGAAAGATGCTGGCTATAAATTTACCAGGAAAGCTTCTAAGAGCTACGTTGTACTCTTTTACTGCCTCGATGTAGTCGCGTCTTGCTACGCTTATGCGGTTTTCTGTGCCTTCAAGCTGGCTTTGGAGTGAGAGGAAATTTTGATTTGCTTTTAGCTCTGGGTAGCTCTCGCTAACTGCCATTAGCCTGCCAAGTGCGGAGCCTAGCTGACCTTGAGCTGCCATAAATTCTTTAACCTTTGCCTCGTCGCTAAGGCTGCTTGCATCGATGCTTACTTGCATGCTCTTACTTCTTGCATTTGCCACGTCTTCAAAGACCTTTTGCTCGTGAGCTGCGTAGCCTTTTACGGTCTCAACTAAATTTGGCACGAGATCGGCTCTTCTTTTGTATTGATTTAGCACCTGCGACCACTTCTCGTTGGTGTTTTCATCAAGCACGACAAATGAATTTGCGTATTTGAAAGCGCCAAAAACAAGTGCGGCGATGACCACAACTATGGCTATTAAATTTTTCATATTTTCTCCTTTAAAAGGGGTGATATTAGTAAAATAAGGCTTAAAAAATGATGTAAATTTGAAGTTAGGTTAGTGAAGTGAGTGCTTAAAGTGCACTCACTTTTTTGGGGATTATAGGTCTGTTTGGATCTTATCTTCAATGATGATATGTACTGTCTGACCATTTACAGTATCGTTGCTTGTATAGCCTTTTGAGCCAAAGTCAGCATGTACTAATGGGTCTTCATGCCACTTACCTTTTATATCTACCTTGCTAGTGCTATCGCCTCTTATCTTAAGGATAGTGTTGATGTTATCAGTCATAGCAAAGATATCTTTTGCGTCAAATTTGATCTCAGAGTTGCCTTTTAGCTCGATCCTCTCGATACTCTCAACTTTTGTGTTAAGGTCAGTAACGCCGCTAAGATCTACGTGAGAAGTATCTCTAAAGACGATCGTATCAGATGTGCCCTCTCCACCTTTCATCACTTTGCTTGGATCATAATCCATTCTAAAGTCTTCAAGCTCTATGCGAAGCGTATCGCTGTGAGTTTTATTTACAAGACCGCCTGGAGTTTTAAGCGTAGCATCTACTTTTAGATCATAAGCTGATCTTGCGTTGATGTCTAGTAGCTGATCAAATACACCTTTACTCATATCATCTGCTGTTAGCACGTGATTTACTGTCTTTGTTTGAGCGTGATTGTCTGGATCAGTATATTTGATCTCAACTGTATCGCCCGCTCTTGCATCATCGCTAACATAAATTTTAACTGGCGTTGTATCTTGAGTTTTGTTGTTATCGCCAAAGTTTTCATAGCCATATAGATGTCCGTTTCTATCGCCGTCTTCAACAAACTGCATACCTCTTATAGCGTCCATCTCGACTTTTGCATGATCTTCTGCGCTTACAGTAGTTGTTCCATCAGATAGAGTGACTTTTGCTTTTGTCTCTTGTCCTACCGCGATAGCTGCATCAAGCTCAAGTGGTTTGCCATTTTCAAGAGTGAACTGGCTGTGATTAGCTTGATTTTCTAGTACGATATTGCCAAGTGGATCTTTGCTAAGAACTTTAAATTCTTTAGTCACAGGCGTTGTGCTACCAGCATTTGTGATCTCAACTTTTATGCTATCGCCAGCTATTACGCTACCAGGGAGAGATACACTTACTTTTGAAGTATCGCTACTTGTCTCATCTCTTGTGATAGTGCCATTGTCATTTGCATCAGCAGCTATGCTTACACTTAGACCTTTGCTGCTTAGCTGTGCTAGTTTTGCCTCTGCGTCAGCATGTGCTGTTTGATCATCTTGAGTAGTTATAGTCGCATCTACCTTTGTTTTCTCGCCTGGCTTCATAGGGACATTAGATACTTTAATAGTGTTGTTTTCTGTGATATTTTGTTCTGCTCCACTATTTATATCAGTAGCAGTGATTTTACCATCTGCTGTTTTAGTTATTTTAAATTCTCTACTTCCTGGGGTGCCAGTATTTGGATCAACATACTCAACTTTTACGTGATCGCCTGTTACAACATTGTAAGGCACTTTTACGCTTACTGTTGTAGTTTTTAGGTTGTGATCTGATATAGCCTCATCTCTGCTTAGTTCATTGTTTCTATTAGCATTATCTTCGTTGAAAATTACGCTTAGCTCGTTATTGTTTATAGGCTGTAGTATCGCCTCTGCTGATTTAGGCGCGATATTAGGTATCTCTACTTCAACCTTAGCAGGATTTGTAACACTTACTGCGATACCAGGTATCTTTAGTAGGTTGCCTGGTGCTAAAGGCACATTGTGCCCAGGTCTATCTTCTATAGTTAGCACGTGGCTATTGTTGCTAGTTACTTTATATGTAGTTGACACACCATTTACTTTTACAGTAAATGTATCACCTGTATGTAGATCGCCACTTGGTAGAGATACGGTTGCAGATGTCTCTTTAACCTTGCCATCTGAGTTTGCCTCGTCTCTGCTTAGTTTGCCATTTCTATCTTTGTCCTCATCGATAAGTACATAGAAATTTGTACTACCATCACCATCAGCATCAAGCAAGATATCACTACCAGCTTCTACCTTATCAACACCTGTTGCATCGCTAACTGTTGCACTTACCTTGCTTTTTTTATCTTCCTCAAGCGGCACAGTATACTCAACAGCTTTATTGCCAACCACATTTAGACCATCTACTGTGATATTGCCATGAGCGTCTTTGTGGATAGTATGAGTTGTAGTAGTTGGTGCGCCATTTTCTATGCTTGTAGTTATCTTTAGGATGTCACCATCTACAACATTGCTTGGTAGTTTTATGGTAGCTGTGGTTTTATCTAAAACACCATCCGAATTTGCTTCTGCTCTATTTAAAATTCCGTTAAAGTCTGCATCCTCTTTAAATATAACAGTCATATCATCGTGAAGATTTTCAAGAGTAGCGTGGTTTGTTACTATGGTTTTTGCATGATCTTTAGCATCTGTAAATGTTGCCTGAGCTTCAGTGTTTTTACCTTCGCCTATTACTATGCCTGGTACTGTGATTTTATTATCGCTATCAGCTGTTATAGTATTAGTACCATCTGTTAGAGTAATGCTATTGCCATTTCTTGTGATAGTAAATTCTTTGTCTAAAGTCTTGATGCCATCAGCTTTAACCTCAAGTATCATCTTGTCGCCAGTTATCACGTTATTTGGCACTTTTATTTTTAGATCAGTCTTATGAAGATCGTGATCTTTCATACTCTCATCTCTTGTGATAGATGTATTAGCATCAACGTCTTCACCAAAGAAAATTCCAGAGTCATCAAGTTCTGTTACGCTTACGCTATTTGTTCCAGTAGCACTTTGAACATCATCTTTATCGATGATAGTAGCTGAAATTTTAGTCTCAGCTCCTGTTAATGTACCAACATGAAAAATTTTAAAGCCGTTGTCGCTTACTACTACATCATTGCCATGCTCATCTGTTATCTTAACGCCTGAAGCATCTTTATGAACGTTAAATTTAAGCGTTCTATCTTTAGTTGTACCATCAAGTTGTGGCTCAGTGATCTTAACTTCGATCCTATCGCCATCTACTGCATTTTTAGGGATCTTGATAGTTGCAGTTGTGTTAAATTCATCATGGTCGCTAGCTGAATCTTTTCTGCTCATAGTTTTTGAGTTATGTGCCTCATCAAAGATAACCTCAGGTGCTTTTACATGCTCTAAGCTAGCTGAAACTTCTGGCTCATTTATAGATGTATGTCTGCCTGGTGTCATGTTTGTGATGCTAGCTTTGATAGTGGTATCTTTTCCATTTCTTAGATCAAAGCCTGGTACTTCAAATGAGTATTGATTAAAGCTCTCTTTTGTCAATGGGAAATTTTGTCCGCCATTGCCGATCTCTGTTATACCAGTTACCTCACCTTTATCATTCATATTTATAGTGAAATTTCTTGTATAAACGCCATTTGTAGGCTCGTTTATAGTAAGTGTAACTATATCACCATTATCTATTTTGTTTGGAAGTCTTATAAGAGCTGTTGTTTCATTTACTTCATGCTCGTCCATGCTCTCTTGTCTTGAAATTTCATGAAGAGTGTCTTGCTCTATAAATTTTATCTCCATGTTTCTACCGATAGGTATTACATTATCTTTGTTAGACTCTGCACTCTTTGGTGTGTCATCTGCAGCTACGACATGAGCACTTGCATAGTTCCATACATCAGGGAAAACTGGTAAAGATGTATTTACCTTATGGTTATCAACATCTGCTTGTGTAAGAGGCACTTCTGTTGTTGTATTTTGTTTAGTTAGTGGATCAGTGTAAGTTATGACAACTTTATCGCCTGCTACAACATCTTTTGGAAGTGTAACTTCGACAGTTGTGCTTCTAAAGTTGCCATCTTTGCTATTTTCCCAGTCATCTATACCGCCATCATTATCGTGGTCTTCAGTAAATGTTAAAGTTGGTCTTACATCTGGAGTAACATCATCGGTTGCTACATCGCTCTTCCAAGTGCTAGAGTTTGTGCTATCAGTAACATAAGCATCTACTTTTGAAGCTTTACCCTCAGCAACTGGCATATTGTCTATCTTGTAGCCATTATTAATTATATTTTGATCGATAGCAACTTCTCTAGTTTCAGTAGTACCATCTGGTTTTGTTAGTGTAATGTGAAGTTTATCTCCAGGGATAACATCACTTACTTTTATAAGTACTGGTGACTCATTTTGTTTGCTGTCATTGTTGTTTTCTGTGTAAGTTAAAAATTTATCGTTATCTCTATCTTCTGTAAATTCAACACTTACGCTTGATTTTGTAGGAGTTACGTGATCTTCACTGCTACCGCCAGTGTTACCTTGGAAATTTGTAACGCTTGCTTCTACTTTTGAGTTTTTACCTGGCTCTACAGGTGCATCTATTGGATAGCCATTAGTTATGATAGATGGAGTGATGGTTATGTTTGTTGTTGTTTCATTACCATTTGGATCAGTTACAGTGACTTTTAGTATATCGCCAGCTCTTACTGTGCCGTCATTTGGTACAGTGATAAGAACTTTAGATGTATTTATATCTGTATCATTTCCATGCTCTACCCTGCTTAAAGTGTGGTTTCCATTTATATCATTTATAAATTTAACAGTTGGTGCACCTGGGATTATATTAGCGTTTGCGCCATTATCACCATTATCACCATCGTTGCCATCATTGTAGCCGCCTATTGGGCTATCGTATGAGGCAAAAGCTCTGTTTGTATCGGTTAAATTTCTATAAGTTTCATTGATATTTGAGTAGTGACCGCCCTCAGCAAATCTAGCTTCGCCAAGGCTCACGCCATCTCCACCACCAGCAGCAGCATTACCGCCAGCAGCAGTCTCTTCAAGTTTTGTTAGATCACCGCCATTTAAAATAGCATTTTGCAAAGCGCTTATATCAGCTAAGCCCTCAGCACCTATCGTATTTGGATTTAAAGAAAGCGTGTCACTACCTAGTACAGTTAGCTCTTTGCCATTATTTGCAACAATAGTTACCTTGTCGGCTGCATCGCTAGTTTTGACACTCTCACCCATATAAACGATGTCGCCAACTTTTAGCTCTCTCTCGTTTCCGTTTTGATCAACTGCGACCGCCTTGCCACTTAGCGATTTTACTACACCCGCTTCTTTAGCCATAAAACTCTCCTTATATAATTTTTTTGGCGATTATATAATAAGAGTGAGGCTGGGGATATTAAGTAAAATTTGGGTAAATTTAAGTTTATTTTTAGTTATTTAATACTCTTTTATCACACTTTAATATTTTTAAAATTCCCCCTAAAAAAGGCATTTTGTGTAACTTTTGTGTAAAAAATTTTAAAAAAAATTTTTATATGGTACATGTACCTTTCGTTTCATAAAAGCGTTATTCTGAACGCCCTAAGAAAGAGTATCTTTTAAGCTAACACGAAAATATTATGCGATTTTTAGCTACTTTTTCCAAAAAATTTTCTTGCCAAAACCTAGAGTGTTGCTCGTAAATTTAACCTTTTCAAGGCTTATAGACCAAATTTTTGGATCCATCGCTTTTGCGTAAAAAAATCTTTTAAAGTAAATTTCTCGCTCACTTGTGCTAGCCTCACTCATCGCTCCTTGAAACTGCACACCCTCTATCTTGCCAACGATCTTCGTATCAAGAGCGATGGTGCCAGCAACGAGCTTTGAGTTTTTTAAAAATTTAACATGAGAGCTCTCATCGCAGCTAGCTAACAAAAGGCAAAATTTTAGCTCGTCAAAGGCGTAAAACGCGCTAAAAGCGTAAGGCTGCCCATCATCATCAATGACGCAAACACTTGCAAGATGCATCTTTTTTAAAAATTTAACTATCCTCTCATCCATCTAAATTCCCCTAAAAATGTCAAGAATGGTTTGAAATTTAAAGATGATTACGGCGATTATCAGCACCCAAAGCGTAAAAATAATGAGCTCTATTAAAGTAAATTTATCTTTTGCAACCTTTTTAAAAGCAAGCATCGTTAAAAGTGCTCCAAAAAAGCCACCAATTAGCGAAAAATAGTGGATCGCATTTACCTTTACAAAGCTTGGCAAAAGCCCTTTAAAAAACAGTGAAAACATCAAAATGGCAAGCAAATTTGCAAGTATCAAGTAGTAGCCAACGACTGGCAAAACAGGCCAAAGCTTAGCAAAAACGAAGCTTAAAACAGTGATAAGCATCAGCAAAAAGATCCTAGTCCCAAAACAACACATCGCCCGTCCTTTTTTGACGCATTTTACAAAATTTTGCTTTATGAAATTAAAAATTTGCCGATTTAGCCTCAAAAGGATTTAAAAATGCAAACAAATTTTTACTCTCAAGGAAGCTACAACAATATGAGCTTTTCGATGAAGACTAGCTCAGGCGATGAGATAAGCTTTTCTATGTATGACAACAAAAACTTAGAGTTTTCAAGTCAAAAAAATGGCACTTCAAGCCAAAGAAGTCTAACTCTCACGCACGAATACGGCTATGAGTTTGCTTATAAAGGCAATGGCATAGACGAGCAAGATATGAAAGAGATCGAAGAGGCGATGAAGCAAATTCGCCCACAGGTTGATGAGTTTATGAAAAATGTCAAAGAGGGCGATAAGATCGCAGGTAGCAGCCAAAGCATAAGCGAGCTTTCAAACAAAATCAAGCAGATGTTGCCTGACGCAAAAGATCTGGATCACAAAAATTTCATAAATGACAATATGTTAAAGATGTTTGACGAACTTTTAGCTAAAAATGACGCAAATAAAAATCTACTAAGTGCGACAAAAAGGTTATTTGATACCTTACTTGATGAGAGCAAAAAAGTATCTTACTACGCTTAAATTTAGAGCTTTTGGCTCTAAATTTTAACTAGCGCCTCTCTTTGATAAAAGAGGTGCGACAAGACTATCACGAAATAAAGCTGAAAAAATAATCCCACAAGCGGCACAAGCGAGATGAGATAAAATAAAAGTGTAAAAGCAATAAATTTAACCCCACCGCCTTCAAGCAACGCTAGCTCAAATTTATCGCTATCAAGTGTGTTTGAGCCAACATCTATGAGTAAAAGTTTGTAGTAGATGTAAAAAAACGGCACGTTTATGATGAAAAAATTTACAAACGGCACAAACAAAAGTGGCAGGCAAACGAGCAAGATCCCAAGAAATTTCATGATCTCAACCATCATCACCTTTAGCACTCTAGCCATGCTAGCCTCGCTTTTAAGCACGTAGTTGTAGTGCCTTTTGTTTATCTCTTTGGCTACAACTGGCGTTAAAAAGCCAGCTACGATTAGGGCGATCACGATGCTAATGATGATCGTTAAAAAGGTACTTAGAACGTAAAAAAGTATGCTAACTATCCACTTTGTAGCGCTAAAACTTAAAATTTTAATAGCTATAAAAGATAGCGTCGAGTTTGACTCTAAAAAGGCGAAATTTTCGTTTTTAGCGCCATCACTTAAAAGATCAAATATCTCGCCACCTCCCCAGATGCTTAGCCAAGCTAGGCAAAGTATGCTAAGACAAAGTGGCAAGATAGATAGCGTTATAAATTTGGCTGTAAAAAAGTCTTTAAAGCCAAGTCTAAGAAGATTTATCATTTTACCTTTTTGTACTCACGCTCAAGTGCGGCGTAAATTTCATCGATCTTACTAACGCCATTTGATAAAATTTCACTCATCACTTCGTTATCTTCGCGTCCGTTCCAAATTTTCTTATAGCTGCCCTCTTTGTAGCCATTATTTTGACGGAAGCGATTTAGCACGTTTTTAGCTATGTAGCACTCATAAAGCGAGTATAAATTTACCCCACATTTTAAAGACATTGAGAAATAAATTTTAAAAATATCAAAGATGTCATAGTCAAAGCCGCTGCACTCATGTATAAGCATCTCAACGTCGTTCATGATCTCATAAATGCTCTCATCCTCGACCTTTAATGGCTCTTTGCAATAGTCGCTAAAGCCACTTGACTGGCAGATATCATCAGCTAAAGTCTCAACATCACCAAGCTGCTTTGCCTTGTAAATTTGCAGCGCTAGGCTCATTATAAAGTGCCAGATATCGACAACCTCTATGCGTAAATTTTGCTCATCAGTCTTAGCATCTATGCTCTTCCAGTGCTTCCACGCAAAGCTGTCGATAAGCTCAGCGCACTCCATATATATGCAGCGCCTCCAGCTTATGAGTTTGTTTTTATTTGTATAGCCATTTTCCCAACCAAGCCCGTTTGTCTCATCATTTAGGCTTTGTTGCATCTTTAACATCTCTAAAACAATAGTTCTTTCATCCATTTTTAAACCTTTTAAATTTTAAATGATTATAACAAAAAACAATTAATGCTTAAGCGACAAGCTTGACCCAAATCATCTTAATGCAAGCTTACAAGATGTAAAATCACCCAAAATTTCAAAGGAGAAAAGATGAGAGAGAAAGATCTAGTAGTTTGCAACGTTTGCGGACTAAAAAGCAGCGATGATAAAAATGCAGTTTTCATCCACGCTCACAAAAACGGCGAAGAGGTTGATATCTGCACAAGCTGTATCCCAAGCGTGATACATGGCTCAGGCATGGTCGTAAAATCAAACGAAGAGATAAAAGCTGAAATTTAAATATCAGCCACCATGTGAGAATTCTGTCTTAAAGAATTCTCAAACTCCTCCGCACTCATCGGACGAGATAAGAAATATCCTTGCATTTCATTACAATTAAGCTCTTTTAAAAGCTCTTTTATCTCGTGGCTTTCAACACCTTTTGCTGTTACTTTTAGCTTCATTGATTTTGCTATGTTTATGATAGCAGCGACTACTTGCATATCTTTTTTATTTATCACAGACTGAGCGACAAAGTCATTTGCTATCTTTATGCGGTCGATCTTATACTTTCTGATATAGACAAACGACGTATATCCAGATCCAAAGTCATCTATACAAACATCTATGCTATTTTTCTCTAAAAGTGAGAAAATTTTATCAAGCGTCTCTTGGTCGTTTTTCCAGATATCTTCGCTAAATTCAAGCTCAAACTGCTTTGGATTTAGGTGGTGTGAGTTTAAAGTTAGCATAAATTCATTTACAAATTTTTCAGATGTGCTTTGAATTTGCGCTACGTTTATGCTTATTTTTGGCACTTTTAGCTTTTTGTTTTGCCACCTTACGGCTTGCTCTACTGTTTTTGAGACAGCAAGCGTGCAGATGTCATTTAAGATGTCGCTATTTAAGCTAGCTATATCCATAAACTCGCCAGCCTCTTTTTGCCCATACTCTTTTGACTGCCATCTAAGTAGCGCTTCTACGCAGATGATCTTTAAATTTTTAATGTCATAGATCGGCTGAAAATATACCTCAAAATCCTCTTGTAAATTTGCTTTTTTAAGAGCTATCTCTATGTTTGAGCTTTGTTGTATCTCGCTATCTATCTCATTATTATAAACCATTGGGTTTTTAGCTGGATTTTGCTTAGCGTAGTACATCGCCATATCGGCTTTTTTGATGATATTTCTAGGATCGCTGATGTTATCTCTTGTTACTACGTGGATACCAACGACGCTCTTAATCGCAAAGTGATACTTATCTATTTGCAAAGGTTTTTCTATCGTATCTCTTAGCTCCATACCAAGCTTCATGCGTTTAGTGTGGCTATTTTCTTCCATTTTTGAAAGCACGATAAACTCATCAGCGCCGATCCTTGCGGTGACCTCTTGTCTGTTGCACGCTTCACGTATGCGCTTTGCTATCGCTTTTAAAATTTTATCGCCAACCTCATGTCCATAAGATGTATTTATATTTTTAAAGCGACTTATATTTATATAATAAACTGCGATCTCTTGCTTCTCGCCCAAAACACTACACATACCTTTTAGCTCATTTAGCAAAGAGTCTCTGTTGCCAAGAGAGGTTAGATAGTCTTTTTCAGATACACCCTCTAAGCTTAAATTTATCATCTCAAGTTCGTTTGTCTTTAGGTGTTTCTCTTTGTTTTTAGCATCATGTAAATTTTGCTCTGCGTTATATATCTCTTCGCTTTGATCAAGCACTTTCATAAAATAGCTAATAACCGCCCCAGCTACAACAACAAAAATTATAAGCAGATCAACATAAGATGAGAGGTCAGTTTTTATTAGTATTAGTGCAGCTGAGATAATAGGCACGAGCTTAGATGTTGTTTTTATGCCAACATCTGCTGCGCTTATACGCTTGTTATCACCCCTTAGGTAAAAAGCTCCAAGCATCAAGAGAAAAAATGGCACAAGGTAGATAGAGTGCAGAGTAAAATCATGCCCTTTGTTTATAAGCTCATTATAAAAAACATATAAATTTAATAGCGTAAAAATCGCACTTGCGATTATCAAGAAAAAGCCACTATGTCTAATATAAAGATGGTTGCTATTAAAAATTTCACTAAGAGTAATAAATAAAATAGACAAATTTACAAAAATAGCAATGCTAGCAGCAAGCTCACTAGGGCTTTTAGGATGGATCAATATATCAAAATCACCCATATCCCCAACAATACAATAAGCAAGCGTGAAAACTAGCAAAAGAACGTTAAAGCTATCGGCTAGAACTATGATCTTTTTATCGCTAGCTATAAATTTGACCACAAAAAATATACCAACAGCGGCCAATAGTAAAAACATAGGGAGTAGATCAAAAAAATGAAGATAAGAAATTTGCTCTTTGCTTCTTAAAAGAAAGTCTTCATTGACACTTCTAATGGCATCAATAATGGTCCAGATAAAGACTCCAAAGCATGCAGCAAGCCAGTGCATAGCTTTAAGCTTTGATCTATTCATAGAGATGTAGATACCAAGAACTACAAGACCAAAGCCCAAAAATATCAACAAATTTTCAAAAATTTTATAGTTTAAGATGCCGGCAAACTGAGAAAATATAAAAAGAGCTATAACGGCATAGAAAATTTGCTTTTGTCTTACGATAAGTGACGAATTTGACGTAAAAAAAATGTTTCTCTCCATTGTTTATTCTGTTTCAAACCTTATTTTTAGTTATAATTTTGCAAATTTTTCTTTAAGGTTTATTATGAAATGTAATATCGTCTTATCTGGAGAAAATTTAATAGACTACCAAGCATTTAATCTATTTTTCTCAAAAAAGGCTAGAAAACAGTATTTTATAAATGTTTTTATGATTTTTACGGAGGCTATTATAGCT
>CABPVN010000001.1:454989-463312 GCA_902460825.1 Campylobacter concisus
CAAAAGAAAATGAAATTTTTGACATAAAAGATGTAAGTGAAATTTACGAGCTTAAAAATATCTTTGTCATCTTTATAAATGAAAAAATCTACCTCATCATCCCAAAGAGTAGCGAGAGCTTGCAAACGATCCAGCTATTAGCCAAAAATGCCAAAAAACCAATACTAAAATTTGAAAATTTAGACTACAAAAGCGTTATGAGCTAAGCTTGTAAATTTACAAGCTTAGATGTGATCAAGCGTGCTTCTTATGAGCTCTTCAAAGTCTTTAGCATTCATCGGCTTGCCCCAGAAATAACCTTGTATCTCATCGCAGCCTAGCTCTCTTAAAATTTCAAGTTGAGTTTCATCCTCAACACCCTCAGCGATCGTCTTTAGCTCGATATTTTTAGCTAGAGTTATAACGCTTTTTACAACGTCTCTATCGATCTCATTTATAGCGATATTATCAACTAGCTCTTTTGCGATCTTTAGCCTATCTAGCGGATACTTTTTGATGTAGTTCATCGATGAAAAGCCGGTGCCAAAGTCATCGATCGAGATGCTCATGCCTTTATCTGAAAATTTCTTTAAGACTGTTTGCATGATCTCTTCGGCATTGACGAGGCTTGCCTCTGTAAGCTCGATATCAACGCACTTTGGATCCATGCCAAATTCTTCGACATAGCCAAAGATATCCGATGCAAAATTTACATTATCAACCTGTTTTGGCGAGATGTTGATGCCTACTTTTAGGCTGATGCCATACTTTTTGTTCCAGTAGCTCATCTGCCTTATGGCCTCTTTTGCCACCCATATTCCTATTGTATTTATGATAGAGCTTTGCTCTGCTACTGGGATAAATTTAGCCGGACTTACAAAGCCTTTTACCGGAGAGTTCCACCTTATAAGAGCCTCAGCGCCTATTATCTTTTTACCATTTAGTAGATACTGCGGCTGAAAATTTAGGCTAAATTCCTCATCAAAATTCATAGAATTTAGCAAAATTTCTATGTAGTTTTTCTCCTGAATGATCTCTTTTATATCATCGTAAAAGACATATTTTGTATTGACATCTCTTTTGGCTGCATCAAGTGCGGCTCCAGCTTGCATGATGAGATCATCAGCTAAAATTTCACTTGTTTGCGTTGAGCTAACGCCAACCTTTGCTCCAAGAGCTATCTTATAGTCGCCAACTGAGATTTGCTCGGCTATGATGTTTAACAGATAGTATAAAAATTCTCTATAATGCCCCTCATTTTTTTGCTTTAAAACTATCATAAAGTCATCACCGCCAAACCTTGAGATGATAGCACCTTCTGGCAAGATAGCTTTGATATTTTTAGAAAGTTTTAAAAGCACCTCATCGCCCACGTAGTGACCGTATGAATCGTTTATAGCTTTAAAGTGGTTGATGTCGATGCTATAAATATCTATCTTCTCGCCAAGCGCTTTAGTCTTTATCATCTCTGAAAGTTTGCTTAAAAATGACTGCCTATTTAAAAGCCCAGTGAGTGAGTCAAATTCACTAAGCTGCCTTAAGCGCTCGTTTTTCTCTTCAAGCTCTCTTAGACTATCTTGGATCTCTTCATCTAGTTTAGCGATGATATGCCTTTCAGATCTAGCCAGATCCCTCATAGCAACTGTGCTTGAGATACTATAAATTAGCGCTGCATAGGCTAGCAAAACCATAAGTAGAAAAACTATCCAAACTGAGTAAATTTTATCGGTATTAGCAGCTCCCAAAAAAAGCAAAGAGATGAAAAGCAAGGTGACAAATTTATATATAAGCGCCCTTGTATAGTCTTTTCTATAGCTTCTTATCTTGATATTTGCCTCGTTTTCCTTTAGGTGTAAGCAAGCTACAAATATAATAAAAAATGCAACTTTAAAGAAAAACTCGTAATGAACATTTGTGCCGCTATGCGTCAAATAGGCCTTTGATGAGTAGTATGCGTCGCAAATGCAAATGATAAGCAAGGCTAATAGATATAAAAGTAGGCTAACTCTTTTATAGCTAAAAACTGGTTTTTTTGATACAAAATTTAGTGAAAATGCGACAACAAAGACAAAGCAAAAGATAAAAATATCCATTATGATGTATGAAAGACTAGTCACGAATTCTTTATTAAGCACCACTGCTAGACTTCTATCAAAAATTACAAACCAAAAAAAACTAACCGTAATAAGCATCAAAGCAAGCGCATCTACCACGACTTGCTGCCATATCACTCTTTTTAAAATTCTTGCAAAAAAAGCAATAGCAGATACAAGAAACATAAAAAATGGGATCAAATATAAAATTTGCATAAGATCCGTGCGGGAGATGTTTCCTGGCATAAGAAGCGATCTATCATAAAGCAATAAAAGGATATCAGCCAGCGCCCAGCTTGCGATAGCTAAAAATATATAGGTCCAGTATGAGTTTAAATTTCTACTACTTTTTAAGAAAAAGAACAAAAACAAGGCGATCACTACATCAGTGCCGACCGATATAGCTGTCAGATAAAACTGATCACCCAGATAAATAGCAAAAAAATAAGCAATAATCAGGGCAAATATAAATAAAAACGAGCCGTTGTGAAAATTTGTTATCCTATCAAGCACGGCCACTCTCCGCTTCTTGGGCTAGCTTTTGCCACCTTTGCCACTCGCCGCTATCATCGACATCGTTGCCGATAGCCTCGTATCTAGCGTAAAAATGCTCAACAAATTTCTTGCACTCCTCATCTTTTGGCAGATAACTCTGCTCATCTTTTTGGCAAAATTTCTCCAAAAATGTGCTCGCATCAGCTTTTTTAGCGTATGTTTGCGCTAGATCGAAGTAGTTTTGCAAACAAATTTCTTTAAATTTAGCGTAAGCTTGCTCGCTCATATCCACGCTTAGTTTGCCGTCAAATTTAAGCACTCCAGCCCTAAAAAGCAGGCTAAGATGTATGAGCCCTTCGCAGTAATAAGCCCTAACTTCATCGACCTTTCGCCACGCGATAAGCCCAACCGCGCGAGCTATTAGCTCGTGAAAGACGGCCATTTTATACTCCGCCTCTTCGTGCAAGAAGAAATTTACTAACCCACCGGTCGTCGCCTTGTACTCTTCTATAAATTTAAAGACGCCACTTTTATTCATGCTCATCTCAGTATCAAGCCCGATAAAGAGGATGTGGCCAAACTCATGGCCGATCGTTGAAATTTCATATACTTTTTTCCAAATTTTTGGCTTTAAAAATAAAATTTCTCTGCCAAAATCCAAAAATTCCTTGCTAAAAATTTCAGCTCCAAGCTTCATAAAAGGCTTTGCCTTTGCGCCCTCATAGACGTGATTTACAAAAGCAAAAATTTTCTTGCCGCATTTTGCGCTAACACTCTCATCATTTGGCACGACCTGAGCGCTAAAAAGCCCGTTTAGCTCCGCTGCGTAATAGATCATCGGCACACTTATATAAAGCTGCGTTCTAGCGATATTTTCGCTAACTGCCTTGTTTGTCTCGGCGTTATCAAATTTTATCTTTTCACAAACGCTTTTGTAAGTTTTTGTCACTTTTTCTTTAAATTTAAGCTCGTCAATGCCCTCGCTATCAACCAGCCTGATGTCCCACTCCAGCGCAACCGCGTGCGTGTAGGCATCCTCGTAGTACTCTAGCGGGTGGCCTGGCTGAAGCGCGCCTTTTACATCCATCCACGCTATTTCGGCCTCTTGCCAAGCGTTTATCACTTTAGCATTGTCCTCTTCACAAAAGGCGTTTTGTAGCTTTTCAAGGTATTTTACGTAGGATTTTTGCTCGTCATTTTGAGCTAAATTTCTTAAATTTTCAAGATTTTTTGCAAAGACTTTTTTAAGCTCTCTAATCTCATCTTTAAAGGCAAGCGCGTAAGGTAAAAAGCTAAATTTCTCGCCCTCTTTGCAAACTGCGCCATACGTTCTATCAGCCCTTACGCCGTTAGCGTCACACTGAAATAAGCCGTTTTTAGTGATAAACTCATTTGCCTCACTTAAATCTTTAAATTTAGCTTCAAACTCTTTATTTGTGGTATCTATTATCTTATCTTGCCATGAAATTTGCCACACATTTAGACTAAGCCCAAGCTCATGCATAGCCTCTACAAAAGCTTGATAAAATGGGTCTAAAATTTGCTCATCACGTGCTTTTTTTATAAGCTTTGAGTGTAAATTTTCATATAAATTTCTAACGTAGCCGTAGATCAAATTTAGCACGCGTTTTTGCTCGTCCTCGCCCAAATTTAGCTTTTTTAGCTCGTTTTGAAGTGGATCAACTTTAAGATCAACTATCCTTCTAGCAAGGGCTAGTTTTTGGCTCGGCGTGCCAGCAAGGGCGCAAATTTTCAGAGCATCAGCTATGATCTTGTCATCTAAATTTTTATAAATAGCGTTTAGCTTGGATTTTTGCTCTTTTGTAAGTTCGTTTAGTCTTTTAAAATCATTCATATTTTCATCCCTTAAAGTTGCAGGATTTTAGCATAAAGCCATTAAAATTTGCTACAATTTACTAAAAATTTAAAATCTAAAAGGCAAAAAATGGACATTTTAAAGGACTTTGGCGAGCCTCGCATCAAGCAAGTAATGCTACCAAAAGATACAAACTCAGCTGGCAATATCTTTGGCGGCTGGATAATGAGTCAGATAGACCTTGCAGGCGCTCAGGCTGCTAGAGAAATTTCACCTGAGCGAGTTGTGACGATTTCGATGAAAGAGATCATATTTAAGCAACCAGTCTTTGTTGGCGACGTGCTAAGCTGCTACGCAAAGATCATCGCAGTTGGCAAAACATCGATAACAACGCAGATAGAAGTGACTGCACTTAGACTAAATGATGGCGGTTTTAGAGAGACTATACACGTCACAAGTGCGACTGCGACCTATGTCAGTGTGACAAAAGATGGGCACAAAAAACCGATAGATGAGAAGCTAAAAAAACTCCACGGCTTTTAAAATTTGGTTGCAATTTATGCAGCCAAACCCCCTAAATTTATCACTATTTTTAAAAGAATTTGAAAAAAAGTAACACCAAAAAAGAGAAATTTCAACTTATTTAAATGCTTTATAAAGTAAAATCAGCCCTTACACTTTTTTGGGAGAAAGATGAAAAAATCACGCTTAGGGCTTTTACAAACGCATATTTTAGATATCTTAACACAAGATGAGCTGGAGAAATTTGAGTTTAAAGAGCTGCCAAAAACAAGCACAATCTACACCGAAGATATCGAGATCATCATCTTAAAAACCGGCTCAGCAAAGCTCTCATTTTTTGAAGATGGTGAGGAATTTATCCTTTATCATTTAGAAAAAAACAACATCGCCATACTCGATGACAACTGCGCATTTGAAGTGCTTGAAGATGCCCAAATTTACGTCATTAGACTGGATAAAATAGGTGAAATTTTACATAATCAAAAAGCCGCGAACGAGATCCTAACAACCACGCTAAACACCATCATCGTGCAGCGCCAGATCACAAAGTCGATACTTTTTGAGGACGCAAAGGGCAGGATAGCAAATTTCTTAATCGAGCTTGCTAATGAGCAAGATCTAAAACAAAATGGCTACCGATATGTATTTTTGCCGTTTTCTCTAAAAGTGCTCTCAAGCTTTGTTGGCCTCAAGCGCCAAAGCGCCTCAACAGCCTTTAATGAGCTTATCAAAGACGACATCATCAGAAAGATCACACCGCACGAATTTCTCATCATCGACCACGAAAAACTTGAAAGTTATACGAATTAAATAGCTTTTACGCCCTATCTTTAAATTTAGCGAGCCTATCTCGAAGCTCTTTTGAAAGTGTAAATTGTGAGAGTTCGTATCTGTCAAAAATAACGATCATATCATCGCCAAGTGCCTGAACTAGTCCAAAGCAAGCATCTCTATCGAGGCGATTTTTTCTAAATTTAACACTTAGCGCATCGACCTTTTTCTTATCGCCAAAGCTTTTAATAGCGATCTCATCGATATCTTTGAAGAAAAATTTAATATTTTTTGAGCCTTTTGTGATGACAAATCCATCATCATCTATCTCAAAAAAGTTGTTTTGCAAAATTTTTCTCACGCAAAAAAAGGTTGAAACGGCGCCAACGATGATGCCAAAAAGAGACGGCGTGCCAAGATCAAGATAAAAGTAGCTAGCGACGCTAAAGACAAAGAGCCCAAGCCCAAAGGCAAGCGCCCAAAAAACATCTTTTTTACTCTCTTTGGTTATCATTTTTGCCCTTTTATGCCAAAAGTCCGGCGCCATTTATCGCTTGGCTACGCTCTTTGGCGTAAATTCTCTCGCCATTTATCACGTCGTATTTCCAGATCGGCGCATTTGCCTTAAAGTCCTCGACAAACTCGTTTATAAGCCTTAGCGCGACCTTTCTTTGAGGGCTTACTACACCTGCTACATAAGAGCTCGTATGCACTGGCACGTCGCCTTTTGAGTGAGCAAAGAGCACGTAGGCATTTTCTTTTTTGGCTCTCTCCTGCCAAGCATCTAGCCATTTTTTAAGGATCGGCTCATAGATATCAAAGCTAAGCGCCGAAATACCGCTCTCTTCTCTTACTATGCCCACAAAAGTGATGAGCGCGCCGCAGTTTTTATCTTTAAATTTATCATACCACTCATTTGTGATGCTTTGAACGTCCAAGCTACCATTATAAATTTGCATCTTAGCCTCCACAAACTGGCGGTAAGATAGAAATTTTATCGCCTGATTTAAGAGCGAAATTTATATCGCTTACGATCTCGTCATTTACAGCTACAGCGCAGATATTTAGCCACTTTTTAAGCTCTTCTTTCTCGCTTAAAGCCGCTTTTACCTCGCCTAAATTTTTTGCCTCTACTTTTATACTCTCAAGCCCGATAGGCCCAAGAAATTCGATCTCTACCACATTTTATCCTTTGAAATTTTTGCTGATTTTACTTAAAAATAAATTTAGATATACTTATTTGAAAATTTACAAAAGAGATAGAAGATGAACGAAATTTTAAAAAGCATAAAAACCCCAGCCTACGTCTGCGAAGAGGCAAAAGTTCGTAAAAATTTAGAGCTTTTAAAGTATGTAAAAGAGCAAAGCGGAGCTAAAATTTTAGTAGCGCTCAAAGGTTTTGCATTTAGCGGAGTGATGGATATAGTGGGCTCATATCTTGATGGAGCTACTTGCAGTGGGCTTCACGAGGCAAAATTTGCGAGCGAATACGTAAAAGGCGAGATCCACACGTATAGCCCAGCCTTTAAAGATGAGGACTTTGATGAAATTTTAAAAATTTCAAAGCACATCACATTTAACTCTTTTGCTCAGTGGCAAAAATTTAAAGGCATTGCCCTGCAAAATGGCATCATCTGCGGCCTGCGGGTCAATCCAGAGGTCTCACTAGCGCCAACTGACAGCTACAACCCATGCGGTAAATTTAGCAGGCTTGGCATCACGAGAGCAAATTTTAAGCCAGAGCTTCTTGATGGCATCACAGGGCTTCATTTTCACGCGCTTTGCGAGGAGAGTGCTAGCAGCTTGCAGACCGTGCTGGAGGCGTTTGAAGAGAAATTTGGTGAGTTTATACCAAAGATGAAGTGGATAAATATGGGCGGCGGTCACCACATCACGAGGGCTGATTACGACGTGGAGCTGCTTATAAAGATAATTAGGCGCTTTCGCGAAAAATACGGCGTAGAGGTCTATCTGGAGCCAGGCGAAGCGGTGGGCTGGCAGACTGGCTTTTTGATAAGCAGCGTACTTGACATCGTGCACAACGAGAAAGATATCGCCATCCTTGACACCTCAGCCGAGGCGCACATGCCAGATACTGTGCTCATGCCTTACCGCCCAGCCGTTAGAGGCGAGAGTGAAAATGGCAAATTTGCTTATAGATTTGGCGGCAATACCTGCCTAGCTGGCGATATAGTGGGACTTGAAGCGGGCGATGCGGAGTATAAATTTGATAGCGAGCTAAAAATCGGCGACCGCGTCATATTTGAAGATCAAATTCACTACACCATCGTTAAAAACACGACATTTAACGGCATAAAACTGCCTGATCTGCTACTTTTAAAAGAAAATGGCGAGATAAAGATGATCCGTGAATTTGGATACGAAGAGTATAGGCGCAGAAACTAGGCTGAGTTTTTGAAGGTAAATTTGGCTTTTTAAATTTAGGTCAAATTTATCTGGCTTGCAAATTTCTAAAAACAGCTTGAACTACTTAAATTTAAAAATTTATCTTGAAGCTATTTTCGTTTTCAAGATTTAAATTCTCTAAATTTGAGAAATTTAAAGCCAGATTACGAACTCCAAACTAATTTAAATTTATTATCTACAAAATTTATCTTGAACTATTTTATTGAGGGTATTTTAATGC
>CABPVN010000001.1:463333-475808 GCA_902460825.1 Campylobacter concisus
GCTTAAATTTGCTATCCATAAATTTATCTTAGCGCTCTTTTAACAAAATATTTTTTGTTTTTTAAAATTTAAAACCACATCACAAAATTTGGTAAATTTATACTTTTTAATAAAAACTGCGAGCCACCCTAAATTTAATACCCATAAATTTTGGCAAATTTATCTATCTTTGAGCTTTTTTGCCAGTTGTATTCGGTCTCGTTTGCGATCTTTTGGGCTAGCTCTTTGCCAAAATGATCACTGATAAATCCAAGCGCCATATCCATACCAGCTGCCACGCCTGAAGCTGTGTAAAATTTACCTGCCCTCACCCATCTGGCGCGCTCTTGCCATTTTACAGCTTCGCCGCAACTTTTTACCCACTCGAGTGACCTTTTATTTGAAGTAGCCCTTAAGCCGTCAAGCTCTCCGGTGCGAGCGATGAGCGCCGAGCCAGTGCATACGCTTAGGCAAATTTGAGATGCTAAAACGCACTCTTTAAGTCTCAAAATAAACTCGCCATCATTTACAAGTACCCTTGTGCCCTGACCTCCAGGAAGTAGCAAAACGCTCTCTTTTGGCATCTTGCTAAGCTTTTTGGACTTTATAAAAAAGCCTTGCTTGCTTCTTTTCATCCCGCCATCAAACGAGACGTAGCTTATCTTCATTTCAGGCGCCCTTGCTAAAAACTCCACTGGTCCCATGAGATCAAGCGTCTCGTAGTCATCAAATATAAGGCAAAAAAGATGCATAGTGCGGTCCTTTTTCGGCTAAAATTTGGCTTTATTTTAGCTAATTTTTCAGATAAAAAACGATAAAAATTAACAAAACTTAAATATTTTTTATAAAATTTTTAGTAATCTTTTTTGCTAAGGTTTGCTTGTGATTAGCTCTGATATAATAGCCGCAAAACGGCATAGCTGTGTGATTTTAGCATATTTAACCAAAGCTTAAATCATTTAAGCTTTAGCAAATAAAGGAATAAAATGACGAGAATTCTTACTCTACTTTTTACATTGTCCGTTGCGGCAATGGCCATTGAAGGACCAACTGGCGTCAATCAATTTGACAGCACCATTTGGGCAGCACAGAGGATAGAAAATATCAAGCCTTATGAGCATGGCTGGGGCCCGATATTTACTTTTATACAAGGCAACGACTACTTCGCGATAACTGCACTTTCTATCATTTTAGCTGTTATCGGCGCGTTCGTGCTACACTTCTTGATCATCGGACCAAAACACTTTAGTCACGATGGCAAAAAAGTATTTGCGTTTTCACTGATCGAACGTATAGCTCACGGCTTAGCTGCGATCTCTTGGATCATCTTAGTGCCAACTGGCATCATCATCATGTGGGGTGCAGAGCTTGGTGGTGGCACATTTGTGCGTTTCTGTAGATACTTGCACGATATAGCGACTATTATATTTGCTATTTCTGTGCTTCCTATGTTATTTGCTTGGACTATCAGAATGCTTCCAGCTGTTTATGACATCAGATGGATGATGATAGTTGGTGGTTATCTATCAAAGAAGAAAAAACCAGTTCCTGCTGGTAAATTTAACGCTGGTCAAAAGGCATGGTACTGGATCGCTATCCCTGGTGGTATCGTGATGATCATCACTGGTGCGATCATGTATTTCATGGATATTAAAGAGCCAGCGGTTGCTAGTTGGTTTGGTATCTCTCAAATCGATCTTTTAAGATATAGCGTAGTTATCCACAACTGCCTTGGCATCGTCTGTGCGGTATTTTTCCTAGTTCATATTTATATGGCTGCGATCGCTATACATGGCGCTATCTGGTCAATGGTCACTGGATACAAAGAAGAAGAAGAGGTTTATGTACTTCACCACTACTGGTATCAAGAGCTTGTTAAGAAAAACAAGATTCCAGTATCTGACTACGAAAAATCTTACACAAATTTAAAATAATCAACCTTGACCTTGCGACTTACGCAGGGTCAAACTCTCTTTTATAGCAAATTTCACAGCACAAATCCTTTTAAAAAATTAATATTTTTTAGCTATAATCCAAAATCAGTTTCAAGGTTTGAAATACTAATCACAAAGGAAAAACAATGACAAGAACAATTGATTGCAGAAATTTAGAGTGCCCAAAACCAGTCATCATGACTAAAAACGCGCTTGAGGGCCTAAACGAGGGAGAGAGCCTAGAGATCATCGTAAATGCCCTAGCTCCAAAAGAAAATATCTCAAGATTTTTAAAAAATCAAAATATAGAATTTAGCCTAGAAAGCAACGGCAATGAGACTAAAATTTTAGCCATCAAGGGCAAAAGCGCACTTGAGCTTACAAATTTTGACGAATTTGTCTGCGATATAACACCAAAAAATGAAAAAGTGCTCTATCTAAACGAAGAGCGCGCAGGTAGCGGCGAAGTTGGCATAAATTTGCTATCAAAATTTCTAGGCGCACTTCTTCAAGTAGAGAAAAAACCAAAGATAATCATCTGCGTAAATAACGCCGTTAAGATGACCACAAACCGCGCACATCCAAGCTTTAAGCCACTTAAAGATCTTGAAGCTGCTGGCGTTCAAATTTTAAGCTGCGGAAGCTGCTTGGAGGCTTATAAACTAGTGAGCGATCTTGCAGTTGGCGAAATTTCAAACGCCTATGAGATCATCGACATACTCTCAACTCACGAGCAAATCAAACTATGATCTATCACGACAAAAAGCTTACGCAGTTTGTTAGAGCCGCTGGCTGAGCTGCTAAGCTTGACCCGTCGGGTCTTCACAAAACGATTAGTAGTTTAAATTTATCTCATCCAGACCTGCTCTCAAGCATCGGCTCAAACGAAGATGCGAGCGTTTTTAAGCTCTCAGACGATCTTGCGCTTGTTCAGACGCTTGACTTTATCACGCCAGTAGTAAATGATCCATTTATCTATGGTCAGATCGCTGCTGCAAACAGCCTAAGCGACGTCTTTGCGATGGGCGGCGAGGTGATAAACGCTCTAAACATCGTAGGCTTTGATAGTTGCAACCTTGCGCCTGAAATTTTGGGTGAAATTTTGCAAGGAGGAGCCGATAAAGTAAGAGAGTGTGGCGGCGTCATCGTTGGCGGACACACGATAGAGACACAGCAGATGTATTATGGGCTAAGTGCGACTGGCAAGGTAAATCCTAAAAATTTCTGGGCAAATAACACAGCAGAAGTTGGTAATGTTTTGATCCTCACAAAGCCTCTTGGTAGCGGTATCTTAAGCACAGCGATCAAGGCTGATCTACTAAGCATGGAGCAAATAAATGAGGTCGCAGGCATCATGGCTCAGCTAAATTTCTACGCTCTAAAAGCGCTAAGTGACATCAAGGTTTATGCTGCTACCGATGTGACTGGATTTGGATTTTTAGGGCATTTAAGTGAGATGTTAAACGACAAGATCAGCTTTAAAGTCTTTGAAAAAGATGTGCCAGTGATCGCAAGTGCAAAAGAATTTGCCGATATGGGCATCATCCCAGAGGGAAGCTACAAAAACCGTGAATTTGCAAAGCATTTTGTGAGCAAAGAGGCTGATATCTTGCTTTTTGATGCGCAAACCTCTGGCGGACTTTTGATAGCTGTTAGCGAGAACGATGCAAGCTTAGCCCTATCACGCCTAAAAGAGGCTGGCTATGAGCACTCAGCCATCATCGCAGAAACTATCCAAAAAGGCGAGTTTGATATATTTTTAAACTAACTCTAGGCTAAATTTAGCCTATTTTAAAGCCAGCTAAAGTCTGGCTAAATTTCTTTTAATTTACCTAGTCGCTTTATAATGTCAAGAAATTTAACAAAGGAGATATGATGAACTATCTTGAAATTTTAAAATTTCGTCACGCTTGCAAAATTTTTGACGAGAGCAAAAAGATCGGCGCTGGCGAATTTGACTTTATCCTAGAGGCTGGCAGACTAAGCCCAAGCTCGACTGGGCTTGAGCAGTGGGACTTTTTGGTCGTGCAAAACAAAGAACTTAGAGAGAAGATAAAAGCTGTTTCGTGGAACCAAGTGCAGATCACCTCTTGCTCGCATTTGGTTGTCATCTTAGCAAAGATCAAAGAGGTAAAAGTTGGTAGTAGCTATATCGATAAAATGATCGCTAGAAGAGACGACAAAAATATTGAAGCTATCGCTGCAAGGCAGAAATTTTTTCTACTATCAAATTTTAAAAATGACGATGAGCTAACCTTTCAGTGGTCACACGAGCAGTGCATGATAGCTGCGACAAATATGATGAACGCAGCCGCTAGCCTTGGCATAGATAGCTGCCCGATGGAAGGCTTTGACAGACACGCTTTAAATGAAATTTTAGGTCTTGATGAGAGCGAAAAAAGAGTGGCTATCGTAGTGCCATTTGGCTACCGCTTAAACCCACAGCCAGAAAAATACCGCAGACAAAGAGCTGAAGTAGTTACTTGGATATACTAAGTCACGGGGCAAAACGCCCTGTGATCTCTCTAAATTTAAACAAAAAGGCATTTTATAAGCTAAAAAAAGTAAATTTGCGTTAAAATCATGGCTAGTTTTAAAAAGCGAGGCTTAAATTTAATGCAAAAAAATAGCGCTAAACCAGTTTTGCAGATTTTTAAGAGGTTCTATGTAAAGATAGCACTACTTCTTTTTGCCTTCATCTTTCTTGCACTTTTTGTCATATTTGCTGGCATAAACGATATAAAATATGAAATTTCAACGCTAAATTTAATCACTAGAAACAATATCGTCAATACATTTGTAGAGGTAAAAGACAATATCACCACAAAGGCAAGACTCATAGCAAACGGCGTAGAGCCATTTTATGAAGATACTGTTGTAAGTAAATTCTACGCCGCTTTTTACGTGATAGCAAAAGATAACTCCTTGCTTTACGAGCGTAAATTTGACAGTGCTTTTGAGTTACACAACTACGATATCTCGTGGTTTTCAGATATCAAAGCAGGCGAGTTTAGGCTCTCTGATAGATTTTACAAAAATAGACGCTTTAAAGATATCTACATAGCTTACGGGCTAAAAAATGGCAATAAAATTCTCGCCCAGTTAAATCCAAACCTTTTAAAAAATAGGGTCGATACAGGCTATAACAAAAATTTGGCCGCATACGTCTTTTTGGTCGATAAAGATGGCAACCTCTCAAGAGATGAGTTTTATAGAAAATTTATAAAAGAGGACTTTAACAAATACATCTCGCAAGGTGGCGAGTTTAAAGCTGACAAGATCATTTTTATACTAAAGGATATGAATTTTTATAAGATCAGCTACCTAGAGGAGCAAAAACTATTTGTCATAACAGGCTCTAGTAGGCAGCTTCAGATCTTTATCCAGCTAGTTCTAGTCGTGCTTTCGTTCTTCTGCTTTGTAGCATTTAGCATACTTTGGCTACGCGACAACTCATATATGAAAGACAAAATTCTCTCTGCATTTACCAGGATCACTCTTTTTGCGACAGATAAAAGCAAGCCAACTGATGAGGACTTTGACGTAAAAGAATTTATCTTACTAAATAACAGCATCAAAAAACTCTACGAAGATAGAGATAAAGCTTACGAGACGGCACAAAGCTACGAGAGTAGATTTGGCTATGTCTTTGAAAAGAGCTTTTTAAAGATCGTGGTCTTTGACGCTTATACTGGCGTCATCACGGACATTAGCAACGCTCTTTTAGAAAAACTAGGCTACAAAAAAGATGATGTAGCAGATCTAAATATAAAAGAACTTCTTGAAGATGAGTCTAAGAATTTAGCAGAAGATAGAAAAAATGCTATCAACAATAATCTATCATACGAGGCTAAGCTAAGGCGTAAAAATGGTGAAATCATCGATGTTTTAGTAACTCAAAGTAGCTTTGAGCTAGAAAACACAAGGCTAAATTTCATACTTATAAAGGATATCACCCAAGAAAAGATGACGCAAAAAAATAACGATATCATCAAAAGCTACGTCTTTTTATCGCCAAATGTTATCGCTATCGCTTCAGCAAAAGAGCCATTTTTGATCATCCAAAGCACAAACAATGTCGAGAGAATTTTTAATGTCCAAAGCCAAAGTCTCATAAATTTAGAAGATATCATCGCAAGCGAGGACTTTGATAGCTTTAAAGCTGCCGTGCTAGCAAGCAAAAAAGCCTTTTTGCAAGCAAGCTTTAAAAATGAAGAGCTAAATTTCATAGCAAATATGACAAACGCTTATGGCAAGAAAACTCCATTTAAGATAAAGGCTAAATTTATCGATGCAGACGAGCAAAAGGTCATCTACTCATTTACCGATCTTAGCGATATGTTAAAGCTTCAAGAGAGATTTGAAAAACAAAGCAAAGAGAGCAAGGCGCTGCTTTGGGCGAGTGAGGCAAATGTCTTTACTTGGGATAAAAGAAGCGACATGCTTAATATCTCAGACGAGCTAAGCAAGGTTCTTGGCACGCAAAGCACTCTAAATTTCGAGCAGGCAAAGTCGGTCTTTGTTGATGAATTTGATAGTTTTTATAGCTTTTTTGAGAGTATAAGAGACACTCAAACTTACATTAAAGATATCAAACTTTATAGCATAGATAAAGAAATTTTACACTTTAGACTAAGGGCAAAAGCGCTTGAATACGACGAATTTGGCGAAGTAAGCTTGATAAAAGGCACATTAAGAGACCTTAGCCTAGAAGATAGCTTCTTTGTCTGCCAAGACCTGCTTGCAAAAATTTTCTCATTTAGCAAAGAAGAGGTCGTCTTGCTTGATGAGGAGATGAGGGTCATTGATGCAAATGACGCATTTTTTGAAAGTGCGGGCGCAAAAGATAGCGTATATCTAAAAGATATCACCTTTATAAAGCAAGGCTTAAGCGATATAAAACACCAGATCATAGAGACTATAAACCAAGGTGGCTCGTGGAGTGGCAAGGTTTGGAGCGAAAATAACAAAAACAAAAGCAAGCTTGAAGTCATAGAAATTTTACCGCTTATCGATGCGAACGAGAAAAAAACTGGCTACATCATGCTGGCAATGCTGGCAAATAACGAAGCACAAAATGAAAAATATCTAGAATTTATCGCATATCACGATCCGCTCACAAAGCTACCAAATAGATTTTTACTCTACAACAAGCTAAATTCTCTCATACAAAAAAATGAACAAAAAATAGCCGTCATCTACCTTGATATGGATGATTTTAAGAGCATAAACGACAACTTCGGTCACCAAATAGGCGATAAATTTCTAGTAGCTATCTCTGAAAAGATAGGCGCTATGTTTAATGGCAAAAATATCTTTGCAAGGATAGGTGGAGATGAGTTTGTAGGCGTCATAAACTACGAAAATTTAGGCGAAGTCTATGAGATAGCGCAAAATATGCTAAGGCTAGCTTCAGATGAAGTAAAGATAGACGAGCTAAAACTAAAAGCAAGCGCTAGCATAGGCATAGCCTTGGCCGATAGTGAGCTTGGGGCTGATGATGTGCTACAAAGAGCCGACTGGGCGATGTATCAAGCCAAGATAAGTGGCAAAAACAGAAGCTATACATTTGATGCGAAAAAAGATGTCTATTTTAAGAGCCAATACGAAGATGGCTCAAAAATTTTAAAAGCGCTTGACGCTGGCGAGATGTTTTTAGAATTTCAACCAGAGATCAGCTTTAGCACGGGCGAGACTTTAAGTTTTGAAGCGCTTATTAGATGGAGAAAAGATGGCGAGATCATCTATCCAAGCGACTTTTTACCACTCATAAAGACAAGTAGCGCATCGAGCAATATCGCTTTATTTACGATAAAAGAGGCGCTTTTAGCAAGAAAGATGTGGCTAGAAAATGGCATAAGCGCAAAGGTTCGTGTAAATCTAAGCGTTAAAAAGCTCTTTACAGAGGAATTTTGGCATAAATTTAAAGCGATATTTGACGAGGATAAAAGCCTTGATCCAACTGGGCTTATCATCGATGTTATCGACGCTGCAACAGCTACAAATTTAGAAGTTTTAGAAATTTATGTTAGAAAGTATAAAGAGCTTGGCATACACTTCTCGCTTGATGACTTTGCCTCATACTCAAGCTCGATCGAAGCTCTTGGTATGCTAAAGACAAACCGCTTTAATATAGATAATAAATTTTGCAAACATATCTTTAACTCAAAAGAGGCGCTTGAGAGCATAAATATGATAAGGTTTGTGGCTGATAAATTTGGACTAAATGCGACTATAAAAAATATCGATGACAAAAGAACGCTTGAGTTTTTACTTGGTCTTGGTTTTGATAAATTTCAAGGTAACATTTTCTCATTAGCGCTTTTGGCAAAAGATGCTGCTTCGTTTAAATTTGAAAGACCATATCTACACATAAAAGACTATAAAAATAGCGAAAATTTCGAGCTTTTTAAAGGTTTGGTCGTGCTAAAAGAGCTTGCAAATGAAGTGATAGCAAATTTAAATCAAGACGACAAACTAACACAAAGCCTAAAGCAAAAAATAGAAGATGAGATAAAAAATATAGGTAAATATAATCAAGAAATTTCTATAAATTTAAGCAAACTAGCAAGCAGTAGTGATAGCGGCGAACTCTATAATCTAGCCGTATCCATCATCAAAGAGTGCGATATAAATTTAGGTTTTAGTAAGGAGATAAGAGTTGAGTGATGTAAATGTTTATGAGCACGAGATCCCAAACGGAAGTAAACTTTACTTTGCAAAAAGTGCAAAACTAAAGAGAAAAATCGAGCAAAAAGCGAGTGAAATTTTAGAAAATGAAGGTTTTAGCGAGATCGTAACGCCGTTTTTTTCGTATCATCAACATCTAAGCGTGGATGCAACAAATCTTCTTCGCTTTAGCGACAGTCTAAATCACGAGATAAGCCTAAGGGCTGATAGCACGGTTGATACCGTTAGGATCGTGCTTAGAAGGATTAAAGCAAATGAGCCAAAGAGGTGGTTTTACATCCAGCCAGTCTTTCGCTATCCAAGCCAAGAAATTTATCAAATAGGCGCTGAGCTTATCGGCGAAAACGACATTTTAAAAAGTATAAATATCGTAGCAAAGCTCTTTAATGAGCTTGAGATCGGCGCTTGTTTGCAGCTTAGCAACATGCAAATCCCAAAGATAATTTGCGAAATTTTAAACTTAGAGATAGAAATTTTTGAAAATTCATGGCTAGAAAAGATCTTGGCCCAAAACGTGCCGTGGCTTAGCAAACTAGCCCTTTTAAAGGACGCTAAAGAGCTTGATGAGATAGTAAGTTTAGTCCCTGACAAGCTAAAAGGGGCGCTAAAAAATTTACAAAGCGTAGCGAAATCACTAGAATATAAAAATTTAAGAATAGTTCCGCTATATTACTCAAAAATGAGATATTATGATAGTTTATTTTTTAGATTTTTAAAAGACAACGCCATCTTAGCAAGTGGCGGAAACTATGAAATAGACGATATCTCAAGCAGCGGGTTTGCTGTTTATACTGATGCATTGATAGAAGAAAAAATTAATTTAAGGAAGTAAGAATGAGAAAGGCTGATTTAGTAGTTGGTGTTCAATGGGGTGATGAGGGCAAAGGCAAGATAGTTGATATGCTAGGACTAAACTATGACATGATTTGTCGCTCTCAAGGTGGCCACAACGCTGGTCATACGATCTGGGTCGATGGCGTAAGATATGCACTTCACCTTGTCCCAAGCGGGATTTTGCACAAAAATATCATAAATATCATCGGCAACGGCGTCGTTGTCTCTCCAGAGGTGCTCATCACTGAGATGGCGCAATTTGACAACTTAGAAGGCAGACTTTATATAAGCGACAAAGCACACTTAAATTTAAGCTACCACAGCCAAGTCGATCAAGCAAAAGAGCGCTTAAAAGGCGAAAAAGCGATCGGAACGACTGGCAAAGGCATCGGACCAACATACGCGGACAAGATAAGCAGAAGCGGCCACAGAGTTGGCGAGCTACTTGAGCCAGAGCGTTTGTGCGATGCTTTGATGCATGATTTTGAAACAAATAAACCTGTATTTGACGCTCTTGGCGTAAAGATACCTGAAGAAAATGAGCTACTTGAAGAGCTAAAAAGATATAAAGAGGTGCTTGCTCCATTTATCGCAAACACTACAAATTTAGTTTGGAAAGCGCTTGATGAAGACAAAAAAGTCCTACTTGAAGGCGCTCAGGGCACACTTTTAGACATCGATCACGGCACATATCCTTATGTAACTAGCTCAAATACCATAAGCGCTGGCGCTTGCACAGGCCTTGGACTAAATCCAAAAGAGATAGGCAAGGTAATAGGTGTCATCAAAGCATATACAACTCGCGTAGGACACGGACCTTTCCCAACTGAAGACAAAGGTACAAATGGCGATAAGATGTGCGAGATCGGTAAAGAATTTGGCACAACAACAGGCCGCCGCAGACGTTGTGGCTGGTTTGACGCAGTAAGCGTAAAATACGCTTCAAGACTTGATGGCGTCGATACTTATGCGCTTATGAAACTTGACGTACTTGATGGCTTTGAGGTGGTAAAAATTTGCAAAGCGTATCAATATAATGGTGAGACGATCGACTACGTGCCAACAGATCTTGAAAATGCAACGCCTATTTATGAGGAGCTTGCGGGCTGGGACAGCGTAAAAGGCATCAGCCGATATGAAGACTTGCCAGCAAACGCAAGAGCGTATATCGAGCGTATAGAGGAGCTAACTGGCGTGAAGGTCGGCTACATCTCAACAAGCCCTGAAAGAAGCGATACGATCATTAGATGAAAAGTAAATTTACCTCCGTCGTCCGCGTCAAAAAGCAGGAGATGGATAAGGTAGAGGCTAAGCTCGTCGTTGCTAGGCTAAATGTAAGAAATGCTGAAGAAAAAATAGCACTCTTAAGGGCCAAGCTCAACGAGTTTAGCCTGCCAAAAAGTGGCAACATAGGCGAGCTAAGAGAAAATTTAGAGCTCATAAACATAGCAAGAGCCGAGCTAAGTGCCTGCAAAGAGAGCTTAGAGATAGCAAAAAAAGAGGTCTTGCACTACGAGCACAAATATAAAAATGCAAATTTAGAGTATGAAAAGATGAAATATCTAGAAAAAGAAGAATTTAAAAAAGAGATAAAACGCATACAAAAGGCTGAAGCGCTGGCTCTTGATGAGTTTGCGGTTATGAAATTTGCGGCCAAAAGCGAGGCGTGATGAGAGCTGCTTTACTCTTTTTTATAGTCATAAATTTTGCATTTTGCTTTGAAGTGCCGGTTGATTGCACTCAGATCTTTGAAGCTAGAAAAGAGGAAATTTCAAAGGAGCTTGAGGTCATCGACGAGCAGCGCCAAGCCCTAGAGGTCTTTCGAGCAAGCTCGGCTGCGGCTTATGAAGAGAACAACAAAAAGCTTGCCAAAAAAGAGGCTGACCTAAATGCGACGATGAAAGTGATCGAGCAAAAACGCAAAGAGATCGACGAAGTTGTCGCTAAAAATGAGAAAATTTTAAAAGAGCTTCGCACGATGACTACCGATAAAGTCAATGAATCCTACGCCAAAATGAAAGATGGCGCAGCAGCCGAAGTGCTCTCGCAAATGCCTAGATCAAACGCAGCCACTATCCTTTATGCCCTTGATGCAAAAAAGATCTCAACCATTATGGCTAAAATGGATCCAAAAGTTGCTTCTGAAGTGACAGCACTACTTCAAAAAGGCCCTCCTTTCGTCGACGAAAAAGGCGATATGCCAGCTCCAGCTGGAAGCATAAATATGCAGTAAATTTAACTTACTGCTGCTCTATAAAAGCCAAATTTAACTGACAAATTCAACCTATTTGCTCACCCTTTCTCAAATTTTTACTCCTGCTCTTGTTGTATAAATTTAGTGGCGATGTGCTTTTTACGCACAGAGGTATAAGTGGTCCAGTGATACTAAATGCCTCACTCTTTTGGCAGAAGGGTCGAATTTGCATAAATTTTTTGCCTAAATTTAGTGAGAAAAATTTAGTAAATGGCAAAAAGCAGCTTAGCTCGGTTTTGCCTTTGCCAAAGAGATTTGTGCTGGAGTTTTTAAGAAATTTTGGCTTAAAAGATAGAGCGTTTTACGAATTTAGCGACGATGAAAAGAGCATCATAAAAAGGCTTTTTGCTTATGAATTTGCCCCAGCTGGGACATTTGGCTTTGAAAGGGCAGAAGTTACAAAAGGCGGTATAAAAACAGAGTTTTTAGATAAAAATTTAGAGTGCAAAAGCGTAAAGGGGCTTTATTTTATAGGAGAAGTCTTAGATATCACTGGTATGCTTGGTGGATACAACTTGTATTTTGCATTTGCAAGTGCTCTAAAGGTATCTAGCGCTTTAAAAAATAACCAATCAAATAGAAGTGAAATTTAGCTAGTGACAGCAAAGACTGCCACTAAAATTACTATCTCTCGCTTAAGCTCGCAAGCTCACAAAGCTTCTTGTCTGATTTATAAATTTTATTCTTATCTTGAGCTGGGATAAACGTTTGAAAATGCCTTAAATTTCCTATCTCAACAATTACACCTTGAAAATAAGAATGTGTAAATTTCTCATTTTGCTCG
>CABPVN010000002.1:0-68267 GCA_902460825.1 Campylobacter concisus
TAAAAGTAAAAACGCCTCTTTAAATTTAAATTTTTAAATTTTTGCTAATATTTTGGCTTTTTATGAAGGTAAAATTTGACATTTAGCTACGTTTTTAAACTATCCATTCCTATCTTTATGGGCTATTTTCCGCTTGGTGTCGCCTTTGGCGTGCTGGCAAAAAGCATGGGAGTGAGCGCATTTATCGCCATGGCGCTTAGCATGCTTGGATACGGCGGAGCAGCGCAGTTTATGATGCTTTCACTTTTTAGCGTTGGCACGAGTTACGTTGAGGTCTTTATTGTGAGCTATCTTGTAAATTTGCGTCACACTTTTTATGGAATTTCACTTTTAAAAGAGTATAGCGGGATCAAATTTAGGCTTTTAAACATCGCTTTGCTAACAGATGAGACCTTTGCGATATTTAAAAATTTAGGGCTAAAAGATGCAAGTGATCGAAGTTTTGTCTTTACCTGGCTAAATGTGCTTTCTTGGTCATACTGGGCGGCTGGGACGCTTCTTGGAGCGATACTTGGTGACTTTATCAAGGCCGATACAAGGGGGCTTGAGTTTAGCTTAACAGCGCTTTTTACAGTAGTCGTCATCGAGATGTTTAAAAATGATAAAAACTACCGCGTGCTCTTTGCGGCGGTCTTTTTTGGCGTGCTTGGAGTGAGCCTGTTTCCAGCTAAATTTGTGCTGGTTGGCTCGATGGCGCTTTGTTTTGTATTTTTGCTTTTGTTTAAGGATAAAATTTGATAAGTGTAAGCTCAAGTGAAATGGTGCTTTTTGTGGCGGTGCTTTTAAGCGCCTTGGCTACTTTTATAACGAGGGCGACGCCGTTTTATGCGTTAAGAAACTATAAGTCAAACCCTTATTTGGACGCTATTGAAAAGCACATGGGTATGATGATAATGGTCGTTTTGGTCTGCTACGGGCTAAAAGATACGAAATTTAGCGAGTTTCCATACGGCTTAAGCGAGATAGTGGCGGTTTTTACGGCTATTTTGGTGCATTTGAAATTCAAAAATGCCCTTCTTAGCATAGTCGTTTCGACTGGAATTTATATGCTTTTGATAAGAATTTTTTAAATAAATATAAATTTTAAAAATTAATAAATTTTTTAAATATATGACGTTATAATGCTCTAGCAAATTTTAATGCAAAGGAGCTAAAATGCGTTTAATCTTTAAGGCGGTGTTACTCATGATTTTAGGTGCTACTTTAGCGGTTGCTAAGCCAACCATCTACATCCTAGCTACTGGTGGAACGATAGCTGGAAGCGGCTCAGGTTCGCTTGATTCAAGCTATACTTCTGGAACTGTTACGGTCGATAAACTTATCGCAGCCGTGCCAGATATCAACAAGATCGCTACCATAAAAGGCGAGCAAATTTCAAATATCGGCTCACAAGATATGAACAACGAAGTTTGGCTTAAGCTTGCAAATAGAATAAATGAACTTCTAAACAGCGGCAAAGCTGATGGTATCGTTGTAACTCACGGCACAGACACTATGGAGGAGACAGCTTACTTTCTAAATTTAGTCGTTAAAAGCGACAAGCCAGTTGTGCTTGTAGGTGCGATGAGAAATAGCGGCTCACTAAGTGCTGACGGCCCACTAAATTTATTTAACGCTGTAAATGTAGCTATCAGCAAAGATAGCGTAGGCAAGGGCGTTGTAGTTGTTATGAATGACGAAATTCACGCGGCTCGTGAGGTAACAAAAACTAACACAACAGGCGTTGATACATTTAAATCACCAAACAGCGGCAAGATCGGCACAGTCTTTTATGGCAACGTAAAATACTATATGAATCCGATCAGAAAACACACAGCAAGCTCAGCATTTGATCTAACTGGCGTAAAAGAGCTTCCAAGAGTCGATATCATCTACTCTCATGCAAATGATAACCCTGACTTTGTAAATGTGGCTGTTAAAAACGGCGCAAAAGGCATAATTAGCGCTGGTCTTGGCAACGGCAACCCTTACTTTAGCGTGCTAGAGGCTCTTGGCGAGGCTTCAAAAGCTGGTGTAGTGGTAGTTCGTGACTCACGCGTGGGAAGCGGCGAGACAACCATGAACGGCGAAGTCGATGACGCAAAATACGGCTTTTTAACATGCGACAATCTAAACGCTCAAAAAGCTAGAGTGCTTTTGATGCTTGCTCTTACAAAAACAAGCGACAAAGCTAAAATTCAAGAGTTTTTCTTAACTCACTAAGCTTAAATTCTCGTGGCGGAACTATTAAATTTATAGCTCCGCCCTCTCTTTTTTTAAAATTCACATTAAATTTAAGGCTCTAAAATGGGGATTAGCGCGCACTACTACGCCTACTTGCAAGATGATATAGAGATGATAAAAAATGGTGGTGACGGCGAGCTTTTGGACGAATACGATATGGACAAGATGTGGGACGCGATGTGTAAGATGCTAACTGGTAGAAATTTCTCCCAGAGGCTTAAGGCTGGCGATATTTTTAGCTCAAATGAGCCTTTTAGCTGGGCTATTTTTGGGCGTAGTGCGCTAAACGAAGAGCTAAGCGAGATGATCTCTTACACAAATGCCACAGATGTAAAAGAGGTGGCTATGGCGTTGAAAAATGTTGAGATTAGCGCACTTTTAGCAAAGATAAATTTAAAAGAATTTGCTAGTTCAAACACTTATCCTGATATCTTTGGGCGGCAGAGCGAATTTGAAGATATAAGGGCTAGTTTAAAAGAGCACTTTACTGGGCTTTTAAATTTTTATCAAAATGCCGCCGACAAAGGGCTTGGTGTGATAATAGTAATAGCCTAAATTTTAAAATTTACAGATAAAGCGTGAGCCGTTTTGCTCTAAATTTAGCCAGTTTTTGTAGCAAATAAATTTATAGAGTGCCTAGATGGCAAAAGCTAAATTTTGTGCCAGCAAAAGCAGGCTAAGCAAATTTACCACTTTTCAAGCTCTAGGCTGCGAGGCATATACAAAATCGCCTTTGTTTTTGCGCTAAATTTATTAAATTTATATCCCTAGCGCCAAAAGCCAAATTTCTCACAACCAAAAGCAGGTTAAATTTGCTAATAAAGCGCTCTTTATCATAAATTTATAGATTTTGATTTAGCATTTCATTAAAATTTCAAGGCATCTCATGAATTTCTTGCTATTTTTTATCACCCTTGCGCCCATCTCGATGATGCCAGGCATCAACATGACCTACGCTATGAGCGTTGGTATGAGCTTTGGCTACAAGCACTCGTTTTTCGTGATGGCTGGGCAGCTTTTAGCGATCGCTTTTGTATCGTTTAGCTGTATGCTTGGCGTGGGAGCGGTGCTACATCATTTTGAGTACGCATTTAAGGCGCTAAATATCATCGCAGGCCTTTATATGCTCTATCTTGGCGTGATGCTCTTTTTTGGCAAGGGCGAGCTTAGCATCACAAAGGTCTCAAATTTGCCAAGCAAAAAGCAGATGTTTATAAATGGCCTCATCGTTAGCGTCTCAAACCCAAAGGCGTGGATATTTTTCTCAGCCTTGCTGCCTACATTTTTGGATAAAGATGACCCTTTTAGCCTCACTCGTATGTGCGTGATAACGGCAACGCTTGTTTTCATCGAGTTTTGCGCGCTAAATATCTACGCACTTGGCGGAGCTATGCTAAAGAAATTTTTACAAACGCACCTAAGACTACTTGAAATTTGCACCGCCATTATCGTCTGCACGATCGGCGTACTCTTGCTTTTTAGATAAATTTATCCACTTTTTACCTAGCTTGGCTAAAATTTGTCCAGTTTGCACTACATTTTTAGCAAAAGGATAAGAGATGAAAAAATTTCTGTTTATATTTACAAATCAGCCATATAGCGGCACGGACAACGCTTACAACGCACTAAGGCTAGCTAGAGCGCTAAAAGAAAAGGGCGAAGAGGTTAGGATCTTTCTCATGAACGACGCAGTCGATCTTGCGCGAAATAGCACCAAAAAGCCAGAAAACTACGACGTTGATCTAGTGGAGATGCTAAAAGAGCTATACGCTGGTGGCGCGATGCTTAAGGTTTGTGGCAGCTGCCAAACAAGGTGCGGTTTGCATGTGGGAGAGCCTTATTTCGAGGCTGAGGTGAAAGGCAGCATGGATATCTTGTCCGAGTGGGTGAGAGAGTGCGATCAGGTGATGACATTTTAGAGCAAAAAAGGAGAATTTATGAGTTTGACATTTAGTGTAAAAAATAAAAAGAAGCTACTTGGCGGATACGCAAAGGCGCTAAGCGAGCGTGAAATTTCAGCTCTTGTTGAGGGGCTTTTCTTTTTTAACAGCGAGCAAGAGGAGCCAAGCGCAAATGAGCTTGGTGCTGACGTGATGATAGCAGGCGTGTGGCAAAAGAGCGCTCGTGGCTTTGAGCTAAACTACGAAGATGGCGAGTATATCGTGCGCGTTTATACTCCAAGTGGCGTCGGCGACTGGCAGATCGCACTTGAGCTACTCTCAAAGCTCTCAGCTCAAACTGGCTCAAAAATAGAGTGCGATAACGAAAAAATTTATGATAGTGAGCAAATTTTAAAATTTGACTACGAGGCTGACATCGCAGCTGGACTTGAAGCGTTAAAAGATATAAAAGAGAAAAATCAAACGCTTTATATCTCTGGCGTGGGGCGTGACGTGGCGTTTGACGCGGTTATGGTAGATGAAATCTTTGCCAGTGCCAGCCCTGCGGCTAAATTTGATGAGATGATGAGGCAGGTGCAGTATCTTGACGCATACAGCGCAAGAGAGCACATCTATCAAGACAAAGACGGCAAAGAAATTTTTGGCACATATACACTTAGTGAAAATTTACCGACCATCTTGCCTTATGCTCCATCTCCGTCGTGGCAGGCACAAGAGGCGCTTGGAGATCGCAAGGTCTCACGCTGGGTACTTACGCTAGTTGTGGGCGTGGATGATAGTGACGCTCACGTGCTTGATGAGTGTGAATATGGAGCTTTCATGGCAAATTTACCAAAAGAGAAATACCGCTTCATTGACGCTGCAAACGTGCTTGTTGAGCCACTTAGTGAAGATGAGATGAAAGAAATTTTGCAAAAGGCAAAGGCTTAAATTTATTAAGCCCTAAAAATGTAAATTCACCTCAGACTTGCTTAAAACTTAAGCCAGTTTAAGTGCATTTTTAAGCTCATAAAAGCCAGAATTTTACTGACTATACCGCTTTTTGAGTATGATACGCATGGTTTAAAAAGGATAAAAATGAAAATTTTAAAGGCTATTTTAGCGGTGGCATCAGCGATTTGCTTTCTAAATTCGGCCATTTTGCCAGAAAGCGACTGGAGTAAAAAGGATCTAAAAGGCGAGGTCAAAAGCATGACGGCTACGGAGTACGAATACTCTATGGATGGCTCTGGCACGCTAGAAAATACGCGCGTAAAGCGGACGGAGTTTAACGAAAATGGCTATATAGTGCAAGAAGCCGAGCAAATAAATGGCGTGCCAAATAGCTCGGTTTTGTTTGAGTACGGCAAAGACGGGCTAATACGCAAAAAATATCAAGATAGTGCCGTTTATCTATACGAATACGAATTTGACGGCGAAAATTTAGTCGCGACGGCCAAAGAGCAGTATGTGGAAGATAAATTTTACCCCCGAACGGAGAAAACCACCTACGGCAAGGACGGCAAAATGATCGCCCAGGCGGTCTATTCGGGTGGGACGCTAGTGACGGACGATAGCTATGTCTACGACGAAAAGGGCGTTTTAACGCGGATAGAAGATAATATGGAGCCGCGCCATGGCATAGAGATAAGCTTCGAGCGCAAGCCAAACGGCGAATATGAAAAAATCACGCAAGCCCCGAACTCAAAATGGGTTTATTACTACGCAGCAAACGGCGACGAGATGGAGTATACGTCGGTAAATTACTTTGGCTCTGAGGCAAAAATCTGGCAAATCTTGCAGTTTAAGGATATAAGCAGGGACGAGCGGGGAAATTTGACGCATAAAACTTCAGTCAAATTTAAGCCAGCGGACAAATACTACGAAAACGGCGACATAAAAGAGATCGGTCTATACAAAAAACTACAAATCAGCTACGAATACTACGAATAAAATAACCGCTCTTAAATTTACAATCCTGCTGGCGGAGGCTAGCTGGCTTGATAAAACTGAGCATCGACATTAAACAGCTAAACTAGGCGGTGCATGTTTTTATTTTTGCTTTTTAGCCATTTTGCCGCTAAATTTAGTAAGACTTAAATTCTTAGCTCATGCACATCGTTTAAAAGACCTTAAATTTACTCACACTAACCGATAGCTGCCGAGTTTTGATTATTTATTTAGCTTCTTTTGGTTAAAATCAGCCCAAATTTACAAAACTAAAGGTTAAAAATGAAACAAGGCAAAGTTTGGAAATTTGGCGATAACATCGACACTGACATCATCATCGCCGCAAGATATTTAAACACTTCAGACGAAAAAGAGCTAGCAAAACACATCATGGAAGACGCCGATCCTAAATTTAGCTCAAAAATAGCAAAAGGCGACATCATAGTAGCTGGCGAAAATTTTGGCTGCGGAAGCTCAAGAGAGCACGCCCCATTAGCGCTAAAAGAGGCTGGCATAGCAGCTGTTGTGGCTAAGAGCTTTGCGAGGATTTTTTACAGAAATAGCTTTAACACAGGGCTTTTGATACTAGAGATCAAAGAAACTGAGGAGATAAACGAGGGCGACACGCTAAAGATCGACGTAGATAACGGCTTCATCGTAGATGAAAGCACAAAAAAAGAGTATAAATTTAACGCTATCCCGCCATTTATGCAAGAGCTTTTAAACGCTGGCGGCCTTATCGAGTACGCAAAAGCGAAGATGAACTAAGGAGCGGCGATGAAAAACTATAAAATTTGCGTTATAAAAGGCGATGGCATCGGCCCTGAGATCATTGACGAAGCGATAAAGGTTTTAGACGTTGTAAGCGCTGAGTTTGGTATCAAATTTGAGTACGACTATAAGCTAATGGGCGGCGCAGCCTACGACGTTTTTGGCGAGCCACTGCCAGATGAGACGCTAAGCTCAGCACTTAATAGCGACGCTGTGCTTTTTGGAGCGATCGGTGGCGAGAAATGGGACAGCCTGCCAAGACACCTAAGACCAGAAAGCGGACTTTTAAAGATCAGAAAAGAGCTAGAAGCTTATGCAAATTTACGCCCAGCCATCATCTTTGACGAGCTAGTTGATGCTAGCACGCTAAAGCCAGAGGTGCTAAAAGGCGTTGATTTTGTCGTGGTTCGTGAGCTAACTGGTGGGCTTTATTTTGGCCAGCCACGTGAAAAAGGCGAAGATAGAGCGTTTAACACGATGGTTTATACTAAATTTGAGATCGAGCGCATCGCAAAGATCGCCTTTGAGACGGCTATGCTTCGCAAGAAAAAGGTCTGTATGGTCGATAAGGCAAACGTGCTTGAGACAAGCCAGCTTTGGCGCGAGGTGACCAGCGAGGTGGCAAAGGGCTATCCTGAAGTAGAGCTTAGTTTTATGTATGTCGATAACGCAGCGATGCAGCTAGTAAGAGCGCCAGCAAATTTTGACGTCATACTGACTGAAAATTTATTTGGCGACATTTTAAGTGACGAAGCGAGCATGGTTTGTGGCTCGATAGGACTTTTACCAAGTGCTAGCATGGGCGGTAAAGTGGGAATTTATGAGCCTATCCACGGCTCAGCTCCAGACATAGCAGGGCAGGGCATAGCAAATCCGATCGCAACCATTTTAAGCGCAGCGATGATGCTAAGATACGCATTTGGCGAGAGTGAGGCGGCAGACGCGATAGAAAATGCCGTAAAAACAGCACTTGCAAAGGGATATAGGACAAAAGATATCGCCGCTTTTAACGCAGTTGAAATTTGTTCAACAAGCGAGATAGGCGACGTGATAGCAGGATTTATCAAAAAATGAAAAACACAATCACTGAAGCACTGATCTACGAGGCTCAAGGGCTAAAAGACGATGCGCTTGAAATTTACAAGAACATCTTAAAACAAGACCCATCAAATAAGGACGCCCTTAGCGCGATAAACCGACTTAGCGGACTTCGCAAGGAGCGCGTGATAAAAAATGAGCAGATGAAAGAGTTTTTTATCAGGATGAAAAGTGACGAAGAGATAAATGAATTTAAAAGGTGGTTGATAAGATTATGAAGCTTGATGATATCGCTAGGATGGCCATTAGTGAGGTTAGCGCCGAGCTTGAGAAGATAGAGGCACTGCAAAGCAAAAAGCAAGAAGAGCTTGAAAGGGAGAATTTAAAAAAAGAACTTTTAGCAATAGAAACTGCTGATGAGCATGTGCTTGAAGAGCCAAAAGTAGAGCCAAGTGTGCAAAGCGAACCAGAGCCAAAGGTGGCGCAAATTTTGCCAAAGAGCAGGGAGATAAGTGAGGAGGAAATTTTCTTAGCAAACCTTGCTGAGCGCATCGAGGTGCTTTTTGAAGGGCTTAAGCAAACTAGCGAACAAGATCTTAGCCAAAGGCTAGAGCTAACGACTAAATTTTTAGAATTTACCCTTGCAAACATCGAAAATAGACTACAAAATCTCTCAAAATAATAAATTTGAGACAAAAACTGGGACAGAAATTTACAAAAATAGCGAGCTAGACTTTTTTAGATCGCTATTTGCCCCTTTTAGCAAGCGTGTCTATCTAGTCGGTGGCTGCGTGAGAGACGCGCTTTTGGGGCGAGAAATTTATGATTATGACATCGAAGTTTATGACATAAAGCCAGCTAAATTTGACGAGCTGATGGCTAGCATAAGAGCTAGTGGTGTTGGCAAAAGCTACTTCATCTACAAATACAAAAACTACGACCTTGGCCTGCCTAGAAGCGAGAGTAAGACCGGAAATTCGCACAAAGACTTTGCTGTAAGCTACATAAACGATCCAAGCCTTGCAAGTCTTAGGCGTGATTTTACGGTAAATGCCATGATGATGAATATCTTTGATGGCGAAATTTTAGACTTTCATGGCGGTAAAAAGGACCTTGCGAGCAAGACGCTAAGACACATCGATAGTGAGAAATTTAAAGAAGATCCACTAAGGGTGCTTAGAGGCGTGCAGTTTAGTGCTAGGCTTGATTTTAGCATAGCTGACGAGACGCTAGAGCTTATGAAAACGCTTGATCTAGCGCATCTAAGCCATGATAGGATAAATACCGAGCTCATTAAATTTTTTCGCTCAGAGCATCTTGAAAAAGGGGCGTTTTATCTTTTTAAGCTTTCACTTTTTGAGCAAATTTTTGGCGTGCAAATTTGCGAAAACGATGAGTTTTTGAGCGAACTTAAAAGTGCTAGAAATTTCGTGAATGATGAGAGGCTGTTTTTGTATATGCTTTTTGGTAAATTTGAGCTTGACGCAAAGGAAATTTTAGAGAAAATGCGCCCGCCAAAGAGCTACTTTTCTATCTTAAAAGAGCCATTTTTTAAAGCAATGCCAAGTGATAGTGAGCTACTAGAAATTGCTCTAAATATGCCACTAAAATCATGGCTGGGAGCTTATAGCAAAGAACGCATAGAGCGTGCAAAAGAGCTTGGAGTTTATGAGGCTAAATTTGACGCAAAGGTCGATGTAGGTAAGATCTTGGCGGCTGGATTTAAAAACGAGATGATCGCAGCTGAGATAAAACGCAGACAAGAGCTTGAAATTTCAAACTATCTTAGCGAGCGCAAATTTAGAAAATCTTAATCTTTAAAACTCTTAAAAGCCCATTTTGGCTAAAATAAGGCAGTTTATAACACTTTTTAAGGCAAAAATAAATTTATGTTTAACATAGTCCTAGTCCATCCTCAGATACCGCAAAACACCGGAGCTATCGGCAGAATGTGCGTAAATGCAAATTTAAAGCTGCACATCGTTAAGCCAACCGTGTTTGACCTGAGCGAAAAGGCTGTTAGACGCGCTGGGCTTGATTATTGGAAAATTTTAGATCCAAAAATTTGGGAGAGTCTAGATGAGTTTTTGGAGGCAAATTTAGGACACAAAGAGCGATTTTTCTTTGCTACGACTAAGACAAACAGACTTTATTACGACGCTAAATTTGAGCCAGGAGATTTTATATTTTTTGGCGGAGAGAGCACAGGGCTGCCAAGAGATTTTATGGATATAAATTTTAAAAATGCCATAACGATCCCGATGGGAAAAGAGGGCAGGAGCTTAAATTTAGCCATGAGTGCTGGCATCATCGCGTATGAGGCGATCAGGCAAAACATCTCTAAATTTGACTTTAGGAGCGAGGTTTGAGAGCGCTCTTTGCATTAGTTTTTGCTGTTTTGGTCGCATTTGCAAGCGAGATAAGCATCGCAACTTATAACGTGCAAAATTTATTTGACTGCAAGGACGATGGCAGCGAATATCCTGACTTTAAATCTAGCACTTCAAAGTGGGACTGCGAGGCGGCTAGCTCAAAACTAAAAAGAACAAGGCAGGTCATAGACGCCATAGATACCGACATCATCGCACTTGAAGAGGTTGAAAACGAGCAGGTTTTAAGGGCTTTGGTTGGTGGCAGTGAGTATAAATTTATAGCCTTTAGCAAGGCAAAAAACTCTCCAGTTGGGCTAGCTCTCATATCAAAGATAAAGCCAAGTAGCAGTGAAATTTTTGAAGTGCCAAATGTAAAAACTAGAAACATTTTAAAGGTTGTTTTTGAGGTGGAGGGTAAGAAATTTAGCGTTTTTGTTAATCACTTCCCAGCTTATAAAAACGGCATAAATATGCAAAAAAAGGCCGAAAGAACGCTAAGAGCAGCTCTAGATAACGAGCAAAATGCCATAGCTTTGGGCGATTTTAACTCACCTTATGGGCAAAAATCCATCTTAAACGATATCATCGCAACTCGTGGATTTTATGATCTTTATAGCTTTTTAGCCCCAAAAGATAGATACTCTCATGCAGTCCATGGCAAAAAGCGAGCTATTGACCACGTTTTGCTCTCGCCTAGCTTTATGGCAAATGGCGATCTAAGCTACATTGATGGCAGTTTTGAAGTCTTTAAGCCAAGCTTTGTGCTTGATGAGCATGGCTTTGCAAAGAGCGATCTTTACTCAGACCACTTTGCACTTAAATTTAAAATTTCAACCAAACCAAGTCCTGCTAAATCAAATGAAAATTTAAAAAAAGAAGCTAAAAAAGTAGAGGATCAAAACTATAAAAAAGCTGACATAGAGACGCTTTTTGAGCACCCTGAAGCCATGCCAGCACTTGTGGAGCGAGCTGTTGTCATCTTGAAAGATAAGCATGGCTTTATCATCTCAAAAAATCGCCGTGGAATTTACGTCTATGATCCTAAAAATAGTGTCGGTGTGGGCGATGAGCTTGACATTTTGATCAGGCGAGTGAAATTTTACAAAGAGGCGCTTGAAGTAAGCTCTTATGAGATCATAAATGAGCATGACACAAAAGATGTAAGCGAAAATTTACTTGATAGCTCAAAGCTAAGCATTGCAAGAAGCGGCGATGTGATCGCTAAAATTTCAGGTAGGCTAGAGGGTGGGTACTTGCATACACCGCATGGCAAGATCAGAGTTTATAGCAAAAAAAGGCTAAAAGATGGCGAGTATAGCTTTGAGCGAGCGAGGGTGAAAATTTATAAAAACGAAAAAGAGATCGTTGTGGAGTAGATGGTGCAAATTTTAGATATTTTTATGATCGCAGTGTTTGTTTTGTTTGTGATATTTATGATAAGAGGTGTCATTTTGCAGGCGCAAGAGAAGGAGAGAGTAAGAGAGATGATAAGAGAAAAAAGAGAAAATTTTAATAAAAAGAGTGAGATATGAAAGAGTTGTTACTAGAGATCGGAGTCGAGGAGCTCCCAGCGATACCATTTTTAAGGGAGCTGCCAAACATCAACGCTAAATGGCAGGCTGTGCTTGAAAAATATAACATCAAAAGCGAGTTTAAATTTTACTACACGCCTCGCCGTTTGGTCTTTTTCCATGAGAAATTCCCATTAGCTCAGCCAGATAGCGTGGCTAGCTTCGTTGGCGCGCCAAAGCAAGTAGCGCTAAAAGACGGAGATTTTACAAAAGCGGCGCTTAGCTTTGCAAATAAATGCGGCATAAGCGAGAGTGAGCTTAAATTTAAAGAGATAGACGGCAAAGAGGTGCTTTACTACGAAAAAGAGGTAAAGGGCGAGCCGGTTGCTAAGATAATGGGCGATATGGTCGAGGAGTTTTTAAAGAGCCTAAATTTTGGCAAGTCTATGCGCTGGGGCAATGGCGAGTTTGAGTTTATCCGCCCGATAAGATCGTTTTTATGCTTGCTTGGTGATGAGGTCATTAAATTTAACAAATTTGGCGTAGAGAGCAGCAACTCTACCTATCCTCACAGAAGCATCAGCTACGACAAGATAAAAATTTCAAATATAAAAGAGTATTTTGAAGGCTCAAAGAGCCGTGGCGTCGTGCTTAAAGCGGACGAGAGAGAAAAAATAATCCTTGATGAATTTGAAAAGATCAGCCAAAAAAGCGGGCTAAAGATCGAGATAGATAAAGACTTGCTAGCTGAAGTCGTGGCGATCACTGAGTATCCAACAGCGCTTCTTGGCTCGTTTGAAGAGGAGTTTTTGGAGGTACCAAGCGAGGTCATCATCACTTCTATGAAAGAAAATCAGCGCTACTTCCCAGTCTTTAAAGATGGCAAGCTAGCAAATGGCTTCGTTGTCGTTAGCAACGCCATCACAAAAGACTATTCGCTCATCATCAAAGGCAACGAAAAGGTGCTAAGAGCAAGACTAAGTGATGCGATGTTCTTTTGGCAAAGCGACCTTAAGGCAGAATTTAGCCCAGAAAAACTAAAAAATATAACCTACCTAAAAGAGCTTGGAAGCATCTATGAAAAAGAGCTTAGAGAGCTAAGAGTGGCTAAAAAACTAGCTAGCAACTATGGCGAGCTACTTAAAAAAGAGGCTGGCGAGTACTGGGATAAGCTAGAGCGAGCTGTGATGCTAAGCAAGGCCGATCTTACAACGCAGATGGTTTATGAATTTACCGAGCTTCAAGGCATCATGGGCGCTTACTACGCAAAGGCTAAAAATGAGGATGAAAACGTCGTTTTAGCTATAAAAGAGCAGTATCTGCCAGATGGCGAGGAGGCGCAGTGCCCAAGCAAGGTCTTTAGCTCGGTTGTGGCGCTTTCAAATAAGCTTGATACGCTAATGGGGCTCTTTAGTATCGGTAAAATCCCAAGCGGCACCAAGGACCCATACGCTCTAAGACGCGCGGCAAATGGCGTGATAAAGATCGTTTTGGCGCATAATCTGAAATTTAACGTAAAAGAAATTTTAGAAGATATTGCAAAAGAGTATAAGAAATTTGACGTTGAAGTGCTTATAAATTTCATCCTTGATAGGCTCTACACCTTCTTTGACGCAAATGCTTCTATCGTAAAAGCGTGCATAAAAAGCGGCGAAAAGGACATCTTGGAGTTAACTAAGATGATAGAGGCACTTGCTAAAATTTCAAGCGAACCAAATTTTAGAGAGAATTTCTCGACATTTAAGCGCCTTGCAAACATCATAAAAGATGATAAATTTAGCAAGATCGATGAGAGCCTCTTTGAGATAGATGCTGAAAAGGCCTTAAATGACGCATTTAAAGCGGTTGATAAGAGCCTAGCATACGAGCCAAGGCTAAAAGCGCTATTTGCACTAAAGCCGCAGATAGATGAGTTTTTTGACAAAGTTATGATAAACGTTGAAAACGAAAAAGTGCGAAATAACCGCGTCGCGATCATCGGTCAAATTTATAGCGAGATACTAAAAGTAGCCGATATAAAAGAGATCAGCTTTTAAATTTGTGCCAGCTTCGGGCTTTGCCTAGGCTGGCTTTTAAATTTACTCCCTAAAAATATCAAATTCTGGCTCGTAAGCCTTAGTTTTTACCCCAAAATATCCAAGCACTGAGCTAAAGATAAAATCATGCGAAAGAGTTTCGTCTTTTCTAGCTTTTAGCCTTTTTAAAAGCTCACTATCGCTTGAAAAGATGATGGCTGGGATGTGTTTTTGCTCATCTGGAGCGATGGAGTAAGGCAGGCCATGTAAATATATGCCATTTTCACCTAGGCTCTCTCCGTGATCTGAGAAAAAGAACATGGTAACCTCAAATTTATCTTTTCTTGCTTCAAGGGCGTTTATCAGCTCGCTTTGTAGATAGTCCTCATATAAAATGGTGTTGTCATAGGTGTTTGCTATCTCATCTGGCGTACATTTGTTTAGCTCGGCGGTGTCGCATGTTGGGGTGAATTCTTTAAATTTACTTGGGTAGCCTTTGTAGTATATGGGGCCATGTGAGCCTTGCAAATGTAGCACGATAAATGTAGTGGAATTTGCATCTTTTATGACCTTTTTTGCCTCATCAAATATCACTTCATCAAAGCCAGCTGCTCTGTGCTCTGAGGTGTGGTTTTGATCAAGATTGTCGCAAACCACTACTTCTATTTTTTCGCAGCCGCCGCTATTGTTGCCAAAAAAGTATGTTTTTATGCCAAGTTTATTGATGATATCAACTAAATTTTCACGAGCCTTGGCTTCGCGGTTGCTAAAATTTTCTCGCTTTAAGTCTGAAAATAGGCAAGGCACGCTAGTCTCTGTCGCAGTCCCGCATGAGTAGAAATTTGTAAAACTTACTACATCTTTTTGCTTGGTAAATTTGTTTGTATCGTTTTTAGCGTAGCCATTTAGTGAGTAGTTTTTGCTCCTTTGTGTCTCGCCAACTATGAAAACTAAAATTTTCTTTTTATCGTTAGTAAGAGTTGCGTCATCTGCCACGTAGGTAAAAGGGAGCGGTTTTTGCGCCAAAGACTTTGCTAATCTTATGCCAGAGTAGATAGGATAGTATGGGAGTAAAACGCTTGAGGCGTTATGTTCTCTAAAAATGGTATAAAAATTTTAGGCATGAGAGCAAAGATTATAGCTGCACTTGCCAAAGTGCTAAGGGCTATTTTTACTCTTGATCTAAGCGTACTTTTAAAACCGCCATAGCTAATCTTTACAAGCGCTACATATATGCAAGACGTTTAATAGCATGCCTTTATTTATAATGCGCCGTAAGCTTGCATAAAATAAACAGATATGCTGCTAATTGCAATGAGAAAGATAGCAAGAGGTTTTAGCAAAAATAGCACAAGCAAAATACAAAAAACTCCAGCAAAGAGCATATGTAGTTTATGAAAAACATATAAGCTACAAATAAAATTAAAAATTACAAAAAGCTTATATGTCTTATTTTGTCGATGTTTAGCATTTCTAGCCACCTTCTTTCAGGGGCGTAATGATAGAGCTAAAATGTAAATGGCTAGAAATTTAGAAGAGAAAAATTATTTTTTCTTTTTCTTGCTTTTTAGCTTCTTGCTTTTTGACTTCTTTTCAGGCTCAGTCTTTTTCGTCTTTTGGCCATCTTTTACACTAAGCTTTTCTTTGACCTTTTGCATGTCGTTAAAGCCGATGCCTTGAACCTTCTCAAGCTCCTCGACACTTGTAAATTTATGAGCTTTTCTATATTTTATAACGTTTAGTGCTTGGCTCTTGTTTAGCCCAAGGCTCATTAGCTCGCTCTTGCTAGCTGTGTTTAGATCAGCGCCATATGCAAGGCTTGCAAGCGCTAGACAAAGTAAAATTTTTAATCTTTTCATCTTATCTCCTAAAATAATAATCCATCGTTTTCTTGATCTTGAATGATGTCATTTGTTGGCGTATTTTGCGGCAACGGCGAGTCGTTTGTGTAGTACTCATCAGCGCCGTTATAGTATCCTTTATAGACGCCATCAGGCTGCTCAAACGCACGCCTTAGAGTAGGGTAGAGCTTGATGTAGCCCTCCATAAATTTCTTAAAGACCGGTGCAGCTGTCCTGCTGCCACCCTCGACCTTTTTCATAGGGCTGTTATCGTCGTTTCCGTACCAGATGATGGCCTCGATATCAGGCGAGTAGCCGCAAAACCAAGCATCGATGCTGTTGTTTGATGTGCCAGTTTTGCCAGCGATCTGGATGCCATTTACCTTTGCGTTGCGTCCGGTGCCGTTGTTTACGGCGTTTTGAAGCAAGGTAGTCATCAAAAATGCCTGCTCAGGTTTTAGCACTTGCTTCTTTTGTGGCTCGTAGTCCATCGACGCGCCAAAGCTATTTTCTATATGCTTAATGAGCGTAGGCTCGACCACTTCGCCATCGTTTGGAAACATCGAGTAAAATTTCGCAAAGTCAAGTGGCGAAATTCCAAAGCTACCAAGTGCGATTGATAAATTTTCAGGGATGTCGTTAAAGCCCATATCCGTAAGCTGTTTGCGAACCGAGCTAAGACCAAGATCGTTTAGTAAATTTATGGTTGCGAGGTTGCGAGACTGGGTTAAGGCTGATTTTATCGTGATGTAGCCTTGAAAATCACCGCTATAGTTCTTTGGCGTCCACTCTTTGCCATTGCCCATGTCAAACGTCCTAGCGATGTCAGCTACTTGAGAGACGACCGAGTAGCCGCTATCAAGGGCTATTTGATAGATAAATGGCTTAAGGCTTGATCCTGGCTGACGCTTGCTCTGGGTGGCACGGTTGTAGCTACTTTTTGCGTAGTCGATGCCGCCAATTAGAGCTAAAATTTGTCCGCTTTGTGGATGAGTGACGACGATAGCGCCATTTAGCATCTCTGGATTTGCCTTTTTATCTCTTTTTAAAATTTCATTGTAGCCATAGACTAGGGCGTCCTGAGCGATCTTTTGCACGTTTAGATCGACTGTGCTTTGTATCTTGTAGCCGCCAGTTTTTATATCGTCAAATTTCTTTGAAGCCTCTTTTATGATCTCATCGACCACGTAAGGGGCTTTATTGCGTGTGAGCGTATCGTCAAAGACTGCTGGCTCTTCAAGCACGCCCTTGCGGTACTCATCTTCGTTTATCCAGCCGATGCTATACATCCTCTCAAGGACCCTGTTTGCGCGGCTAAGCGAGAGGTCGAGGTGCTTTGTAGGATCATAAGTGCTTGGCGCTTTTGGCATGCCAACTAGCATCGCTATCTCTTTTATGCTTAGCTCATTTAGCTCTTTTCTAAAGTACCCTTCAGCAGCCGTTTTGATGCCGTAGTAGCCATGCCCGAAATATACGTGATTTAGGTATCTTTCGATGATGTCCTCTTTGCTAAGCTCGCTTTCAAGCTTCATAGCAAGCACAACCTCTTTTATCTTTCTTGTAAATTTCTTCTCACGGCTTAGGGCTAGGTTTTTTATGAGCTGCTGAGTTAGCGTAGATGCGCCTTCTACCAGCTTTCTAGCTTTGATGTCCTTTATCGCTGCTCTTGCCATGGCTTCTACGTTGATACCGCCATGCTCAAAGTAGCTCGTATCCTCGATAGCCACGAGCGCTTCGATGACACGTGGCGGGATGTCGTTATACTTTACATAAATTCTATTTTCTTCAAAGATATTTGCGATAAGCTCGTTGTTTCTATCAAAAATTTGTGTCGCAAGCTTTGGCTTGTAGTCGATGATGGTATAAGCGTCAAATCTCACCTGCGAATAAAAGTATAAAAACGCTCCACCAAGTGCGACGGCAACTACAAAGATAAATGCCAAGATGTATTTCATAAAAATGCCTTTAATATTTTTAAATTTAGCCCCATTGCCGTGCTTGTCTCGCCGTGCTGGGAGGTGATGTATTTTTTATTAAAATTTTCTATCGTCATGGCTCCAGCTTTGCCTCGCCACTCGCCACTTTCTAGGTAGCTTTTTAGCTCTTGCTCACTAAATTTAGCAAATTTATATGTGATCTTGCTCACGTTTATAAGCTCAAATTCGCCTAAAAATATCATCGCCGTATAGACGCTACACTCATTGTCACTTTGTAAATTTAGCATAGCAAGTGCTTCGTTTTCGTCCTTTGCCTTGCCTAAAATTTTATCCCCACAAGCCACGCAACTATCTGCAAAGAGTAAATTTAAAAGTTTGCCATTTGCCTTTAAAAACTGCTCTTTTTTGGCTTTTACGACGTTTTGGACGTAAATTTCAGGTTTTAGCTCTTTTGCTACCATGCTCTCATCAAAGCTGCAAGAAATTTGTTTAAATTCTATCCCAGCATCTTTTAGTAAATTTGCCCTTGTTGGCGAGCTAGAAGCAAGAGTGATCATCAAAAGCCCCTATAGCTCACGCCAAGATAGACAGCTGCAAGCGAGGCTAGTAAATTTAGCGGCGTGAAGTAGTAGATGATGACGATTAGGCTTTCGTTTAGCTCGATCATCTCGTGCGATCTTAGGGTTTTTAAAGCCTTTTTGTATCTATAAAAGATATAGCTTAAATTTAAGAGTAAAAATAGCTCTATCGCCCATTTGGTCGCTACTATGGCACTTGCCATCGGATTTTGCATTTTGCCATCATCAAAGAAAAAGATCATTGTTAGGCTAGTTAGTGCGATGCCAAGAACTAGCGCAAAGATGGCTAGTCCAAAGCGTCTTATGATGTGAAGCAAGATGTGATAGCGCTCTTTATCTTCAAATTTATTTTTTATAAAATAGCTTCCAGCAAGCATCAAACCAGCTTGTAGCCCTATAAAAAGAGCTACGAAGCTAATGTGCAAGAAGATGATTAGTTGATCAAATTTAAAAAAAGCGATCTCTTGATGAATCATTTTTCTAAAGCTTGCCTTGCATACTCAAGTGAGCTTTTTATGGCGTCTTCGATGGCTAGAGCGTTTTTGCCGCCAGCTGTTGCAAAGTCGTCTTTTCCGCCGCCATTGCCGCCAAGGATTTGTGCTGCAAATTTAACCCAAGCGCCAGCTTTTAGTGGAGCATTTTTCACGCCAGCTGCAAGAGAAATTTTACCCTCTTCATCTGTTTGGATCAGTAAAATAGCAGCTTTTTCGTGCCCATTTTTAAACTCATCTATCAAAGTTTTTATGTCTCCACCATCGATGTGCGCCACACAAAGCTTGGTATCATTTACATTTATAAAGGCTAGCTCCCCAGAGCTTTTAGCGTTTTTTAGCTTATCTTTTAAGCCTTTTATCTCGCCTTTTAGCTTTTTAACAGCATTTAGTGGCTCTGTGCTTTTTAGCTCATCTTTTAGCTCTTCAAGCTCAGTCCTAAATGACCTTGCTAAATTTAGCGCAGCTCTTGAGCAAACAGCCTCTATACGCCTAACACCAGCACTTACGCCACTCTCTTTTGTGATGAAAAACGATCCGATCTCATCTATATTTTTCACGTGTGTGCCGCCGCAAAGCTCTTTACTGACGTCGCCAAAGCTCACAACTCTTACCTTGTCGGCATATTTTTCGTTAAATAGCGCGATCGCCCCGCTTTTTTTGGCCTCTTCAAGCTCCATAACCTGCGTTTTTGCATTTGCACCGTCTAAGATCCACTCATTTACAAGGTTTTCGACCTTTGAAATTTCTTCGCTAGTGAGTGCCTTTGGATGAGAGAAGTCAAACCTTAGCCTATCTGCCTCGACGTTTGAGCCAGCTTGAGCGATGTGTGTGCCAAGCACGCTTCTAAGGGCTGCGTGAAGCAAGTGTGTAGCGCTGTGATGACGCGCAGTCTCCGCTCTGTCACTGCCCACTTCAAGCTCTACTTCGTCGCCAACTTTTAGCGCCGCGCTAGTTTTTACTAAAGATAAATTTAGCCCATGAAATTTTTGCGTATCAAGCACATTTGCTTTGCCTACTATCTTACCGCTATCGCCGCACTGACCGCCACTTTGAGCGTAAAATGGAGTGACATCAAACATCACCCAGCCCTCTTTGCCAGCATCTAAGCCATCTACATTTTTAAATTCTTCATCAAGCAAGGCTAGAATTTTACTTTTACTCTTAAGCTCTTCGTAGCCTATAAATTTATTCTCGCCAAATTTCTCAAGTAGCTCTTTAAAGTCGCCCTTCGCACTCTTGTCGCCACTGCCTTTCCAAGCAGCTTTTGCACGTGCTTTTTGCTCGCTCATAAGCTCATCAAACCTTGCCTCATCGACCTTTAAGCCCTTTTCTCTAAGCATATCAGCCGTTAGATCAAGTGGGAAGCCAAATGTGTCATAGAGCTTAAACGCAGCTTCTCCGCTAAAAATTTCTTTTGTATTTTTAAGCTCGCTCTCAAATAGCTCTAAACCACTAGCGATTGTTGCTAAAAATCTCTCTTCTTCAAGTTTTATCTGCTCTTTTACAGCTGCTTTTTTATCGTTTAGATAGGTGTAGTGTCCGCCCATAAGCTCGCAAACTTTATCGACAAGCTTATACATAAATGGCTCTTTTATGCCTAGCAAGTATCCATGGCGGATCGCACGACGTAAGATGCGGCGAAGCACGTAGCCACGGCCCTCTTTGTCAAATGTAGTGCCTTGAGCTAGCAAAAATGTGACTGAGCGGATGTGATCGCTTATGACGCGGTAGCTAGCGCCACTTTCATAGACGTATGGCTTGCCACAAAGCTTTGCCACTTCGTTTATGAGTGGCATAAAAAGTGTGCTGTCGTAGTTGCTAAATTTGCCTTGCAAGATAGCAGTAACACGCTCAAGCCCCATGCCAGTATCGATGCTTGGCTTTGGTAGTGGGCTTAGTTTGCCATCCGCGCTTCTTTCATACTGCATGAAAACAAGGTTCCATATCTCTAAAAATCTATCTCCATCGCCGCCCATGTAATCTTCAGGTGTGTTAAAGTGTTCAGCGCCTTGATCGTAAAAAATTTCACTGCAAGGGCCGCATGGTCCAGTATCGCCCATCTGCCAGAAGTTATCATGGTCGCCGAAGCGGTAAATCCTCTCTTTTGCGATGTGAGTGCTCCAAATTTCAAACGCCTCATCGTCGCTTTCATGAACGGTTACATAAAGCTTATCTTTTGGTAGTTTTAGCACCTCTGTGACAAATTCCCAAGCGTAAGAGATCGCCTCTTTTTTGAAGTATTCGCCAAAACTAAAGTTGCCAAGCATCTCAAAAAATGTGTGGTGGCGCGCTGTGTAGCCGACGTTATCAAGGTCGTTGTGCTTACCGCCAGCTCTTATGCAGGTCTGACAGCTAGTGCGGATAGGTGGCGTTGGGCGTGGCACTTCGCCTGTGAAAATGCTCTTAAATGGCACCATGCCAGCATTTGTAAAAAGTAGTGTTGCATCGTTTGGTACGAGTGGTGCAGAAGCTACGACTTCGTGACCTTTTGATTTAAAAAAATCAAGATATGCCTTTCTTATATCTAAATTTTGCATTTTTATCCTCGTTAGTTTTAAAATTTTGCTTGATTTTAGCCAAAATTCGTTTGCGAAATTCTAAAAAGAGAAAAAATAGTGATATTTTGAAAACTATCTCTTGTTTTATCTATTTAAAAGCGATTTGTAAATAAAATAATTAAAAATTTCTAAAGTTTTAAAGGGTGAATGTGAAGCTAAAAATCGGCATTATCGGCTATTGCAGCACAGGTAAAAAACATTATTTAGAGCTTAGACGCTCAAACGAGTTTGAAATTTGTGGCATTTTTGACAAAGACAATGTTGATGAGTTTTGCAGAGCTGATTTTTATACTGATTTTAAAGAATTTATAGAGGTTGCCCAGCCTCAAGCAGTCGTGCTTTGCTCGCCAAGAGAGGAGATGGTGGAGGCATTTTGCCAGTGTGCAAAATATTGCCAAAATATCCTCATCTCACGCCCAGTTTTTAAAAGTATCGCCGATCTTAAAGAGATAAAATATGCCGCTAAAACAAACAAAACTAGGGTTTGCACAGGAATTTCAGAGCGTTTTAATCCAACTATCTTGTCACTTAAAAAAGCACTTTTAAAAGAAGATGAAATTTATAGCATTTCTATTGCTCATTTTAAGCCACTTTGCGACGGAAATATCATAAATGAGCTCTCAGTTTCTGACATCGACCTAGCAAAAAATATTATAAATTCTGAAGTCAGTGACTTTTACTACACTCAAACAAACAAGACAAATGCCAAAAGTGCCGATAACGCGGCGATAAGCTTTAAAAGTAAAAATCAAATTCTAGTGCATATCACTGACTCATTTTGTGGCTCACTAGAGCGCTTTAAGATAGAGGTAAATGCGAAAAATGGCGTCTATTTTGGCGATCTCATCGATCACAAGCTTCATCAAGTGAGCGAAAATGGACAGATGAATTTAAAGATAGATACAAATAATAGCGAGCTAAAAGCGCAATACGAGGCCTTTTACGATCTTTGCCAAAGTGGCGAGAGCAGCGAACTTTCAAACATCGATGACGCTATAAAAATAAGAGAACTATTTTGATGAAAAAAGCTCTTTTGCTTTTAAATATGGGCGGTGCAAACAGCCTAGATGATGTCGAAATTTTCTTAACAAATATGTTTAATGACCCATATATTTTGGGTATAAAAAATAAATTTTTAAGAAAATTTGTAGCTTTCATGATCACAAAAGGTAGGCTAAAAACTGCGAAGCACAACTACGAGCAAATAGGCGGAAAGTCGCCACTTTGCGAGCTTACAGCTAAGCTTTGTGAGAAAATTTCAAGCCTTAAAAGCGAATTTGACGCGGTTGATTTTGCGATGAACTACACTTCGCCATTTGTAAAAGATGTGCTTAAAAAGTATGAAAAATTTGATAAGATAGTGCTTTTGCCGCTCTATCCTCATCACTCACAAACTACGATAACCTCGAGCTTAGCTGATTTTAAAAAGGCAAAAGAGGAGCTTGATCTAAAAGCTAAAATTTCACTTTGCGAGCCATTTTATGATGATGACGCTTACAATAAGATCATTATCTCTCACATCTGTGAAGCGGTAAAAGATACCGATATAAGCGATGTTAGTCTCATCTTTTCAGCTCACTCTTTGCCTCGCAAGATCATAGAAAAGGGCGATATCTACGAAAAACATATAAACGAACATGTGCAAATTTTAAGCAAAATGTTAAAAGAGCAGGGGTTAAATTTTAAAGATGTGAGCCTTGCTTATCAGTCGCGTCTTGGCCCAGTTAAATGGCTAGAGCCATCGCTAAATGAGGCTTTGGCAAAGTGCGAAAATAAAAAAGCGCTTATCTATCCGCTATCTTTTTGCATAGATAACTCTGAGACCATTTTTGAGCTAGTTATCGAGTACGCTAAGCTTGCAAAAGAGCTAAGCTTTAGTTTTTATAAAGTGGTAGAGTGTCCAAATTTTAGCGATGAATTTGCTAGCTTTATCCTAGAAAAATCAAAAAGTGCTAGAGAATTTAGCCTTTAGGAATAAATCTTGCTTATAAAAAGCATCTCAAATTTAAAAGGAGATGTATGAAGGTTCAAAATAACGATATTATCGATTATTTGTTGCAGTCAGGCTCAAGCAAAGCTAAAGATAAAAAAAATAGTTTTGATGAAATTTTAAGTCTAACGCTTGATAAGATCACAAGCGAGGCAAAAGTTTCAGACAAGCTTGAGCAGTTTAAGAAAAGGCTTACAGAGATCGGTGCTGCTGGCTTTATGAACGAGCTAAATTCAAACAAGATAGAAGAGAAAATAGCTCAGAAAAAAGAGGAGCTAACCGAGCTTTTAAGCATAAATGATCCGACCAAAACGCAGGATCAAAAAAATGAGCTACTTAAAATCATGGATAAAATTTTAAGTGACTACCGCAAAGAGCTAAACATGGCACTTACGAGCCAAACACTGCTTGAGAAGCAAAATAGCCTTGGCAAAAATACAAATAATTCTGTAAATTTAAGCTCTGTCTTAAATGAACTTGGACTTGCATAAATTCTGGATTTAGGCCGCTTGCCTAGATCCAAATTTCTACTTTAAACTCTAAAATTTGAAATTTAATATTTATACCTTAGAAGTTAAATTTAATCTAACGCTGGTTTTTGCTTTGCTTTATCGTTTTTGAGCTTATCTTTTTTAGCTTCAAACTCAGCTATGACATTAGGATCTGGGAATAAATAGCCATCTTCAACCATTAGATCAACGGCCTTTTTAAATGTCGGCAACGCACTTTGCGCACCAAAGTAGTAGTAAGGTTTTTTAGGATCTCTTGCCAAAACGCCTATCGTGTAGCTGTTGCCTCTTGTGTCGTTTACGAAGCCAAAAAAGGAGCCGTTATAGGTGTTGCTATATCCGCCTTTGCCAGAAGCGATGTGCGCGGTGCCAGTTTTACCGCCTATCTCAAGACCTGGTGTAAATGCCTTTAAACCAGTACCTTTTTCAACTGTTTTTATCAAAATTCTCTTCATTATCTTTGCGGTCTCTTGCGAGATGACCTGTGCTGGCTCTGCTTTTGGCAGATCGTAGCGCTTGCCGTTTCGCTCCAGATATGCCACCATGTGCGGCGTCACCTCGATGCCTTTGTTGTTAAAGGTGTTATAGGCTTTCAAAAGCTGCATAAATGTCGCTTGAAGGCCGTATCCGTAGCTAACTGTTGCCTTATAGGTTGATGAGTTTAGTTTAGTAACCGTTGGCATCATGCCTACTTGCTCGTATGGCAGGTCGATGCCAGTCTTTCTTGAAAAGCCAAAATTTAAAAGTCCTTGATAAATTTGCGGACCATTTAGGCGTTCTACTAGCTGGATCATGCCGATGTTTGAGCTGTGCACGATGATATCTTCAGCGCTCATAAAAGGCTCTGGGTGGGTATCTTTGATGATCCTTTTGCCTAGCTGATAGCGGCCGTTATAGGTATTTACTAGCTCAAAAGGATTTACCTTTTTTTCTTGAAGTAGTATGGAGAAGATAAATGGCTTAAAAACCGATCCAACCTCGTATGCATACTCGCTTGCACTCGAATTTAGCGCGCTGTAATCTTGCTTTCTTATATTTGATGGATCATATCTTGAGCTAGAAGCTAGGGCTAGAATTTCTCCGTTTTTGCTATTCATTATGCAGATGATTAGCTCTTTTGCATCTAGAAATTCACGTTTTTCATCTAAAATTTGCTCTAACTTGGTTTGAAATTTAAGTGGTACAGAAAGCACTGCGTTGTAGCCATCAACCCTCGTTGCTAAATTTGAATCGCTGGTTAAGATTATATTGTTGCCGATATCGCGTGGGCCAAGGATTTTGGCGTTTTGTATCGGAGCTAGGTAGTCCTCGTAGTATCTCTCAAGCCCTTTTACACCTTTGCTTTTGGTAAGTGCGTCACTCTCTGTTTTGCTTACGTAACCAATAGCTGGCGTTAAGGCATCTTTTGACATAAATTTACGGTTTTGACCACTTTCCATCACGCGCATACCTTGAAATGAGGCTAGGCCAGTCTTTGGATCAAGGTACGAGATCAAAATGCCCTTGCGGTTTAGCTTTCTTGAAAGCTCTTGAAGGTAGGTAGCGCCCTTTGCGTCAATGCTGTAAGAGAGCGTGACAAGGCCTTTTGTGCCGTTTATGATCTTTCTTACTTTGTTTGGATCATCGCCGCTGTAAAGCGAGTAGAGCTTGATGAACATCTCTTTTTTGTTTGGATCGATGTTTCTAGTGTCAAGCATCACTTTGTAGAGTTTTTGGCTTGATGAGATGCTAAAGCCGTCTTTCGTGACGATATTGCCGCGGATGGCGGTATTTACGTCGCTTGTTTGAAGCTTAGGAAGCTTTCGCTCGATGCTTGCTCTATAAAATATAACGAGCACAAAGATTGAAATTCCAAAAGTAATTAATAAAAAAAGTATGGTTATTTTTGATTTTCTGGAATTCATTCAATGGCTTAAATTTGCGTTCTTGAAATTTCTTTGTATGCGCTTAGCGCTTTGTTGCGAATTTCTAGCATAAGCTTCATGCTAGTCTCTGCTTTGCCTATGGCGATAGCTGCTTGGTGCAGGTCTTTTACTTCGCCAGTTGCGAGATCAGCTATGGCTTTATCGGCGTTTATTTGAACCTTGTTTAGCTCTTTTAAAGAGTCGTTTAGTGCGTTTTCAAAGCCGCCTTCTTCGCCTGCTTTTGCTATTTTGTTTGAATTTTCGCTTTTGTTTAACTTATCTAAATTTATGCTATTGATCATTATGCTTGTCCTGAAATGAGTGATATCGCACTTTGTGCTATTGTTTTTGCGTTTTGAAATGACGCTACATTTGCTTGATAGGCCCTTGTCGCCTCAAGCAAGTCAGCCATCTCGATGACTGGGTTTATATTTGGAAATGCGACGTAGCCATTTGCATTTGCGTCTGGGTGGCTTGGATCGTATTTTAGTTGAAAGTCCTTGTCGTCACGCACCACTTTATCTACGATCACGCTAGTTAGGGCAGGGTGAGCGTTTTTAGGTGAGCTCGGATCATCGAGTGGATTTTCATACTCGAGCAAACTTTGTGAGTTTTTAAGCTGATCGTTTAAAATTTTATCAAAGTTCATCTCTTTAAAGATGACCTCTTGTCTTCTGTAAGGTCCGCCCTCAGCCGTTCTTGTGGTTTGAGCGTTTGCTATGTTTGAGCTGATGACATTCATCCTGAAGCGTTGTGCGCTTAGTCCATATCCACTAATATCAAAATCATTTAAGTATGACATCATCTCTCCTAGTTCTTAGCACTTGCGTCTATTACGCTTTTGAAGATATTGCCCTGAGCCTTGTAGGCGCTATCAAGGGCGTTTATCATAACTGTATTTTTGCCCATTTCTGTTGTCTCAACATCAAGATCAACCGTGTTTGCATCGTTTCTAGCCATGTGACCATCGCGCAAGAAAATTTGAGCTGTGTCGCTTTTTGGAAAATCAACCGCAGCCATGTGCGCTTCGTTTGTTTTAGCTAAATTTAGTTTTTTGCTCTCTGAAACGTTGTAAATTTCATTTGCTTTTTCTCTTAAAACATCTTCAAATCTTACGTCTCTAGCCTTGTAAAATGGCGTATCAACATTTGCAAGGTTGCCAGAAATGAGCTTTTGGCGTAGTTCTCTGCCTGCAAGGGCTGATTCGACGAGTGGGCTAGATTTTGATCTATCTAAAACAAACATTTAAAGTCCTTCTAAAATTTCACACATTTATAAGCAAATGATGTTCCAAATATAAGGCAAATTTATTTTGTTTCATAGATTTTTGCCAAATCTTCTTTCATTTTTGTGACTTTTATGCCGCCAAGATAGTATTTAACTCCGTATTGTCCGCTATCTACGTCTGTTAAAATTTGATATTCACCGTTTTTTATTACCACTTTAAAAGGTAGTGCGATCTCGTGTTTGTATTCGATATCTCTTACGATCTGCTCGGCAAGCCTGTCATTTATCTTTTGATCGTTTGTTATGAAGTAGTAGGCATTAAATTTTTGCATAAATTCATGCAAAACATACTCATTTGTGACATTTTCAAAGTGGGTTAGTCCGATTAGCGTAAATTTATCTTTGTTTTCAAGCTGATATTTTGTAAGCTCGGCTGCCTCTTTTTGGCAAGGCGGGCAAAATGTGCCAAAAATGTCGATCATCAAAACCTTATTTTCATCATTTTTGATAGCAAAGCCGTGATCTTTTCTAACTAAAGTAAGCTCCTTGCCACTTACATCTACAAGCTTAACCTCTTCATTTGGGCTAAATTCTTTAAAATTTGCACTGCTGCTCTCATCTTCGCCACAACCAAAAAAAGCAAAAAAAGCGATTATTAAAACAAGTAAATTCTTCATCTTATCCCTTAAGCATATCTTTTTATGGCAGCTCTTGCCTCTTTGTCTGCCTCACGTCTTTTTAAAGTCTCGCGCTTGTCGTGTAAATTTTTACCTTTTGCAAGGGCTAGTCTTGCTTTTACGATGTTTTTATCGCTTAGATAAAGTGCTAAAACAACCAAAGTAAGCCCATCTTGTGATACTTGACCGAAAATTTTATCGATCTGCTTTCTGTGCATCAAAAGTTTTCTGGCTGCTCGCTCATTTGGACGAAATGCGCTGTGCGTGGTTTCAAGATAGCTGATATGGGCGTTTAGTAAGAAAAGCTCGCCCTTTATGACGCGCACAAAGCTATCTTTTAAATTTGCTCTGCCAGCCCTTAGAGCCTTGACCTCGCTGCCTTTTAAAACGATGCCAGCTTCAAAGGTCTCAAGTATGCTAAAGTCATGCAAAGCTTTTTTGTTTTTTGCTAGATCTTTTATCAAAATTTTACCTTTTATTTTACGCTAAATACGCTACTGCCGCTGCCACTTAAAAATTTATCTCTAAACTCATTCATCTGTGGATAGAGCTTAAAGCATGGGGCAAAAAGATCATTTAGCTCCTCGTTTTTATAAATTGCAAGTAGCTCTTTGCTCTTTAAATTTTGCATCTTTTTTGCAGCATTAACGTCTATGTATTGTAAGAAATTGCTTCTAAATTCTTGATAAACCATCGGTGTGGAGCAAAAAACATTTGGTGTGAAAATATTTAAATTTGGCACTTCATCGTCAAATTCTTCTATGATCTCGCCTATGCCGCTTACATTTGCTACCTTGTAGCCACTTACAAAAAAGGCCACGTCTGCGCCGATTTTGGAGGCTATTTGCATCAAATTTTCGCGTTTTATATGTAAATTTAGCTCGTCATTTACCATAAGTAAAAAGGTGGCAGCGTTTGAACTGCCTCCTCCTAGACCAGCACCTATTGGGATTTGTTTGTTGATGATGATTTTGTGAGAGCTAAAAAACTCATCTAGCTCGTTTGAAAAGCCAGCTTTTTTTAGCTCGTCTATCGCTTTTTGGATGATGTTTTCTTTTATCTCTTTGTTGTCGCATTCGATAGAAAATGAATTTGACTTTTCAAAATAAATTTCATCAAAAAGCTGCTCGCAAAGAACAAAACGTGACAAAATTTCGTGGTAGTTGCCTCTGGTGCCAACTACCTTCAAAAATACGTTGATCTTTGCAAAGCTTTTCATTTCTCGATTTTTTTCGCAAGCTCGTGGATATCGGCTTCGCTTGCTTTTTTAGTGGCGTGGATATTTTCGTTTTTGATATCGTTTGCCAGCTCGCTTCTTAGTATCATTGTGTTGCGCGGGGCCTCGATACCAAGCTTAACGGTGCTTTTTGAGATACTTACTACGACGACTTTTATGTCGTTACCTAGTAAAATTTCTTCGTTTTCTTTTCTTGCTAAGATTAACATTTTTCTACCTTGTTTAAAGTGTAATTGATAGTATCATCCATGATTTGGATTACGCTCATAAATTTATCATAATTTAGCAAATAAATTCCTTGTGTTTGTGTTTCAAAATCGTTAATTTTTAATTTCTTGCCGTCAAGTATGTTGTTAATATCTCCAAAATACGTGTTTTGCTCAATATTTAAAAAATTGCAAATATTTAAAAATTTTTCATTTTCATAGCGAAATTTACCCTCGCTTACCCTCTTTAATGAGCTTAAAGTTACATTATAACCAACTTTTTGCCCAAAAATTTCTGCATAAGAGCGGATGTAACTCCCCTCACTTACACTTAAACGAAGTGTCAAAAAAGGGTGTGAATAATTCAAAATTTCACTCTCATAAATTTCCATTGTCTCTGGCTTTAGCTCAAATTCCTCGCCATTTCTTGCTAGTTTGTAAGCTCTTGTGCCATTTATATGTTTGGCGCTAAATTTTGGCGGGATATAGCTTATCTTACCAGTTAGCTCGCCTCTTATAGCTTCAATTTTTTCTAAATTTAGCTCTTTTACATTTGAAATTTCAGTGATATTTTCATTATCCATGCTAGGACTGCTAGCCCCAAGCCAGATCGTCGCCTCATAGACCTTTGGGTTTTTGTCTAAAAATCTAAAAAATTTCGTATATGAGCCAAAAGCGACTATTAGACAGCCGCTCGCAAATGGATCAAGCGTGCCTGAAAATCCAGCCTTTTTAACGCCATGTTTTCTCTTTAGTCGTCCTAAAAAGTGGTTTGAGCTCATGCCAGCAGGCTTGTTTGCCACGAAAATGGCGTTCATACGGCCTTTTCCACGAAGCTTGACATGATCTCTCTTACATTGCCACCAAAATTTATAGTCAGTTTAAATTCTTTTTTGATCTTACTAACCGCGCTCACCCTGCCGATACCAAAAATTTTATGTTTAACAAGGTCGCCTTTTTTAAATTCATTGCTCTGTTCGATAACTAGCGAGCCATGCGTGATACCGCTCTCGCTTAAAAATCTACTCTTATTTAGCCTTGTGCGCTGTCCTTTGTAAAAGCGCGAATTTGCAAAGCTTAGGCTAAGTGTCTTTTTGGCTCTTGTTATCGCCACGTAAGCGAGTCTGCGCTCCTCTTCGATGTCGCTACCATCGCCAATGAGCGGGAAAAATCCCTCTTCAAGGCCGATCACAAAAAGGTGCTCAAACTCAAGTCCCTTGCTCGCATGCACGCTCATGATACTAATAGCCTCGTCGCTAATGCCGTCTTGCTCGCTTGTTAGCGTGATCTCGTTTAAAAACTCTTCTAGATCAAAGCTTGGATTTTGCTTGATCTGATCTTTTAAAACAGCGTAAAACTCGTCGATGTTCGCCGCTCTTTCAGCGCCATCTGGCAAGCTCTCGTAGTATTTTTTCACGCCAAATTTAGCTTCAAATTTATCTATGAGGTCAAAAACCGAGCTACTTTCTTGAAGCTCTTTTAGGTTGTTTGCAAACTCAAGAAGGGCTGATTTTACCTTTTTACTAAAGGCTTCATCGTTATCAGAGATGTTTGAGATTGCTTCAAAAATGGAAATTTTACCCTCAAATGCCATCTTTTCAAGCTTATCAAGGCTTACTTTGCCAAGACCGCGTTTTGGGCGGTTGATGATGCGTCTTATTGAAAAATCATCATTTGGATTGTTTATCAGCCTTAGGTAGCTTATGATATCTTTGATCTCGGCTCTTTCGTAAAATTTAACGCCGCCTACCATTTTATAGGCGATCTGCTCTTTGTTCAGCCCATCTTCAAGCGAGCGAGAGAGTGCGTTTATGCGGTATAAGATCGCGATATCTTTTGCTTGCACGCCTTCGCTTAAAAGCTCTTTTATATTTTTTGCGATCTTGCCAGCCTCGACGCTCTCATCAAAGCTCTCTATCAAATTTACAGCTTCGCCTTCGCCCTTTGTGCCTACAAGCTTTTTGCCAAGGCGGTTGCGGTTATGATCTATCAGTTCGTTTGCAGCCTTTAGTATCGCCTCGCTAGAGCGGTAGTTTTTCTCAAGTCTGATGATCTTTACATCTTTAAATTGATCTTTGAAATTTAAGATATTATCTATCTTCGCACCACGCCAGCCGTAGATGCTTTGGTCATCATCGCCCACCACGCAGATGTTTTCGTGGCATAGACAGAGTTTTTTTAGCAGTTTATACTGAAGATCGTTTGTGTCTTGATACTCATCGACCATTATATATTTGTAGCGGTTTGAAATTTCTCTAGCAAGATCTTCGTTTTCGTCTAAAATTTTATATGTAAGCCCTAGCAAATCGTCAAAATCAACAAGGTTGTTCGCCTTTAAATAGTCCTCATACTTTTCATAAATTTGCGCTGCTTGCTTGTAAAAGTTATCCTTGCTCTTGTCAAATGAAGAGAAATTTGCATTTTTATAGACCTCTTCGACGCTTAAAAGTGAGTTTTTATAGTTTGAAATTTCACTTGAGAGTATCGCCGTGGCGACTGGACTTTCAAAGCTTTTGATGATGCGTTTTTTATCGTCTGTGTCGATTATTACGAAGTTATTTTTTCTGCCAAGCTTTTCTATGTAGAGCTTTAAAAACAAAAGTCCAAATTTGTGAAATGTGCAAAGAAGCGGCGAGTAGTTTTTGCCGCTTTGGCTTAGCATCGCCATGGCTCTGCTGCGCATCTCATTGGCGGCTTTGTTTGTAAAAGTAAGAGTTAGCGTGTTTGCCGCGTCTATGCCGACCTCGCCGATGAGATAGGCAAGCCTAGTTGTGATAGTCTTTGTCTTGCCGCTGCCAGCACCTGCTAGTATGAGCATCGCACCGTCTATGTGGGTGGCTGCTTCGCGCTGGGCTTCGTTTAAATTTGATAGTAAATTTTCCATTTTTCGCTTTTTAAATTTTCTTTTGATTTTAGCCAAAAATGCTTAAAATTACTATTTTTTCTTAAATATATCTTTATTTTTTGGGTTTTGCAAAAAGACTGAGGCTGATTTTTTAGCGTGATCGACTTGCTTCTCTTTTGGCTTATAAATGGAGAAATTTACAAGGATCGGGCTATTTTCAACCAAAATTTGAACCACCGCACCAAGTGGAAACGATACCACTGAGGCAAAATTTTCACTGCCAAAACCAGCCTCAAAGCTAAGCTCATCTTGCGTTAGCCTAGCACTCTCAAGCGTGTAGCCACCAAGCGAGAACATAATGACTGGCATGCTAAAGCTGCCACTTATCTCATCTGGCAAGCTAGGCTCAAAGCTAACTAGCGGCAAATTTGCCATAACTGAGAAATTTACCCCCTTTTCAAGCAAAAAGTCAATGCACTCATAGACGTGCATCTTCATCAAAAGCGCAAATTTCTCATCATCTAAAATTTCGTCTAACATCTTAATCCTTTGAAATTTCTAAAAACTCATCTACTAGTTTTTTAACCTCGTTTATGCCGATCTGCCAGAAATTTTTATCATCTATATCAAAGCCAAATTTCCCCACAAGCTCCATTGGGCTAAGGCTCCCGCCAAGGCTTAAAAACTCGGTGTAAATTTCGACAAAATTTTTGCATTTGCCGCTTTTGTAAAGCCCAAAAAGTGCAAGCACAAGAAGCTGCGCGTAAGAGTAGGCGTAGCAGTAAAATGGCGTGTGAATGAAGTGCGGGATGTAGCTCCACCAAATTTTGTAGTAGTCATTTAGCGTGACGCTTTTGCCAAACATCTTTTTGCTCTCTCTTAGCCAAATTTTATTTAGCTCATCTAGGCTGATCTCGCCCTCGTGTGCGTGCACAGCCCTTTCAAAGGTAGTGAAATTTATCTGGCGGTAAAGCGTGGCAAATATATCCTCGATCTTGCCAGCGAGCAGTGAAATTTTCTCTTTTTTGCTAAGGCCGTCTTTTACATGGTCAAAAACTAGCATCTCGCAAAAGACTGAAGCCGTCTCAGCCGTGGTTAGTGGGGTGTCTGAGTTTAGGTAGCTTACACTATATGAGAGCTTTTGATGCACAGCGTGACCAAGCTCGTGAGCTAGCGTGAAAAGATCTCTTCGCTGATTTGTGTGATTTAGCAAAACATAAGGGTGAGTGTCGCTTGATCCTGAGTGAGAAAATGCCCCACCTCGCTTGTTTGGCGCTGGGTAAACGTCGATCCAGCCGTCACTAAAGGCACTTTTGGCGATCTTGCCAAATTCGCTTGAGAAATTTGAAAATGCTTTTAAAACTATCTTTTTGCACTCATCAAATTTATACTCTCCTTCGCTGCTAAGAGGCGCGTATCTATCGTAGTCATAAAGCTTTTTAAGGCCTAAAATTTCTCTTTTTCGCTCGTAAAATTTAGCGACTAAATCGAAATTTTTCTCAGTTACAGCAATTAGCGAATCGACACTTTTTTTACTGATTTGATTTTCAAGGTGTCTTGGCTCTTCAGGAAGCTTGAAATTTCGCAGCTCGCAGCTCGTTTTTAGATCAGTTTTTATCATATTATATATGTAGCCAAGGAGGTGCTGGTGCTTGCTAAGCTCGTTTGAAAGGCTTTTGGCGGCTAGTTTTCGCACGCTTTGGTCGCTCTCATGAAGTTTGGCTAAAATTTCCTCTTCATTTAAAAGCTCGCCTTTAAATTTAAACCTCATCTTGCTCATGCTCTCATCAAAAAGCCTTGAAAAGCCCTCAGCTCCGGTGCTTGCCGTGCGAAGTAGCACTCTTTCTTCGGCAACGCTTAGCTGGTGCGGCTTTGCTTTGGCGAGGTTGCTTAGATAGTAGCCATATTTTTTAGAGCTTTTTATGATCTCTTCTTGCTTTTTAGGGCTAAATTCATTAAATTTGATCTCAAAAAATATCAAATTTTCATTTGCTTTTGTCGCTATCTCATCGATCTTTGCGTAAAATGCGCCCTTGCTTGTATCTTTGGCAAAATTTAAAAAAGCGTAAGTCATTACCTTTGAAATTTTAGCTATCAAGTTTTCATATTCGCAAAATGCTTTTAAAAACTCGTCTGTTTTTAAATTTTCGTAAATTTCAAGGTATTTATCTTTAAATTTCTCGCACTCTTTTTGTAAATTTAGTGCGTTTTGCTCGCACTCTTTTTCGTTTGCAAAAAGTGCTTTTAGATCCCAAATTTGCATATTTATCCTTTAAATTTTTGGGATATTTTACAAAAAAATGGATAAAAGTAAAATTTCAGCCAAAATTTAGCTGAAATTTTACTGAGGATTATTCTGAAGTCTCTGAGGCTACGGCTGTAAAAAGCACGTCTGATGAGCTATTTAGCGCAGTTTCAACTGAGTCTTGGATGACGCCTATCGTAAAGCCAACTGTGACAAATTGCATAGCGATGTCATTGCCGATGCCAAAAAGTCCGCACGCTAATGGCACTAGAAGAAGCGATCCTCCAGCCACACCAGATGCGCCGCACGCACCAAGAGCTGAGATAAAGCAAAGAAGAAGCGCATCGCCAAATGTAACTGTGATAGATGGGATAGAATTTACCGCAGTAAGCGCTAGGATGCTAATAGTAACTGCCGCGCCGCCCATGTTTATGGTGGCTCCTAGTGGGATAGAGATCGAGTAGAGCTCCTCTTTTAGTCCAAGCTTTTTGCAAAGCGCCATATTTACTGGGATGTTTGCAGCTGAACTTCTTGTAAAAAACGCTGAGATCGCGCTCTCTTTTAAGCAGATCATCACAAGTGGATAAGGATTTTTCCTAGTTAGTGCAAAAACCATCGCTGGATAGACGATAAATGCCACTACAAGCATCGCTCCAACAAGAACTAAGATCAGTTTTAGATATCCTGCAAGCGCCTCAAATCCAGTGTCATGAATACTGATAGCAACCATACCAAATATGCCAAATGGAGCAAGCCTAATGATAAATTTAACGATATGAGTTACGCCGTCGCTTATATCTTTAAATACTTTTTTGGTCTCAGGTGTGGCATATCTCATAGCGATACCACCACCTATCGCCCATGTGATGATGCCTATATAGTTGCCATTTGCTAGGGCGGTTATAGGATTTTCGACCATTTTATAGATAAGGTCTTTTAGCACGTTTGTGATGCCTTGAGGTGCTGACATATCAGCGCTTTGCAGACCTTTTAGCGGTATCTCGATAGGAAATAAAAAGCTTGCAATTACTGCCACAACAGCTGCTAAAAAGGTGCCAACAAGGTAGAGTGTGATGATCTTTTGCATGCCTTTTGTATGACCAAAATCTTTTAAAATGATAGAGGTTGCAACTAAAACAAATACAAGAATAGGTGCGATCGCTTTTAGAGCGCCTTTAAATAAATCTCCTAAAACTGAGGCTGAAGCAGCTATAGAATCAGCCGAACTAGCCTTTTCTTTGGCCTCATCAAGCTGTTTTGCTTCATCTTGGCTAAGACGAGTTTTTATGACCTCATCTGCGCTTAAGCCACTCTCTTTTTGGATGGTTTGAATTTTAGCTGAGATTTGGTTGTAAGGGGCTGCCTGATAGTGTGTGTAAAAGCCAACTAGGGCACCTAGGACGATACCAACTAAAATTTGAACGATCAAATTTCCGTCGGCGTATCTTCTTGCAATGTTTTTAAACATATTCATTTGACACCTTAATAAATTAGTTTTTTGTTGATTCTAGCTAAATGATTTTTAAATATAAAGAAATTTAAAAAGATTAATTGGCTTTTTATATAGATTTGTTACAATTGCACGAAAATTTAACCAAGGAAAAGGACTAAAATGTATCTATTTACTTCTGAAGTTGTAAGTCCAGGTCATCCAGACAAATGCGCTGATATCATCGCTGATAGCATTGTTGATACTATTTTAACGCAAGATCCAAATGGACGCGTCGCAAGCGAAGTTTTTGTAGCTGGAAAAAACATAGTAATAGGTGGAGAGATAAACTCAAAGGTAAAACTCTCTTATAAAGACTACGAAAAGATCGTAAAAGATGCTCTTGCGCATATTGGATATGACGGAAAGAGCAACTTTACAAAAGAGCAGTGCTTGCACCCAGATGATATCGAGGTCAAAGTTTGCTTAAATCAACAAAGCCCAGATATAAATCAAGGCGTTGATCAAAGTGATGGTGAGATCGGAGCAGGCGATCAAGGCATTATGTTTGGCTTTGCAAGCTGCGAAGCAAAAGAATTTATGCCAGCAGCTATAACTTATGCAAGAATGCTTTGTGAAAAAGTCTATAAATTTGCCAAAGCAAACCCTGATAAGCTTGGTGTTGATATAAAAACACAAGTTACGATTGATTACGGTAGCAAAGATAACTTTGAAAACTGCAAACCTCAAAGTATCCACACTATCGTCGTCTCTGCACCTTGCGTAGAGAGCATGAAGATAGAAGAGCTTCGCGCTTTAATTCAAAATTTAATAGACGAAACTGGCCTTCCAAAAGAGCTATATAATAAAGAAAAAACGATCATCTATATAAACCCAACAGGCAGATATGTAAATCACAGCTCACTTCACGATAGCGGCCTAACAGGCAGAAAACTAATCGTTGATAGCTTTGGCGGATATAGCCCAATAGGTGGTGGCGCTCAGTCAAGTAAGGACTACACAAAGGTTGATCGCAGCGGACTTTACGCAGCGCGCTGGATAGCTAAAAACATAGTCGCTGCTGGCCTTGCTAAAAAATGTATCGTCCAGATAAGCTACGCGATCGGCGTTGCAAAGCCAACTTCAGTTAGTGTTGATACTATGGGAACTCACGCAAACGGCGTAAATGACGATATGCTTTCAAATTTTGTAAGCGAGCATTTTTCTCTAACACCTCGCTGGATAACTAATAAATTTGGTCTTGATAAACCAAGTAAAGAGACATTTTTATACGCAAAAGTAGCTGCAAAAGGCCAAGTGGGAAATGCAAAATACCCTTGGGAAAAGCTTGATGCGGTTGATACTTTCAAGGCTTTACTGAAAAAATAATCAAAAAAGTGGCTTTATCTAAAAAGCCACTTTAAATTTCTTTTAAAACTCATCCCAAAATGCTTTTTTAGGCTTTATTATCTCGCTTTTTGAGCCATTTACGCTGTGATAGACCGCTTTATTATATTTTGTAGCAAGGTGCTTTATAAGCACTCTTTGAAGTACAGGTTCGCTACTTGGCACAAACCAGCCGTTGTTTGTGATGGCCACGACCGCGTCAAATTCGCCCTTATAAAGCTCCTCTCTTGTTGCCTCGTAGCAGATGGCGTTTCTGATCTTAACTCCGTCTATCTCATAGTCGCTAAAATTTTCAGCCTTTTTAAAGTCGCTAGCTCCGCCAAAAAAAAGCTTATTTACTGCATCTTGCATAAATTTTGGCAGAGGAATTTCTTCTCCAAATGGCACTAAAAATTTCTTATCCATTCGTCTAAGGGTACCATCTTGAAACAAAAATGCAGAGTTATAAATTTGCTTATTTTCATAAGCAAGCGCGCCAGCTACGATAGTTATCTGTTTTGAAAGCTCTTTTAGCTCATCAACAAGCAGTGGCTCATTTGTCATAAATAATGGAAACGCACTCTCTGGAAGCACGATGAGACGCTTTTGTTCGGCGATAGCGCTATTTATCATGTCTAAATTTTCATTTGTAAATTTCATGCGTAAGCTTTTATCCCAGCGCACTCTTTGAGCGACATTAGTATTTACTAACTCCACGTCAAATGGCAGAGTCTTTGCCTCGTTACTTTTAAACTGCAAAGCAGCTATGAGACAGATAAAAGCTAGGATAAATTTTAAAATTTTACCTTTTAAACTCAAAGAAATGGCTGCTAAAAATATAAATATAAGCCCTCTCGTGCTTGGTTCAAAAGCGCCTAAAACAAGCGTAGCCTCAAGGTTAAACCAGTTAAAGCCAAATGGATGAATGTAGCTTATTAAAAATAGTAAAACAGCTCTTAGTGCTACAAAGCTTGGGAAAGAGGCTATCCAAAACAAAAGCCCATAAACAAGGGCTACAAAGAGGATGACAAATGGGATAAGCCAGACAAGCTCATAGTAGATAAAGCTAAAGCCGATCCAGTAAAACCACAAAATCCCAGTGAAAAATCCAGCCGCGAAAAAGCCAGCTCTGCTTAAATTTATGATGATGTAAATTCCAGCTAGCGTGAGAAAAGGTGAGATGAAATTTAAAATTTGATTTTCAGCCATAGCTAAAAAAATGAAATTAGAAAGCAAAAAAGCACCGACAAAGGCTTTTATTATAATTTTAGTGCTAAAATGTCCATTTAAAAATCTTACAAATAAGGAAATCCATGCAAAACGCTGATTTTTTAACATCATTACTACCTCTTGTTGTGCTTTTCGCCATATTTTACTTTTTGGTTATCAGACCTCAACAAAAACAACAAAAAGCCCACGCAGCAATGCTTGCAGCTCTTGACAAAGGCGATAAGATAGTAACTAATGGCGGACTTATATGCGAAGTGATTAAAGCCGAAAATGATTTTATCAAAGTTAAACTTAACGATGATGTAATCGTTCGTATAGCACGCGAGTTTGTAGCTAAAAAGATCGAAGATAAATAATGCGTAACGCAAGAGTTACATATAGGCTGATTATATTAATATTAGCCTTGGTTTTTGGTTTTGGCTTTTCGGTGCCATCTTTTTTTCAGACTCAAAGCGGAGCTAAAATTTCGCTAGGACTTGACCTTCAAGGCGGTCTTCATATGCTTCTTGGGGTTGAAACTAACGAAGCTATCCACTCTAAGATCAAGTCAATCGCTGGAAGCATAAATTATTATGCCAAAAAAGAAGATGTGCTCATTGATAAATTTAAGATAAAAGAAGATAGTGTTGATTTTGCACTACTTGATAGTGACGAGGCTCCAAAGGTTGATAAGGCGCTTGCTGAGATAAAAGGGCTTGATATCAAAAAAGATGGTCTAAACTATCACATCACTCTTACAGAGCAAGAGAGGCTTGATACGATCGAGTATGCGATCTCACAAGCTGTTGAGACCATTAGAAACAGGCTTGATCAGTTTGGTCTAGCTGAGCCAACAGTCGCTAGACAAGGCAAAGACAATATCCTAGTCGAGCTTCCTGGCATAAAAACCGAAGAAGACGAGCAAAGAGCGAGAGATCTTATCGCAAAGGCCGCTCACTTACAGCTTATGGCAGTTGATGATAAAAGACAAGATCAGGCTAATACCATGAGCGAGGCCGAGGCTGAAAGCTATGGTGACGTGATCTTTAAAGATGCTAAAAATGACCGCGTAAAATATGTCGTTAAAAATATCCCAGTGCTTGATGGCTCGATGCTAACTGATGCAAAGGTTGCATTTTCTCAGCAAAATAACCTACCGATCATAAATTTCACACTAAATTCAGAAGGTGCTAGAATTTTTGGTGATTTTACTGGTGCAAATGTCGGTAAAAGGCTTGCTATCGTGCTTGATGGCAAGGTCTATTCAGCTCCAGTTATAAATGAAAGAATAGGTGGCGGCAGCGGCCAGATCAGCGGTGGCTTTACACTTGACGAGGCTCACGACGTAGCGATCGCGCTTAGAAGTGGCGCACTTTTGGCACCTGTTAAGATGCTAGAAAAAAGAAGCGTTGGCCCATCTTTAGGTCAAGAGAGCATCAATCAAAGCATGGTAGCGCTTGCTGCCGGATCTATTTTAGTCGTGCTATTTATGCTAGTTTATTATGGAATTTCTGGCGTTTTTGCAAATATCGCGCTAGTTGCAGACGTCGTTATATTAGTCGCTGTCATGGCGCTTTTTGGAGCGACGCTTACTCTGCCAGGCATGGCTGGTATTGTGCTAACTATCGGTATGGCGGTTGATGCAAACGTCATCATAAATGAGCGTATACGTGAGCTTTTGCGTGAAGGCGTGGCGATAAGGACAGCCGTTCAAAAGGGCTATGAGCACGCTATGAGTGCGATCATCGACTCAAACTTAACTACTATCATCACAGTTGCTGTGCTTTATGCTTATGGCACTGGGCCAGTTAAAGGCTTTGCTGTGACTATGGCCATAGGTATCATGGCTTCGATGCTAACGGCCATTTTAGGCACACATGGCATGTTTGATGCAGTCATGGACAAGATAGAAAAAAGCGGAAATACCAGACTTTGGTTTGGTTATAAAAGGAGCTAGGGATGCAAATTTTTACTAAGGCAAAAGTTTATGATTTTATGCGGTTTAGATTTGTGTCACTCGCACTTTCTATATTTTTATTTGTTGGTTCGATCTTTTTGCTTGCAACAAAGGGTCTAAACTACGGCATTGACTTTTCTGGTGGTACGCTTATACAGCTAAAATACGACACCAAAGCGCCACTTGATAAAATTCGCGACGCTTTTGGCACAAATGAAGTGCTTAAAAACGCCTCTGTTACTGAGTTTGGAAGCGAAGATGAGGCTGTTATTAGATTTTCAGGATCAAGTTCAAATTTAACTGGTGACATCGGCACTGAGATAAAGCAAATTTTAAAAGATACTGGAAATTTTGAAGTAAGACGTGTTGATATCGTTGGTCCAAAGGTTGGTGACGAGCTTAGGCAAAAGGGCTTGATGGCTCTTGGAATTTCACTAATTGGCGTGCTTCTTTATATCACATTTAGATTTGAGTGGAGATTTGCGCTTGCTGCGATCGCAACTGAAATTCACGATATCGTTATAACTGTTGGTGCTATTTCACTATTTGATATCGATGTAAATTTAGACACTCTAGCGGCTGTATTAACGGTGCTTGGCTACTCGCTAAACGATACGATCATCATTTTTGACAGGATCAGAGAGGGCATCAAAGAGAGTAAGAGAACTGATATCGAGGGCGTTATCAACGAGTCAGTCTCAGCCACACTTTCAAGAACTATCCTAACTTCAGCCACTACGATGATGACTGTTGTTGTGTTATTTTTATTTGGTGGAGATATGATACATGGATTTTCATTTATCCTTATCGTTGGTATCGTTATAGGAACGATCAGCTCGATCTACATCTCATCACCATTTCTTATCTGGTTTAAATTTAGCATCGAGCATTTTAGAGCTAGAGAGGCTGAGAAGCAAAGGATCAAAAAAGAGCGTGATAAAGAGCGTGCCATGTTTGAAAAAGGCGTTGTGTAAGGAGGGATAATGAACTGGGGAAAAGTTATCTACATATTTTTTGCGCTGATGAGTCTTACGACTACGGCGGAGTTTTTATATGATAAAAACGAGATCGCCCTTTTTGTGGCAGCTAGTATAAATTTGGTTTCAACTTTACTTAAGATCGGTGTTAAAAATTTACTATCAGCTGAGCTTTTTGCTAGCTCGTTGGTTGCTGATTTGCACCTTATACCAGCTTTTGTTATTTTGCAAGTATCTGAAAATGCAACGCTTAGCTATTCACTAGCTATTGGGGCAGTCATTGCAAATATATTTTCACTAGCCTTGGTACTAATAGAATCAAGCAAATCACAAGAAGAATTTTAGGAGAAAAAATGGCTGAGAAGAGAAAATATGAGCCTTTAAAGATAGAAAAAAAGTGGCAAGAAATTTGGGATAAAAATGAAGAATTTGAACCAAAAGATGATCTAAGCTTGCCAAAAAAATATATCCTAAGTATGTTTCCATATCCAAGCGGACGCATACATATGGGGCATGTGAGAAACTACTCTATCGGCGATGCGCTGGCTAGATCATATAGAAAAAGTGGTTTTAACGTGCTTCATCCTATCGGCTTTGATAGCTTTGGTATGCCAGCTGAAAACGCAGCCATAAAACATAAAATTCACCCTAAAATTTGGACTTACGAAAACATCGACTATATGAAAAAGGAGCTTGCAAGTCTTGGCTTTTCGTTTTCAAAAAAGAGAATTTTAGCCACATCTGACCCGCTTTACACAAAGTGGGAGCAAAGCTTTTTTATAAAGATGTTTGAAAAAGGGCTTGTTTATAGAAAAAATGCCATCGTAAACTGGTGTGAGTACGATCAAACCGTGCTTGCAAACGAGCAGGTTGAAGACGGTAAATGCTGGAGATGTGGTAATGATGTTGTGCAAAAAGAGCTTCCAGGATACTACTTCAACATCACAAAATACGCTAGCGAGCTACTTGAAGATCTAAAACTTCTTGAGGGCAAATGGCCAAATCAAGTCATCACAATGCAAGAAAACTGGATCGGTAGAAGCTACGGCTTGGAATTTAAATTTAGTCTTGATGAGGCTTCAAAAGAGACTTTGGGCGGTAAATTTGACGGCTTTGAGGTATTTACGACAAGACCTGATACTATTTATGGCGTTAGCTATACAGCCCTTGCGCCAGAGCATCCTATCGTAAAAGCGCTTCTCGAAAGTGATAAATTTGATGAAAGCAAAAAAGCAAAGATAAAAGCAATACTTAATCAAAGCCCAAGAGAGCGTCAAGCAAGTGATAAAGATGGAGAATTTTTAGGAATTTACGTCGTTCACCCACTCACAAATGAAAAGATCCCAGTTTGGGTTGCAAATTTCATCCTAGCTGACTACGGCAGTGGCGCTATCATGGCTGTTCCTGCTCATGATCAAAGAGACTTCGAGTTTGCAAGCAAATTTAATCTACCTATAAAACCAGTCGTAAAGCCGCTTGAGGGTGAAAATGACGGCTCTAAGGCGTACTCAGAATACGGAGTTGCTATAAATTCTGAGCTTATAAACGGCCTTAGCTCAGAGGATGCCAAAAGCTTTATAATAGAGAAATTTGAAAAAGATGGCCTTGGTAAAAGGATCACAAACTACAAACTAAGAGACTGGGGAATTTCTCGCCAAAGATACTGGGGTGCGCCAATACCTATCGTGCACTGCAAATGCTGCGGCGTAGTGCCAGAAAAAGAGGAAAATTTACCTATCGCACTGCCTGAAGATGTCGAGATCACAGGCGAGGGCAACCCACTTGATAAACATCCAACTTGGAAATTTACAAAGTGTCCAAAATGTGGCCAAGACGCGATCAGAGAGACTGATACGATGGATACATTCGTAGAGAGTAGCTGGTATTTTGCTAGATTTGCAAGTGATGAGAAGAGTTGGGAGCAAAAAGCACTTGATGAAAAGAGCGTGAATTATTGGATGAATGTAGATCAGTATATCGGCGGTATCGAGCATGCGATATTACACCTTTTATACGCTAGATTTTTCCAAAAGGTCTTAAGAGACCTTGGCTATCTAAGAGACGATGAGCCGTTTGAAAATTTACTAACTCAAGGCATGGTCTTAAAAGATGGCAAAAAGATGAGTAAAAGCAAGGGCAACGTCGTAGATCCTGATGATATCATAAATAGATACGGCGCTGATACGGCAAGGCTCTTTATCCTATTTGCTGCTCCTCCTCAAAAAGAGCTTGAGTGGAACGACAGCGCAGTTGAGGGCGCATTTAGGTTTTTAAATAGGCTTTGGGAGAAGGCGCAAACTATCAAAAAGATAGATAAACTGCCTGAGATAGATCATGAAAGTCTAAATAAAGATGAGAAATTTGCAAGGCTTAAAATTTATGAAGCACTTAAAAAATCAACCGAGGTTTTTGGCGATACATTTGCTTTTAACACTTTAATCGCTGCTTGCATGGAGGCACTAAACGCTATAAATGCGCAGGATAATGAGAACGTAAATGCTGAGGGCTTTTTCATCATCTTAAATTTACTAGAGCCTATCGTGCCGCATATCGCAAATGAGCTTAGCGAAGAGCTTTTTAGCAGAAAGAATTTCACAAAGATAGCTGTAAAAGAAGAGGTCTTTGTAAAAGATAGCATCGCTCTTGCAGTTACAGTCAATGGCAAGAAAAGGGCTGAGTTTGAAGTAGCAGCAAGCGAGAGTGAGAGTGAAATTTTAAAACAAGCTAAGCAAAATGTGGCTAAATGGCTTGAAGGAAAAGAAATTTTAAAAGAGATTTATATAAAAGGCAAATTAGTAAATTTTGTCATTAAAGGATAAATTTTGAGATATTTTTTAGCGTTTTTTATTGCTATATTTATCTGCGGATGTGGCTATAAACCAGTTTCAAAGATCTCGCAGGATTTGGTTGGAGATAGAGTTTATGTCGATGTTATCATCAGCAAAGAAGAGCCAAAAAATAGTGTCTGGATAAAAGATGCAGTAAAAGAGGGTATGGTCGCAAGGCTACATAAATCACTATCAAGCAAAGATAGCGCTGATACTTCGATAATAGTTTCGGTAAAAAGTTTAAATTACGAGGCAATAATCTATGATGAATATGGCTATATTACATCTTATAAAGCTCTTTTAACTCTAAACTATAAAACCAAATTTAAAGATGGTCGTGTCATAGATATACCTGCTACTGGCGAGTATGATTTTAGTGTGGCAAGACGTCAAAAGAGCGTAAGATACGCAGATAGTGTCATTAGCGATACTCAAAAGTATGAAGCTATAAAAGAGGCCTCAAAAGAGGCGTTTGATGAGTATATCGCAAATTTAGCTGTAAAAGGATATAAAAATGGCAGCAGTAACCGTTAGTCAAATAGTCAAGGAAGCCTTGAGCGAGATAAAAGATCGCCATTTGATGCTAACGCCAGAAAATTACACCGAAGTTTATAATGAAATTTCTAAAAAATATGGCTTTACTACCGAAGAGAGCAAAAAGATAGAAAAATATATCTCAAGGCTTGGTGATGACTATAAAGCGCAAGCTATAAGCCTTCATATAAAAACGGTTGATGAGTTTGTAGCTTTTATGACCGCTAGGCTCTCTCATGGTGCTAAAAATGGCACAGCACAAGTGGTTGACGATAAAAAGTTAAAGTCACTAAATGCCTTTGCAAGAAGAATCCTCCAAGCCATCTCTATGCTTCACAACAAAGATGCAAAAGCCCTAGCAGAGCAGGGCATGCAGCTACTTGCTAGAAGATATGATGAGAAAAATCTTGAAGAGATGTGCCTTAAATGGTTTGACTTTGTAAGCTCTTACGATACTGAATTTTTGGACTTTTTGAAATATTATGGCGTGAGAGACTTTGACGATCTAAAGACTATGAGCGCTGAGCTTGAGAAATTCTTATCTCAAAAAAATGAAAATGCAGAAGAAAACGCTTTAGTCGAGCTTTTAAATTTTGCGCTTGAGCCTTCTATCACAAAGGAGCTTGGCGAGGAGCTTAGCACCATTAGAAGTGTTTTAAAGCAAAATCCACAAAGCCTAAATAGCAAAGAAATTCAAGATAAGATAAAGGGTTTTGTTGATCGCAGGATAGAAGAGGATAGAAGCGAGATCATCGAAAAAGTTGGCTCGATAAATAATATCTTGCAAAACATAGGCGATAGAATTTCTGACATCGCAGCTAGCTCAAAAAGTAGTTCAGCTAAGGCGCAAAGCATCAAAAACGACCTTAAAAGTGTAAATTTAAATGAAAATAGCATAGACCATGTAAAAAGTATGCTCATTGAGATCGCAGGTGCTTTGGAGATCGAGAGCAAGGAGCTTGGCCTTGAGATGAACAGCAAACAAGCGACCATTTCTGAGCTTCAAAACAGGGTCACAAGCTTAGAAAAAGAGCTTGAAGCTGCTAAGCTTGAGAGTAAAGAGGACTTTTTAACTAAAGTGGCCACAAAAAGAGCTTTGATGAGTGAAATTCAGCGCATCGAAGAGGCTTATAAGCGCTATGGCACAGACTATTCGATCTGCTTTGTTGATATTGATTTCTTTAAAAAGATAAACGATACTTACGGACACGAAGCTGGCGATGTGATCCTTTCAGCCGTGGCTCAGGTGCTTAAGAAAAATGCTAGAAAGGTTGATTTTGTCGGTAGATATGGCGGCGAGGAATTTGTCATTTTGCTACCAAGTACGAGCCTTAAAGATGGCGTGAGATTTGGCGAGAAGCTAAGAAGTATGATAGAAAATTTTAAATTTATCTATAAAAACGAGCGCATCAAAGTTACCATTAGCTCTGGTGTGGCGACAAGAAGTGCAAATTTAAGTGACACTATGACACTTGAGGGCGCTGATAAGATGCTCTATCTCTCAAAAGAGGGCGGCAGAAACCAAGTCATGCCAAAGATAATCGAGGAAAAATGAGCCTATCGAAATTTCTTGATGGCAAGCCACTTTACTACAAAGAGATCGACTATGGTAGGATCATAAGGGCTTATGATACGATCAAAGGTTGTCTAAAACCTTTTAAGATAATCCACATCATCGGCACAAATGGCAAAGGTAGCACGGGCCGCTTTTTAGCACAAATTTTAAGCCAAAATGGTGCAAAAGTAGGGCACTATACGAGCCCACATATATTTAAATTTAACGAGCGATTTTGGCTAAATGGCGAGGTCGCTAGCGATGAAATTTTAGAGGTGGCTCACGAGCGCTTACAAGCTCTTTTAAGCGACGAGTACAAGATAAAAACGAGCTATTTTGAGTATATGACGCTACTTTCTGCGGTGCTTTTTGAAGGGTGCGACTACTTTGTCTGCGAGGCTGGCATGGGCGGCGTACTGGATGCGACAAATGTCTTTGAAAAAGAGCTAAGCATCTTTACTCCGATCGGCTTTGATCACACGGCGATACTGGGAAATAGCATAGAAGAAATTTCACGCACAAAATTTGAAGCCATGGGCAAAAGAGCTATTTTAAATGATGAGATGAACGAGATAAGTGTGGCTATCGCAAAAGAGATCGCAAGCGAGAAAGAAGCGGTTTTAAGCTTTCCAAGAGAAATTTTGACCAAAGAAAATTTAGACGAGATCGCAAACTACGCAGATAAATTTAATCTTCCAGAGTTTTTGCGCTCAAATTTAACTCTAGCCTACGCCGCGGCTAAAATTTTAGATAGCAGCATAGATATCAAAAAGCTTGGCGCTTTATCGCTTCGAGGTAGATGCGAAAAGATCGCTTCAAATTTATACGTTGATGTCGGTCACAACGAGCTTGGCGCAAAGGCTGTGGCTAAGAAATTTAGTCAAGAAGAGTTTGGCGGTAAGAAGCTAACACTAATTTATAACTCGTTTTTAGATAAAGATTTCAAGGCAGTTTTGGCAGCTCTAAAGCCAGTTATTGATGGCGTGCTGCTTTATCACTACCACTGCGAGGGCAGGGAGCTTGGTGGAGAGCTTATAAATAAGGCTTTAAACGAGCTTGAAATTTCGCATAGAGAGTTTGAGTCAAGCGATATGAACGATATAAAAGAGGCAAAAAACGGCAAAATTTACCTAGCATTTGGCTCGTTTCACCTAGTCGAAGCCTTTTTAAAAGAGTACTATGCAAGCAAAGGTCTATGAGTATCTTTTAACACACGCCTCACAAATTCTCATCTGCGAAGATGATAAAGAGGCGGCGCTCTGCGCTGATGCGGCCAGTTTTGCTGGCTTTAGCGCCTTTAAACTACCTGATTTTAGAGCTAAAAAAGGCGATGATCTAAGAAGCTTTAACGAAGAGCTTTTTGAAATTTCATCCGTGCTTAGCAAATACTATAAATTTGATGGCAAAAAGATCATCATAAGCCCATTTAGCACGCTTTTAAACCCACTTCCAACGCAAAAAAACTTAGAAAGCTCAACGATCAAGCTAAAAGACAATCTAAATTTAAACGAATTTGCCGACTTACTCATACGCTTTGGCTACGAGTGCGTCGATATCGTTGAGAGCGTTGGTGAGTTTAGCATTCGTGGCGAAGTCGTGGACATTTACGGCGTAAATATGGACGATCCTGTTAGAATTTTACTATTTGGCGATGAGGTGGAGAGTATTAGAAACTACAACACCGTCACGCAGATAAGTAACAAAAATGAGCTAAGCGAAGTCGAGATCGTGCCATTTATCGCAAATCTTAGCAAAGATGAGTTTGAAAAAGTGAGCCAAAAGATCGAGGATATGCAAAGCGACGCCTTGGTGAGTGATCTAAATTCGCTTGGATTTTGGGCGATAGATAGCTTTAGCGACTACTTAAAAGTTTTTGACTCAAAGCTTGTTAAAAAGATCGATTTTGAAATTTATGATGTGGCTGAGGAGAAATTTAAGGGCATTGAAATTTTGCCCGAGCCAAAGGTTTATAAAGACCTAGAAGTTACTTTAAATTTTGACTTTTTTGAGCTAAACAAGAGCAAAAGCATAACCGTTCTTTCAAGAAATGAGGGGCTTTTTAAGGGCTATGAGCTTGATGGATTTGTAAATGTAAAGCTTGAAATTTCGCCCCTTGTAGTAAATTTAACCTCAAGTGACAAGATAGTAGTCTCTTTAAATAAATTTGAGAAAAAAAGGCGAGTTAAGCGCTCAAGCCTAGTGGTCGATGAGCTAAAGGTAAATGACTACGTCGTGCATGAAGATTATGGTATAGGCAGATTTTTGGGGCTTGAAAAGATCAAGGTTTTGGGCGCGACGAAGGAATTTGTGGTTATTGCCTACCAAAATGATGACAAGCTTCTTTTGCCAGTTGAGCATCTAAATTTGATAGATCGCTACATCGCGCAAAATGGCTCTATGGCGGTGCTTGATCGCTTAGGCAAGGCAAATTTTGCAAAGATAAAAGAGAAGGTTAGAGAAAAACTCTTTGCCATCGCTTCAAAGATCGTGGCGATGGCGGCAAAAAGGGAGCTAATCGCTGGTAAAATTTTACAAAAAGAGGATATCTCTTATCTAAATTTCGTCCAAGACGCTGGCTTTTCATACACGAGCGATCAGCAAAAGGCGGTAAATGATATAAAAGATGAGCTAAAAAGCGGCAAGGTGATGGATAGGCTGCTTAGCGGAGATGTTGGCTTTGGCAAGACTGAAGTCGCGATGAATGCCATATTTACCTGCATAAAATCAGGCTTTAGCGCGTTTTTCTTCGTGCCAACGACGCTTCTTAGCTCGCAGCACTACAAGACGTTAAGCCAGAGATTTAGCAAATTTGGCATAAAGGTCTTTAGGCTGGATCGCTTCTCAAGCGCCAAAGAGAAAGCAAGCTTGCAAAAAGCACTAAAAGAAAATGAGCCCATAGTTTGCGTGGGTACGCATGCGCTTCTTGGCGTAAAGGCTGAAAATTTAGGGCTTATCGTCGTTGATGAAGAGCATAAATTTGGCGTTAAGCAAAAAGAGCAGCTAAAAGAAATTTCTCAGCACTCACACATCTTAAGTATGAGCGCCACACCGATACCAAGAAGCCTAAATATGGCGCTTAGCAAGATAAAAACATATAGCATTTTAGCCACTCCGCCAAGCTCGAGGCTGGATGTGAGAACAAGCGTGAGAGAGTGGGATGAAAAGGTCGTCAAAGAGGCGATCATGCGTGAGCTAAGACGCGGTGGGCAGACCTTTTACATCCACAACCACATCGCAGACATCGAGCAGACAGCAAATGAGCTAAGAAAAATTTTGCCAAAGCTTAGAATTTTGATACTTCACTCAAAAGTAAATGCGAAAGTCGCTGAAGATGAGATGATGAAATTTGAGCGGGGCGAGTATGACTTGCTTCTTTGCACCAGCATCGTTGAAAGTGGTATCCACCTGCCAAATGCAAACACCATAATCGTAGAAAATGCTAATAAATTTGGCATGGCGGACCTGCACCAGCTCCGTGGGCGAGTTGGCAGAAGCGACAAGCAGGCTTATTGCTATTTTTTGGTTGAGGATAAAGAGGCCATTAGTAAAGACGCTCTAAAACGACTTGTAGCACTTGAGGGCAACTCATTTTTAGGCGCTGGCTCAGTGCTAGCCTATCACGATCTTGAGATAAGAGGTGGTGGCAACATCATCGGCGAGGCGCAAAGCGGTCACATCGAGGCTATCGGCTACTCGCTATATCTAAAGATGCTAGAAGATGAGATAAACAAGCTTCTTAATCAAGACTCCGCAAAGCTTGATAAGATCGATCTAAAGCTTAGTGTGAGCGCCTTTTTAAATCAAGAATTTATAAGAGAAGATAGGCTAAGGCTTGAAATTTACAGGCGCCTTAGCAAGTGCAAAGAGGTAGCCGAGGTCTATGAGATACAAAGCGAGCTTGAAGATAGATTTGGCAAGATAGATACATTTACAAAGCAGTTTTTAGACCTTATCATCATCAAAATTTTAGCTCTAAAAGTTGGCATAAAGACGATCTCAAACAGCGAGCAAAATATACTAATAACAAAAAATGATGACGAGAAGATCAGGCTAAAGTCACGTAGCAAGGACGACGACGATGTTTTGGCTGAAATTTTGGTCTATCTAAGAAAGGATAAGAAATGATAGATTGGGGTATGAAATACGCAGCGATTTATAGAAGCACAAAAGGGATGTTAAAACCGGTCGAGGATATTGATTTTGTCGATATCGACTCACTTTATGGGCTGGAGAAACAAAAAGAAATTTTGCTAAAAAATACTAGAAATTTTATAGCTGGCGACGAGGCAAATCACGTGCTTCTTTGGGGTGAGAGAGGATGTGGCAAGTCAAGCCTTGTAAGGGCTGTTTTTACTAAATTTTATAAAGAGGGACTTCGCATCATCGAGATCGGCTGCGAGGATCTAAAATACCTTGGCGACATCATCGACGAGATCAGAAAGAGCGAGTTTAAATTTATCATTTTCTGCGATGATCTAAGCTTTGAAAATGGCAGCAATGAGTATAAATTTCTAAAACCTATCATGGATGGCTCTATCCAAAAGCCACCTAAAAACGTCCTTTTATACGCCACTTCAAACCGCAGACATCTAATAAGCGAGTTTAAGAGCGAAAATGAAAACTCAGAGCTAATAGACGGAGAAATTCACTACAGCGACGCAGCTCAGGAGAAAATTTCACTCTCAGACCGCTTTGGTCTTTGGATCAGCTTTTATCAAGGCAACTACGACGAGTACCTAAAAATGGTTGATTTTTACTTCAAAGACTACACTGACGACAAAGATGAGCTTCACACGCTTGCTAAAAATTTCGCCACGCTAAGAGCTAGCAGGAGCGGCAGGACGGCAAAGCAGTTTTATCTAACTTTTAAAGAAAATTTCAAATGAGATCAACTGATCTGTTTTTGGCCCTGCTAAATCACAAAAGTAGAAATTTTGATGATCTAAAATGGCTAGGCGAGGGCACTTTTGAGGTTATTTTGGGCGCTATTTTGGTGCAAAATACCAACTGGAAAAACGTTGAAAAAGCGCTAGATAATCTAAAAAAAGCGAGCAAAGATAGCCTGCAAGGCATTTGCGCGCTTGAAAACAGCGAGCTTGCCACACTCATAAAGCCAAGTGGCTTTTACAACACAAAGGCAAAACGGCTAAAGACGCTCTGTCTAGCTATAAAAAACGAATTTGAGAGCTTTGATAATTTTAAAGAAAACGTTAGCCGTGAGTGGCTCATAAGTATAAAAGGCGTTGGCGCTGAGACTTGCGATGCGATACTTGCTTACGCTTGCGGCAAGCCTTACATGGTCGTTGATGCTTATGCGCTTAGGATAATGGCATATTTTGACTACATTTTTGAGAGCTACGACGAGGCGGCTGAGTGGTTTAGCTCGCTTGATTATGATGAAATTTATAAATTTCTTGATAGCGAGAAATTTGACGAGAGTGAGGTTTTAAAGCTCTATCATGCGCTTATTTTGGAGTTTTGCAAAGAGAATTTCAAAGGCAAAATTTTAAGCCAAAGCGGACAAGAGGTGCTTGATAGCATTAAAAACTAAATTTTTATTTTAAATTTAGCGCAAATTAGGACTTTTTATGTTTTATTTTAAATTCTATGCTAAATTTACCTCAAATTTATTTTAGGAGGAGTGATGATCTACGATAACATCGTAAAAACGATCGGTAATACACCTATCGTAAAGGTTAAAACAGGTGCCAACGAGGCTGAAATTTACGTAAAATTAGAGTTTTTTAATCCAGGCGGCTCTGTAAAAGATAGGATCGCATTTAATATGATCACAAAAATGCTAGCTGATGGCACGCTAAAACATGGCGACACTATCGTTGAGCCAACAAGCGGCAACACTGGTATCGGCGTAGCTATGTGTGGTGCTGCGCTTGGCTTTAAAGTGATACTTTGCATGCCTGAGAGCATGAGTATCGAAAGACGCAAGATCGTTGCAGCTTATGGCGCTCATCTTGAGCTAACTCCTGCAGCTGGCGGTATGAAAGCAGCGATCGCAAGAGCTACTGAGCTAGCTTCTCAGCCAAATCACGTAATGCTAAGTCAGTTTGAAAACAAGTACAACCCACAAGCTCACGAGCTAACAACAGCTGCTGAGATCGTGGCTGATTTTAGCAAGCTTGATGCCTTTGTAGCAGGCGTTGGCACAGGTGGCACGATAAGTGGCGTGGCAAAGGTTCTAAAAGAAAAAGGCTATGACACTAAGATCATCGCAGTAGAGCCTGAGGCATCACCGGTTTTAAGTGGCGGCAACCCAGGACCACATAAAATTCAAGGCATCGGAGCTGGATTTTTACCAAATACAATGGATATGAGCCTAGTTAGTGAAGTAGAAAAAGTAAGCAACGATGACGCACTAAATGCGGCTAGAGCGATCGCAAAGAGTGATGGTTTGATGATAGGCATAAGTGGCGGCGCTTCTTACGTGGCTGCAAAAAGAGTGGCTAAAAGACTTGGCGCTGGCAAAAAAGTGCTTTTCATAGCTCCAGATAACGGCGAGAGATACCTAAGTACAGAGCTTTACGGAGCGTAAAATTATGTGGGAGAGTCTAAAAGAGCTAGTTCAAACCGTCCGCGAAAAAGACCCATCGGTGCATAGTTGTTGCTTTTTGGCGATACTTATAAACACTCCTGGTATCCATGCGGTTTTATTTCACAAAATTTCTCATTTTTTATATGAGAAAAAGTGGTTTTTTCTAGCTAGACTCATCTCGCAAATAGCAAGATTTCTAACAGGCATCGAGATCCACCCAGGGGCGAAGATCGGTAGGAGATTTTTCATAGATCACGGCATGGGCGTGGTTATCGGCGAGACGGCTGAGGTCGGTGATGATGTGATGATGTATCATCAAGTGACACTTGGTGGTACCGGAAAAGAGTGTGGCAAACGCCACCCAACCGTTAAAAATGGCGTCACCATCGCAGCTGGCTCAAAGATACTTGGGGCTATAACGATCGGCGAAAATGCTAAGATCGGTGCAAACTCAGTCGTGCTAAAAAATGTCCCAGCAAACGCAACAGTAGTAGGCATACCAGCAAGAGTTGTCAGGGTAAATGGGACAAAATTTGAGCCAGAATTTATCATTTAAAATTTAAATTTACTTTCACTACTTTATAAAAATGCAAATTTTTGATACGGCAAATTTACTATCTACTATGTTGCCAGCGTTTTTTAGCTTTGTGCTACCTATTATAATATTTGTCATTTTAATAAATTTGATAACAAAATTTATCAGACGAAAGCTGCGCCAAAAATCTTACATAAAATTTAACCAAAAAAATATAGCTGATACGTTTAGTGCAAAAGAGATAGCAAAGAAATTTGACAAAAACGCAAAAGATGTAAATGAGGTTTTGTTAAATTTAGGCTTTATAAAAAAATGTGACAACGGCTACAACGTGACAGATGTTGGCAGATACTATGGAGGCATGCAAAACTACTACATGGGCAAAGCAAGTGTTAGGTGGGACGAGAGGCTACTTTGTAATGAAAATTTCATAAACGAGATAGTAAAAGCTGGCGAAAAATCTAGCAAAAAAGAGCAAAAAGAGCATAACGAGAAAGACTTTAGAGAGAAATTTAAAGCTGAATACCGAACAAACGATGGTCACTATGTAAGAAGTAGGGCAGAGCTAGTTATAGCAAACTGGCTTTTTGCTGAGGGCATAGCTTACGCTTATGAAAAAAGAGTGCCGATAAAAGAAGATGTCTATTGCGACTTTTATATACCAAAAGGCAAAATTTATATAGAATTTTGGGGATATGAAGATGATGAGGCATATCTAAAAAGAAAAGAGAAAAAGATAGAGCTTTATAAAAAATATGGTCTAAATTTAATAGAGATAGATAACGACAAGATCGGTAACTTAGACGATTATCTGCCAAAAGAGCTTTTGAAATTTGGTGTGAGTTTAAATTTGTAGAAAAAGGGGCGAGCGCCCCTGTGATTATTTTAAAGTTTGGATGTATTCAGCTACTGCTTTGATGTCGTCATCACTCATTGGAGTAGCGATAGGTTTCATCATAGCACCAAGACCAAATTTATTTGCTCCTGTTTTGTAGCCTTTTAGAGCTGCTTCGATAGCTGCTGCGTCAAGTGATGTTAAAGCTGGGACTTTGTTATTGAAAACTTTTTCAGCTTTAGCGCCATGACAGGCAACGCATTTTTTAAAGATTGTAGCGCCATCTGCAGCGAAAGCAGCAGTTGAAAGTAGAGCTGCAACACTTGAAACGATTAGTAATTTTTTCATTTTTCATCCTTTTAAAAAAAGTGTTGGCATTATAATACAAAAATGTAAATTTGCAAGGGGAGGGTTAAAATATTTTGGCTATAATCACCAAATGATAAAAGAAACAGCCAACAAAGCACTTTTTTTAGACCGAGACGGCGTCATAAATGAGGACGCTGGATACGTTTGCGAGATCAAAGACTTTAAATTTATTGATGGCATTTTTGATGCGTTAAGAGAATTTGCTGGGGCTGGCTACAAGCTCTTTGTCGTGACAAATCAATCAGGCATCGGCAGGGGCTACTACACGCAGGAGCAGTTTGACGCTCTAAACAAATTTATGCTTGAAAGCTTTAAAAAAGAGCAGATTTTTATCACCAAAGTCTATTTTTGTCCGCACGCTCCAGAGCAAAAATGCACCTGCAGAAAGCCAAATCCTAAAATGATACTTTATGCAAAGGACGAGTTTAACATAGACCTTGAAAACTCGCTAATGATAGGCGATAAACCAAGCGACGTCGAGGCTGGCAAAAGGGCAGGTGTGGGCAAAAATTTCTTGCTTGATGGCATAAATTTTAAAGATGTAAGAGATGTTTTAAATAAGCTAAAAAAGGAAAAATCACTATGAATTTAAACGGAAAAAAGATAGTTATAACTGGCGGCGCTGGCTTTATCGGCTCAGCTTTGGCGCACTATTTTGATGAAAATTATAAAGATGCTCACGTGCTTGTCGTGGATAAATTTAGAAACGACGATACATTTAGCAACGGCAATCTAAAAAGCTTTGGCCATTTTAAAAATTTACTTGGCTTTAAGGGTGAAATTTACGCTGGCGATATCAACGACCCTAGCACGCTTGAGAAGATAAAAAGCTTTCGCCCAGACGTCATCTACCACGAAGCAGCGATCTCTGACACCACTGTAAAAGAGCAAGATGAGCTAATAAAAACAAATGTAAATGCCTTTGTAAATTTGCTTGATATCTGCGAGAGTTTGGGCGCAAAGATGATCTACGCTAGCTCAGGGGCGACTTATGGTAACGCAAAGAGCCCACAAACCGTTGGCGAGTGCGAAGCGCCAAATAACGTATATGGCTTTAGCAAACTAAGCATGGATAATATCAATAAAATTTACGCAAAGCGCGGCGTGAGCGTGGTTGGACTGAGATATTTTAATGTCTTTGGCAAGGGCGAGTTTTTCAAAAATAAAACCGCCTCGATGGTGCTTCAGTTTGGACTTCAAATTTTAGCTGGCAAGACCCCAAGGCTCTTTGAGGGCAGCGACCAGATCAAACGCGACTTTGTCTATATAAAAGATATCATCGATGCAAATATAAAAGCACTTGACGCGCCAAGTGGCGTCTATAACGCAGCTACTGGCAAGGCTAGAAGCTTTCAAGATATCGCTGACATCTTACAACGTGAGATAGGCGTAAATTTAGGTAACGAATATATCAAAAACCCATTTATTGGCTCATATCAGTTTCACACAGAGGCCGACGTCGCCCCAGCTCGCGAGGCATTTGGCTTTAGTGCGACTTGGAGCTTAGAAGAGGCGATAAAAGACTACTTGCCAGAGATAAAGAGAATTTATAAGGAAGAGATAAATGGCTAAGAGAGTTAAAATTTTAGTCGTCGGCGATCTCATGCTAGATCACTACATCTGGGGTAGCTGCGAGCGCATCTCGCCTGAAGCGCCTGTGCAGGTGGTTAAGATAAATAACGAAACCTACACGCTTGGTGGCGCTGGTAATGTGGTGAGAAATTTACTCTCTCTTGGTGCAAACGTGAGTGTGGCTAGCGTCTTAGGAGATGACGAGGCTGGCAAAAAGATAAAAGAGAAGCTTGCTGAGCTAAATGTAAAAGATGAGCTCATCCTTACTGAAAAAGGGCGTGAAAGCTCGATAAAAAGCCGCATCATGGCATCTCACCAGCAAGTTGTCAGGATCGATAAAGAGAGCGTTGTCAAGATAAATTTAGAAGATGAGCTTGTCTTAAAAGTAAAAGAAAATCTTGCAAATTTTAAGGCTGTCTTACTAAGTGACTACGGCAAGGGCGTGCTTAGCGAGAATGTCTGCCAAGAGATCATAAACGAGTGCGTGAGGCTAAAAATACCAGTTCTAATAGATCCAAAGGGCAGCGACTACTCAAAGTATAAAAACGCAACCCTTCTAACGCCAAATAAAAAAGAGGCGAGCGAGGCTACAAATTTAAAGATAAAAGACAAGGCCGAGCTTGAAAAGGCGATAAAACAGCTAAAAGACGAGCTAAATTTGACCTATTCGATCATCACGATCTCAGAAGAGGGCATCGCGCTATATGACGACAGACTGCATATCTTTGCGGCAAAAGCAAAAGAGGTCTTTGACGTCACTGGCGCTGGAGATACGGTGCTTGCTACACTTGGCTATATGCTAGCAAACGGGGCTGATATAAAAGAGGCGATAAAGATAGCAAACCTCGCAGCAGCCGTCGTCGTGGCAAAGATAGGCAGCGCAACGGCTAGTTTTAGTGAGATCGAGCAGCTGCTAAATAGCTCATTTGGAGCAAATTTCGAGCACAAGCTTAAAAGTGTTGAGGAGCTAGAAGAAATTTTGAGCCAAAAGGGCAAGAAAAAGGTTGTTTTCACAAATGGCTGCTTTGATATCTTGCACGCTGGGCACGTAAAATACCTAGCGCGCGCAAGGGAGCTTGGCGATCTTTTGGTAGTTGGGCTAAACTCGGACGCTTCAGTTAAGAGGCTAAAAGGCGAGGCTAGGCCTATAAACTCGCAAGATGACAGAGCCTGCGTGCTAAGTGGGCTTGGATTTGTCGATTATGTCGTGATATTTGATGAGGATACGCCTTTAAATTTGATCACCAAAATAAAGCCAGACGTGCTTGTAAAGGGGGCTGATTACAAGGGCAAAGAGGTTGTTGGCAGTGAGATCGTAAAAGAGGTCAGGCTAATTGACTTTGTTGAGGGCAAAAGCACAACAGGGATAATAAAAAGGATAAAAGATGCTAAAAACGATGATAAAAAATGAGCTCGAGGCTCACCAAAAGACCTTTAGCGAGCATGTAAATTTGCTAGGTAGCTTGGAGCGTGCTTGCCAGATGGTAGCTGATACGCTAAAAAATGGCAAAAAGGTGCTCATTTGCGGTAACGGTGGCTCTGCGGCGGACGCTCAACACTTTGCAGCCGAGCTAACTGGCAGATACAAAAGCGAGCGCCAACCACTACCTGGCATAGCGCTAACTACCGACACTTCGGCACTTACGGCTATTGGCAACGACTACGGCTTTGACTATGTTTTTTCACGCCAGTTTGAGGCCTTAGCTCAGCCAGGTGACTTGCTCGTGGCGATCTCAACTAGTGGCAACAGCAAAAATGTCCTTGAAGCTATAAAAAGTGCCAAGAAAGTGGGCGCATCAGTGCTTGGACTTAGCGGCAAAGGCGGTGGTGCGATGAATGAAGGATGTGATCTAAATTTAGTCGTTAGCTCAAGCGATACGGCAAGAATTCAAGAGTCTCATATCTTTTTCATACACACGATCTGCCAGGTTGTGGACGAGGCTTTTAGGGGCTAATATGCAAGAAGCGATGGATAAATTTTTAAGTGATCCTAGCGAGAAAAATGAGGTAAATTTGATATCGGCTTTAAAAAAGGCTACTTTTTTTGCTCCGGTGCTTTTAAACCAAGCGCTCGCAAAGCCTGATGGTGGCGTAGTTTATGAGGAGGAGGGCTCAAATATCAAATTTATCCTACTTGAAGATGAGGGCGAGAAGCTTAGCTATTTTCCGGCATTTACAAGCAAAGAGGCGATGAAGCTTTGGCGAAACGACAGCGAGCAAGAGAGCATAGAGATAGGGCTAAAAGAGTATCTTGCGATGCTAAAAGAGAGCAGTTATGCTGGCGTCGTTGTGGATGCTTTTAGCTATGACTTTGTGCTAAAAAGAGAGCTTATAGAGAAAATCCTCGCCTAGTGCGTAATAAAATTTATAAAATTTTACGTATTATTTTATGCAAATGGATTTGATGAGGTAAATTTAAACTGCTGGCTTGTTTAAAAATTATGGGCTGGCTTTTTTGCTGTAAGCTTTGCTAAATTCTATTTTTTGCACGTTTTCTAAATTTGGCACCGCAGACTAGCTAAATTTAATAAGCTGCAAAAATCACTATCTCGTTTATAAAATTTAGTTTCGTATATCAAATTTAAGCTTTTATAATTTTGTTTAATGGCTTGTAGGCAATGTGATCAAATTTGCGGCTTTAGTGCCATATTTTGCTAAGGCTAGAGCTATAAATTTGACCTTAATTTTATAGCTCTTGCCACTCCAAATTTAACTTTAAAAGCAGCTACGACAAAGCAAAAAGAGCTAAAACCAAATTTGTAGTTTTGCTCTATTTGTTCTTGAGCGCTTGCTTGAGAGTTGGAGTAAAATTTAGTTTTAAATTAGCCTTTAGTAGATCAAAATTTACAGACTAAAACGCTCTATTTGCTAAAAAATTTTGAGAGATTTTCTATTTGAACACCGTTTGTAAATAAATAGCTCCTGTTTATCGCTGGGAGCTTTAAAATTCTAGCCTTTTCTTTAAAAATTTTTGGCATTACGGCTTTGCAAAATGGCGTTACCAAAACAAATTCATTAGCGTAGCCAACGGCGATCTTGCCGCTTAGCACAACGCTTGTTTGCTTTGTTAAATTTGCACTTAGCTCATCTTTTTGAGCCTTGCTTAAAAGCACATTTAGCTCTTTTGCCGTCATATCGACGCCCCGAACCACGTTACTATCATTTTTTATAATGAAAATTTCATCATCCATTTTTGTGATATTTGGCAGCAAAATTTGCCTATCAGCCTCCAAAAACTCAAAGCTTTTCTTCACGCCACTAAAATACTCGTCCAAAAACGGCTCACTAAAATTTAGCCTCACAAAGCTTCTTTTAAGCTTGCCATCTAAATTTGTCTCATCGACAAAATAGCGCAAACCTCGCTCGTCAAGGTAGTTTTGAAGCTCTTTTTTGCGTAAATTTAAAAGCGGTCTAACCAGCCAAAAGTGCTCTCTTCTCTCAAGCTCGCTCATACCAAAGAGCTCTTTTAGCCCAGCGCCCTTGCCAAGTTGCATCAAAAACCACTCAAATTTATCGTCAAACTGATGTGCTAGGATCAAATTTTCATAGCCAAATTTTTGGCAAATTTCACCAAAAAACTCATACCTCGCCTCGCGCGCGTTTTTTTCAAAATTTGACTTACCCAAATTTACGCTTTTTAAGTAGATTTTTTTGCCAAATTTGCTAGCAAGCTCTTTGGCACTTTCAACTTCAAATTTGCTCTGCTCTCTAACGTTGTGATCGACTATGGCTAGATCAAATTTGACACCAGCCTCGTGTAGAATATAAAAAAGTGCAGTGCTATCGATGCCGTACGAGAAGGCAAACAGGTTTGCGCCAAAGCTTAGCCTATCAAGCACATTTTGGCTTATCATTTTGCTTTTTTGATGATGGTAGCGACTAGTTTTTGATCAACCACGTCGCTGACCTCGCAAAGGTAGAGCGAGCCGATCTCAAGCTCTTTTACATCGCTTTCATTGATCAAAATTTCGCCGTCTATATCTTTGTCCCAGATATCTTTTTTGGCAGCGTAAAACATCTCGCCCTCGCTGCTTTCGCCCTCAAGCGATGCGTAAATTTGCTTGCCAAGCTCTTTTTGCAAGCTCTCATTTATCGCTTTTTTGGTGATCTTTTCTATCTTGCTTAGCCTTTTTGAGATGATCTTAGCTGGGATTTGCTCCATTTCAAAAGAGGCTGTGTCCTCTTCTTTCGAGTAGGCAAAGGCTGAAATTCTATCAAATTTAAACTCTTCTAAAAACTCGCAAAGCTCCTCAAAATCCTCCTCGCTCTCTCCTGGGTGTCCCACAATGACACCAGTTCGTAAGAATGAATTTTTGGCATTTCTCATCAAATTTAAAAGCTCTTTTATCTTTTTAGCACCACTTCCGCGCTTCATTATCTTTAGCATATTTTCGCTGATGTGCTGGATGGGCATGTCAAAGTAGTTGTGAAAGATAGGCGAGGCGATGATGCGCGAAATGAGCTCCTTGCTGGTCGTGCTTGGGTAGAGGTAAAGTATCCTAGCACTCCTTACGCTTTCTATCTTTTCTATCTCGTCTATTAAATTTATTAGCCCATCGCTAACGCCCTGATCGCGCATGTATGAGCTTGAGTCTTGGGATAAAAAGCTAAAGTCGTAGTAGCCTTTTTTGACTAGATTTTTAACCTCATTTACGATGTTTTCAAGCGAGCGTGATTTTAGCTTGCCCTTAAATGTCGGTATCGCGCAAAAGCTGCACTTTTGGTTACAGCCCTCCGAAATTTTGATGTAGGCGTGGTAGTTTGAGCCAGTTATCACACGCTCTTCGTTTGCCTGCAGATAGGTCTGCGGGCTAAATAAATTTTGCTTTTTTAGGATGATCTCATCGATCTTGTCATAATCAGCCACGCCGGTAAAGAGATCGACCTCTGGTAGCTCTTTTATAAGCTCATCTTTGTAGCGCTGCATAAGACAGCCAGTCACTACTAGCAAAGAGCCATTTTTTCGAGCTTCGTGCATCTCAAGTATGGTTTGGATGCTCTCTTCTTTGGCGGATTTGATAAAGCCGCAGGTATTTACGATGATGACATCGGCGTCGCTGATATCGTCCGTGATATCGTAGTTTTGCAAGCGCCCAAGCATGATCTCTGAATCAACTAAATTTTTATTACAACCAAGCGAGATAAGATGAAGTTTTGGCATTTTTAGATCCAGATGTTGTCTATTAGCCTAGTTTTGCCAACATAGGCGGCTACTAAGATGATGGTGTTGCCTTTTTCTACCTTTGAAATTTCATTTAAATTTCTATCTGTAACCGCGACGTAATCAACCTTTAGTGGCTCTAAAACTTCAAGCATATTTGCCTTGATCTCGCTTGCCTCTTCTTCGCCGTTTTGGATCAAATTTTGTGCTTTATTTAGTGATCTTGAAAGCCTTAGCGCGTTGCACTTATCTTCGTCGCAGATATAGACGTTTCTGCTTGAAAGTGCTAGGCCGTCTGGCTCTCTAACGATATCGCAAGCTACTAGCTCGATGTTTAGGAAAAATGTCTTTATCATATTTTGCACGATGATGAGCTGCTGTGTGTCTTTTTTACCCATATAGACGCTATTTGCACGAGTTAGGCGAAATAGCTTGTTTAGCACTCTTAAGACGCCATCAAAGTGTCCAGGCCTAGTTTTGCCCTCTAAGATGGTCGAAAGCTTCTTTGGAGCGACGATGAGAGGCTCATCTTCAAAGTAAAGTTCATTAGCATCTGGGATAAAGATAGCGCTAACGCCGTTTTGCTCGCAAATTTGGATGTCGCTTTGCTCTTTTCTTGGGTATTTGTCCAGATCTTCGCCTGGTAAAAACTGAGTTGGATTTACAAAGGTTGAGACGATGCTTGTCTCATTTTGGCTCACACATTTTTTTATAAGGCTAACGTGTCCGTTGTGAAGTGCGCCCATTGTCGGCACAAAACCGATCTTGCCGCTTGCGTTTTGGACAAAATTTTCAAGCTCTTTTATAGTTCTTATGATCTGCATATTTGACTCTTTTTATCTAAATTTTAACTTGGCATTGTAACAAAAAAGGATTAAAAGGGCGTAAATTTAAAAATGTAAGCAACTTTTGGCTAAAATCGGCAAAAATTTATGGAGAAAAACTTGGATAGTTACGAATACAACGAGCTTTTAAAGAAGCTACAAACAAAAGTTGAAAACATAGGCTCTATCGTAAAGCCTGATGATATCAAAGCCAGACTAAAAGAGATCGAGGCTATAGAGCAAGACCCTGACTTTTGGCAAGATATCGCTAAAGCTGGGGCGCTAAATAAAGAAAAGACAAAAATTTCAAACATGCTTGCTAAATTTAGTGACGCCAACCAAGCAGTTAGCGACGCAAAGGAGCTCTTTGAGCTAGCAAATTCTGAAAATGATGAGGAGACTATAAATTCTCTATTTGAAGATGCTAAAAATTTAGATGAAAAGATAGTAAATTTAGAAATTTCTATGCTTTTAAGTGGTGAAGATGACGGCAAAAACGCGATCGTATCGATCCACCCTGGAGCTGGTGGCACTGAGAGCAACGACTGGGCGAGCATGCTTTATAGGATGTATCTTAGATTTTGCGAGCGTGAGGGCTTTAAGGTTGAGACTTTAGACTTTCAAGAGGGCGAAGAGGCGGGGCTAAAGGATGTGAGCTTTATCGTAAAAGGCGAAAACGCTTATGGTTACTTCAAGGCAGAAAATGGCATCCACAGACTCGTTCGCACAAGTCCATTTGATAGCGCAGGACGCCGTCACACGAGCTTTTCTAGTGTCATGGTGAGCCCCGAAGTAGATGATGATATAGAGATTGAGATCGAAGAGAAAGATCTAAAGATAGACACTTATAGAGCCAGTGGCGCAGGCGGTCAGCACGTAAATAAAACAGAATCAGCCATCCGCATCACGCACATACCAACTGGCATCGTCGTGCAGTGCCAAAATGACCGCAGTCAGCACAAAAACAGAGCCACAGCGATGAAAATGCTAAAGTCGCGCCTTTACGAGCTTGAGCTGATGAAGCAGCAAGAGGCGAGTAACAGCGTAGAAAAGAGCGAGATCGGCTGGGGACATCAGATAAGATCGTATGTGCTTTTCCCATACCAGCAGGTCAAAGACAACCGCAGCGGCGAGGCATTTTCGCAAACTGACGCGATACTTGATGGGGATATCAAAAAGATGATAGAGGGCGTCTTGATCGCTCAAAAGGCTGAGGCGTAGGAGCTAAAATATAGCTAGTTGTTAAATTTATGCGTTAAAATGCTTTAGGCTATTCAAAAAAAGATAATTCCAAAAATTAGATGTAGCCAAAGAGCGCTTGGGCATACTAAAATTTTGGCTCGGAATTTTTGTTACAATACTGGTTGGCCTTATTAGCTGGATTTTTACACACTACAAAGACTATGCTGATAAGCTAGAATTTTATAGTGTTTGCATGTGTGCAGTCGGCTTGTTGATTTTGATATTGCTTGGCAACGCAAAGTCTAAAAAGATATTAAAAGAGATAAAAGATTTAAAAAAATAAAGGATAAAAATGGGAATTTTTGTATCTGTTCTTATGATAGCAAGTGTGATTTTGATCGGATATTCAGCTCTAAATTCTGTTGAAACTAATTAAGAACTAAAATTTCATCTCTTTTAGCTTCATGCAGGCTTCTTCTTTGGCGTGATAGCAAGCCTCATCAAGATAAATTCTCGCTTTTTTATAGTCGTTTTTGCCAAGATATATAAGCCCTAGATCGTAGCTAGCTTCACTTGAGCCAAGGCTTGTGGCTTTTTCGTAAAAATATATCGCTTTTTCTAAATTTTTATTGACCCCAAGGCCGTACTCATAGATATATCCAGCGCTTCTTAGCCCATCTATGTTTCCGTATCTGCCAGCTGTTTCAAACCAAAAAAGTGCTCTTAAGATATCTTTGCTAAAGCCTTTGCCATCACGAAAACAAACGCCAGTTTGCTGCATGGCTAGGACATTGCCATCTTTTGCGTAGTCGTAAAATCTCTTGCAAGCTTTTGGGTAGTTGCCGTCGTTATATAAGTAGATGGCGTCTGCTATCTGCTCGACTTCAGGATCAAGTGGTGGCTCGCTAAGACCTAAATTTTGCGAAATTTGCTCTGCCGAACAGCCCCAAAATAGCAAAATGCTAAATAGAAAAATGATAAATTTTTTCATATTTGTCCTTGAAAATTTAGGCGATTTTATCGAATTTTATCTTATAATGCCCGCAAATTTTAAGCAAAAAGGAACGATATGGATCATAACGCACTTTTGACACAGCTTGGCTACAACGTAGATGAAACGACCACTGAGCATATGCGTAGAATTTTAAATAACACTGACGGCCTTTTGCCAAAGAGTGTGATCGAGCTAAACGATCATCTAAAGCCACACCTTTGCTTTGTAGCGATGAGCGGGAGCGAGGATAGGTTAAAGATAAAAAACGTTGCGACCGTCAAAGAGATAAAAGAGCGGGTTGATGAGATCATCAAAAACTGGGCAAATAAATACAAAATGGATATCAAAAAGATAAACGAAACTACATACTACATAATGGGAAAAATTAAATGAAATATGACATTGTTATTATTGGATTTGGTAAGGCTGGCAAGACGCTAGCTGTAAAGGCGGCTGCGCTTGGCAAAAAGGTCGCGCTAATCGAGAGATCGCCAAAGATGTATGGAGGCACTTGCATAAACGTGGGCTGCATACCGACAAAACGCCTAATCACAGCTGCAAAAGAGGCGATATATGCAGATAATAGCGTTGAAAACGAGTATTACACGCTTAGCATCGAAAACAAAAATAAGCTAATCTCAGCTTTAAATTCTAAAAACTACGCGATGCTAAATGATAAAGAAAATATCGATGTGATCGATGGTGTTGGCTCGTTTAAAGATAAAAATAGCGTCTTAGTCACAACCTCAAACGGCGAGCAAAAAGTCGTTGAAGGCGAGTTTATCATCATAAACACTGGCTCAAAAGAGGCGTATGCGCCATTTGAGATAACAAACTCAAACGTCTTTTCAAGTAAAACTTTGCTTGATCTAAAAACTATGCCAAAGCATCTTGTCATCGTTGGTAGTGGCTTCATCGGCATCGAGTTTGCATCGATGTTTGCAAATTTTGGCTCAAAAGTAACCATTGTCGGACGTTCACCACTTCTAAAAAACGAAGATGAAGACATAGCTAAAAGCGTAAAAGATGCGCTAAACGTGCAAGGCATCGAAATTTTAGAGGGTTGCGAGATAGAGAGCCTAAAAGATAATGCGCTAAATTTCAAACAAGACAGTGAAGATAGGATCATCAAGGCTGATGCGTTCTTAGTAGCGCTTGGCAGAGTGGCAAATTTAGATGATCTAAATTTAAAAGCAGCTGGTGTTGAGCTAAATGAAAAAGGCTTTATAAAGACAAATGAGCGCCTTCAAACAAATGTGTCAAACATCTACGCAGTGGGCGACGTGCGCGGCGGAGAGCTTTTTACTTACACTAGTTTGGATGATTTTAGGATAGTTTTCTCGCAAATTTTTGGCGATAAAAAGCGCACCACACAAAATAGAAGCATCCACGCAAATGTGCTATTTACCGACACACCGCTAGCAAGAGTTGGCGTAAATGCAAAAGAAGCTAGCAAGCTTGGGCTAAATTTTAAGGAGCTAAAACTTAGCATGGCGGCAGTGCCAGGAGCAAAGGTGCTAAATCACGATGTGGGCATGCTAAAAGCGATCGTTGAAGCTAGTAGTGGCGAAATTTTGGGGGCTAGCTTTCACTGCATCTACGCAAACGAGATCATAAATGAGATCGCGATCGCGATGAATTTAAAAGCAAATGCAAATTTCTTTAAAAACCAAATTTTCACTCACCCAAGCATCAGTGAAGCCCTAAATGACTTGTTTGGACAATACTAAAAGGACAAAAATGAAAAAATATCTACTACTTTTAACTGCTCTATTTTTCACAGGCTGCTTAAACGTGATCGGCATCGGAGAGACGCCAAAGCAAGATGACTCGTGGCAGCAACCAAAGGACGAAAAGGTGGTGCAAAACAAAGAGCAAATTTCAAAAAATGCGATCGATCTTTTAACACCAAAGTGCGAGAGCGGCGATGCTGAAGCTTGCAACGACTTGGGTGTAAATTTCGAGCTTATGAAAGAGTATGACAATGCCTACGCAAACTACAAAAAGGCTTGCGATGCGAAGGTGCAGCTTGCTTGCTCAAACCTTGGCACGCTCTATGAAAACGGCCTTGGCGTGAAAAAAGATCCAAAAAAAGCGGTCGAAATTTACAAAGATAGCTGCAATAGTGGCGGCGTACAAGCTTGCTACCACCTAGGCAACGCCTACCGCAAAGGCGAGATCGTAAAACAAGACTACTATCTAGCTATGGAGGCCTACACAAACGCTTGCAACGCTGGAGATCTGCCAAGCTGCGCAAATATCGGCGCGATGTATGAGTTAGGTCTTGGCATGAACAAGGATGAAAAGAGAGCTTATGGGATTTACAAAGTCGCTTGCTTTCGTGGTCTAAACAAGGCGTGCCCACAGATGAAAAGACTAGGCGCAAAGCTTGGCATGTGAGTAGGAAAATAAGTGAAAAAAGTTTTAAATTTCGGGCTTATTGTAGCTGCTAGCTTTATGCTAAGTGGCTGCTGGTCGTGGCAAAAGATGGTGAGCTTTGGCTTTTGGCAAAGTGATGAGGAGGCTAGGGCGGAGCGCCTTGAGCTTGAAAAAGAGAAGATGGTGCAAAACTGCGAGAGCGGAAATAGCATCGACTGCAACAACCTAGCTGTAAATTTTAGCAACGAAAAGGACTTCGTAAAGGCAAAAGGCTACTACGAAAAGGCTTGCAACGCTGGGCTTGCAACGGCGTGCTCAAATTTAGGTCAAATTTATGAGCAAGGGCTAGTTGATGAGCAAAAAGATATTGAAAAGGCTCTAAAACTTTATAAACTTGCTTGCGATAGTGGCGACGGTGTTGGCTGCTACAACGAGGCTATGGGGCTAAAGTCATACATCGAAAGCGAAAATTTAAAAACTCATAAGATAGATAGAAACAAGGCTGAGGCTAGGGTGCTAAAGCTTTTGGCAAAGAGCTGCGAGCTTGAGTATGCGCAGTCTTGCTTCTTGCTTGCAAAGCTAAGCGGCGATGAAACAAAGGCGGACGCACTTTATAAAAGAGCCTGCCAACTTGGCAAATGCGTGGATAAAAAGTAAGGGGTAAGTTTGCTTTTTAACTCATATGTTTTTATATTTGCATTTTTACCGCTTGTATTTTTTGTATATTTTTTTCTAAATAAAAAGAGACTAAGCACTCTTGCAAAAGCTTTTTTGGTGAGTGCTAGTTTATTTTTTTATGCTTATTGGAGTGTTTATTATCTGCTGATTTTGTTAGGAAGTATTGTTTTTAACTTCCTTGTTTCAAAATTTCTTGCAAAACATCAAAGTAAAGCTATTTTGATTTTTGGTATAGTTTGCAACCTTGCTTTACTTGGATATTTTAAATATGCTGATTTTTTAATTTCAAATTTAAATGCTGTAGCAAATACAAATTTGGGTCTACTTCATATCGCTTTGCCGCTTGCACTTAGTTTTGTCACATTTCAGCAAATAGCATATCTAGTAGATAGCTACAATAAACAAACAAAAGAGAATAGTTTTTTAAACTACTGCCTTTTTATAACATTTTTTCCACAGCTTATAGCTGGTCCGATAGTACATCACAAAGAGATGATGCCACAGTTTGCAAATAAATTTAATCTTATAAAAAACTATAAATTTATAGCTCTTGGACTTTTTATTTTTAGTATGGGACTATTTAAGAAGAGTGTGGTTGCTGATACTTTTTCGATTTTTGCAAATGCTGGATTTGATGTGGAGAGAAATTTGACTTTTCTACAAGCATGGGCGACATCTCTTTCGTATACTTTTCAGCTTTATTTTGACTTTAGTGGTTATTGCGATATGGCGATAGGTCTTGCACTGCTTTTTAACATAAGGCTTCCTATAAATTTTAACTCCCCGTATAAGGCTTTAAATATTCAGGATTTTTGGCGCAGGTGGCACATTACATTGTCGCGTTTTTTAAGAGACTATATCTATATCCCTCTTGGAGGAAATAAGGGGGGGGCAGAGCCGCACCTATCTAAATTTATTTTTGGTATTTTTAATAGGCGGTCTTTGGCATGGGGCTGCTTGGACATTTGTTGTTTGGGGTGCTTTACATGGTGTTGCTATTGTCACTCACAGATGTTGGCAAAAGTTAAATTTTAAGCTAAATAAAATCATTGCTTGGATTATTACCTTTAACTTTGTAAATTTTACATGGATATTTTTTAGGGCAAAAAGCTTTGAAGATGCCATGAAAGTGATCCGAGGGATGTTTTTTGGTGAGTTTAAAATAGACGTTAATTATCTCGAGATGTTTTTTATCGTTTTGGCTTTTTTGGTTGTTTTGCTTTTTAAAAATTCTATGCAAATAGCATTTGATAAGAAATTTAAATTTACTATCTGGCAAATTTTTGCAACATCTTTCTTTTTGTT
>CABPVN010000002.1:74574-91660 GCA_902460825.1 Campylobacter concisus
ATTTATAATAGATTGGACTCATTCTATGAAAAATTTATACCAAAAACTAAAACCGTAACAGATAATTTTAATACAGGAAATTCTTTTGATATTGCAATAAATAATGATTGTGTTTCAAATGATATCCGCGAATTAGACTCAAAATTTACCATAAACAAAAAGCTTATTGTTGCAAAGTGTACAAATGGTGATAGTATACTTTTTGCAAATGCATTGCCGAGAGAGAATTATGGTAAGGTACTTGACCTAAAAGAGCTAAATTTAAACACATTAAAATACATGCAAAATTATATAATAGATCCATTGGCTAAAAGCGGTGTGAAAGTAGTTATTGTATTTGAGCCAATATTTGATGGAACAAGACTTCAATATAATATAAATGAAATAACATCAGCCATCAAAAATGCCAAAATTGTTGATCTTACAAATTTAAAATTTAGTGATGAAGAATTATCTGATTGGGAGCATTTAAACTATCTTGGTAGAAAAAGATATAGCGAGTTTTTGGTTAAGCTCTATCTTGATGGTAAACTTTGAGTTCTTACTTCAGCCCAAAAACTTTTATGTTAAAGGTTGTGTGGATCTTGTCGTTTTCGCCCTTCATAACGATAGGAAATTCGGCTTTTATGATGCTGTCATAGCTACTAAGCGCATCTAAAAAGTCATAAAATTTTTGTGGGGTTTTAAGTGAGCTAGTGACATTTAGACGGTATCTAAAGAACTTTTCAGTTGCGTTATTCTCGCCTTCTTCTATCTTACTAAGGCTCACTTCGCTAAAAAATTGTGATGCGAAATTTATAAATTTATCCTTATCAAAAGCTGTATCATAAGCCAAGATGATAGCGCCATCTTTTTGTCTTGTCGCTTCAAGTGCTTTAAATTTAGCTTCAAATTCGTTTTTTACCTTCGTGTATGATGAGGTTTGCGAGTAGTTTTGTCTTGAGAGGCTTTTAAATTCTTTTATATTTGGCACGATAAAGCCAAATATCATAATGAAGCAAACTATGATAAAAGCAAATATAAAAAGTAAAAGCTTTACTGGGTCGATTTTTTCTAAGCTCGTATCTTTTTTACTCATTATATCCCTCAGAATTATCAATCTTATTTGTGCTTATAAAGCCGTACCAGCCGTTTTTGCTCTGATAAAAGCTGGTGTTTGACGTGGTGAAAATCGACCTTAGCGGCGAGGCTAAGAGCTGGTTAAAGACATCCTTTGTTGGTGTTATACCGCGTATGATGAGTGAGTTTTTATCCATAAAGACCTCTTCAAGCGTGATGCTATCAGGCACAAGGTCAAAGAGATTGTGCAAGCTTTGCTTTAGGATAGAATTTGACGTAAAGATGTCGTTTGCAGAGTCTATCTGCACGGCAAGTTTGGCTGAAATTTCATCCGTAGTGACTATCTTTTGGCTAAGCTCTTTTTGCTCGTTTGCTAGAAATTCTATATTTTTTTTGGTTGAGTAGTTTTTATAAACGATGAAGAAATTTGCCACCAAAAGCACCACAAAGACAAAGCCGATGAGGCTTAGCCAGAGCTTACTAAAGATAGATAGAAGCGGTCTTGGTTCTGGAGTGATGAAGCTAAATTTCATAGTGTTATCTCTTCTTGCATGATCTCATTCATGATGTGATTTGTGTTGATCGGATAGCTTGATGTCTCCACAAATAGCTCAGACTGCAGGTATTGTAAAAATGTCGCGCTTGTCTTTGTGTTTTCAAAAACGATGATCTGCTCGATAAAATCACCGCCGTAGATTGGATTTTCATAAAATTCTTTCATAGCTTTTGCGATGTAGTCAAACATCTTCATATCGCGACCAAAGATCGCCACTGACTTCTCGACATTGGTCGAAGTTGGCATGTTTAGCTCGTAGTTTAGATCTTCAAATTCTTTTGGTTTATCATCGCTTAAAAAATCATCCAAACTCTTAAAATCATCAAGCGCCGTTGCGCCATCTTCTTCTTTGACTATAAGGTTGTCGATGTCTGTTATATCCTCTTCTTTTAGGCTTTCGATCTCTTCGTTGCCCTCTTCAGTGTCGCTCATATTTAAAAACGTAGAGAGCTTCATCTGCTTATCTTTAAATATCGCAAGCGCAAAAGAGTGCGAGTGGATGTAAAGATATAGCGTGGTTTTTGGCGAAATTCCACGCTTTAAAAGCTCGTGAAAGAGCAGGGCGATAGGCGAATAGATAAGATCGACGCTACCTTGCCCAAAGAGGTTTTTATATCTTCTTATGGCGTTTAAATTTGCATATATGCTCCAGCTATCTTGCATCACAAGGCTGGTTAAATTTTGCGTGTTGATGTTAAATTTCTTGTACTCGTCAAAGTTAGCAGTAGGCAGCGCACCTTGTGAGTCGTCGTTAAAAAAGAGCGAAACATAGACGCCAAAATAGGCCTTTTCTTGCTCCTCTATGTATTTTATTACTTTTTCATCGACACTATCGATGCTTATGTCTGTAAATTTAGCATTTATGGTTTTTATAAGCTTGCCATTTCTAAAGACCTGACCGTAAAAAACGCACTCATTGCCCTCGATCACGGCGCTTAAGAAAAGGTTTGAAAAAAGCTTTTTGATGCTAAAAGACATAACTCTCCTAAATTTAGTGCATTATTTTTGATATGTTAGCTAAAAAGGGATTAAATAAGTTTAAAACAGCTCGTTTTTTAGTTTTGCAAACGCCTCTTTCATCTTCAGAGCTTCGCTTTTTAGCTCATCATCAAGCAGTGCAGAATTTCTTAAGCTTTCAAAATCCTCTATCATCACATCACACATCATTTTGATGCGCTCATTATCAGCTTTGCTGACGCCGTTTTGGCTCATTTTTTTGATGCGCTCAAGATACTCTTTGCCATTTTTTATGTATGAGCTAAATTTCATAGCTGCCTTGCTTTGATTAAGCGTGGTGGCTGCCATCTTGTTGTAGGCATCAAGATCAAGAGCTTTTTGGCTTAAATTTATAGCCTTTTCATACTCTTTGCTCTCGTAGTAAAATTTCGCTTCAAGAGCGAGCTTGTAGGAGTTGTCGCTGTAAAAAAATAGCCCAAACAAAACCACTATAAAAATGGCTATAAAGATAGAAATTTTATTTTTCATAAATTTCGTCCAAAATTTCTCTTATCTCGTCGCTTATTTGCGGATTTTTATGCGCATATTTTTTCCACCAAATTTTTAAATTTAACCTAAAGTCCTCTTTGTTTTGTTCTACGCTCTTGCCACCGTCATTTTGTGAGGCCTGCCAAAGCTCGTTTTGTATCTTCTCTTTTGCCTCTTTTTGCTCTAAATTTGCCACGCTAAAAGGGGCTGAGAGGCTAAAATTTATAGTAGAAAATGGCTTTGGAAGTATCATCTTATCCCAACTTTTAAACTCCCAAAATGAGTTTGCTTCGAAATTTAGAGCATAAATTTCACAAGACGACTTTTGCGCGATCACCGCAGCTCCGTCTGCCACGCTGTGTCTTGGTCCGCGTGGGCCATCTGGCGTAATGATGACGTCGTGGCCTTGCTTTATCTCTCTTAGAGCCTCTATAAGCGCCCTTGCGCCGCCTTTTGAGCTGCTGCCTCTAATGGTGCCGATGCCAAAAAATTTGATTATTTTGGTGATTAGCTCGCCATCTTTGTGGTCGCTTATTATTACCTTGCCTTGTTTTCTGTTTTGACTGCTCCACCAGCGTCTGTAAGCAAAGCTCATAAAGCTAAGTCTGCCGTGCCAAAAGACGACGACGCAGCCATTTTGTGGTAAAAAATTTGGAGTGTAGCTCTTTTTGCAGGTTAAAAAAATGAGCCACATCAAAATGTAGATGAAAAAGACACCAATGTTCGTGGCGAGCTTTTCAAGGGTGTTTTTAAATTTGCAGCTCGCCATACAAAACCATTCGTTTTGGGTTTGTGATCTTTACTTTTTGCGTAGTGCCAAGAAGCTCTTCGCTGCCATCAACTTGAACTAAAAAGTTGTTAAAACTTCGCCCAGCAACGCCGCCATTTGCCCTTAGCTCTTCAAAATACACATCAAAAATTTTATCTTTTTGCGCTGCTACTATCTCGTCTAAAATTTCGCTGTGGCGATTTTGCAGGCGAGTTAGCCTTTCTGAAGCGGTCTTGTCGTCTATTTGATTTGTAAAAGTAGCTGCCTTTGTGAGCGGACGAGGTGAATACTTAAAACTAAAAATTTGTTCAAATCTAACTTGCTCAAGCACGTCCATCGTATCTTCAAATTCGCTATCGCTCTCGCCCGGAAATGCGACGATGATATCAGTTGAGATGCTCACGTCTGGGCACATTTTTCTAAGTCTTAGCGCTCGGTCTAAAAACCACTCTTTTGTGTATCCACGCTTCATTTCGCGTAAAACTTTAGTATTTCCGCTTTGAAGTGGCATGTGCATAGACTTGCAAATTTTTGGGTTATTAGTGAAAATTTCAAGAAATTTATCATCCATGTGAAGTGGGTGTGGGCTTGTAAATCTTATCCTCTCAACGCCCTCTATCTCGCTTATCTTTACTAAAAGGTCGCTAAAATCGATATTTTCTTGCACGCCTGAAAATCTTTTGCCGTAGTTATTGACATTTTGCCCTAGTAAAAATATCTCTTTTGCGCCGCTTTTTGCCGCCTTTTCTACCTCTTTTAAGATGAGGCTTGAAGGGATGGAAATTTCATCGCCTCTGGTGTGTGGGACGATGCAGTAGGTGCATTTTTTATCGCAGCCGATCGAGATGTTGATGTGGCTTTTGTATGGCGAGCCTCTAAATTCGCCAAATGCATATTCGCTCTCGTCGTGATTGATGTCGGTTGAGATAAATTTAGGCGTATTTACAGCCTTTGTGATCTTGCTAACATTTCTTGCGCCAAGGACAAAATCAACATAAGGTGCGCGCTTGAAAATTTCACTACCCAAATGGCTTGCAGTGCAGCCGCAAACGCCTATTTTAGCGCCTCTTTTTTTGGCTTTTTCAAAGGCTCCAACCTCGCTAAAGAGCTTATGAACTGGCTTTTCACGAACTGAGCAGGTATTTATAAGGATTAAATCAGCTTCTTCGATGTTTTGTGTTAAGGAGTAGTCTTCTTTTTGTGAGAGCTCGGCTATGATATGCTCGCTGTCACGAACATTCATAGCACAACCTAGAGTTTGGATAAAGAGTTTTTTACTCATTAAAGTATATGCACTTCATACATATAATCGCTATCATCAAGCCCGTATTTTACGGTTCTGTGATAAACGCTTAGCCCTTTTTCTTCAAAGTGCTCGACTAAGGCGATTAGTTGTTTGTGTGTGTTTTCTTTATCAAAATAGAAAATTTTCTGACCCTCTTTTTCGACAACTGCCTCTATCTTTTCTAGTGAAATCGTTTTTGGTTTTGCGTCTAATTCGGCTCTTGCAAGTTTTAGCTCCATTTTTAATCCTTTCAAAATCTTAAATTTTAATCGGTCAATATACCCAAATCATCATAAAAAAAGGATTAAATAAAAGTTAATAACAAGCTTAAAGTTATTAAAAGTATGGCTTATGTATAATTTCAAAACTTCACGAAAAATCCCCGAAATTTATCGTCACAATGGAGAAAAAATGGAAAGAATATCAGACATTATAGAGTCAATTGCAAATGAGAAAAATTTAGAGATAGAAGATGTAAAAGAGCGCGTCATAAGAGCTTTGATAAACACTGCAAAAATGGTTTATGGCGAAAATTATGAGTATGACGTGAGCATCGATGCAAATAAAAATTTAAAGCTTTATCAAAAAATATCAATCGTAGCAAACGACGATGAGAGGCTTGCTGAAGACAATGAGCACTTTTTAAGCTTAAAAGAGGCTAAAAAGATAGATAATGGCGTAGAGATCGGAGATGAGCTCACCTATGAGCTAAGCCTTGATAACCTTGGCAGAACAGCCGCCCAAACACTTCACAAAGAGCTTGAGTATCACATCCAACGCCTAGTCGAAGAGAAAATTTTACAAAAATATAATGAGATGAGCGGCCACATGGTCTTTGGTCCGGTTGTTAGGGTTGATAACGATGAAAACACCTTTATCGAGATAGATGAGCTTCGTGCCATCTTGCCACGTAAAAACCGCATAAAAGGCGAGAAATTTAAAGTAGGTGATGTGGTAAAAGCGGTCATTAGAAAAGTTTTTACAGATAAAAATTTAGGCATAAAAGTCGAGCTTTCAAGGACTTCACCTAAATTTCTTGAGGCGCTGCTAACTTCAGAGGTACCTGAGATAAAAGATGGAGGCATCATCATTCAAGGAAGTGCGAGGATCCCTGGCGAAAGGGCAAAAGTAGCGCTCATCTCAACCACTCCAAATATCGATCCAGTCGGCGCAACTGTCGGCACAAAGGGCGTTAGGATAAATGCCGTAAGCAAAGAGCTTCATGGTGAGAGCATCGATGCGATCGAATACACCACCGAGCCAGCGATCTTGGTAGCTCGCGCTATGGCACCTGCGATCATCACTTCTGTAAAGATCGAAGAAAACAAGGCGATCGTGACACTTGCGAGCGAACAAAAGAGCAAGGCGATCGGCAAAAATGGCATAAATATCCGCCTAGCAAGCATGCTAACTGGCTATGAGATCGAGCTAAATGAGCTTGGCTCAAAAACTAGCAGCAGCGATAGTGATGGCGGAATGGTCAAGGATCTAAAAGCACTCTTTGGTGATAACTAATGAAATTTCAAATAAGAAAAGCGACTGAGGGCGATATAGACGTGATCTGTGAGCTTGTAAGAGAGCTTGCGAGCTATGAAAAGATGAGTGATCAAGCCACTTTTACAAATGAAATTTTCGCAGACTCTATCTTTAACAAAAATCATGCAAAAGCCCTTATCTGCGAGAGTGAGGGCAGGGCTATTGGCTACGCTATCTATTTTTACACGTTTTCTACATTTTTAGGGCTTGGTGGGATCTATCTTGAGGATATTTATGTCAAAAAAGAGTTTAGAAATCAAGGCATCGGCAAGGCATTTTTTAAATTTCTAGCTCAAATTTGCAAGGATGAAAATTTAAAAAGGCTTGAGTGGTGCTGCCTAAACTGGAATGAGCCAAGTATCAAATTTTATGAAAGTATGGGCGCTAAAAATCAATCTCTTGAGTGGAGAACCTACCGCTTAGACGGCGAAAATTTAGAAAAACTGGTAAATTTATAGTTTCTAGTAAAAGCTCAAATTTGCTTTGAAATTTGAGCTTACTGGTGATTAAAATTTATATGTATATCCCATATAAAGACCGACGTTTGTCTCTTTTATTTTTGCATTATCATATTTTGCTATAGAGCGATATTTTGTTCTATCAGCTTTTAAACCAAACTCAACTGCATTATTTTCGTTGATAGAGTATTCTGCACCAACTCTCGCACCTAGTATCCAGCCAGTTGCATTGCCTTTTTCAGAGCCATCATGTGTGTCAAACACATCCATTTTAAGTTTTGAAAAACCAGTGTAGCCACCAAGAACTAGTTTAATATCTTTTGCTACGTTTGGAGTATAGTCAGCTCCTACTATAAATTTATGTGTTTTCCATTTTATTATTGTGCCATCTTCGTCACCAAGTGACTTTTTTGCTTGAAAGTCGTAAATATAAGCTCCATAAACTCTAGCTACGTCAAAGTCATAACCAGCTTTTATGCCAAGACCTGGTTGTGCTTTTTTAGCTTTTGATTTGCCATTGTCGCTTTTTGCTGTTAAATTTGAATTAAAAGAGTAGTCTCCTTCAACTCCAACAAACGCTGCTTGCGCTAAAGCAGCGGCACTAGCTAGGCTTAAACCTAAAGCAACTTTTAAAACTACATTTTTCATTTTTACTCCTTATTTAAAAAATGTTACGCGGCTATTTTAAATTTTCTTATATTAAATAAAGTTTAAATATTCAATGAAATTAATAAAAAACATAAAATAATTCAATTGTTTTCTTATCAGAATAAAATTTATAAAATCACTCAAAAAAAGGAGTGTAAAGTGGCTAAGATGACAAAACGTGATATGGCTTATCATTTAGACGTTGATGTCGCAACGCTTTACAACTGGCGAAAACACAAGCCAAACCTTTATCGTATCGTGATGCTTGGATTTAAATTTGATGAGCTTATCGAGCAGAGCAAAAAGACTTGCAACGAGCTTTGCGAATATGAAAATTTAATCAATCAAGACATAGAAAAATTTAGTAAATAATCGTTTAAAAATCGTAATCTCTTTTATAGTTGCAAGTGCTTGAAAATTTAAAATTTCTAAGATATTTTTGGCTAGAAAAGCTAGAGTTTATATTTTAAGTGGAAAATTGAGCTCAAAGCAAGCGCTTCAAGCTCAGTTAAATTTACTACTCGTTTAGGATAGAGAGAAGCTCTTTGTTGTCTTTTGTTTTTAGCATCTTTGCGTATAAGAATTTAAGCGCTTCGACGTCGTCCATTGTCGCGATCGCAGAGCGGATAGCCCAAATTTTTTGAAGCTCATCAGGTTTTTGAAGTAGCTCTTCTTTTCTGGTGCCTGATTTTAGTACGTTGATAGCTGGGTAAATTCTGCGGTCTGAGATGTTGCGGTCAAGCACGATCTCGCTGTTTCCAGTGCCTTTAAACTCTTCAAATATCACTTCATCCATGCGTGAGCCAGTGTCGATAAGTGCTGTTGCGATGATGGTTAGAGAGCCGCCGTGCTCGATGTTTCTAGCTGCGCCAAAGAAGCGTTTTGGCTTGTGAAGTGCGTTTGCATCCACACCGCCTGTTAGCACCTTGCCGCTTGGCGGGGTCACTGTGTTGTAGGCGCGTGCCAGACGGGTTATGCTATCAAGCAAGATGATGACGTCTTTGCCCATTTCAACTAGACGTTTTGCTTTTTCGATGACTAGCTCTGCTACGCGGACGTGGTTAAGCGCTGGCAGGTCAAATGTCGAGCTAAATACCTCGCCTTTTACGCAGCGCTGCATATCTGTAACTTCTTCTGGTCTCTCATCTACTAGAAGAACCATTAGCTGGGCTTCTGGGTGATTTTTAGCGATGCCGTGAGCTAGCTCTTTCATAAGCTCAGTTTTACCACTTCTTGGAGGTGCGACGATGAGGCCACGCTGACCCTTGCCAATAGGCGTGAAAAGATCAAGCACACGGCCCGTTAGCTTCATCGGATCATACTCTAAATTTAGCTTTTCAGTAGGGAAAAGTGGGGTTAAGTTGTCAAAGAGTGGCCTCTCTTTCGCATCTGCTAGAGGCATGTAATTTACCGCTTCGATCTTTAAAAGGGCGTAGTATTTTTCTTGATCTTTTGGCTCTCTTACTTGGCCGGTGATAATGTCGCCCACACGAAGTGCAAATTTGCGGATCTGAGAGTTTGAAACATAAGCGTCGTTTGAGCTGTCGCTTAAATTTGCATCAACAGCCCTTAAAAAGCCGTAGCCTTCGTTTGTGATCTCTAAAATTCCAGTAAATAGTATAAAGCCGCCTTGTTTTGTCTGGGTTTTTAGTATCTCAAATATCAAATCCTGTCTGCGAAATTCGCGTGGATTTTCGACACCAACGCCATTTGCGATCTGCACTAACTCATCTAAGCTAAGCGTTCTTAGCTCTTCGATCTTGTGTCCATCGACTGGTACGTGGGTTCTTGATGCTTGATGTTTTTTTGTAGTTTTTGTGCTTTGAGCAGCACTTTGCTCGGTTTGGTTGTTGTTTTCCATTTTTCCTCTTTAAATGCGGGGATAAGATTGCAGAATTCTGGGCTTCAAAAGTTTTTTGAAAGTTTTGGCATTTTATAAAAATAAAACTTTGTTGTCAAGAAATGCCACAGCCAAAGTCGCTAAAGTAGGCAAATTTGCAGGCAAAATGACCTGCAAATTTAAATCAGTGTTCGCTCTTTAGCCCAGCACCGCACATCGAGATGATGCTTTTACCCTCTATCTTGTGCGATTTTGTGTAGCTTGCGTAGGCGGCGTAGATCGCTGCTGTGGTGTGCTCGACGTAAAAGCCACGACTTGCTAGGAAATTTCTAGCTGGCTCAATATCCTCTTCTTTTATCGTGATCACCTCGCGCTCGCCCACGTAACGGCTAGCTAATATCTCAGCGCCACGAGCAGGTTTTGCGATCGCTATGCCCTCAGCCAAAGTTGGCTCTGGCTTGATCTTGATAGGCTCGCTTGTCGCCCCTAAAAATGGCGCGCAATTTTCACTTTGAACGATGAAAATTTTAGGTAGTTTTTTGATCACTCCTGCTTCATATAGCTCATTTAGCGCGATCTCGCAGCCAAGTAGCAAGGTGCCGTTGCCAACTGGTAAAAAGAGATTTTCAGGGACAAAGCCAAGCTGCTCGTAAATTTCATATATATATGTTTTGGTGCCTTGGTAAAAAAGCGGGTTAAACACGTGGTTTGCGTAAAAAATTCCCTCATCTTTTGCCCTTTTCCTGCAAGCATCTGCCGTCTCGTCGCGCGTGCCGTCAAAGACGACCGCCTTTGCGCCGTAGTACTCAAGCATCTTTATCTTTTTCTCGCTCGTGCCATTTGGGACGTAAATTTCACACTCTATGCCAGCTCTAGCAGCGTATGCAGCGACCGAGTTTCCAGCGTTTCCGCTGCTATCTTGCAAGATCTTTTTGATGCCATGAGTTTTACAAAACCAAATAAGCATCACCGCACCTCTATCTTTAAAAGAGAGCGTTGGCATCGCATAGTCCATTTTAAGATAGAGCGACTCATCAAATTTCACGCTCTTTGTTAGCCCCTCGCCAAGGCTGATGTTGCGCCAAAGCTCGTTTTTGATAGGGAAAAACTCGCGGTATCTAAAGAGGCTAAACTCGCGCTGATCGATCAAATTTAGATCAAATTTGGCCGGTTTAAAGTCCAGATCATAAAGCCCACCGCACTCGCACGCAAATATAGGCGTCTCAAAACTAGCACTCTTGCCGCATTTTGAGCAGATAAATTTAGGCATTTTTGCTCCTTTTAAATTTTTCTATCAAGTATCGCTGTAGCTTCGATCTCTAGCAGGCAGCCAAAGTGAAGTTTGTTTGTCGGCACTACGACGCGAGCTGGCTTGTGATCACCAAAAAATAGCGCATACTCGTCATCTATCTCGTCCCAAAAGTCGATATCTGGCGTATAGATGCGGCACATCAAGATGTCGTTTCTTGTCGCATTTGCCAGCTTTAGCACATTATCAAGGTTTTTTAAAGCCTGCCTTGTTTGCGCTTTTAGCCCCTCTGGAATTTGCCTAGTCTCTGGGTCCATACTAAGCTGACCTGAGATGTAGAGGATGCCGTTGTGCTCGGTCGCCAAAGAGTAGTGGGCCTTTTTCTTTTTTGAAATTTCGGTTTCGTAAATTTTCATATTTTCTCCTTAAAAATTTAAAAAATTATAGATAAAAATTTATTATTTTCACTTAAATTTCATAAATTTTCATAAAAAATTATATTTTTCTTATCGAAAATTTAAAAATATTTTGGCTAAACTTAAACAAAAACAAAAGGCGCCTTATGCACCATATATTAAAGGCATTTATCCCAACGGCAAATCTCATACAAAAAAGCTCGCCATTTGCCTGCGAAGTCGTCCTGCACGATCTCTCAAACCCGCAGCACTCAGTCGTCTATGTAGCTGGTGACGTCACTGGCAGAAAGGTCGGACAAAGTTTTGACCACCTTGTAAGCGAGGTCTTAAACAGCAAAAATTTCAAAGACGACTACGTGGCAAACTACTTTTTTACAAAGGACGAAAAGCTAGTGAAGTCCTCAACCGCCTTTATCAGAGACGAGCACGGAGATATCATAGGGGCGATATGCGTAAATGTCGATGCGAGCGTGGCAAAGAGCCTTTTTGAAGTGGCTGGGAATTTCTTAAAAACGAGTGAAGATGGGCCAAAGAGCGAGCAAAACGACGATGTGATGCAGATCGTTTTAAATTTGATCGACAAGATCATCGCCAAAAACGAAGGCAAAAAGCTCAAAAAGGAGCAAAAGCTAGAGCTCGTGGGCTTTATGAACGAAAAGGGCATTTTTAACATAAAGGGCGCTATCGAGGTCGTGGCAGCCAAGCTAAATGTCTCAAAGATCACCATATATGGCTATTTAGACCAGCTTAAAAAGAAGCGTCCGTGAAGTGTAGGTGCGCTCACTGCAAGCAAAGCTTTGATGAAAGTGTGATGATAGAGGCTAAAGGCGGGCTTAAGTTTTGTTGCGCTGGCTGCAAAGGTGTCTATGAAATTTTAAATGAAAGTGGCCTTGGCGAGTTTTATGAACGACTTGGCAAAAATACGCTAAATCCTGCAAATAGCGGCGCAAATGTCAAAAATTTAGCAGCAAATTTTAGCGAGCTAGTGACAAAAGAGGGCGAGTTTTCTAAAATTTCTCTTCTCATTGACGGTATCACCTGCTCGGCGTGCATTTGGCTGCTTGAAAAGGCACTCTTTAGCCTGCCTGGAATTTTGGAGGTAAATATCAACTCGCTTAGCCAAAAGGCGGTCATTGTTTTTGACGAGCAAGAGCTTTTGGTGGAGCAGATAGTTGAGAAAATTTACGCCGTTGGCTACACTCCAAAGGCCTATGCGGCGAGCCAAAAAGAGGACGAGCTAGTCAAAAAAAGGCGAAATTTTTACGCAAAAGCGCTTGTTGGCGTCTTTGCCACGATGAATATCATGTGGCTGGCGATCGCGCAGTATGGCGGCTACTTTAGCGGTATCAGAAGCGACGTGAAGGACCTACTAAGCTTCGCGCAGTTCGTGCTGGCAACGCCTGTGCTTTTTTATACTGGCAGCGAGTTTTTTAAGGGGGCGAAGATCGCCATTAAAAACGCCTCGCCAAATATGGACCTGCTCGTTATCACGGGGGCTAGCATAACCTATATTTATTCTATTTTTGCGATGCTTACAAGAAGCGGCGAGAGTTATTTTGACTCGGTTGCGATGATCATAACCTTTGTTTTTATCGGTAAATTTTTAGAAATTTTAGGCAAAAAAAAGGCGCTTGAGACCTCAAATTTCTTAAGCGACATGCTACTTGCAAAGGTCTGCGTTTTAGAGAATGGCAAGGACATTTTAAAAGAGCCAAAGGATGTAAATTTAGGCGAAAAGATCGTGCTAAGAGCTGGCGAGAGGGCACTGCTTGATGGGGTGGTGCTTAGTGGTGAGGCAAGCATCGATAGCTCAAGTCTAACAGGCGAAAGTTTGCCACTTTTGCTAAGCTCTGGCGGCGAGGTCAAAAGTGGCGTCGTTTGTCTAAACGGGCAGATCGTCTATGAGGCAAGGCAAATTTTTAAAAACTCATACCTCAATCAACTAATAAATTTACTCCAAAACGCAGAGCTAAAAAAGCCAAATATCGAGCTAGCAGTCAATAAAATCGCCTCGAAATTCTCTTTTAGCGTGCTTACTCTGGCATTTTTTACATTTTGGTTTTGGTACTTTAAATTTAGCTTTTCAGAAGCGATAGTGACAGCTGTGAGTGTCATCGTCATCGCTTGCCCTTGCGCGCTTGCCCTTGCCACGCCAGTTAGCAGCGTTTGCGCCCTTGGGGTTGCCTTTAAAAACAAGGTGCTTTTTAAGGAGGCTAAATTTTTTGAAAGACTTGCAAAGTGCGACGTGGCGGTCTTTGACAAGACTGGAACGCTAACAAAAGCTAAATTTGAAGTTGGCGAGTTTTTTATAAAAGATGGCGTGAGTGTCGATAAAATTTACTCGCTTTGCCTCATCTCAAACCACCAAATAAGCGTTGCGGTGGCTGAGTTTTTAAAGCAAAAGGGTGCAAAAAAAGTTGAGCTTGAAAATGCAAATTTAAGCGTGGCAAAGGGAGTTAGCGCTGATATCTTGGGTGAGCGTTTTGTCGCTGGGAGCAAGCGCTTTTTGGCTGAAAATGGAGTGAAATTTGATGAGAGCGAAGAAAATGTGAGCTTTTTTGTGGGCAAGCAGGGCGAGCTGGTGGCTAAATTTTACCTAAAAGATAGCGTAAAGCCCGAAGCAAAGGCATTGATAGATGAGCTAAAGAGTGCTGGCATGAAGGTCTGTATCCTAAGTGGAGACGTGCAAAATGTGGTAAAAAACGTGGCAGATGAGCTTGGCGTGAGTGAGTTTAGAGCAGGGATGCTGCCTGATGAAAAGGCTAAATTTATAGCTGATCTCAAACAGCAGGGCAAAAATGTGTTGATGGTTGGAGACGGCATAAACGACGCAGCTGCGCTTAGCCTCGCTCACGTAGCCATTTGCATGGGAAGTGGCGCTGCGGTGAGCTTAGAAAAAAGCGACGTGGTGCTACTTGATGACAGCCTTCAAAGCCTTGCAAAAGCGGTGAAAATTTCAAAATTTACTTATAAAACGATAAAGCAAAATTTACTCTTTTGCCTGCTTTATAACGCCCTTAGTCTGCCATTTGCCGTGTGTGGCTACGTCATGCCGCTATTTGCCGCGTTTTTCATGTCGGCAAGCTCGCTAAGCGTCATACTAAACTCGCTTTTTATAGTTAGAAAATTTAAGGACAAATAGTGGACACAACGACTCTTGCGATGCTTGTTTTTATCTCGGTTTTGATGGGGGCGGCCCTGCTTTTTGGCGTGCTTTGGGGGATAAAAAATAGGCAGTTTGAAGACTACCGCAAATTTTTAGACGGAGCGAATTTAGATGGCGAAGATGCGCTAAATGAAGCCTATGCACTCGAACTTCGCAAAAAAGAGGCACTAAAAAAGAGGCTAGAAGCTAGCAAAAATGAGCATGAAAGCAAGGGCGAGCATGATGAGGCCGACAAAAAACTCTAAAATTTTCCAAGAGATGGGCCTTGCAAAGATGGGCGCTAAAAACCTAGCCAGATAGCCAAGTGTGAAGAAAAAACAAAACGAGGCAAGACTGGCTCCCACGCCAAATATCAAATTTTCATCTTTAAATTTAGTAGAAACCGAGCCTATTAGGATCATGGTGTCAAGATAGACGTGAGGATTTAGCCAAGTAAATGCGAGCGTTAAAAGGATGTTTTTCTTTAAATTTGATCTGGCATAATCGCTGCTGGTATCCATGCTAAGATCCTTAAAAAAGCACGCATGAAAGCTCTTTAGTGCGTAAAATAGTAAAAATAAAAAGCCACCATATAGGGTGATTTGCTTGATGATGGAGAAATTTTGCACGAGGCTACCAAGTCCAAAAACTCCTGCAAAGATCAAGAGGGCGTCACTAATGGCACAAATAAGGCAGATGATAAAGATATTTTCTCTTTTGATGCCCATGCGTTTTGCGCGCCAATGGCCAAAATGAGCGATAAAGAGGTGAAAAATCCAGATATAAATGCTTGCAAATTTATTCTTCTCGCTAAAGTTTGGCTTAAATTTAGCGAAATTTAACTTTATCATAACCATAAATTTATGCCTTTTTTTATAAAATCAGCAAATTAAAATTGCAAAAAGGAAAGCAGTTGCAAGCACTAGCCCTAAAATATCGACCAAAAAATTTTGACGAGCTCATCGGACAAGAAGCCGTAAGCAAGAGCCTAACCCACGCACTTGATGAGAACAGAGTGAGCCATGCTTATTTGTTTTCAGGCCTTAGGGGAAGTGGCAAGACATCGAGTGCTAGGATATTTGCAAAGGCTTTGGTCTGCGAGAAAGGGCCAACTTCTAGACCTTGCGAGGTCTGCGCGCAGTGCGTGATGGCAAACGAGTCGCGCCACATGGATATCATCGAGATGGACGCAGCCAGCCACAGAAAGATCGATGATATAAGAGAGCTCATCGAGCAGACAAAATACGCTCCTACGGCTGCTAGATATAAAATTTTCATCATCGACGAAGTGCATATGCTAACAAAAGAGGCGTTTAATGCCCTTCTTAAAACGCTTGAAGAGCCGCCAAGCTATGTTAAATTTATCCTTGCGACTACCGACCCTTTGAAGCTGCCAACGACGGTGCTTTCAAGGACGCAGCATTTTAGATTTAAACAAATAAGTAGATATGAGATCGTAAAACACCTTGAATTTATCCTTAGCAAAGAGGGCGTGAGCTACGAGAGGGAGGCGCTTGAGATACTAGCTAGAAGCGGCGGCGGCTCGCTAAGAGATACGCTGACGCTGCTTGATCAAGCTATCATTTATGGCGCTAGTAATATCACAAAATCAAGCGTGGCAGCGATGCTCGGACTTCTTGATCCAAGTAGGATCGAGCAGATCATCGAGCACGTTGCAAATGCCGATAAAAACGCCATTAGAGTGCTTGTGACCGAGCTTGAGACCTATGAGCCAGAGATGATCATAGATGAAATTTTGGCAAATTTAAAGCAGAGATTTTTAGACAACGACCCAAAATTTTCGCTTCTTATATATGAGAGATTTTTTAGGATTTTGGCGCAGGCAAAGTCGATGCTAAGCGTGTCAAGCGACAACGGCTTTGTGCTGATGCTTATGCTTTTTATGATGATAGAGGCGCTAAATCTGCAAGATATCGATGAAGCTATAAAGCTTGCTAAGAGCGAGCCTAGCGTGGCTGTGATCGAGCCAAAAGCTGGCGTGAGTGAGCAAATTTTAGCCATAAAAGAAGCGCCAAAGACGCCATACGAGCAGTTTGTGGCGAAAATTTATGATAGAAGTTTTGAGCTTGGTGAAATTTTTAAAAATCACATAAGTTTTAGCTTTTTAAATGAAAATGAGCTTGGCCTAGTCGTCAATGCGACTGGCGACGATCTGGCATTTTTCAAAAAAAGCTGGGGCGTAATGCATGAAATTTTACATACAATTTTTGGTAAAAAAATCAAGATTGTAAATGCTAAGACGCAAATTTCATCCCCAAAGCCAGAGCCGCAAACTCCGTCACAAGAGCCACAGGATAAATATAGCTACCTTGACGAGGAGATCGCTAAGATAAAGGCTAGGCAGCAAGATGGGCAAAAAGACGAGCCAGCAAGCGAGCCTGCTGCGCCTGAAACTAGGGTAAATGTGCTATCTCAGCCGCAAAATGACTTTGCAAAAGAGCTGATGTCGCTAAGTCAGAGCAAAAGCCCAGAGGAGCTTAAAAAGCAAAGAGAAGAGGGCGTGATAAAAGAGGCAAATAGGCTTTTTGGACAACCTGAAGTGCAAAATAGCTAGGGATTTAACTCTTTTGTAAATTTTTAAATAAAAGTGGTTAAATTTAGCTTTTAATAAATTTATCT
>CABPVN010000002.1:91736-93573 GCA_902460825.1 Campylobacter concisus
GACTAAATGAAATCTCAAATTTATATTGCAAATTTAAAAGAGCTAGGGCTTGTTAAATTTGAACTTTTAATGAGGCAGATAAATTTAAAATTTTGGCAAATTTACCCCTTGTTTGCAAAATCAGTTTTAGCTCAAAATTTATCTGCTGTGGCTATTTTAGGTATAAGCTTAAATTTCTAAATTTGCATGAGTTGGGCTTATTAAATTTAAAATTTATTCTTATTCGTAAAGCCAAATTTAGCCCAAAATTTAACTATATAGATTTTATATTTTTAAAAAATTTATCTGTTGTGGTTAAAAAATTTCTAAGCGTTAATGCTTACTGGATTTAGATCTAAATTTAATAATTGCAGGATTTTATATTTTAAATTTGATTAAAAAAAGTCTCCAAGCCCAAAAAGAGCTTGGAGATCGCGTTTTAGCAAGAGAAGCAGGTCTTAAACTCATAAGCGGTTGGACGTGCTTCGTAAGGCCAAACCTGAGTTTCAAATTTCATGTGCTGATAAGTGTCGATGAAAAGATCGCTCATTATCGGTTTTAGGTATTCGTTATCGCGGATAAGCGCTTCAAGGCTGCCACGAAGCGTGTGTGGGAGCTGCTCGATGCCGCGCTCTCTGATCTCATCAAGGTGTAGTTTAAATAAATTTTCATCCATCGGACCAACTGGCTCGTATTTGTTTTTAACGCCATCAAGCCCTGCCATTAGCATCGCTGAGAAGGCTAGATAAGGGTTTGCTGTGCTATCTGGAAATCTCATCTCAGCCCTAACTGACTTCTCGCCAGCTCCGTAAGGTATGCGGATGCTCGCTGAGCGGTTTTGGCTCGAGTAGGTGAGGATAGATGGTGCTTCAAAGCCTGGGATTAGGCGTTTGTAGCTGTTTGTGCTTGGGTTTGTGAAGGCTGCAACGCTTCTTGCGTGTTTTAAAACGCCACCGATGTAGTGCCTTGCAAAGTCACTTAAATTTGCGTAGTTGCCCTCTTTGTAGAATAAATTTTTGCCATCTTTCCAGACTGATTGATGCACGTGCATGCCGCTGCCGTTGTCACCATAAAGCGGTTTTGGCATAAATGTAACTGTCTTGCCGTTTAGGTGAGCGACCATGCGAACGACGTATTTGTAAATTTGAACGTTATCAGCAGCCTCGACTAGGTTGCCAAATTTCACGCCGATCTCGCCTTGACCTTGTGCGACTTCGTGGTGTCCTAAAAATACTTCAAGGCCAACTTGCTCTAAAACTTGCATCATTTCAGCTCTTAGATCGACCATACTGTCGATTGGCTGAGTCATCAAGTAGCCGCCTTTTCTGCGTGGGCGGTGACCTGTGTTGTAGCTATCTTTAAAGTCCGCAGCGTCGTTCCACTCGCCTTCTTCGCTATCTACTTGATACATCGCGCAGTTTGGGCTGTCGATGATTTTGACGTTGTCAAATACAAAAAATTCATTCTCAGGGCCAAAATATGCCTCATCGCCAAGTCCGCTATCTTTTACATATTGCATCGCTCTTTTTGCGATCGAGCGAGGGCATTTTTCATAAATTTGACCTTTGTAAATGTCGTAGATATCGCAAAAAACAACGACTGTGATGTCAGAGGTAAATGGGTCCAAAAACGCAGATGTCGCTTCTGGCTTCATTATCATATCGCTCTTGTCGATAGGCTGCCAGCCGTTCATCGAGCTAGCGTCCATTGGGATACCGTTTGTGAAATTCTCTTTTGTAACAGCTTTTATGTTGTAGCTTATGCTGTGCCAAGCGCCGTTTAGATCGGTAAATCTAAAATCTACAAATTTAACTTCATTTTCTTTGCAAAAATCAAAAAAATGATCGATGTTTTGGAC
>CABPVN010000002.1:93624-102218 GCA_902460825.1 Campylobacter concisus
CCTTCTGGTTTTTAATTTTCGTATTGTATCACAAAATTTTATATTTAAGATTATTTTTATATTTTATTTGACCCCAAACTAAAATTTTACTAATTTTCTATCTCTATTTTTAAATATCGCACACTTTGAATATCCCAAATTTCTAGCTATCTGCTCGCAAATTTCGCCGTTTTTACCGATATCTTCTTTGGCGTGAGCGTCTGAGCCAAAGGTGATGGTGATGTCATTTTCGGCGATTAGTTCAAGTAAATTTACGCTTGGATATTGCTCGCCGATAGGCTTTCTAAAGCCAGCTGCGTTTATCTCGACTACCAAATTTGCCTCTTTTATCGCTTTTATGGCGTTTTGGGCTAAGATCCTGACATCTTTTTTGGGTAAAAATTTAAATAGCTTTAAAAGATCGATGTGTCCCATGATGTCAAATTTACCAAGTCTAGCTGATCTTTCTATGTGGTCAAAATACTCCTGCCAAATTTGATCCAGGTCTTTGCCCTCGTAACCGCCGATAAATTCAGGATTGTCAAACGCCCAGCCGTTAAAAAAATGCACAGAGCCTATTAGATAATCAACCTTTCTAGCAAAAACTCGCTCGTCCATAAAGCCATCTAAAAAGTCCATCTCATAACCAAGTAAAATTTCTATCTCGCCGCTAAATTCATCTCTTAAACGTAAAATTTCGTCTTCGTAGCTTTGCATCTCCTCAAATTTCATCCTATAAGCTTCATCGTAGTTCATCGGCGCGTGATCGCTAAAGCCAAAGTATTTTGTGCCAGCTTTTATGGCGCATCTCACAAATTCTAGCGGTTCGCCAACTGCGTGGTTGCAAAGAGGTGTGTGGTTGTGAAGATCGACGGTCATTTTTAGCCTTTTAAAGTCGTTTATTTTTCAAAAATGCTACCTAAAATTTGATAAATTTAAAGATAAACACATACTTTTTAAACTTTCTTTTTATTTAAATCCTATATAATCAAGGCAAATTTTATTAGGAGCTTTTATGACCCAAGAGGAACTTGACGCGCTTATGGCGGGCGGATTAGAGGATGATTTAGGTGATACTAAAGATGCCAGCCAAGAGGTCGCGGACGTCAAAGAGGAAACAGACGAGGTAGCAGAAGTTGCAGAGGCAATGAGTGCTAAAGCAGATGAGCCACAAGCAAAGTCAGAGAGTAGCTCAAAACAGAGCGAAAACTACAGAGTGAGCGCGGACGGCGTTTGGCCACCACCACCACCGACTGAAGACCATAAAATGGTACATCAGCTTGACGATGTGACAAGAGATAGCGAAGAGAAAGCTACTCAGATGTTTGACAAGCTTGAGACGATAAATAACTTTTTTATGGACGCTGAGAGCGACTCAAACAGCCTAAAAGACGCGATAAACTCAAACGTTGAACTATTTACGACACTAAGTGAGAAATTTCCAAATATTGCCGCATTTAGCGAAGCTTTGGAAAAAAACAATGCACTTCTTGGCACGATCGATAATATCATCTCAAATTTACAAATGGGACAAGATGAGATCATGATGGCTATGGATATGATGCAGTATCAAGACATCCACAGACAAAAGATAGAGCGTGTTATCAACGTTATGAGGGCACTTAGCAAATATATGAATACCTTGTTTGAAGGTCGTATCGATGATGATAAGCGTGTTGGCTCTGCTGTTCATATCGCAGGTGATACAACGACTGAAAACCTAGTCAGCAACGACGACATCGAAGCCTTGATAGAAAGTCTGGGTAAAAAATAGTGCTAAAAAGGCCTGAGCTTTTATCTCCAGCTGGGAATTTAACAAAACTTAAAATCGCCCTTGAATACGGAGCCGACGCTGTTTATGGCTCGGTGGCTAGCTTTTCGCTAAGGACTAGATCGGCAAGGGAATTTAACCTTGAGACCTTCAAAGAGGCGATAGACTACACACACGAAAAGGGAAAGAAATTTTATGCGACCATAAATGCCTTCCCTTTTAACTCTCAGATAGAGTCGCTAAAAAGGCACTTACAAACCATCTCAGCGATGAAGCCAGACGCCTTTATCATCGCAACTCCAGGCGTCATGAGCCTAGCAAAAGAGATCGCTCCAGATATCGAGATACACCTCTCAACTCAGGCAAACGTTATGAACGTGCTGGATGCTAAAATTTATCACGATATGGGCGCAAAACGCATCGTCGTGGCTAGAGAGATGAATTTAAAAGATGTTATAAAGATAAAAGAGGAAATTCCAACCCTTGATATCGAAATTTTCGTCCATGGCTCGATGTGTTTTGCCTATTCTGGAAGATGTTTGGTAAGCTCAGTGCAAAGCGGACGTATGTCAAATCGTGGCAGTTGCGCAAATGACTGCAGATTTAAGTATGAACTCTACGCAAAAAACGAAGAGAGCGGCGTACTTTTCCGTCTAGAAGAGGATGAAAACGGCACTCACATCATGAATTCAAAGGATCTTTGCCTCATCTCACACATCAAAGAGATCGTTGATAGCGGTGTCATTGATAGCTTTAAGATAGAGGGTCGCACAAAGAGCGAGTACTACGCAGCTTGCACGGCAAGAGCCTATAAAATGGCGATAGATGACGCCATTGACGATAAATTTGACGCACAAATTTATGAAAATGAGATAAATACGCTGAAAAATCGAGGTTTTACGGACGGCTACTTGGTGCATAGACCTTATGAGCGAACCGATACGCAAAATCACACGAGCAGCCTAGAAGAGGGCACTCATCAGGTAAATGCTATAAGTGAAGACGGCGAGTTTTTTAAGTGTAAATATAAAATTTTCCCAGATAAGAGCTACGAGATCGTTGCGCCAACTGGCTCACACATAGTTGATAGTGAAAATGAAATTTCTAAGGTCTATTCGCAAGATGGCAAGAAATTTATCAAATTTAAGCAACTCATCACCAAAAAAGGCAAGGTCATGAGCGAAATTCACAGCGGCAATGAAAATGAGATAAACCTCGGCGTTAAGCTGCCAAAATTTAGTTTTTTAAGGGAGAAAATATGAAATTTGTTTCTATTATAATGGGAAGTAAAAGCGACTATGAGATCGTTAGCGAGACGGCAAAGACTCTGGAGAAATTTGGCGTAAAATATGAACTGATAATCAGCTCAGCCCACAGAAGCCCAAAAAGAACTAGCGAGTACGTCGCAAATGCCGAGAAAAAGGGCGCAAAAGTCTTCATCGCAGCTGCTGGTATGGCAGCTCACCTAGCTGGAGCGATCGCTGCAAACACAACAAAACCAGTGATCGGCATACCAATGGCTGGCTCAGCTCTAAGCGGCGTTGATGCACTTTACTCAACCGTGCAAATGCCAAGTGGCATGCCAGTGGCAACCCTAGCTATCGGCAAGGCTGGTGCGATAAATGCAGCCTATCTTGCGGTGCAAATTTTAGCCCTTGAAGATGAGGGGCTAGCAAGTGCGCTAAAGGCCGACAGAGAGGCAAAGATAAAGGCTTTAGAGGAAGACTCTTCAAAGGTTGAAGTGATACTATAAAAGGAGAAGCGGTGCAGACCTATCTTGGAGTTGATGAATTTTGCAAACTTGTGCACTTGGAGCGCGAAGTTATCGAGGATATGATAAATCGTGGCGTTTTGAAGACCAAAGAGGAAAATGGAGAAATTTTGATAGAAGCGAGCGAGGGAACGATGAGCGTGGTGCCTAGTGTTTCGCAAAATTTATCCTTGCAGCCGCAAAGCCAAGATGGTTTTAGCTTTGTCGAAAAGACGATTGGCACGATATTAAATTTACACGAAAAGGTGCTTGACGCAAAAGATGAGACGCTTGAGACCTTAAGAAATGAGAATAAATTTTTAAAAGAGGCGCTCATTTCGATGCAAGAGCTCTATGATGAAGATAGAAAAACGGTCGAGACGCTTACAAAACAGCTTAAAATTTCACAAGATGAAGTTGAATTTCTAAAGCGAAAATACAAGCTCATGTGGAACCAAGCGGTTGAAAATTTTAACGGACAAAAGTAGTTTATGAAGACTATAAATTTAGAAGATAGCTTTGAAATTTATGGAGTAAAAACTCGCACTAAAAATGAAGATGAAATGGACGGCAACGGCAAAATTCCAGCTTTATGGTCCAAATTTATGAGTGAATACTATGATGGCAAGAGTGAAATTTATAGTGTTTACTGTAACTACGAAAGTGATTTTAATGGACATTACGATAACTTTATCGGCATAAGATCGCACCAAAAAGGTGATGAAAATTTAAAGATACAAAGTGGAAAATACGCTCTTTTTAGTTTTGCAAATGAGCCACAAAATGTTGCAAAATTTTGGGGTGAAATTTGGAGATATTTTGAAAGTAGTGAGCTAGAAAGAGCCTATAAAACGGACTTTGAAAAATACCTAAAAGATAAAATAGAAATTTATATATCAATAAAATAAAAGGCAAAAAATGACATTTTCGCAAATAATACTAACACTTCAAAACTATTGGCAAGAGCAAGGCTGCGTCATACTTCAGCCATACGACATGCCAGCTGGTGCGGGCACATATCACCAAGCTACATTTTTAAGAAGCCTCGGACCAAAGCCATGGGCGACCGCATACGTAGCTCCAAGCCGCCGTCCGACTGATGGTAGATACGGCGAAAATCCAAACCGCTTAGGCGCTTATTATCAATTTCAAGTGCTCATAAAACCAAGTCCAGAAAATATCCAAGAGCTTTATCTAAAAAGCCTCGAAAGACTTGGTTTAAATTTGAAAAATCACGATATTCGCTTTGTTGAAGACAACTGGGAGAGCCCGACGCTGGGCGCTTGGGGACTTGGCTGGGAGGTCTGGCTAGACGGCATGGAAGTGACACAATTTACCTATTTTCAGCAGGTGGGCGGCATCGCATGCGAGCTCATATCTGGCGAGATAACATACGGCCTTGAGCGCTTAGCTATGTATCTACAAGACGTAAATAGCGTCTATGACATCGTTTGGGACGACTCTAATGGCAACATCGTAACCTACGCTGACGTGCATAAACAAGGCGAGTATGAGTGGAGTAAATACAACTTTGAAGTGGCAAACGTTGATATGCTCTTTAACCAGTTTGAAAACGCATTTAACGAGTGCAAACGCTGCTTGGAGGCTAAAATTTCACTGCCAGCTTACGACTACTGCATGCTTGCAGCTCATACGTTTAACGTCCTTGATGCGCGCGGAGCGATAAGCGTGACGCAAAGACAAGACTACATCTTGAAAATTCGCGAGCTTGCAAAAGAGTGCGCGCTAACATATAAAGAGAGCCTAGAGCAAAAGTAAAATTTTATGAAAATAGCTGAAATTTATAAAAATTTAGATGAAATTTGCCCATTTGTGAGCCAAGAGTCTTGGGACAATAGTGGCTTGCAGGTTGGCTCATTTGACAGCGAATTTGAGCGAATTTATCTAAGCCTTGATCTTGATAGTGAGCTTTTGCAAAATGTCTTGCCAAACTCGCTCATCATCACTCACCATCCGCTCATTTTTAAAGGGCTAAAGTGCCTAGACTACAGCCTCTATCCAAGCTCGCTCATAAGAGAGATGATTATAAAAAATATCTCGCTCATCTCGCTTCACACAAATGCCGACCTTGCATTTTTAAATGAAAAATTTGCGACGCAGGTTTTGGGGCTTGAAATTTCAAGCAAAGATGGCTTTTTGATCTACGCTGATGTGAAGATGAAATTTGCTGAACTTTGTAAATTTGTAAAAGAAAAACTTGGGCTAGAAAATTTAAGAGCAGTTCATGCAAAAGATGAAATTTCTAAAATTTGTATCTGCACTGGAAGCGGCGCAGATCTCATTCAAGATGTCAAAGCAGACGTCTTTTTAACGGGCGATCTAAAGTATCACCAAGCCCTTTACGCAAAGGAAAATGGACTAAATTTGATCGACATAAACCACTATGAAAGCGAGCGTTATTTTAGTGATTTTTTAGCAAAATATTTGCAAAATCTAAAAATTGAAGTTATAATAAGCAATTCTAAAAACCCATTTACATATTGCTAACAAAAAAAGGAAACATTATGAATAAATATTTACAACAATTAGTTGAATTATCTGATCTTGACAAACAAATAGACGGTTTCACACCGCGCATACAAGAAGTAGAAAAAGCCTATAAAAGCATAGAAGAAGAGTGCGAAACTATAGCGGTTAATGCAGAAAGACTTGACGAAGAGGTAAATGATCTAAAATCACAAAAATCAGGCACAAACGCTCATATCGCTGAATTTAGCGCCAAGATCAAAGACGTAGCTAAAAAAAGTTCGAGCGCTAAAAGCGAAAAAGAGATAAAAGCGCTAGGTCTAGAAGAAGACATCGCAAAAGAGCAGCTTGAAGCAGCAAACGAAGAGATCGCTAGACTTGAAAAACTAATAGACAATAAAAATGCTCAAAAAGATGAGCTAAATGCTAAAAAAACAGAGCTTGAAGGAAATTTAGAAAAGATAAAAAGCGAGGTTTCATCTGAGCTTGAAAAGATCGAAAAAGAGCGCAAAGAGGTTTATGCTAAAAAAGATAAGCTTGTCGCTGCGATGAATCAAAAAATCCTAGCATTTTACGAAAAGATCAGAAAATGGGCTCACAACACAGCAGTTGTGCCTGTTAAAAAACAAGCTTGTTATGGTTGCTTTATGCAGATAAATGATAAAACTTTCTCTGCGGTTGCAAAAGGCGAAGATATCGTCACTTGCCCGCATTGTGGTAGAATTTTGTATAAACAAGAGCAATAACACATTTCGTGATAATAATATATTATTTTTTAGCCTCAATACTTTATTTTTTTGGGGCTATTTTTCTACTTTTTTTAAGTTTTAAAAAAAAGTATCGCAGATCAATCCCAGCACGTTTTTTTCTATTTAATAACCCTAAATTTAAAGATGCAGATGTGCATTTTCATGCTTGCTCATTTGGCGAGGTGCAAGCGCTTAAGCCTTTGATGCAAAAATTTGACAGCAAAGCCATAAGTGTGGTGACAAATACTGGCTTTGAAGCGGCAAGTAAAATTTGTTCTAACACAAGATTTTTACCATTTGAAATTTTCTTGCCATTTTGGTTAAAAAAGAGCAAAATTTTAGTCATTTTCGAGGCAGAGCTTTGGCTAATGCTAGTTTTTATGGCGAAGCTAAAAGGCAGTCGCGTGATCCTTATAAACGCAAGAATTTCAGATAGAAGCTATAAAAGTTATTTAAAATTTGGTTTTTTTTACAGATATCTTTTTAAATTTATAGATAAAATTTACGCCCAAAGTGAGCTTGATAAAGAGAGACTAAAGTCGCTTGGAGCGGGCGAAATAGAGGTCATTGGCAACATAAAAGCTGCATTTTTACCAAGCGTGAGTAGAGTTTATGAAAAGCCAAAAGCTAGAGTGATCGTGCTAGCAAGCACGCATGCTGGTGAAGAAGAGGTGATTTTAGATAATTTAAATTTAAAAGAAAACGATCTATTAATCATCGCACCACGTCACCCTGAGAGATTTGCAGAGGTTGAAAAGCTAGCGAGCGAGTATGCTAAAAAGTATGACTTTAGCTTTGCAAAATTTATCCAAACACATAAATTTGAAGCAAAGGTAAATTTGCTTGACACTTTAGGTGAGCTTGTAAATGTCTATGCTATTAGCGATATAGTCGTGCTTGGAGGCAGTTTTGTGCCAAATATCGGCGGGCATAATCCAATCGAGTGCGCACAATTTAACCCAGTTATAATTAGCGGCGAGTTTATATTTAACCAAAAGGCGCTATTTAGCCTAGTTGAAAACATTTACATCGCAAAGGTCAGCGAGATCGGCGGCATAATGGATGGTGACGCTAAAAAGAGCAAGATCGCCGTGCAAGCCAGCGCTGATGCGATCATAGAAGATATAAGGAGCACTTTATGAGTGAAGAAAAAGCGTATAAAATTTTAGCCAAACAAAAAAATATCTCAAACAACGAGGCAAAGGAGCTAATCGACAGCGGACTAGTCTATGCCAAGGGGCAAAAGGTGATGATAGCTCGTGCCTTGATGAATGAAAATACTAAATTTAGCGTCGAAGATATGCCAAAGCCAAGCGTTATCTTTGAAGATGAAAATTTAATAGCTATTAACAAACCAGCCGCCGTAACTAGTGAAAAAATCAGCCAAATGTATAAATTTTCACTCCTTCACAGGCTCGATAAAGACACGAGCGGCGTGCTACTTCTTGTAAAAAATGATGAATTTGCAAGCCTTGCCATAAATGAGTTTAAAAAGATGCAGGTTGAGAAAATTTACGTGGCCGCAGTTAGGGGTATCATGAGCGAGGAAATTGTCGTAAATGAGCCGATCTTAACGATAAAAAATAAAAATGGTGCCATTTCAAAGATCTCAAAAGATGGCAAAGAGGCGATCAGTGAAATTTCACCGCTCATGGTTGTGGGCAAAAAAACGCTGGTAAAAGTTGCCATAAAAACAGGCAGAACGCACCAGATAAGAGTGCATTTGGCTAGCTTAAATTTGCCTATCGTTGGCGATGAGAAATACGGCAAAAATAGAGCAAATAGAATGTTTTTGCATGCCTATTCTATTGCCCTTTTAAACTATAAATTTAAAGCACCGATTCCAAAAGAATTTAAC
>CABPVN010000002.1:102307-107212 GCA_902460825.1 Campylobacter concisus
GCAATAAAGAAATTATTTAGTAATATACGCCCTTTAATAACAACTTAGAAAGGTGATTAGTGTTCGAACAAATTAGCGAGTCTTTTAGATTAGCCGTTAGCAAGATACGTTTTGTAGATGACGAGAAAGCTCTAAAAAACGCACTTGACGTGCTCAAAAAAGCTCTTTTAAAAGCTGATGTTCACCACAAAGTCACTAAAGATCTACTTGCGTCTATCGAAAGCGAACTAAAGCAAACTGGCGTTGGTCAAAAGAATTTCCTAGATGCGATCAAGTCAAATTTAACGACTATCTTAACAGCTCCTGGCAACCAAGGCTTTGTCTATGCGCCAGTTGCACCGACCATTGTTTTGATGGCTGGTTTGCAAGGTAGTGGTAAAACAACGACAACTATCAAGCTTGCAAACTATCTAAAACTAAGAAAGAAAAAAGTTTTAGTTGCAGCTTGTGACTTGCAAAGATTAGCGGCAGTTGAGCAGCTAAGACAGCTCTGCGTTGCAAATGAGATCGATCTTTTTTATATAGAAAACGAAAACAACCCCATAAAAGTAGCAAAAGAAGCACTAGAAAAAGCAAAAAGCGGTCTTTATGACGTGCTTTTAGTGGATACTGCTGGTCGTCTTGCGATCGATGAAAAGTTGATGCAAGAGATAAAAGATGTAAAAAATGCGATAAATCCACATGAAATTTTCTACGTAGCTGACGCTATGAGTGGTCAAGACGCCGTAAAGACAGCTACAAGTTTTAATGAAATTTTGGGAATTTCTGGAGTTATCCTTTCTAAATTTGACTCTGACTCAAAGGGTGGCGTAGCTATTAGTATTGCAAAACAGCTAAATATCCCACTTAGATTTGTCGGTACTGGCGAGAAAGTAGCTGATATCGAGAGTTTTATACCAGACCGCATCGTAAGCCGTATAATGGGCGAGGGTGACTTAGCCACTTTGGTCGAGAAAACATCGACTATTATCGATGAAAAAGAGGCGAAACGTCTAAATCAAAAGATAAAAAAAGGTCAGTTTAACTTTAATGACTTTTTGGATCAAATGGAAAGCGTTAAAAAGCTTGGTAGCATGAAGTCTTTGATGGGGATGATACCTGGACTTTCAAATATTGCAAATCAGATAAAAGATATAGACCTTGATAATTCAAAAGAAATTTTGCATATTAAGGCTATGATAAACTCTATGACACAAAAAGAGCGTGAAAATCCAGACCTTTTAAACAATAGCAGAAAAAGGCGTTTGGCAGCTGGCTCTGGACTATCTCAAGTAGAGGTAAATCGCTTTTTGAAGCAGTTTGAAAATGCCTCAAAGCTTGCTAAGAAATTTTCAGGAAAGGGCGGAGCAAAAGGACTTGCAAACATGCTTTCACAAGCAAATTTAAAAAGACCTGTTTGACAAAAGGGTTTAAATTTGGATATTTGTTATCTAAATTTAAGCTTTATTTAAAAACAAGAGGAGAATATAATATGGCAACAGTAGTAAGACTAACAAGAATGGGACGTAAAAAAAGACCTTTTTATCGTATAGTTGTTACAGATAGCAGAAAAAGACGCGACAGCGGTTGGATAGAGAGCATTGGTTATTACAACCCTATGGTTGAGCCAAATGTTATAAATTTCAACAAAGAGAGATTGGATTACTGGAAAAGCGTCGGTGCTAAACTTAGCGATAGAGTTGCACAAATTACAAAATAATGGTTGAAAATTTTTTATACGAATACGCCAAGCTGATAGCTGATTTTCCTGAAAAGGTGACTATTGAGCGTCAAGAGCTTGGTGAAAATTTTGTCGAGATCATTATAAGCGCTGATAAGGTTGATACTGGAAAACTTATCGGCAAAGACGGCAAAATGATAAATGCTATAAAGACCGTTATTATTGGCTGTAAAGCCAAAGACAATACAAGTTATAGAGTAACGGTAAAAGCTATTGAATAGTGATATTGTTGAAGTCGCTACCATCGGGAGATGTGTTGGTTTAAAGGGCTATTTAAAGCTTCACAACAAGAGCGACTTCCCAGAGCAATTTAAAAAAGGTGCAACCTTTTTTGATAAAAACAATAATCAGCTCACCATAAAAGACTACAATAGACAAAAAGAGCTGGTTTTGTTTGAAAATTTTGATGATTTAGACCTTGCTAAAACACTTGTAAACAAAACTATTTATACCACAAAAGAGCTCACCAGAAAAAACTGCAAACTAAAAAAAGACGAATTTTTTCAGTTTGATATCATCAGTTTAAAAGTTGTAGAAAATGACGAAATTTTAGGTATTGTAGAAGATATCCAAGATAATTTTGCAAATTCACTTTTATACATAAAAACTGACGAAAAACTTATCGCAGCTGGCAAACCAAAGAATTTCTACATTCCATATTTGGAGCGCTTTATCGAAAGCGTAAATTTGGATAGTGGAGAGATTTTAGTAAAAGGCGCTAGAGATATCTTAGAAAATTCATGAAATTTACATTTATTACACTTTTTGAAAATTTAGTCAAACCTTACTTTTGCGATTCTATTTTAAAACGTGCAATTAGCAATAAATTTATTGAAATTGATTTCATAAATCCAAGAAATTTTACCAACGATAAGCACAATAAAGTTGATGATTATATGATAGGAGGCGGAGCAGGGCTTTTGATGTTTCCGCAGCCTTTAGATGAGTCGATCAAATTTCTAAAAGAAAAAGATAAAAATACCCATGTGATATTTTTGACACCGGCTGGTAAAAAATTTAGTCAAAATGATGCAAAGAGGCTTTCTAAAAAAGATCATATTTGCTTTGTTTGCAGCAGATATGAAGGTCTTGATGAGAGAGTTGTTGAGCTTTGGGCGGACGAAGTTTTTTGCATAGGTGATTTTATTTTAACTGGTGGAGAGCTGCCTGCACTTTGTATGAGCGACGCGATATCAAGAAATGTGCCCGGAGTTTTAGGAAACGACATGAGCCTTGAAGTAGAGAGTTTTGAGGATAATTTGCTTGAAGCCCCATCTTTTACAAAACCTGATAATTTTAAATCCCTCTTTGTGGTTTCAGAGTTTTTAAAGGGTAATCATGCTAAAATTCACAACTTAAAAAACAAGATGGCTCACTGCAAAACAAGGTACTTTCGCCCTGATTTATATCAAAAGCTAAAGCCACATAAATAAGGAAAAACATGAGAAATAAATACATTGAAGCGTTTGAAAATGCTCAAATTGCTGGTAAGAATATCCCTGACTTCCGTGCAGGAGATACATTGCGTGTGGCTACTCGTATTCACGAGGGAGACAAAACGAGAATTCAAAATTTTGAAGGCATTTGTATAGCTAGACGTGGTAGCGGTACTGGTGAAACATTTATCATCAGAAAAATCGGCGCTAACAGTGTTGGTGTTGAGAGAATTTTCCCAATATTTAGCGATTCTATTGAAGAGATAAAGGTTCTTAGAAAAGGTCGTGTTAGAAGAGCTAAGCTATTCTATTTACGCGAACTACGCGGTAAGGCAGCTAAGATCCGCGAACTTAGAAAATAAAACTTTTTCCCTGAAATTTTTCAGGGATTCTCTTCTCTAAACCATTTTAAAATAATTTTTATATTACTCCATATTTATACTTCATTAATTACTCTTTGCTAGAATTTTACTTCAAATTTACTTTTAAGGAACAAAAATGAAAAAGATTTTGATTTCACTTGCAGCTATTGCGTCTTTGGCTATGGCAGCAATCAATCTAAACACAGCTACAAAAGAGGAACTTATGAGCCTTGATGGTATCGGCAGTGCAAAAGCAGATGCTATCATCGAGTATAGAAAAGCAAATAAATTTAATTCAATCGACGATCTCAAAAATGTAAATGGCATTGGTGATAAAACTTTTGATAACCTAAAAGGTGAAATTTCTACTACTGGCAAGAGCGAAGTAAGCGAAAAAGCAAAAGCTGGTAAGAAGAAAATGGATGAGGCAAAAGACGAGATGAAAGATAAAATCTCTGATAAAAAAGATAAATTTAAAAAGAAAGCTTCTAAAACTAAAGAAGAACTAACTTCTAATAAAGAAGATGAAACTGGCATGAGCGAAAAAGCAAAAGATGAAAAAGACAAAGTTGTTGACAAAGTAAAAGAAAAGAAAGAAAAAGCTGCTTCAAAAGCTAAATCTAAAAAAGAAAAACTTAAAGAAAAACTAGAAAAATAAAACATTTTAAAACCTGCTTGTCTTTACAAGTGGGTTTTATAAATCCATATATTTTTTGTTTTAATTATAATTGACAAAAGATATTACGACCTTCTTCAAAATTAATGTGGTAATTTGCTTTATTTTAATCTTTGGTCAAGGCGTTTTTCTAAATTGTGTCAAAATAGCTGCCATCTAACTTTGCCAACTAAAAATTTATATGAAACTGCCCCGAAAAAACGGCTATCAAAAGAGTGATTGCGGTTATCGCTAACCATATTCAGTGAGCTTCAAACTCCAACAGAGTAACTTCTAATGAACCCGCCGACCTTCGGGTTATGAGTGTTATGCGCTATTTTTATAAGTAGCCATTAAGCTACATTTGTTAAAATTTGCCCTATGAAAGTATTAAAAAGTTCGACATTTGATAAGTGGTTGCATAAGTTAAATAATCCTATTGTCAAGGTTTCTATATTAAGAAGATTAGAGCAGATAGAAACAAAAGATCATTTAGGGGATTATAAATTTATAGATACAGGCTTATACGAACTTAGGTTTTTCAATCGTGGTGGGCTAAGGATATTTTTTACTTTTGATGGCGATGAAATAATTATATTATTAAATGCTGGCGATAAAGATAGCCAAAGCGATGATATTAAAAAAGCAAAAGAGATATTAAAGGATTATAGTTGAAAGAAGAATTTACAAAATTTAATTTAGAAGACTACTTAACAACTGATGAATTAAGAA
>CABPVN010000002.1:107333-117933 GCA_902460825.1 Campylobacter concisus
ATGGCGATATTGAAGAATTTAAAAGAGCATTATTTTATATAGCAAAGTCAAAAGGTATTGAAAACGTTGCAAAGAAAGCAAATTTAAATAGAGAAAGCTTTTATAAGATGTTTAAAGAGAATTCAAAGCCTAGATTTGAAAGTATATTTAAGGTTGTGAATGCTCTTGATATTAAGCTTGTTTATGCTTAGTCTATTTCATTATTATTTCTAGCTTCTTTTTTGCTGTATTGGCTGGGGTTTTGGCTTTTTGAAGTATCTATATAAAACAATATTATCGTTCGTTTGATAGATCTTTGCAAGATAGCAACTATATTATTTAAATCTCTTCTTTGAAAATCTTTGGCTTTTAAATTTGTCACTTTATGTCGTGTGTTTCAAACTCCAACGGAGTAAATTCTAATCCATCTGAAAGGAGTTTATAAGGGGTATAGAAAGGTTTCAAACTCCAACGGAGTAAATTCTAATATCCGCTTGTGTTACCTTTGTTCTGCCTTGTTTTGGGTTTCAAACTCCAACGGAGTAAATTCTAATTTTAAGCTTAATTCAAACAAATGCAGATAGCGAGAAAAGTTTCAAACTCCAACGGAGTAAATTCTAATTCTTTTACGCTTATCTTTTTATCATTAAGCGGTTCTTGTTTCAAACTCCAACGGAGTAAATTCTAATCCTGCACCTATACGCATTTCGGATTTTGGGAGAAAGTTTCAACCTCCAACGGAGTAAATTCTAATGCTAGTATTTTCAATGAAAGGTTTAATTGTTATGCGTTTCAAACTCCAACGGAGTAAATTCTAATTTTTACTACGGCAACAACAATATGCCAACGAAAGAGTTTCAAACTCCAACGGAGTAAATTCTAATGTAAAATCTATTTCATTATCTACCATTGTTTTTCGTTTCAAACTCCAACGGAGTAAATTCTAATGCAAGGGGTGTTTAAACCAAAGCCAACCTACGGAGGTTTCAAACTCCAACGGAGTAAATTCTAATTAAGGCAATGCTTGCATTCTTGCAATTTTTAACTTGTTTCAAACTCCAACGGAGTAAATTCTAATTTAGCGGTTTTGTGAGAGAAAATTTAGACAGCAGTTTCAAACTCCAACGGAGTAAATTCTAATAACAATTTCCTTACCTTTTTTCGCAATTGTATCAGTTTCAAACTCCAACGGAGTAAATTCTAATAGCCTACAAAAGCTTTGCTACTAGGCTCTGCTGTGCAGTTTCAAACTCCAACGGAGTAAATTCTAATTGAAAAAAGAGATGGGGTATGGGGTGCAAACCCCAGTTTCAAACTCCAACGGAGTAAATTCTAATAAAACTGAAAGTGATTTTCAGCCCAGGGCAATCAACGGTTTCAAACTCCAACGGAGTAAATTCTAATGGGCAGTTTAGAGTTGCGATATCTAAGCCACGAAGGTTTCAAACTCCAACGGAGTAAATTCTAATTAATGTTTTGCTCGGTCGCCTCTACTTGAAATGGATGTTTCAAACTCCAACGGAGTAAATTCTAATGATAGTGAGTTGGCTGATTTTTTAGAAACTAGCAAATGTTTCAAACTCCAACGGAGTAAATTCTAATCTCTTGACAAAGCTCTACATCAAAAGGCGAAACACCGTAGTTTCAAACTCCAACGGAGTAAATTCTAATTCTTTGATTTTATGGAAGTATCATACAAGATTTTAAGAGTTTCAAACTCCAACGGAGTAAATTCTAATTCAGTTTTAGCAGATGAAACAACTTCACTATTTTTAGGTTTCAAACTCCAACGGAGTAAATTCTAATCAAACCACGCATGCTGAATTTATTATTCTCCAAAACTGTTTTAAACTCCAACGGAGTAAATTCTAATACTAAGCTGTTTTTTGAGTTTGTCGTTTGGCACAATGCGTTTCAAGCTCCAACGGAGTAAATTCTAATAGCGTTATGGGATATTTACCAAGACAGCGTAAGAAAGTTTCAAACTCCAACGGAGTAAATTCTAATTCCTTTTTTAATTTATTTATTTTTGAAACACCATTGTTTCAAACTCCAACGGAGTAAATTCTAATTGCATGCGAACACTAAGCAAAAGCACCTACCTAAAACGTTTCAAACTCCAACGGAGTAAATTCTAATAGCACCAAAAAGCTGATTTTATAGGCATTCTAGTGCAAGAAGTCTATATTTTTTCGCCTTAAATTTGACTAAAATTTAGCCATGTGCAAATACGCCAAGCCCTAAATTTCAAGCTTTTTAAAATCTTAAAAAACGCTTTATTAAAATGCGATTTCACTCCCACCTAAAGCCCTCATAAGGTTCGTCCTCGCAGATACACTTTTTAAGCTTATTTGCTTCGCGGCGGATCACCTGCCTCCACGTTAGCTCCCTACCGCCCACCGTGAGCGTCTCGCAAAGGCGCGAGATCATCTTGAGCTCGATCTTTTGCACGGCGTCGTTGCTAAATTTTATCCTGCCAGCGTCCGTTTGGAAGTCCTTTGCGGTGATCTCTTTTTTATTTAGCATATTAAAAATCAGCGTATCGCCCAAGATCGGCTTAAAAATCTCCGCAAGGTCGAGGTGAAGGCTTAGCGCGCGGTAGTTTGGCTCGTGCAAAAAGCCGATGCGAGGATCTAGCTCGGTCTTGTAAATTTCGCTTAGGCAGATGTTGTAGATACGCGTATTTACGTAGCTTATGAAGCTGTTGATCTTATCAGCGGGCGGGCGCTTTGAGCGGACGGTAAATTTAAAGCTTCGCTGATCTGCGATGATCTCGTTCCACTTTTCGTAGTAGAGCTTTTGAAATGCACCCTCTACCGCCATGATAGCAGGCACACTAGTGGCGGCATCTAGTGCCTTTAAGTGTGGCTGCACGTCAAATTTCACGCCGTGTCTTTTGCAGTTTGCCGCGTCGTTTATGATGTGGGCTCTAGTGATCTCGTGCGCGATATATGCACGTTTGATCGGATCGTCAAAAGAGCGGAGCTGGCACAGCAACACAAAGCCGCTTTTATTTACAGAGTTTGGCGTGTTTGGGTAGAAATTCCCGCGAAAACTCTGATACGGACTAAAGATGTGCAAAAGGATGTTATTATCCGCTAAAAATGCGATGGTGTAGGTATCGATCTGTACCTTTGCCAGTACGTAAATTTCATCGATCGCGTTTATCGGCAGGATCTTGCACGAAGCTCGCTCGCCCATCTCGTCAAATTTTTCAAAGTAGATATTGTTATCTTGCCTATAAAGCCTGCCTGGACTAAGTATAAAGTGCGTCCTGTCGCTCTTTTGCATATTTGCTCCTTAGCTAAATACCGGGCTATTTTTATCTACGCCGATGACGATGCGCTCGGAGTATTTTAGTGAGTTAAATGTATAGATGACGATGGAGTCTAGCTCGCTTACGCACTCTTTTTGCAGTGTCTTGCTTAGCTTTTTAAAGTCGCTCTCGCGGATCTCGCCCTCATAGACCGAAAACTGCACGCGAGGCAGAAATTTCTCGACTGCTTTTCTGATACGATTTGCGTTATTTCGCTCTTTTTGCTCGCGTCCTGCGATGTCGTAAAAAAAGTATCACATACATCTTCTCTCCTAAGCAGTGCAATAGTCGTGATATGCGCAGTTTTTGCAAAATTTACCCTGCGTAAATTTGGGCGGCTTTTCTAAATTTGCAAGTGCGCTTATCTCGCTTAAAATTTTCTCTACTAGAGCGAAATTTTCGCTGCTATCCTCCACTAAAACCACCTTTTTACCGCTTATTAGCTTGCCTTTTACCTCTTTTAAATTTAAGCCCGTTTTTAAAAGATAGATGTAAAAAAGTAGTTGCATCTTGCCCGCAAGCTCGTTTTTTAGGCTTTTCTTATACTCTGTGATGAGGTAGTGACCGTGCTGTTTTGAGAGTTTATCAAATTTAAGGTTGCCAAAGGCAAATTCTTGCAGATCTTGCTCTTTGATATCAGCCAAAGCCTTGCCCATTAGCACGTTTTCATTCTCCTGATCGGCGTGGATATGGTGAGCGTAAAGCCACGCCTCGCGCTTACAGGTGACGTAGTAATTCACAAGCGTGCCAGTGATCTGATCTTTTGAGAACATTAGTCAAATACCTCGTCGGTTATGTCTAAATTTGTATCTTTTTTAAGGCCATACTCGGCACTATAAAAATAAGACGAGCCAAACGGCAGATAAAAGATATCTTTAAGCCCATTTATCTGTTTTAAATTTAGCATTAGCTTATTCATATCTTTTAACGCTACGTTTATGCTAAATTTCGACAACTTTCTGATGTGGTTTTTAAAAAGATCTCTTATGGTAAATTTCTCATTTGGACTATTTTTGATCTCAAAAATTTTAGCTTCAAAATTTTTAATGAAATTTTCTTCAGGCTCGATTATTAGTGTTTGTTTATGGTTGTCATTCATGATATCTTCGATTTTTTGGTTTATATTTTCAAATTCCAGCTTTTCTATCTCGCTTTTTATATGCAAATTTTCCAGTTGATTGCTTATCTTTTGAAAATACAAATTTGAAATTTCTAAAATTTCGCTCTCTCGCACCTCTTTTTGCTTAAGATCGCTCAAAATAGCCCCGCTTACTTTATATAGATCGCCGTAAATCAAATTTGTAAATTTACTTATTTCAGGAAAGACGTATAGCTCGCCTCTTGTTGCTCCAAAATGCCTATTTACGCGGCCTGCTGTTTGTATGATAGAGCTAATAGGCGAGACTTCGCGAAACCCAATGTCAAAGTCAAGATCCACTCCAGCTTCTATGGACTGCGTGGAGATAAGTAAAATTTTGCTTGCGAGCGGATCAACTTTGCTTTTATCTATCGCGCACCTTACAGCCTCTATAGCAGCACGCTTGTGATCATCATACATATATCCGTTTAGGCAAAAGCAGCTAAATTTATCCCTTAGTTTTGCGAATAGCTCTTGCACTTTTTTGATAGTATTTACGACGACTAGAGTATTTTTATCGCTTGCAGCCTCGCAAATCTTTTCTAAAAGCTCATCTTCGCCGCCTATATCAAGCCATTTTATGACGTATCTGTCCTGCTTTGCAAAATAGTCTAAATTTGAAATTTCTTTAAAATTTTCACTTTTGATAACTGGCATCGTCGCCGACATAAATATAAAAATAGTGCCAAGCCTCTGCGAAATGATCTCGCAAAGCAGGATAAAATCTTTTCTAAAGTTATATGGGATCGCTTGCGCCTCATCGATGATAACGACGCTATTTTTTAGCTGATTAAATTTAACATTATCTTTGTTTTTGTTGCCAAATAGCGCAAATATCAGCTGATAAAGCGTAGTTATGTTTATCTCGCCGCTAAAAGATTCCATTAGAAATTTGATCTTTGAGTATCTATCCTCTTTGGTTAGATTTTCTTCGCCTATCGTCGTTTTGTGGTGAGCCTTACTGACCAAAATATCGATATTTTTATAAATTTTCGCGACTATATCGTAGGTTTGATCGATTATTGAGGTAAAAGGAAGCGCATAAATTATGCGAGGTTTATTAAATTTCAATGCAAAATTTAATGCCGTCAAGGTCTTGCCATAGCCTGTAGGCGCAGTCAAAGTAAAAAGTTTGTAGTTTTCGTTAAAGTTGTTTAAGACGAAATTCCTAAACGCATCTCGCTTTTCATTTGGCGGCAAATTTTTGATACTAGCTTCTAAAACATCTATTGGTATATCTTTACTTTGCTGTTTTGGTATGCTAAAGATCGCTTCAAATTTATCGCTATAAATCAAATTTGAATATAGGCTTTTGAAATTTATAAAGTCCTCATAGGTAAATTTGTGCCTGTACTGCGATAAAACTAAATATTGACGAAGCTTTTCTGCTCTATCTAAAAACTCATCTTTTTTTGTAGATAATCCAGAATAGATCTTAATATTTTTAGCAGCGCCAGCCACTTCATCCCACTGCTCTAGCTCTTTTTGGTTTTTGAAAAATTTATTAGCTTCTCTGGCTAGCGTCATTAAATTTACCACGTTGCCATGGTGCGAAACGATAGCAAGAAAGCCAAATATAGTCGGTATCTCATCAAATTTTGAGTTTAGCAAGAAAAAATATGCCGACAAGAGCGAGTGATTTTTATCCAGCTTGTCGTTTGAAGTATCTCTGATGTAAATTTGAAAATTATTCTTCAGTTTTGCGATGTCGTGGTAGAGTTTGACCTGCTTACCCAGCTCATCGTCGTCAGGCGAGATCATATTTTTTATATGATTTTCTAAAAGTTTATTTGGATGAGACCAAAACTCGTCAAATAAAATAGACTCTTTCATCATTTATCTGATAAATATTTCCATGATTTTTAGATTTTATAAGCTCTTTGCCATTTATCTCCATCACAAAGTCTTTAAAGTCTTTAAAAATTCGTCCATTTTCGCAGTTGCAAGGCATTCTTGCCGTAGTTAATTTCGCATTTTCATTAATGCCTTCAAAAACAAAATCATCCATAAGTGTAAATGTATTTATAAAGCTTTCAGCTTGCGATATTTTTTCGCATATTTTTATATCGATCCAGCTAAAATCCGCTATACAAAAATTTATCCCAAGATAGGGCGTAAAGGCGGTTTTATGCTCTTTTAAATTTGAGATTATTTTATCCTGATAGCTTTGCTCTAAATTTTCTAAATTTAAAAATACGATATAAGATGGCGAGCAGATTAGCTCTTTGTAAAACTGCTTTTTCTCTTTTGCGTTTTGATAGCCTTCCTCTATGTGCATATTGCTTGAGAGGGCAAATTTTATGCCGTTAAAGACAAAACTCTTTTTTAAAATTTGCCTATCTATTTTTACGCTGTATTGGATGTTTGAAAGCTTAAAGTACTCTTCCTCACCTATAACAGCACCTAAAAAGCCCATTATAGTGGTCTTTGGTGGCACTGGATAGGTTAAGCTAGAATAAATCGTTGCTGGATGCGAAAAATGAGCGTAATCGCCAAATAATCTAAAAGCAACAATGCTCATTTTATGCCTCTATCTTTTTCCAGCTGCTGTCAAAATTTTCTTTGTTTATCGTTTCAAAATCATAATCGCTCATATACTCTATCTTTTCTATATTTGCAGCGTATCTTGCGAGTTTATTTTTTAAATTTGTAAAGTCGATAGTGTATTCGTTGATGCTTCTTATCACTCTATCTTCTTTTTCGCTTTTTAGGCTTATGCTATTGTTTAGATCGCCTGCAAACGTATCGTCTTTGTACGTGATGATTAGCATAAATCTTGGAGTTTGACCGATTTTGGAGCGAGTTGTTAGGTTTTTAGTGCCGTGCCACAAAGCTTTTAAAATTTTCGCTTCATCGGCTTCGTTAAAGCCTGTTTTTGCTGCATTATAGTTATCTATGATCCCATAAGTGGCAAAAATAGCGTATTTTATAAATTCCTCTTCTCTAAAAGTCGCTTGATCTTTTTGTTTTTTTGGGTCGTTTGGATCGTAATCGCTAGCAAAAGCGCCAGTTCCTTTAACATGCTCTACTTCGACCTTGTTTAGGGATTTGCTTAGTCTAAACTGCACCGGTCCAGTAAATTGAACGCCTGCAGTTTTTATCTCTTTGTCTTGCTTCATCTCATCTTTATCTGAAATAGGTAAGACGCCACCAAATGCGCGGATATCGATAAATTTAGACAAAATTTCTCGTTGCAATTCGCTTTTGTTTTGCTTTATGTTTATACTCTGTCTGATAGCCGTTTTAGCGTCTAGCAGGGCATCCTCTATCCTATACTCCTTTATAAAAATCGACGCCTCATCTTTTTTCATGATCTCGTCTCTGATGGTTCTTTTTATGCGCACGTCCGTCACCTCAGCTACGCCAGTTTCATCATCTCGCCTAGGAGCGTTATCCTTTAGCATGTCACCATTTGGGTTCCAGTTCTCTCCGTCCCATAAAAAAAGTATCTCTTTTTTTTGCATCTTATTCTCCTTATTTTGTTTTTTCTTTTATAAATTTACGATAGTCGCTTCCGCCCATAGCAAAAGCAAGCGTAGTATGCGAGGTTTTTACCATCTTTCTTTCCTTAGAAAAGACCTGCGGTAAAATTTCGATCAAACACTCTTTTATGTTTTCAATGTTAGAATTTGGCTTGCCAGAAGCTGCCTTAAGTTTTCTAATCATTTCATCACACTTGGTCCAAATTCTCTCTAAATTTTCCATACTTATCGATCCGCAGTCATTAAGCCAGTTGCTAAATGATACTCCGCCATTAACGCCAAGCTGCCAGCTTATCAAAGCTGCGCTTAGCATACCGAGCAAATAAGCGCTAATTAGCGCATCGTTTTGATTTAAAAACTCGCTATTCTTGATTAGCTCTTTAATCAGTTCTTTTTTATCGGTCAAATTTTCCAAATCGCACTCCTTTTGAAAGACTAGTTTTTTGTTTAAGACATTGATTTCATTAAAGAAATTTTGATATTTTGCAATATTTTCAAACTTTCTTTCTTTATAAAAATCGTTAAAGTATTTGCTCCATTCCAACTTTTTTGCGTAACTTTTATTGACGCTACCATGATAAATCAGATCGCTATATCTTTCTATCATAATCTCTAAATCAAATTTATTTCTTGATAGCAAAAAGCTCATCACGCCAAGCCTATCATTAAACAAATTTTGCAGATAGATCGTCTCATCTGTGCCGCTATTTTTTTCATAGAAGGCTTTTATGTTAAAACAGCTCATTAAATTTGAGATGCGAGAGATAAAAGATGGTAAAACATCGTCTATCGCAAGCTTCAAATCGATAGCAGCGTTGCTTTGTGTATAAAATAAAATAGTATTTAAAACAGGTAAATTTTCCTGTTTTTTAGCTGTTGTCTCGAGATAATAATCTATGCTAAATTTTATGGCTTCTTCGGCGATTTCAATATTTTTTATATCGCTCTTTGAAGTCTCTTCAAGTATTTTTACAATCTCTTCTAAATTTACTGAGCTGCTCAAAATAGTCGGCAAAATCGCCATTTTCATACCATAAAAATTATGCGATAGCTTATCTTTTATCGCTTTAAAGCCATTTCCTACCTTTTTTGCGCTATTGGCGTTTAATGGCAGTAGTTTTGATTTAATAAATTGCATATTAGCGGGCATCTCATTTACCGAGCAAAACGCTAAATTTGCATCGCCACCGATACCTTTTTCGTTTGTTAAGATATCGTATCCGTAAGACGATTTTTGCTCTTTTACACTGATATGATTTTCAAAAATTTGTTTAAAATATGCAGAAACTGGTTTGCCATTATATGAGAGCGAGAAAAAAGTAGCGACTTTTTTGCCTTTTTCGTTTTTTAGCTCATCAAGACCTTTGATCTCATCTATAATACCAGCAAAATACTCTTCGTTTATGCATGGCAGTATGGATAAAATAGCGTCTTTTTCTATAATGCTCGGCTCAAAAAATGAGAGCAAATTTGAAATCGATCTCAAAATGCCTCTTATAAATTTAGCTTCGTCTTTATTTACGTCTTTGGATAAAAATTGAGAATTTGGAAAAAGATTGCCTGAATTTGCTCCAACGCCAAATCTACATATTATTAAGTCATCCTTATTTATGTTTAAATTTGGTTCGATCTGCTTGGTAGCAATGTCACAAAGATAAACTTTGATTTTATCGTATTTATGAGCGCCATTTTTGAGCTTAAGCTCTTCTTTTTCATATACCTCGCCTATGTCAGCAAGAATTTTAACTATATCAGCCAAAACATGCTCCTTAAACTAAGTAAGTGTTACTCTACTCCAAATAACTTTAAAAGTCAAGTTATCATAATTTACATAAAATTCTACTTGATTTTTTCTGCCATTTCATATAAAATACCTAATTTGAAAAGCAGGTATTAAGCTTTTATCCTTGTAGGATTTGAAATTCATATTTTACGTAGCTTGCTTTTCTTCTATCACTTCTAAAAACCCAAGTCCGCAGTTCATACATCCACTACCAACTCCCGCATCAAGGATCAAATTTATAAGCTCTGGCTTTGCTTTGATGTGCCATTTTGCAGGCCATGCTCTGACTGGCATATTGTTGTTACCGTAGTAAAAATAAAAAGGCTTTCGTAAATTTTGCCAAAGTAAATTTAGCTCAAACTCGCCCTCATATTTATACCCCATAAGTGTTTCAAATCTTTGCAGTGCATTGGCTTTCATCATTTCAAGATGTCTAGAGTCTTGCGGCTCAAGATGCACTTTGTATCCCAAAAGCCCAACAACTGAGCACGCAACACATCCTTGAAAAGTAGCTTCATTTTGTGAAATTCTATGCTCTTTTACCGACACAGACGTATCAAGCAAACAAATGCCACCAAGTTTTAATCCATCTTTTAGCACAGCAAAAGCGATCGTTTTTTCAAATTCTGGCACAAATGAGCTAAATCTTATCTCTAAGCTTAAGCAATTTAACTTAAAATCAAAATTTGATCTTTTAAAATTTTTACCACTTGCCTCATGCTTGTAACCATCATGTTCAGCCTTTGGCAAATAGCTGTAAATATAGCCTTGTATGAGTTTGGATAGAGACTTTGCTATTTTTAAATTTTGAGTTGGAAGGCGTGAATTTATAATGATCATCCTTGCTCCTTATTTGTTACTAAAATGGATTATAACCCAAAATTTTGTAAAAAACAGACAAC
>CABPVN010000002.1:119006-130393 GCA_902460825.1 Campylobacter concisus
TACCGGCAAAGAAAAAATATTATTTTTATCTCTTAGTTATCAAAATATCAATATAATCGTAAAAATTTATAAAAGGATAATTATGGCACTTAAAAATGTACTAAGAGCGATTGAGGATATAAAAAATGGAAAAATGGTCGTTATGGTCGATGATGAGGACCGCGAAAATGAGGGCGATCTAGTCTTTTCAGCAGCTAGTAGCGACATGCAAAAGGTAAATTTTGCCATCACTCATGCAAAGGGTGTGCTCTGTCTTGCTATGGACGAAGCAAATGCTAAAAGGCTTGATCTGCCGCTAATGGTGGCTAAAAACACATCGAGCCACGAGACAGCTTTTACGGTTACGATCGACGCAAAGGACGCAACAACGGGCGTTAGCGCATATGAGCGCGATATGACGATCAGGCTTGCAGCAGAGGCCAGCTCAAAGCCTGAGGACTTTGTGCGCCCAGGGCACATTTTCCCACTTATCGCAAAAAATGGCGGCGTGCTTGTTCGCACAGGCCACACTGAGGGCTCAGTCGATCTTTGCAAGCTTGCAGGTGTTGCTCCGATGGCTTCGATATGTGAGATTGTAAAAGAAGATGGCACAATGGCAAGACGCGACTACTTGGAGGAGTTTTGTAAGAAATTTGGGCTAAATATGATCAGTGTATCTGATCTTGTTGAGTATAGACTAAGCCACGAAAGCCTCATAAGAGTTGGTGAAAAAAGTGACGTTATGATCGCAGACTGCGCTGCAACGAGATACGATATCACCGATCACAAAGGTAAAATTCACTCAGCCTATCTTTTTGGTGAGCCAAAGAGCAAGGCAAATGTCAAATTTCAAAAGATCCTTGCCGATCACGAGCTTTTGAGCAGTCCAAAATACGAAGAGCTTTTAAAAACTATCAAATTTCTAAGCCAAAATGGTGGAATTTTGATCTTTTTAGATAGTGACAACTCAAACACAAGCAAAGACTATGGCATCGGAGCGCAAATTTTAAATCACTTTGGCGTAAAGGATATCGAGCTTCTAAGCTCAAATAAAAATAAAGAATTTGTAAGCTTAGCCGGTTTTGGGCTAAATATAGTTGGTTATAAGGAAATTTAAAGGAGATAAAATGAGCGAAGAGGCACAACGCAAAGCCTTACAAAATCAAATTTGGAGCATCGCAAATGAAGTAAGAGGTGCTGTTGATGGCTGGGACTTTAAGCAGTATGTCCTCGGAACTTTGTTTTATAGATTTATCAGCGAAAATTTTACCGACTACATAGAGGCTGGGGATGAGAGCATCGACTACGCTAGCATGGGAGACGATGAGATAGATGACGAGCAAAAAAGGGTCATTATAGAAGAAAAGGGCTACTTCATCTATCCTAGTCAGCTTTTTAAAAATGTCATAAAAAATGCCTCAAATAATGAAAATTTAAATACCGATCTGGATCAAATTTTTAAAAGTATCGAAGGCTCAGCCGCTGGGTTTGAGTCAGAGCAGGATATCAAAGGACTTTTTGCTGACTTTGATACGACTAGCAACAGGCTTGGCAATAGCGTCGCAGATAAAAACAGAAGGCTTGCTGCTGTTTTAAACGGAGTTGCTGGGCTTGACTTTGGTGACTTTAAAGATAACCACATCGATCTTTTTGGCGATGCTTATGAGTTTCTCATCTCAAACTACGCTGCAAATGCCGGCAAGTCAGGCGGCGAGTTTTTCACTCCGCAAAATGTCTCAAAGCTCATCTCTGAGCTAGCCATGCACGGACAAGAAAGTGTAAATAAAATTTACGATCCAGCTTGTGGCTCTGGTTCGCTACTTTTGCAAGCTAAAAAGAGATTTGACAAGCATGAGGTAGAGCAGGGCTTTTTTGGACAAGAGATCAATCACACGACATTTAACCTTGCTCGCATGAATATGTTTTTACACAACATAAACTACTCTAAATTTCACATCGAGCTTGGCGATACGCTTTTAGACCCAAAGCTTCAGGATGATAAGCCATTTGACGCCATCGTCTCAAACCCTCCTTACTCTATAAACTGGATCGGCAGCGATGATCCGACACTTATAAATGATGCTAGATTTGCTCCAGCTGGCGTGCTAGCACCTAAAAGCAAGGCAGACTTTGCCTTTATCATGCATGCCCTTAGCTACCTCTCTGCAAAAGGGCGAGCCGCTATCGTTAGCTTTCCTGGCATTTTTTATAGAGGCGGCGCAGAAAAGAAGATACGTGAGTATCTAGTAAAAGAAAATTTTGTCGAAACCATCATCGCCCTAGCGCCAAATCTCTTTTATGGCACATCTATCGCTGTAAATATCCTTGTGCTCTCAAAGCACAAAAGTGAAAACAAAACGCAGTTTATCGACGCTAGCGAGTTTTTTGAAAAAAGAACGAACAATAACGTTTTAACCGATGAACATATTAAAAAGATAGTAGAAATTTTTGCTAGTAAAGAAGAGATCGCTCACGTGGCTACATCGGTGGATAATGACACTATCGCCCAAAATGACTACAACCTAGCAGTAAGCTCCTATGTCGAGCCAAAAGATACACGCGAGAAGATAGATATAAACGAGCTAAATTTACAGATAAAAGAGACCGTGGCTAAGATATCAAATTTGCGCTCGCAGATAGATGAGATCATCGCGCAGATAGAGCTGGACGGCGAGAGATGAGTAAAATTTTTGATCTGATAAATGAGCTTTGCCCTGATGGTGAGCAAAGGGGCAAGCAGGACATCAACTGCTTGATGTCCGTCCCTTTGCGAGTGAGTGGAGCATATTGCGTAGCAATGCGAGCGATGGCTCCGAAATTTCACTCGCGAAGCCGAGCAAAATTTTAAAAGGCTTGAAATGAGTAAAATTTTTGATCTGATAAATGAGCTTTGCCCTGATGGGGTTGAATTTAGAGAGCTTGGGGAGATTGCGGATATTGTTAGAGGTCAAAGGGTTACAAAAGCGGAACTGCAAAATGATGGCAAATATCCTGTTGTAAGTGGAGGTATAAAGCCGCTTGGATTTTTGAATAAATTTAATCGTGAAGCTAATACAATAACTGTTGCGCAATATGGAACTGCTGGATATATCAATTTTATTGAGGAAAAATTTTGGGCTAATGATGTTTGTTATTGTATTTTTCCGAAAAAAGAAATATCTAATAAATTTTTATTGTATTGCTTGATGAAAAATCAAGAATTCATATATTCATTAAGGACAAATGCAATTCCAGCTCATTTGCCACAAAAATTATTGAGTGAGATTAAACTCCCTGTACCTCCGATGGAAGTGCAGCGTGAAATAGTCCGTATCTTGGACTCTTTCACGCTTCTTACAGCAGAGCTTACAGCAGAGCTTACAGCAGAGCTTACAGCTAGGAAAAAGCAGTATGAATTTTATCGCGACTTTCTTTTAAGCTTTGACGAGCTTGATAAAAATGGAGGGTGTGAGCTAAAAACGCTTGGAGAAATTTGCGAGCTGATACGTGGCAATGGGTTGCAAAAGAAGGACTTTGTGGAGCGTGGAGTTCCTGCGATACATTATGGTCAAATTTATACATATTATGGAACGTTTGCCAGCAAGACTAAATCTTTTGTTTCGGTTGATACGGCAAGGAATTTAAAAAAAGTTAATTTTGGGGATGTTGTAATTACTAATACTAGTGAAAATTTACAAGATGTTGGAAAGGCTGTTGTGTATCTTGGAAAAGAACAGGCTGTTACTGGTGGGCATGCAACTATTTTAAAGCCTAAAAATACTTTTTTGGGAAAATTTTTTGTATATCTTTCACAAACAGCCTATTTTTACAATGAGAAAGTAAAGTATGCTAAAGGAACTAAGGTTATTGATGTATCTGCGTCTGATATGTCAAAAATTTTAATCCCCGTCCCATCACTTCAAACACAGCAAAAGGTTGTTGAGATATTGGATAAATTTGATACGCTTGTAAATTCTATAACTGACGGCTTACCACGAGAGATAGAGCTAAGGCGCAAGCAGTATGAATACTACCGTGAAAAGCTTTTAAATTTTACAGAACTTAAAAAGGAGATATAAGCCTCATGACAACTCTTAATGAAGTAGCAAATGAGTTGAAAAAGTCGAAGAAAAAAACTCAGTTAATCTATGCTTTTAATGGTACGGGTAAAACACGGTTATCTGTGGAGTTTAAAAACTTAATAGATCCAAAAAGAGATGAAAATGATAATTTTAATCAAAAGAAGATCGTTTACTATAATGCTTTTACGCAGGATCTATTTTACTGGGATAATGATATAGAAAACGATATTGAACCAAAACTAAAAATACAGCCAAATGTTTTTACGGATTGGATATTTAAAGTGTATGGTCTAAGCGGAGAAGTTATTGATATTTTTCAACTTTATGTAAATAAAAAACTTGAGCCTAAATTTAATGAAGATTTTTCAGAAGTTTTATTTCATTTTGTGAGTGATAATACCCCTAATGATAATGTTAAAATTTCAAAAGGAGAAGAAAGTATTTTTGTTTGGAGCATTTTTTATGTGTTAATGAAACAAATAATAAGCGAATTAAATATAGCAGAGTCAGATAGTCGTTCAACACATGAATTTGATAATTTGGAATATATTTTTATAGATGATCCAGTTAGTTCGCTGGATGAGAACAATTTAATAGAGATGGCTGTCAATTTGGCTAAGAGAATAAAGGAAAGTGAATCGGATTTAAAATTTATAATCACCACTCATAGTCCCCTTTTTTATAATGTTTTGTATAATAGTTTCAAGACTGACGCAACTGCCAGAAGATTAATCTTAAAGAAAACGGAAGACGGAAATTATGATCTTGATAAGCAAGACAATGACTCGCCCTTTGCTTATCATCTTTATTTAAAGTCTGAGATAGAAAGAGCTATCGAAAATAATCAGATAAAGAAGTACCATTTTAATTTTTTAAGAAATATTTTGGAAAAAACTTCTACTTTTCTCGGTTATGAAAAATGGGCTGATTTATTACCAAATACTTCAGGTGGTGATTCTAAACCATATGAAACAAGATTGATTAATATTTCAAGTCATTCTAAACATTCTGCTGAAGAGTATTCTGAACCAACAGATAATGATAAAAGGGTATTGAAATTTCTAATGCAAGAGATAAATACTATGTATCATTTTCAAGATAACAAGTTAAAGAGAACAAAATGATAGAAAATAAAGTTATATTGGAATCTGAAAATTTCATCGTTTTAGATAAATATGAGAGATTGCCTCAGTCTTCAAGCTACCAAAGCGAAGCGGATATGGAGCGTGAGCTTATAGCTGACCTTGTAAAACAAGGCTATGAGTATAAAAAAGATATAAACTCTCAAACGGCACTTTTGCTAAATTTAAAAGAGCAGCTAGAGAGGCTAAATAACGTTAAATTTAGCCCGTTAGAGTGGAAAAGTCTAGTCGAAGAGTATATCGACAAGCCAAACGATGGCATAGTGGAAAAGACCCGCAAGATACAAGATGATCATATCTACGACTTTGTTTTTGATGATGGGCATATACAAAATATCTGCCTTATCGATAAAAAAGATATCGCTAAAAACAGCTTGCAGGTGATAAATCAATTTGAACAAACTGGCTCATCGCGCAACAGATATGATGTCACTATACTTGTTAATGGCTTGCCGCTCGTGCAAATAGAGCTTAAAAAGCGAGGCGTAGCGATAAGAGAAGCTTTTAATCAAATTCACCGCTACTCCAAAGAGAGCTTTAACTCATCAAATTCTCTCTTTAAATACTTGCAAATTTTTATCATCTCAAATGGCACAGATACAAGATACTTTGCAAACACAACCAAGCGGGATAAAACCAGCTTTGACTTTACTATAAACTGGGCAAATTCAAAAAACGAAGCCATAAAAGATATAAAGGACTTTACGGCTACATTTTTGGCGAAAAATACGCTTCTTAGCATACTTAGCAAATACTGCATCTTTGACACAAACAACACCTTGCTTATAATGCGTCCTTATCAGATAGCGGCGACTGAGCGCATACTTTGGAAGATAAATAGCTCGCATAATGCTAAATGCTACTCAAAGCCAGAGGGCGGCGGTTTTATATGGCATACGACAGGATCTGGCAAGACGCTAACTAGTTTTAAGGCGGCTAGGCTCGCTACACAGCTTGATTTTATAGATAAAGTCTTTTTTGTGGTTGATAGAAAAGACCTTGACTATCAGACTATGAAGGAGTATCAAAAATTTTCAAAAGATAGCGTAAATGGCTCAGCTAGCTCAGCAGAGCTAAAGCGAAATACTCAAAAAGATGACGGAAAGATCATCGTGACAACCATACAAAAGCTAAATAACCTGATGAAGAGTGAAGATGATCTAAGCATATATCAAAAAGAGGTTGTTTTTATATTTGACGAGTGCCACAGGTCTCAGTTTGGTGAAGCGCAGAAAAATTTAAAGAAGAAATTTAAGAAATTTTATCAGTTTGGCTTTACTGGAACGCCGATATTTCCTCAAAATGCCATCGGAGCAGAGACTACGCAAAGTGTCTTTGGAAGCTCACTTCATGAATATGTGATAGTCGATGCCATAAGAGATGAGAAGGTGCTTAAATTTAAGGTTGATTATAACAATGTCGTGCCTAAATTTAAGAGCATAGAGACAGAAAAAGACGAACTAAAGTTAAGTGCAGCTGAGAACAAAAGTGCATTTTTGCACCCTGAGCGCATCAAAGAAATTTCAGAGTATGTGCTAGAGAAATTTCATCAAAAAACTCACCGCTTAAATGCAAGTGGCAAGGGCTTTAATGCTATGTTTGCAGTAAGCTCTATAGAAGCGGCAAAGCTTTATTATGAAGCGTTTAAAAATTTACAAAGCAACAAAGAGCGAGCTTTAAAGATGGCGACGATATTTTCTTTTTCGCAAAATGAAGAGCAAGATATGGTTGGCGAGATAGCTGATGAGGGCTTTGAGCCAGAGGCGATGGATGTTAGCTCAAAAGAGTTTTTAAGCGGCGCGATAAACGACTACAATGCCTACTTTAAGACAAATTTTAGCGTTGATGGCGGGTCGTTTCAAGACTACTACCGAGATCTAAGTGAGCGCACAAAGAAGCAAGAGATCGATCTGCTTCTAGTTGTGGGTATGTTTTTGACGGGATTTGACGCACCTTGTCTAAACACGCTATTTGTGGATAAAAATTTACGCTATCACGGGCTCATACAAGCATACTCTAGGACAAATAGAATTTATGGTGCTACAAAAACTTTTGGCAATATCGTGACATTTAGAGACCTAGAAAAAGCAACAGAAGATGCTATAACTCTTTTTGGTAAAGGCAGCACTAAAAGCGTCATACTCGAAAAAAGCTATAAAGAGTATATGGATGGCTTTACAGATGCGGTATCTGGCGAGGCAAGAAGGGGCTTTGTAGATGTAGTAAGCGAGCTAGAGGCGAAATTCCCTGATCCTACTAAGATAGAGACGCAAAAGGATAAGAAAGAATTTGTAAAGCTTTTTGGAGAGTATCTAAGGGTAGAAAATGCTTTGCAAAACTACGATGAATTTGTGGCTCTAAGGGCTTTACAAGATGTAAATTTAGACGATGAAAAAGCAGTTTGTGAGTTTAGGGATAAATTTGGCTTAAGTGATGAACAAATCAAAGAGATGCAAAGCATAAAAGTGCCAAATGCAAGGGCTTTGCAAGACTACCGCGGAACGTATAATGATATAAGAGAGTGGCTAAGAAAAGAAAAGGCTGGCGAAGAGAAGGAAAAAGAGAGGATAAACTGGGATGATGTGGTATTTGAGGTTGATCTGCTAAAGTCTCAGGAGATAAATTTAGACTATATTTTGGGTTTGATATTTGAGCATAATAAAAAGATAAAAGATAAAGCAGCCCTTACTGATGAGGTGCGTCGCATCATCCGCTCGAGCTTGGAAAACCGCTCAAAAGAGGGGTTGATAGTTGATTTTATAAACCAAAGCGACTTGGATAAATTTAAAGACCGAGCCAGCGTGATAGAAGAGTTTTTTAAATTTGCAAAAGTTGTGATGAAAAAAGAGGCGGACGAGCTTATCGCTTCTTTAAATTTAGATGAGGCTGGCGCAAGAAGGTTTATAAGCTCGTCGTTAAAGAGTGGCTTTGTTAGCCAAAGTGGAACGCAAATAGGCGAGATACTGCCTAAGATCAGCCCTTTAAATAAAAACTATCCAATAATCAGGCAAAAAGTGATTGATGAGATCTCGCATTTTGTTGATAAATTTAAAGAGGTTGGCTCGTCGGTTTAAGAGGCGCTTTTAAGCAAAATTTATATTGCATTTGGCTTATTTATGCTTGGCTTCGTGCTCTAGTAGCCAAATTTTAGTTGGCAGACCCTCTCCGCCTGAGTAGCCACCAAGGCCACTGCTGGCTAGCACCCTGTGGCAGGGGATGATGATAGGCACTGGGTTTTTGGCATTTGCAGATCCTGCTGCTCGGTAAGCGTTCTTGTGGCCCGCAGCAAGCGCAAGAGCTGCGTATGTGGTCGTTTCGCCGTATGGCACTTTTTGCAAAACGTCATAAATTTTAGCTCTAAATTTGGTCGTTTTTACATCAAGTCTAACGCTAAATTTTTTAAGCTCGCCCTTAAAATAGGCTTCTAGTTCATCTAAACAAAGCTTTAAATTTTCATCTTTTACCGCAACTTTTTCAAATTTATCTACAAAATTTATCTCACAAATTCCATTTTCACTAGCAACGATCTCTAAAATTCCAATGGGTGATTTTAGGTAGGCTTTTGACACATTTACTCCTTGAAATTTGAAATTTTGGGCAAATTTTACTTTAGTTTGTTTTGCTTTTTGATAAAATGCAAGCAAAATCAGCGATTTTAGACTAAAAACGAGCAAAATCACAAAGGAAATTTATGAGCTTTTTTACCGACTACGAAAAACACGTGAGTGAGCGAGAAAAAGAGGGCGTGCCACCGCTTGCGCTAAATGCCAAGCAAACAAGCGAAATTTGCGAGCTTATAAAACTTGCTGGCAACTCTAGCGGCGATGTAAAGGCGCAAAATGAGCTAAAGTTTCTTATAAATTTGCTCACAAATCGCGTAAATCCTGGCGTTGATGACGCGGCAAAGATAAAGGCAGAATTTCTTGGCGAGGCGATAGAAGGTCTTAAAATAGACGGCCTTGATGCGGTTCGTGCCATTAAAATTTTAGGCAAGATGCTTGGCGGATACAATGTAGAAATTTTGGTGCGAGCGCTAAAAAATAGCGATGAAGATATCGAGCAAGCCGCCGCAAATGAGCTAAAAAACATCATTTTGGTGCATGAACACTTTGACGAGATCGCAAAGCTAGCAAGTAGCAATAAATTTGCAAAAGAGGTGCTTGTTTCTTGGGCGAATGCCGAGTGGTTTGCACACAAAAAGCCACTTGATGAGTGTATAAAGGCAGTGGTTTTTAAAGTGCCTGGCGAGACAAATACTGATGATCTAAGTCCTGCAAGCGAGGCCTATACAAGGGCTGACATACCGCTTCATGCAAAGGCTATGCTCGTTAAAAAGATGCCTGAGGGGCTAGAAATTTTAAAAGAGCTAAAAAGTCGCGGTAAGAGCGTGGCGTATGTTGGCGACGTGGTCGGTACTGGCAGCAGCAGAAAGAGCGGTATAAACTCTATCCAGTGGCACTTAGGCGATGAGATAGAGGGCGTGCCAAACAAAAAAACTGGTGGCATCGTGATCGGCACGACCATAGCTCCGATATTTTTTAACACCGCCGAAGATAGCGGCGCACTGCCGATAGTTGCAAACGTAAATGAGCTAGAAATGGGCGATGAGATAGAAATTTGGCCATTTAAAGGCGAAATTTACAAACTTGTAGGCAACGAAAAAAAGCTCGTGGCAAATTTTAAACTAAGCCCAAACACCCTAAGCGACGAGATAAGAGCAGGGGGTAGGATACCGCTGATGATAGGTAGGCAGGTCACCAAAAAGGCCAGAGAGGTCCTGGGACTTGGCGAGGAGCAAATTTTCATAAAGCCAGAGCAGCCAAAAGAGCTAGGCGGTGGCTATACGCTCGCTCAAAAGATGGTCGGCAAGGCTTGCGGTAAGGCTGGCGTGAGAGCTGGGGCCTACGTCGAGCCTGAAATTTTGACCGTTGGCTCGCAAGACACCACTGGGCCGATGACTAGAGATGAGATAAAAGAGCTTGCTAGCCTTAGTTTTGGGGCGGATTTTGTCTTGCAAAGCTTTTGCCACACGGCTGCATATCCAAAGCCAAGTGACCTTGAGATGCAAAAGAGCTTGCCTAAATTTATGACGCTTCGTGGTGGGGTTAGCCTAAAGCCAGGCGACGGCGTCATCCACTCGTGGCTAAACCGCATGGTCTTGCCTGACACGGTTGGCACTGGTGGCGATAGTCACACGAGATTTCCTATCGGCATTAGCTTTCCAGCAGGCAGTGGCCTAGTGGCGTTTGCGGCGGTGCTTGGAATGATGCCGCTAAATATGCCAGAGTCAGTTTTGATCAAATTTAAAGGCGAGCTAGAAGAGGGCATGACGCTTAGAGATCTAGTCAATGCGATACCTTATTTTGCTATCAAAAAAGGGCTTTTAAGCGTTGAGAAAAAGAATAAAAAGAACATTTTTGCGGGTAAAATTTTAGAGATCGAGGGGTTAGAGAGCCTAAAAGTGGAGCAGGCATTTGAGCTAAGTGACGCTTCGGCTGAGCGCTCGGCGGCGGCTTGCGTGGTAAATTTAAGTGTTGATAGCGTCGTGGAGTACGTTCGCTCAAACGTTGCGCTAATAGAAGCAATGATAAAAGCAGGATATGAGAGCCGTGAAACGCTTGCTAGGCGAAAAGAGAAGATGCAAAAATGGCTAGAAAATCCAACTCTTTTAAGAGCCGACAAAGACGCAAGTTACGCTGAAATTTTAGAGATTGATTTATCGAAGATAGATGAGCCGATCCTCGCCTGTCCAAACGACCCAGACGACGTGGCAACGCTAAGTGAAATTTTAGCTGATAGCAAAAGAGCGCACGATATCGACGAGGTCTTTGTGGGTAGCTGTATGACAAATATCGGGCATTACAGGGCGCTTGCTAGAATTTTAGAGCGTGAGAGCAAGCTTACAACTAGGCTTTGGATCGCTCCGCCGACAAAGATGGATAAAAAGACGCTTGAAGATGAGGGCGTTTATGAGATATTTAAAAGGCTGGAGGCTAGGACAGAGGTGCCAGGCTGCTCGCTTTGCATGGGTAATCAAGCAAGAGTTAATGACAATGCCGTCGTTTTTTCGACCTCGACAAGAAATTTTGACAACAGAATAGGTATGGGCGCAAAGGTCTATCTAGGAAGTGCTGAGCTAGCCGCTGTATGCGCGCTATTAGGGCGTTTGCCAAGCGTTAGTGAGTATAAAAAGATAGTAAGAGAT
>CABPVN010000002.1:130450-149325 GCA_902460825.1 Campylobacter concisus
TAGTTTAAACAAAGATCAAATTTATAAATACCTAAATTTTAATGAAATAAGCGAGTTTAGTATATAAATTTGTTACAATATCGCGAAATTTTAAGGAGCTTTGATGAAAAAAGTAGCTTTTTTTCTCTTTTTTAGCAGTTTTCTTTTTGTAAATTTACACGCATTAGAGTGCGGTGATCTTGCTAAAAAAGAGAGCTTTAAAACTACTCCAAATGAGCTTGCTTATGCGAATGAGGGGCTATTTTACTGTGATGGCTCACTTTTAAATTTAAAAGAGGTAAAAGAGCTTTTTGATGCGAGTGTGGCTGTTAGAAGTGAGTCTCAAAGCTGCGTTGGCGAGGGCGTTTATAGAGAAAATTTAAATAAATTTAGATGGGTCTTGCTAAAGGCTTCATTTGCCCCTGATATCTACGCCAAAGAGCTTGAAAAGCCAGAGGTGGCTGAAAGTCAAAAAGACGCTCAGATGGAGTATTTTAGGTACTGGGCGAATGAGAGCTTGTTTAACTTTTTAAAATATAAAAAATTCAGCGAAGCTTATAAAAACGCTCAAACTCCGCTGGTTAAATTTTATGAAGGCCTTGGCCTTGATAGTGCCAGTGCCGCATACTACGCAACTAGCGTGGTAAATGAGTTTTTAAGCTTTAGTGTCGGCAAAAATGTAAATAAAGCTAAAATTTTAACCCCAGAGCAAAAGATGATGGCTCAAAAGATAAGTCAAGATGAGCTAGCAAATTTACTCTACTCAAAAAATTTCACCACCGCAGAGCTTACAAATTTACTTGATATCGCACTGCTAAATGACAAAAGTAGCGAGATGATAGAAGAGATCATCAGGCGCGGGGCTGATCTAAATTTAGGCGATGAGACACCGCTCTTTTTTGCTCTTAAAAATTTAGAAAATGTAAAAATTTTGCTTAAAAATAGAGCCGATGTAAATCACAAAAATTTCTTTGGAAAAAGCGCGCTTTTTTACGCTGTGCAGTTTGAGGATGCGCCTCTTTGCGAGCTTTTACTAAAGAGTGGGGCCAATGCAAACGAGAGCTACATCGACGAGCAGTCTAAGATGAATATGATAAATTTAGGCATGATGCAAGTAGAGGATACGTGTGGCCTAGAGCATACAAATAGAAGCGTTTTTATGCATGCAGCAGCTCACGCGACGCCAGAAATTTTAAAGCTTTTGATAGATAACGGTGCCGATATGAACGCCACTGATGATGCGGGATTTAACGCGCTTGATTATGCGATTAAAGATAAAAATGAAAAAAATATTAAATTTTTAGAAGAGCTTGGTTTAAAGCCAAATTTTAATTAGGAAGAGATATGAAAAAGACAGCTTTTGTGACAGGTGCTACATCTGGCTTTGGCGAGGCGATCGCTAGACGACTCTCACAAGAGGGCTACAAGATAGTCGCTCTTGCAAGGCGCGAAGACAGGCTAAAAAAGCTAGCTAGCGAGCTTGGCGATACGCACATCATCGTAGCTGACATACGTGATAAAAAGGCTGTTTTTGACGCAGTTGATAGCCTGCCTGATAAATTTAAAGATATCGAAGTGCTTGTAAATAACGCTGGACTTGCCTTGGGACAAGAAAAGACGATAGACGCAAAGGTAGAGGACTTTGAGACGATGATAGATACAAATGTAAAGGGTCTTATCTACTCTACAAAAGCCGTTTTGCCGCTACTTTACAAGCAAGAAAAGGGCTATATCTTTAATCTTGGCTCAACAGCTGGCTCGTGGCCATATCCTGGCAGTAACGTTTATGGCGCTACAAAGGCCTTTGTAAAGCAGTTTAGTCTAAATTTAAGAAACGATCTAGTTGGCACAAATATCAGGGTGACAAATATCGAGCCAGGTCTTTGCAAGACTGAATTTAGCGAAGTTAGATTTAAGGGCGATAAGGCAAAGGCTGATAGCATCTACGAGCATACAAATTTTATCACCGCTGAGGATATAGCGACCATTTTGCTTAACTGTCTAAATATGCCTGAGAGTGTAAATATAAATAGGGTCGAAGTCATGGCAAATACGCAGACTTGGGCTGGACTTGCGATAGAAAAATTTTAAGGAGTTTATGTGAGACAAATTTTATTGTTACTATTTTTTAGTGCCGTACTTTTTGGCGTTGATCCAGAAGTCGCCAAAAGAAACGCACAAATTTACGGCGTTTTCACGCTTATACCGCCAGTTGTGGCCATAGCGCTTGCTTTTATCACAAAAGACGTTATATTGTCGCTATTTATCGGTGTTTTTAGCGGAACTTTTCTTATAAATATCGTTAATGAAAATGTCTTTATGGGCATCATCAAAGGCTTTACAGGCATCGTTTCAAGAGTGGTTGAGTCGATGGCTGATAGCACCGATGCTGGCATCTTGCTTCAAGTGCTTTGTATAGGCGGCGTGGTCGCACTCATCACAAAGATGGGCGGCACAAAAGCGGTTGCTCTTTGGCTTAGCAAAAAGGCAAAAACTGGCGTCTCAGCTCAAATTTCAACTTGGCTTATGGGTATTTTTGTATTTTTCGATGACTACGCAAACGCCCTAATCGTTGGTCCTATCATGAGGCCAATAAGCGATAAATTTAAAATCAGCCGCGAAAAGCTAGCCTTCATCATCGACGCTACTGCAGCACCGATTGCAGGTATTGCTATCATCTCTACATGGGTCGGACTTGAGGTTTCGCTCATCGAAAAGGGCTACGAGCTTATCGGCGAGACAGGCATAAACGCTTATTCTATATTTATCGAGACCATTCCATATAGATTTTACAACCTCTTTATCTTGTTTTTCATCGTCTGCACGGCCTTGATGCAGCGTGAGTATGGCCCTATGCTAGCAGCTGAAAGACGCGCTAGAAAGGGCGAGCTTCACTCTGGCAAAACTCAAATTCAAGACCTTGAAGATAAGACTCTTGAGCCAAAAGAGGGCGTAAAACTAAGCGCTTCAAATGCGATAGTGCCACTTCTTGTGCTAGTTATCGGCGCATTTACTAGCTTTTATTTTAGCGGTCTTGCTGCACTTGAGGGCGATACTCTTAAAAATGCACTTGCAAATCCGCTTTCATTTTCAACATTTAAAGATACTTTTGGCGCAGCTGACTCTGCTACATCGCTATTTCAAGCAGCATTGCTCGCTAGCATAGTAGCTATCGTCATGGGCGTTTGGCGCAAAATTTTTGATGTAAAAGAGGCTATTAGCACGTGGGTGAAGGGCTGGAAAACTATGATCATCACGGTCGTCATCTTGCTTCTTGCTTGGAGCCTTAGCGCGGTTATCAAAGAGCTTGGCACTTCAAGATATTTAGTCGATCTACTAAGTGACTCAACGCCTAAATTTATCTTGCCAGTGGCTGTTTTCATCCTTGGCTCATTTATCAGCTTCTCAACTGGCACCAGCTACGGCACGATGGGCATTTTGATGCCTCTTGCTATCCCGCTAGCTTATGCAGTGGGCAAAAACTACGGCTTAGATGGCGATGCGATGCACGCTTATATGATCGTAAATATCTCAAGCGTTCTAACTGGCGCTATCTTTGGTGACCACTGCTCGCCGATATCAGACACTACGATACTCTCATCAATGGGCGCAGGATGTAGCCACATCGATCACGTCTCAACGCAGATGATCTACGCACTTAGCGTTTGTACGGTTTGTGTGCTTGTTGGCTACTTGCCGGTCGCACTTGGTCTTAGCGTTTGGATCGCACTTCCTTGCGGATTTTTAGCGATCTGGGCTTTGGTTAGATTTGTCGGTAAAAAAGTCGAAGAGAAAGCGGCATAAATTTGGACTGCAAATACCTAAAAGAGTGCGGATCATGCACTCTTTTTACCCCTTATAGTGAGCAAATTTCATTTAAATCTGATCTTATCAAGCAAAATTTCTCTCACTTTTATGAGGGTAAATTTGATGTTTTTAGCTCAAGCCCAAAGCACTACCGCACGAGGGCTGAGTTTGGCATCTGGCACGAGGGTAGCAAGCTTAGCTATACGATGCACGCAAGCGAGAAGGGCAAAAAGGTCTTCATAGATGAGTGCCCAAAGGTTTGCGATCAAATTTCACATCTCATGCCAAGGCTACTTGAGAGCTTGCAAGATGATGAAATTTCACGCACAAAGCTCTTTGGAGTGGAGTTTATCGCCTGTAAAAGCGGCATTTTAGTCACGCTTCTTTATCACAAAAAGCTTGATAGTGAGTTTGAAGCGGCGATGAAAATTCTAGCTAGCAAGCTTGATGTGATGATCCTAGCTAGATCACGTGGCCAAAAGCTGCTAAGTGGTGAGCTAAATTTAGTTGATGAGCTAAATGTTGATGGGCAAATTTATAAATTTAGCCTAAGTGAAAATGCCTTTATCCAGCCAAATAAAGCGGTAAATGAGAAGATGATAGCTTGGGCAAAAGAGTGTGTAGAGGGTGGCGCTGATCTACTGGAGCTTTACTGCGGACATGGGAATTTTACTATCCCGCTTTCGTTTAAATTTAAAAACGTCCTTGCCACTGAAATTTCAAAAAGTTCGATCGCAAATGCCCTTAAAAACTGCGAGCTAAATGGGGCAGAAAATATCAAATTTTTACGCATGGACGCTGATGAGCTGATGAGCGCATTTGCTGGCGTTAGGGAGTTTAACAGGCTAAAAGATATAAGTTTAAACGACTTTAACTTCTCGCACGTCCTTGTTGATCCGCCACGCGCTGGACTAAGCGAAAGTGTTGTAAATTTCATCAAAAATTTCAAAAACATCATCTACATCTCGTGCAACCCAGAGACTTTAAAAGAAAATTTAAATGAGCTTACTAAAAGCCATAAAGTGATAAAATTTGCGCTCTTTGATCAGTTTGCCAACACTCATCACATCGAGTGTGGCGTGCTACTAGAGGCAAAAGATAAATTTTAAAAGGAAAGTTGAAAATGGTTTCATTAAATAAAATCATACAAGCAAAGATAACGATCGGTCATTTCGTGACCAAGACCCCATTTGCGCAGAGTGCGAAGCTTAGTAAAATTTTGGGCGCAAATGTCTATCTAAAAGAAGAAAATTTACAAAGAACGGGCGCATACAAGATAAGAGGCGCATATAACAAAATAGCTAGTCTAAGTGACGAGGAGAGAAAACGTGGCGTCGTGGCTGCAAGTGCTGGCAATCACGCTCAAGGTGTGGCGATAAGCGCAAAAGAATTTGGCGTGCATGCTTGCATCGTAATGCCAGAATCAACCCCGCTTCTAAAGGTAGCTGGCACGAAGGATCTTGGCGCTGAAGTCATTTTAAAAGGTGATAACTTTGATGAGGCGTATGAATTTGCAGTAAATTACGCCAAAGAAAAAGATATGACCTTTGTTCATCCATTTAACGATGAGTATGTCATGGCAGGGCAGGGCACTGTTGGACTTGAGATGCTTGATGAGATAAGCGACCTTGATATGGTTGTAGTGCCAGTTGGTGGTGGCGGCTTAGCTAGCGGCGTGGCAAGCTGTATAAAACAAGTAAATCCAAAAACCAAAGTCGTTTGCGTCGGTGCAAAGGGCGCTCCAGCTATGTTTAATAGCTACGGCGCTAAAAAGAGCATAAACTCAAAGTCAGTTCGCACCATAGCTGATGGCATCGCTGTGCGTGATGCGAGCGAGATAACGCTTAAAAATATCGTTGAGTGCGTTGATGAGTTTGTGCAGGTCGATGATGAGGAGATCGCAACTGCGATTTTATTTTTGCTAGAGACGCAAAAGATTGTGGTTGAGGGAGCTGGCGCAGCTGGCGTGGCAGCACTTATGCATGATAAGATCAAATTTAAAAAAGGCGCAAAGATAGGCGTGGTGCTAAGTGGCGGAAATATCGATGTTCAGGTGCTTTCTATCATCATCGAAAAGGGTCTTATCAAGTCTCACCGCAAGATGACCTTGCAAATCACACTTGTAGATAAGCCAGGAGCGCTCATGAGCCTAACTGATAGCCTAAAATCAGCAAATGCAAACATCGTCAAGATCGACTACGACCGCTTCTCTACTAAGCTTGACTACGGCGATGCAAGCATCACTATCACGCTTGAGACAAAGGGTCTTGAGCATCAAGAAAAGATCAAAGATACGCTTAATAAAAACGGCTTTTCTTTCACTCAACTCTTCTAAATTTATAAGCTCGCTACCTTTTAAAGTAGCGAGCATTTAACTAACTAAAACAATATCTCAAATTTAGCATTTACGCTGTTTGATCTTACATCTTTAGCAAAAGCTCCAGTGTAAGAAAGGCCTAAATTTACATTTTTATAGACATTTGCTTTTATGCCAAGGCTAGCTGTGCCAAGGTTTTTAACCTCTTTGCCATCTAGCTCTAGGTATCCAGCATTTGCGACATTTACACCAATAGTTGGTTTTGTGTCGCCAACTAGTCTGTTGTATGCTAGATCAGCTTCAAATTTCATCTTGGTGCTACCTAGAGTAAATGGTACGCTAGGGTTTAGACCAAGGCTAAAAATGCCTAAATTTCTAGTTTTTTCATCAACATCCATTTTGAAAATTCCTACATTTTGGCTTGTGCTATCAGTTTTCATGCGTAGATAGCTTGCACCCACATAAGGATTTAGTGAGAAATTTTCTGTATTAAAGCTAGTTAGGGCTAAATTTGCATAAGCATTAAGCGCTTTTTCTTTACTACTTATATGATCGTTTGAGTAAAAGCTTGCGATTGTTGCACCATTTTGAGTTTTGCGCTTAGCATCTGTGTATAGTACTCCAAGGTCTAGTTTCGTGCTAGCGATCTCGCTTTTGCCGTATATGCCGATGCTTTTGCCTTTTGTCTTATAGGCATCATCACCGTCTTCTTTTACTTTTTCTGTGCTAGCACCAAGAACACCGCCAAGTACAAATGCGTCATTTACACTGCCGTCAAATCCAAAAAGCTGTGTCATAGAGTTTGCTTTTATGTCATTAAATTTCATAGCGTCAAACATGGTATTTGACCAAAATTTCATACCATTTGAGTCGCTTGCTCTTATGCCAAATGGGTCAGATTCGTGGTTGATAACTGCATTTTTAAGCATGATGTTTTCTAGTAAAAATGCATTGTGCTGAGCTAAATTTGCCTCATTTGCAAATGTTTTTAGAGTTTGTTTTGCCTCTTTTGGTGTAGTGTAGATGAAGTGTCTATAAAGATCGCTTGTGATAACTGCTGGCCTGCTTCTAAATGGTGAAGGAAGTAGCGCTGGCTGGCTAGCTGTGCTTTCTATGAGCTGTGCAACTTTCTTTTGATTGTCATTAGCTGCGATGCTTGTCATTGTATTTTTTGATTTTTTAAGAGTAAGCTCTAGCTTGTTGTCGCTATAGTTTTTACTAAGATCAAAAAATGCATACTCTTTTGAAAGGGTATCTTCATAGCCTTTGAAATTTCCAGTTGCAGTAAATGTCTTTGATTTTGTGCTGTCGTTATAGAGCCTTTGCATGATCTCTAAGCTTGGCTCACTTATGTTTATAAATGAGTTTTTCTCAAAGTTTAGATCTAAATTTGAAGCGCCGTTTGAGACGATGTAGCTACCGCCTGATTTGATAGTGGCTTTTACTACGTCATTTGAGCTTTTTTTGGTCACTTCTCCTAAAGATAGCTGCAAGGTAAATTTATTTCTACTAACCTTTGGCACGCTCATTTCTCTTACAATTTCTAGTGCGCCGCCATTTTCTACTATCACGTCGCTTGATTTTAGAGATTGATTAAGAGCTGTGATCTTGCCGCCTTTTATTATGGTCTTGCCAGTGTAAGAGTTGTCTCCTGCTAGGCTTAGTGTGCCTTGACCTCTTTTTATAAGAGTACCTTCGTAGCCCTCACTTGCCCTTAGCTCTCTTGCTCTTTCTCTAGCGTTACCTATCTCAAGTTCAGCTTTTTGCTCTGGTGTTAAATTTGCTATTTTTTCTAGCTCAGCCTTGCGATCGGTCCAAATTTTAGCCTCTGCATCATCTTCTGTCTTTCTAAATTTGATAGCCACATCGCTTATGTTGTTTGAGTAGATATCATCGCTATTTAAATTTACATCAAACACTCCTAGAAGCTGACCTGGTCCAAACATCGCCTTATATAGATCCACTACGCCCCAGCCCCAGCGCTCATCAGGCACTCCAAGCGCAGCACTAAAGCCTGAAATTTTTCTAGTATCGGCTGGCTCTTTGAAGTCATCATGAACTTGCCTTGCAGTAGTTAGTAGTACCTCTCTTATCTGAGCGTTATTCATATATGGGTATCTTTGCATGATGACACCAAGTGCGCCAGTGACGTGTGGAGCTGCCATTGATGTGCCGCCTTTTGTGCCGTAGTCTGCCTTGCCAGTTGTTAGATCAACGACGGTTGAGTATATAGGTTTTGCAGGTGCTGCCACGCTCCACCATTTTGAGTGGCCAGGTGTGTTGTAGCGCTGCGTGTCGCCCTCTAGCTGACCAGTAACGTTTAGCCAGTACTTCTCAGCATCAGGTCTAAAGTATGGAAGCATCGCTCTTGTATATGACTCTTTCATCCCGTCTCTATTGCCAGCAGTAAAAATTTGGATGACGCCATATCTTGTAGCGACCTCATAGGCTGCATCTAAGAAATTTTTGCCATTTACTACAAATGGATAGTAGCTTTTATACGCAGCATCAAGATCTTTGATATCTAGGTTATTGCCGCCATCATACCCAGTAGCACCTTCGTAGGCTTTGTAAAATTTACGGTTTGAACCCCAGCTGTTATTTATCGCTCTAGCTCCACTCTTTGCTAGTCCTTCGTAAGAATTTAAAAAGAAGTTGTAGTCTTGATTTGGACCATATGTCATGCCGTCAGTGCCGCCGGTATTGCCCATTATAAGTCTTGCGTCAAATGCTACGCCGTGCATGCCAACGCCATCTCTTGAAGCAGCTATCGTGCCAGCTACGTGAGTGCCGTGAGAGTCGTTTACTCCAGCTATCCAGTCACCATCTATGCTAAATTCTTCACCTTTTTTAAAGTCACCAAAGTCTTTTTTATTTTTATCTCCGCTGCCTTTTCCGACTAATGGTGAGTTGCCATACTCGGTATCTGGGTATCTTTGACCATCTTTATAGTAGCTACCAGAGACTTTTAGTGCACTTACTCTGCCATCACTAAATTCTGGATGGCTAAGTAGCACACCAGAGTCCATCACACCAAGCGTTACGCCTTTGCCAGTTGCTCCAAGAGCATATGCAACGGCTGCGTTCATGCTCACTAAACCCCAGTCGGCTTTGTACTCATCGCTCTGCCAGCTTTTTATATCGCCAAATTTACCTCTGTTTTGTTCGCTAGCACTTAGTTGATTAGCAAGCAAAAGAGTGCAGCAAGCAACACTTAAAAGGATGCACTTTTTGCTTGAAACGGATCTTTTCATATCTCGTCCTTTACATAAAATTTAAACCAATTCTAAAATTCTTAAAATAAATTATTAATTAAAATAATAATAATTTAATGAAAAATCGTAGGCTAAATTTACGAAAATATACGTTATTTACGCTATTTTTACTTTTAAAGAGATATTTCATAAAAGACTTAATTTAAAATTAGTTATTTAAATATAATTTTTTTTATCTATATTTTTAAAACTATTATTTATATATTTTTTTAAAGGATTATTATTTTTCATTAAATTTACAGGACTAAAATTTCGCAAATTTATTCAAGGATGAGATATGAAAAAGAGTTTATTAGGCCTTGCGTTGTTTTGCACTTTAGCTTTTTGTGCCGATGATGAGGTGGTTAGCAAACAAAACGATCAAGTATGGATAGGAGCTATGGGCGGATGCAATCTTTATGTATTTTCACTAAAGACGACTGATGCGCCAGTAGATAAGCTAATAGCCAAAGATGAGGCGCAAAAAGAGCTTGTGGCAAATACTAAAAATTTACCAAACAAACACAACGTAATGTTTGCAAAGTGCGATGACTACACGGCGCTCATAGATAGCGGCTATGAAGATAGCTTGGAGGTTTTAAAGTATGATCTGCAAACTTTTGGCAATATAAAGCCAGAGGATCTAACCTACGTCATCATCACGCACGCTCATCCTGATCACATAGGTGGGCTCATAGATGGGGGCAAAAAGACATTTAAAAATGCCAAGCTTTTTATAGATGAAAAGGAGTGGGACTACTGGATGAAGGGCAAGGATGAGAGGACAAAAGAAATTTTATCGCTTTACAAGGATGATAAGAGCTTTTTTGACCATAAAAAGCCACTATTTGACGGGGCACTAAAGATCATAGCTATCCCAGCCTACGGCCACACTCCAGGGCACAACATGATAAGCTTTGAGGCAGATAACGACAAGATCATCTTTATAGCCGACCTTCTTCACGTCCTAGCAGTGCAAGAGGTCGAGCCAAGCATATCTATCACTTATGATATAGATCCAGTGCAAGCTGCCAAAACGAGAGAAAAGGTGCTTGATGGCTTGGAGGACGAGACTACAAAGATAGTAGGAGCTCACATGCCTTATAAAAGCCCCATCACCTTGCCTGAGTGATAAATTTCTTTTGCTTTACAAATTTAGGATAAAATGCGGGCTTTAAAGGAGAAAATATGAGCGAATACGCAAATTTGATATTAGTTATCTTGCTAGCTATTTTGGCATTTGCATTTTATAGGTCAAACAAGGCGCTAAAAAAGGCAAAAGATGATAGCGAAAATGTCTCAGTCAGCACTGAAATTTCGCAGCTTAAAAGTATCGGCGAACTATCTGTTTTTCAGGTATATAGCAAAGAGATCGTCACAAAGACAGATCATGCGTTTGGAAATTTTGGCAAAGAGTATCTAAGGTGGCTAGTAAGCGAGAAGAAGCTTTCGATGATATTTGAGTTTGAGATAAATTTCATCTACGATCTAACCAGCCCTAGACTTGAGATCATGCAGATCGCAAACTCTAGCTACAAGATAAAAATGCCTCCATGTAAGTATAAATTTTCAATCGCAGATATGAAATTTTACGACGAAAAAAATGGCAAATTTATACCATTTTTGCTGCCTGACTCGCTAAATGGCTTTTTTGGTAGCACTTTTACAGAAGAAGATAAAAATAGGCTAATTGAAGAGGCTAGAAATGAAGTCAAAAAGATGAGCGTTCGCCTTATCTCGCAGCTTCAAAGTAAAATTCACAAATCAGCTCGTGACACACTTGAAGCGATAGCTAAGAGCTTTGGCGCAAACAAGGTCGAGTTTGTCTTTGACGATAGCGACGAGCAGATCAACGAGCAACTAAATTTAGAAAACATCGCATAAAAACAAAATTTAAAGGAGAAAAAATGAGTGTAAATTCACAAGAGGTTACACAAACACCTGGTAACAACACAGTCTTTCAAACATGGGTTTTAAAAGGCGACAAAAAGACATGTAAAGAGGGCTTTGCTAAGCTTTGTGCTTTGGTCGTAAATTTAAACAAGACTGCTAAAGTTAGATTTGGCGCAAACGAAAATGTAAATTGCGTCCTTGGCGTGGGTCATGATGCTTGGAAAAAGCTTGAAATTTCAAAAGATCTGCCAAAAGAGCTTGTAAATTTTAAAGCGATAAAAGGCGATAAACATGAAGCTGTTAGCACAAAGGGCGATATCCACATCCACATCCGTGCGCTAAATGCGGCTGACTGCTTTGACATGGCGCAAAATATCAAAGAAGTTTTGTTTAAATTTGCAGAGCTTACAGATGAGACTCAAGGCTTTAAGTACCATGACGGCAGGGCGATCATCGGCTTTGTCGATGGCACTGAAAACCCTGATGGCGAAGATAGAGACCTTTTTGCAAAAGTCGGCAAAGAGGATGCTAAATTTAAAGGTGGTAGCTACGTTTTTGTCCAAAAATATTTTCATAAAATGAAAGAGTGGAACGCCACAAGCGTAAGCGAGCAAGAAAAGGTTATAGGCCGCTCAAAAGAGTATGACATCGAGATGGACGAGAGCGTAAAACCTACAAATTCACACTCAGCTGCTGCAAATGTCGGCGACGATAAAAAGGTCGTGCGCGGCAATATGCCATTTACTGAAGGCAGCAAAACAGGCACTTACTTCATCGCTTATGCAAGCACATTTTCAACGGTTGAGCTTATGCTTAAAAAGATGTTTATCGGCGAGCCAAAAGGCAACTCAGATAGGCTGCTTGACTTTAGTACGCCAGTAACTGGGGCTTTATATTTTGCTCCTACGCTTGATATGCTTGGCGATTACGAGGGATAAATTTAGCTTGGGGCGAAGCAAATTTGCCCCTTTAAATTTATAAGGATAAAGATGCCAGAGTGGTTTATCTACGCAGCTCTTTCGGCTGTTTTTGCTGCGCTTACAGCGATCTTTGCAAAGCTAGGCGTAAAAGATATCGACAGCGATTTTGCGACATTTATAAGAACGATCGTCGTCATTTTGATGCTTGTTTTGCTTTTAAGCGTGGCTAAAAAATGGCAACCGCTAAGCTCGTTAAGTCCCAAAAACTGGTTTTTTCTAGTGCTAAGTGGCATGGCGACTGGTCTTTCGTGGCTTATGTATTTTAAAGCTATGCAAGCAGGTAAAGTCTATCAGGTAGCGCTGGTTGATAAATTTAGCGTTGTGCTGGCTATCATTTTGGCTGTCATATTTCTTGGTGAGAGGCTAAATTTAAAAGAAATTTTAGCCGTTTGCCTTATCGTATCTGGCGTGTTTTTACTCATTTTTAAATAAAATTTTCTGCATTATTCTTAAAGTATATTTTTAATTTTAATTTTTAATTAATCAAAAAGCCCCTAGAATTTGACAATTTCATTTTGAAGGGAGAAATATGAAAAAAATTATTCTATCAGCCATCGTAGCTTGTGCTGCATTTGGTGCAGGCATGAACTACACAGATGTCGTAAAGGACGTATATGCTGACGCAAACTCAGCTAAGAGCATAGGCAGGCTGCTACCAACCAATGCAGTTGAAATTTTACAAACAAGCGGCGACAGAGCGCAGATCAAAGTAAAAGGCTATCAAAACCCAGCCGTTAGCAACGTAGTTTATTTTGCTGATGGCGCGAGGATCATCTCAGTAGCATTTGCAAAAACTGCACCTTTTGATATCAAAGTGATAAAAGAGGGCAAAAACGGCAAATGGAACGAGGTAGAAACCACAGTTTTTGTTCAAAAAGATGGCTTTAGCACTGATGTAAATGCGATGTTTGCAAAAGCTGATAAGATGTATAAAGAGAGCTGTGGCGTTTGCCATGCGTTGCCTCAAACTACACACTTTAACGCAAATCAATGGCCGTCACTTCTAAAATCAATGATCGGCAGAACCGCAATAGAGAAAAAAGACGAGTGGCTAGTTATCGAGTACCTACAAAAACACTCATCTGATGTAAATTTAGGCAAATAAGTAAAACCTAGTAGGGCTAAATTTAATCAAATTTAGCAAGGCAAAGGGCTTAAATTTAAAGGTTTTACTTAGAGAGAAAACCAAATTTAGTCCGCGTAGTCGGACAAGTAACTTTAGGTGGGTGAACGACCGCCTTTAGAGGATACCAACTGCTTGGTATCCGTGCGGGAGAGAGTGAGCGAAGCATATCGCTAGCGATGCGAGCGATGGGTGGCTGCTCGCAGCTTGGGCTTGCTCAAGCGAGAAGTAAAAAGAATTAATATAAGGTATCAATTAATGCAAAGACGAAAATTTTTAAAAGGTAGTTTGGCTTTAGCTGCTACACCATTTCTGGGCGGTTGCGCTTTTGGTGGAAATGGCAGTGTAAAACCAAGCTTAGTGCAAAATGGCAGCGTTAGAACCTCGGCATATTGGGGTATGATGGATGTTAGTGTAAAAGACGGCGTTGTAACTGGCTCAAAGCCACTTAGCGTCTTAAGCAGCATACCAAACCCGTTAAGAGGCTACACTGCAGACATGATCTACAAGTGCCGTATCAAGCATCCGATGGTGAGAAAGAGCTATCTTGAAAACCCAGATAGTCCAAAGCCAGAGCTTCGCGGTCAAGATGAGTGGGTGCAGGTAAAGTATGAGGACGCTATCAAGCTAGTTGCAAGAGAGCTAAAAAAGACAAGAGCTCAAAGAGGCCTTGCTAGCGTTTATGCGAAGTCTCCAGCGTGGAAATCAAGCGGAAATTTCAACAGCTCAACTACGCTTCTAGCTAGATTTATGAACCTAACTGGTGGCTTTGTCGGCGGTCTTGGCGACTACTCGACAGGTGCAGGGCAGGTTATCATGCCTCACGTTATGGGCGGCATAGAGGTCTATGAGCAGCAAACTACATGGCCAGTGGTGCTTGAAAACTCAAAGGTCGTAGTGATCTGGGGAAGCGACCCGGTAGCTACGCTAAGAGTTGGCTGGACGGCGACTGATGAGCTAGGATATAAATACCTAGAAGATCTAAAGAATAGCGATAAAGAGATCATTATAATTGATCCTATTAAGAGCCTAACAGGTAACTACTTTGACAGCAAGGCAAAATGGATCGCTCCAGTGCCAAACACCGACACAGCTATGATGCTTGGCATGGCATATCATCTATATAAAACTAAAAACTACGACAAAGAGTTTTTAGAGAACTACACAGTTGGTTTTGATAAATTCCTCCCATATCTACTTGGTAAAAAAGATGGCAAGCCAAAAACACCAAAATGGGCGAGCAAAATTTGTGGCGTCAGCGAAAAGGTGATAAAAGAGCTAGCTGTTAAAATGTACAAAAACCGCACGATGATAATGGGTGGCTGGGCTATGCAGCGCGCTCACCACGGCGAGCAGCCTTACTGGATGCTAGTCACTTTAGCTGCGATGCTAGGTCAGATAGGCCTACCAGGCGGTGGCTTTGGCTTTAGCTACCACTACAGCGGCGGCGGCGTGCCAACTAGTACAGCAACGGTCGTTGGCGGTATCAACCCAGCAGATATCGGTGTCATCAAAGATGGTAAATTTAAAGGATATGCAAAAGACGTAGCTGATGAGAAGTTAAAAGCCGAGATAGAAGAGATGCAAGCAGCCTCTTTCCCAGTGGCTCGCATAGCTGACGTGCTTTTAAACCCTGGCAAGACGATAGATCATAATGGCAAGAAGATCACCTATCCAGATATCGACTTTATCTACTGGGCAGGGGGCAATCCATTTGGTCACCAGCAAAATTTAAATAAGCTAAAACGTGCATGGCAAAAGCCAAGAACGGTCGTGGTAAATGAAATTTACTGGACGCCAACAGCGAAGATGGCTGATATTGTATTTCCAGTAACTACGCTTTATGAAAGAGATGATATCACTATGGTTGGCGACTACTCTAACCAATACATCATGCCGATGAAGCAAGTCGTAGCCAAACAAAACGAGGCAAAAGACGACTATCAAATTTTCTCTGATCTAAGCAAGGCTTATGCTGACGGCGTAGCTGAAATTTACACTGATGGTGCGAAAGAGCCACTTGATTTCATCAAGTCATACTACGATAGCGCCGCTAAAGTCATCAATGAGAACAAAGCTCTTGGCGTAAAAATGCCTAAATTTAGTGAGTGGTGGGAGAAAAACGAGCCTACTAAATTTGACTCAACCGCAGAGAACGAGGCTTGGGTAAGACACGCTGAGTTTAGAGAAGATCCTATCCTAAACGCTCTTGGCACGCCAAGTGGTCTTATAGAAATTTACTCAGAGACGATAGCAAATATGAACTACGACGACTGCAAGGGCTATGCTATGTGGATGGAGCCTGCTGAGTGGCTGGGTGCGAAGAAAAAATCAGCCAGCATTCACCTGCTAAACCCACACCCAAGCGTGCGCTTGCACTCTCAGCTAGGCGTAACGTCGCTTAGAGATACGTACGCGGTGGCTGATCGTGAGCCGATCTTGATAAACACTAAAAATGCTAAAAAACTTGGCATCAAAACAGGCGACATCGTGCGTGTTTATAACAAGAGAGGCGAAATTTTAGCAGGCGCTGTGGTGAGCGATGATGTGAGCTATAACGTGGCAAGACTTTGCGAGGGCGCATGGTACGACCCAGATGAGAAGGGTGTTTGTAAAAATGGATGCATAAACGTTTTAACAAACGACATCCCAGCTAGCAAGCTCTCAAATGCAAACATCTCGCATACGACGCTTGTAAATATCAAGAAATTTAAAGGCGAAGCTCCAGAGCTTAGCGCCTTTAAAGAGCCAAAATTTTCAGTCTAATCGGACTGTAAATTTAGATAAGTGAGCGGAGCATATCGCTAGCGATGCGAGCGATGGGTTTCTGGTCGCAGTCTAGGCTTTGCCTAGGCGAGAAGTTAAAGATAATAAAAGGAGAACACGATGAACGAGAACAGACGAGATTTTCTAAAAAAAGGTGCAACAGCACTTGCAGCTACACCTTTGCTTTCAAGTGTAACAGCTTCAAATTTGTTTGCTGATGAGGTTAAAAAGGGCGTTTTAAAAAATGGCGAAACTCTTACAGCTGCTCACTGGGGCATGCTAAAAGTGACAACTAAAAACGGCATCGCTGTAAAGTCAGAGCCTATCCAAAAAACAAGTGAAATTTACAACCCACTTCAGCACTACACGCCAGATATGATCTATAAAAGTCGTATCAAACACACAATGGTAAGAAAGAGCTACCTTGAAAATCCAGATAGCCCAAAACCAGAGCTTCGTGGCATAGACGAATGGGTCGAGGTGCCTTATGAGGACGCGATCAAGCTAGTTGCTAAAGAGCTTAAAAAAACAAGAGCGCAAAAGGGCTTACAAAGCGTTTTTGCAGGTAGCTACGGCTGGAAATCAAGCGGCAATGTGCATAACTCAAGAATTTTACTTCATAGATTTATGAACCTTAGTGGTGGTTTTGTTGGCTCACTTGGTGACTACTCAACAGGTGCTAGCCAGATCATCATGCCTCACGTTGTAGGTAGTATCGAGGTTTATGAGCAGCAAACTAGCTGGCCAGTCGTGCTAGAAAATTCAAAAGTCGTAGTCATCTGGGGCGCAAACCCACTTGCGACACTTCGCATAGCTTGGACAGCGACTGATGAACAAGGCTTTAAATACTTTGAAGAGCTAAAAAATAAAAAAGATATCAAAGTGATCGTGATCGATCCTATCAAGTCTGAAACAGCACAATACTTTGACAAAGCTCAGTGGATCGCTCCAGTGCCAAACACCGACACAGCGATGATGCTAGGCATGATGCATTACCTATATGAAAGTGGCAAATACGATAAAGAATTTATCGAAAACTACACTTATGGCTTTAATAAATTCCTCCCATATCTACTTGGCAAGACAGACAACACTCCTAAAAATTTAGAGTGGGCGAGCAAAATTTGTGGCATAGATAAAGATACTTTAAAAGAACTAGCTGATACATTTGTAAGCAACCGCACGATGCTAATGAGCGGTTGGGGCATGCAGCGCGCTCACCACGGCGAGCAACCACACTGGGCGATGGTAACACTTGCAGCGATGATCGGTCAGATCGGACTTCCTGGCGGGGGATTTGGCTTAAGCTACCACTACTCAAACGGCGGCGCACCAACATGCAAAGGTGCAGTCATCGGCGGTGTAAATAGCGCAAGTGTGGGTAAATTTAACGAAAAAGGCGAGTTTATCGGCACTGATACGGGCGAATTTGACAAACACGGTCGCTTCGTCGCAAAAGCAGCTGCAGTAGCGGGCACAGGTCAAAGCTGGCTACAAAAAGCAACCAACTACGCTTTCCCAGTAGCTCGTATCGCTGATGCGTTGCTTCACCCTGGCAAAGTGATAGATCACGACGGCAAAAAGATCACCTATCCAGACATCGACTTTATCTATTGGGTCGGCGGCAACCCGCTTGTGCATCACCAAGATACTAATACAAATTTAAAAGCGTGGAGAAAGCCAAGAACCGTAGTCGTTCACGAAGCTTACTGGACACCGACAGCAAAGATGGCTGATATCGTCTTTCCAGTCACTACAGAGTATGAGAGAAACGACATCACGATGACAGGCGACTATTCAAATATGAACATCGTGCCGATGAAACAAGTCGTTGAAAAATACCGCGAAGCAAAAGACGACTATCAAATTTTCACTGACCTCTGCAAGGCTTATGCTAAAAATTTAGTCGTTGCCTACACAGATAACGGCAAAGACGAATTTGACTGGATCAAAGAGTACTACGACGCAGCCTACGCTCAAGTAAAGGCCGTCCCTGAGCTTGCAAGCGACATGAAGCCATTTGAAGAGTTTTGGAATGAAAACAAACCAGTCACATTTGCCTCATCTCAAGATAGTGATAACTGGGTAAGACTTGGCGAATTTAGAGAAGATCCTGTGCTAAACGCTCTTGGAACGCCTAGCGGTCTTATCGAAATTTACTCAGATACGATCGAGAAAATGGGCTATGATGATTGCAAGGCGCACCCAACTTGGTTTGAGCCGATCGAGTGGCTAGGCATGAAAGACAAACCTGCAAAATACCACATGATAAGCGCTCACCCAACTGACCGCTTGCACTCACAGCTAAGCCAAACTTCACTTCGTGACAAGTATGCTATCGCTAACCGCGAGCCAGTGTGGATAAACGAAAATGACGCAAAAGAGCTTGGCGTAAAAACAGGCGATTTGGTGTGTGTATTTAACGCTCGTGGCGAGGTTTTAGCTGGTGCTTATGTGACTAAAAACATCAAAGAGGGCGTTGTAAAACTAGCTGAGGGCGCTTGGTATGACGGCTTTGATAGTGGCATCTGCAAAAATGGCTCCGCAAACGTGCTAACCATAGATATCCCAACAAGTAAGCTAGCAAACGGCAATATCAGCCACACAGCTCTTGTAAATATCAGAAAATATCAAGGCGATGAAACGCCAAAACTTACAGCGTTTACTGAGCCAAAATTTTCTAAATAATTTCAAAGCAGGGGAGTGATCTCCTGCTTAAATTTATCAAGCAGGAGATCACTCCCCTGCTTTGAAAT
>CABPVN010000002.1:149606-173315 GCA_902460825.1 Campylobacter concisus
GAAACAGCCTATATATCGTATCTTGTAATGCAAAGGAATGAAAAATGAACAATCTAAGTATAAAAATAAAGATCCTACTAATTGTAATTTTAAGTCTTATTTGTTTAAGTGCAACAAGTATTTATATTTTAAATGGCGTTTTTAAGAGTAGAAGCCAAGCTGTATCAAGTCTTAATACAGCTGAAGACATCATAAAACAAAGTGAATTTATCCATGAACTTCAAAAAGAGCGCGGTTATAGTGCAGGCTTTATAGCTAATGGCAAAGATGCTGATAAAAATTTAAAAGAGCAAAGAGCTAAAGTTGATGGCGTTTTGTCTAAACTTTCTAACAAAAATGAGCTTTCAAGCGAGCTTAATAGCATAAGAGCTAAAGTAGATAGCAAAGAAAGTTTTGCTCTCATAGCTCCTAAATTTCACGATATGATCGAAAATACACTTATATTTGAAAATTCCCTCGCAAGCAGCTCTGAGCCTGATATGAAAGATAACTTGGCTAGAATTTTTAGCATCTCAAAGATCAAAGAGTATTTTGGTATCACAAGGGCGGTGCTAAATGCTGCCTTTATAAAACATAACATCGATAAAAATACATACGTAAATTTAGTTTCATTTAATGCAAATATCAAAAATCTCATAAATGACTATGTGAAATTTAACGCAGGCACATACGCAGATAGCTTGCAAAAAGAGATCTTGCAAAGTGATGAGTTTCAAAAGATAGATGATATCATAAAAAGTGCTATCGCTACTCCAGATGAGACAGCTAGCAAGTTCGAAGCAGCTAGTTGGTTTCAAAGCATCACAAATTTGATCGATAACTTTAGAAACTATGAGCTTTACTTGTTAAATGATATGAAAGATAAAGCTTTACAAGATATGAGCGAAGCTGGCAACTTAGCTGTTTCTATGGTTGTTTTACTTGCCTGTTTTATACTATTGCTTGTTTTGGTTTCTTTTTTTGTTGGTAAAAATATCATCTCAGGTATCGATAGCGTAAAGGGCGGACTAAGCGAGTTTTTCTTATATCTAAACAACAAGACAAATTCTGCCAAACTTCTAAGCTTAAAAGGTAAAGATGAAATTTGCATCATGTCATCGCTTATAAACGAAAACATCCAAAAGATCCAAACATCTAAAGAAAAAGAGAACACCTTCATCCAAAAAGCCAACACCTTTGTAAATGAGATAAAAGATGGCAACTATGAAGCAAGCCTAGAAGCTGATACTAATAACCCAGCTCTAAATCAACTAAAAAGTACATTTAAAGATCTACAACTTGCTCTTAAAAATGCAATATCAAGTAATGGTAAAGATGTACTTGATCTACTAAACACTTATAAAAACCAAGACTTTACAAAAAGACTTGATGATGATGGTAAGATAGCAAGTGGTATAAACTCTCTTGGCATAGAGATATCTAAAATGCTAAATGACAATCTAAACCAAGCTCAAGTACTAGAAGAAAAAGCTAAACTTTTAGCTAGCTCAGTATCTAAAGTAGCAAGCTCAGCAAACACTCAAGCAAATAGCTTACAAGAAAGCGCAGCAGCAGTTGAGCAAATGTCTAGCTCAATGAATGCCATCTCTCAAAAGACAGCTGATGTTATAAGACAAAGTGATGAGATCAAAAACATAATAACTATTATTAGAGATATAGCAGATCAAACAAACCTACTAGCACTTAATGCTGCTATTGAAGCAGCTAGAGCAGGAGAGCATGGCAGAGGATTTGCAGTTGTTGCTGATGAAGTAAGAAAGCTAGCTGAGAGAACTCAAAAATCACTTGGTGAGATAGAAGCAAATACAAATGTCCTAGCTCAATCAATAAATGAGATGAGTGAATCTATAAAAGAGCAAAGTGAAGGCATAAATATGATAAATCAATCAGTTGCTCAAATAGATAATCTAACAAAAGAAAACGTGGTAATTGCCAACCAAGCAAACGAAGTAACATCAGAAGTAGATGAGATGGCTAAAGCTATAGTTGAGGATGTTAGGAAGAAGAAATTTTAACTTCTTTTACCCAAAGGGGGACAAGGGGACTTGAATTACGAAGCCGTCCCCTTATCCCCCTTTTTAAATCCCCCAAGCCCCTCGCACGTTAGAAGTGGCTTGCGATAGCGCTAACGCGCCGCATGCGTTTCAAAATCTCTGATAAATTTTAGATATGCTCGCTCATAAATTTTAAAATTTGTTTTTTAGTGTGTCGCATGTGTTATGTTATTTAAATTATTAACTACTTATATGTGCCATATGGCGTTTTTTTGGATTTTAGGATCGTCAAAATTTATAATTTTTTCTAGCCCCAAGTTAGACAGAATGGGGCTAGAGTAGGGATTATTTTTTAGCTACAAGAGCGTTTTTTAAGACGTCATCGATCGTATCTACTGCGATGATCTTCATATCAGCTTTTACTTCAGCTGGGATATCGACAAGGTCGCGGTCATAGTTTTTACGAGGTATCAGAGCTGTTTTGATGCCAGCTTTGTGAGCGGCGATGAGCTTCTCTTTTAGTCCGCCGATAGGTAAAACTCTGCCAGTTAGTGTGATCTCACCAGTCATCGCCACATCGTGTCTTACTTTTGTATCAGTAAGTATCGATGCGATCGCAGTTGCCATAGTTATGCCAGCGCTTGGACCATCTTTTGGCACTGCACCTTCTGGCACGTGCAAGTGAAGGTCATAGCGTCTATAAACGTCGCTGGCTTCTAGCTTGTGCTTGTCATCATCTAGTTTTGGCACGATAGCCATTGGCACTTTTAGTTTTTTGTTATCTATCAGCACTTTTACGACGCTAAATGCGATCTGAGCGCTCTCTTTCATCACGTCGCCTAGCTGACCGGTGATTTGCATGCTGCCTTTGCCTTGGATCCTGATAGCCTCGATCCTTAGCACGTCGCCACCGACACTAGTCCACGCGAGGCCATTTACTAAGCCGATCTGATCTCTTTTATCCGCTGGCTCGATCTCATAGACCTTTTTCTCTAAAAACTCTTTTAAATTTTTAGCCGTGACGCTGATCTTGCCTTCATTCTTTTTGGTTAGGATATTTTTGGCGACTTTTCTTAGTATATCAGCGATTCTTCGGCGTAAATTTCGCACGCCACTCTCTCTTGTGTAGTCGCTGATGATTAGCTCAAGTGCCTCTTTGCTTATGCTTACATCGCTTGGTTTTAGGCCGTGCTTTTTAAGCTCTTGAGGTAAGAGATATTTTTTAGCGATCTCAAATTTCTCTTGTGGGGTGTATGAGCTAAGCTCGATAAACTCCATCCTGTCGCGAAGCGCAGCTGGTATCATGCTCACGTCATTTGCTGTGGCGATGAAGATGATCTTGCTAAGATCAATGTTGAAATTTAGGTAGTAGTCTCTAAATTTATTATTTTGCTCTGGGTCTAAAATTTCAAGTAAAACAGCGGTCGGGTCGCCTCTGTAGCTTCTGCCAACCTTGTCGATCTCATCTAAGACAACCACTGGATTCATCTGCTTGGCTTCTATGAGCCCTTGCACGATGCGGCCTGGCATAGCGCCTATATAAGTGCGGCGGTGACCTCTTAGCTCGTTTACGTCCTCAAGTCCGCCAAGTGCGATCCTAACTAGCTCACGCTTTAGCGCCTTTGCGATCGAGTTTGCAAGGCTTGTTTTACCCACACCTGGTGGGCCTGCAAAGCATAAAATAGCGCCATTATTTACCTTTTCGCCAACACCTCTAAGCTCCAAAAGCTCACGCAAGGCAAAATACTCCTCTATGCGCTCTTTTGGCTTTTCTAAGCTGTAGTGGTCGGCATTTAGGTGCTTGCTCACTTCGGCGATAGATGACTTTTTCTTAGCTACATTTTCAAATGGAATTTCAAGTACCCAGTCAAGGTAGCTTTGTAAGGTATTTGCGTCTGCTGAGTCTGGGTGCATGCGAGAGAGCTTATCTATTTGTTTTTTGATCTCTTTATAGGCGTCCTCTGCCATAAATTTCTTCTTCGCATCAAGCTTTTTGCGGTACTCTTCAAGCTCTTCTTCTCGGCTCGTATCCGCTCCAAGCTCAGCTTGAATTTGCTTTAGCTGTTCTTTTAAAAAGTACTCTTTGTTTGTCTTGTCGATCTTTGAATGAACCTTGTTTTTGATCTCTTTTTGAAGCTTGTTTGCCTCGATCTCTTCGATGACGTAGTCGATGAGCTTTAGTAGGCGCTGCTCTAAATTTTCTTCGACAAAAAAGCTATAAGCGATCTGTTTTTTTAGACGAAGCGCGCTTGAGACTAGGTCGCAAACTCTGATCGCTTCAGCACTCTCTTCGATCGTTTTTAAAAGATCAGGTGGGAAAAAGTGGCTAAACTGCGAAAGCTCTCTTACTTTTTCTCTTAAAACTACGATGAGAGCGTCAGTTTTGACCTGTGATGGGCGCTTTACGTGGAGCATATCGACGATGCCTCGGAGCGGATTTATACCTGATTGTTTTAAAATTTTACCTTTGTCGATACCCTGAAATAGCACTTTTACGCGTCCGTCAGGTAGAGGCACACGGCGCATTATCGTGCCGATAACGCCTGCGTCATATATGCCGTCAAAGTCTCTAGCGCCGTCTTGCTGGGGCTTTGTTGGCACGACAAGGATCGGCGTTTCTCCTTGTATGGCAAGCTCAAGCGCTTTTAAATTTTCTTCGTCGCTTAAAAAAAGCGGCGTTATCATAAATGGATATAAAAATAGCTCGTCCTCAACTATGATAGGGATCTCAGTTGGGAAGCCTTTGTTTTCGTTTATTTGCAAAATTTCTCCTATTCAAACAGTTTTCTATACCATGCCACGTCAGGTTTGATAAGGTCTGAGTTTTTAAACGGTGACTCTTCTAGCTTTTGCTCGTAAATTTTAGCCGAAACATCACGGCCAGTTCTCTTGTAAAGATCTGCTATTTGCATATCTAAGAAGTAAAGAGCGAGCTTAAATTTGATAAGCATGGTCTCGATAAGCGGTTTATACTCGGTATTTGGATACATATAAAGAAATTTTTCGATCTCAGTTACGCTATCTTCCATTAGCTTTTGGTTGCGGTTTGGCTGGGTAAATGAGTCAAAATTTGCTTTTATTTTTAGGTACTGGGCAAATTCTGTTTTTGGGCCGTTATCGCCGTATCTTTTGATGTATTCATCAAGATAGTGATTTGCCATAAGATACTCTTCGTCATTTGCGTGAGCTTGGGCAAGGATGAGTAAAATTTGCTCCAAAAGTGGGCTTGCAACGTGCTCGCTAGCCATTGAAACGTAGTGTTTGTCAGCTGACTCCAGATCGCCATCTTTTATGTCAGCGATGACCTGAGCGTACCACTCGTCTGGAGTTAGATTGTAAAGTTCGGTGTATTTTTCAGCACAACCACTAAAAAGCCCTAAAAGAGCTACGACTGCTAGAAATTTAGAAAATCTTTTCATGCTTTTCCTTAAAAATTTTAAATTCGCTTATTTTACATTTTTTGGCATTATTTTTGTATAAATTTTTTAAAACTATGCTAAAATAAGGCAATTTTACAAAACAGGAGTTAGTATGATTTTTAGTGTTAAAAGCCCTATTTTAGGCTTCGAGCATATCAAGACGATGGAACTTATTGAGCTCGATAAATTTTTTGTTAAGCTAGCGAGCAAAGATGACGAAACATCTTTTACAATGATAAATCCTTTTGCGTTAAGAAGTTATGAATTTGACATCCCAAGCTACTACGAAGAGCTTATGGATATCAAAGAGAGTTCGCAACTTAGAATTTACAACATCATCGTAGTTGCCCTCCCTCTTGAGAAATCAACCGTGAATTTCGTGGCTCCTATCGTTTGCAATATGGACAATATGACTTTATCTCAAGTAGTGCTTGACGTTACAAAATATCCACAATACGGACAAGCTGAAATGATAGAAAATTTCATACAAAAATAACAAACAAGGACGTTTAGAGCTCTTAGCTCTAATTACATTAAGGAGATTGTAATTTGAAAATTCTTTTTTTATTCCTATTTTCTTTTATCTATGTTTTTGGTGATGCTGATCCTGATGCTCTAGAGTTGCCAAGCACCGTTAGGGCTTGTACTACTACTGAACAAGCAGCTTGTGGTGCAGGCATTGTTTGCAGGATCGACTATGACAACATTAGACACTGTGTAGGCGCTAGTCAGGATACTGGAGCTGTTTATCCAGAAACTCCAAATGTAGTAAATGGTAGAGTATTAATCCTAAGTGGATATAGGGATGTGAGTTACTATAAAAATTTAAACGATAGCAACCAAATGAAAAAAAGAGATAAATTTATAAGGGTTATCGGCGACATGGATGTTATCGGTGCTAGCGTCATCGTGCCAAGAGTAAATGGCTTTAAGTTTGAACCATCGCTAAGTGGCACAACAGATGATCCTAGTGCAAACACTTCTCAAATAATAGAAAAAAGATATGTTAACGAAGAGCCAGGTCTTGGCACTAGTAAATTTCCAAATTCATCTCGTGCAACTTTTAAATTTGAAGATAAAAGTGAATATGAACGAAAAAATATAGATAAGACAAAGATTAAATACGCCAGACTTTACTGGGGTGGAGCAGTTTATGATGAGTGGAAAAAAGATAAAGGACTGCTAAATGCTATGTATGAAAATATCTTTGGCTATACTAGTGTTAAATTTAAAACCCCTGATGGATTAGTGCATCTTGTAAAGGCTAAAGAAGAAGATGTAAAATGGGATAGCTCTTTTACGCCTTATAATCCAAATGCTGTAACACGCGATACATATTATAAATACTGCAAAGATCCAAACGACCCTGATGATACTGGCGGTTGTGATACAAAATATACTATACCACTTCACCCTGACAAAGATGGTAATGCTGCAAAATCAACTGTTGGTATAAGAAGTGGTATGTACTTTACTTATCAGGCGAGCGCTGATGTGACTGATCTAGTTAAGGCTAGTCTTGGTAAGAGTGATACGGGTAGGACATTTGCAGTTGGCGGTATAGCATCAACTATCAAAAAGACTACTCCAAGAAGCTATAAAGTCACGATAGATGCACAAGAGCAAGATGCAAAGGTAGCTCATGGTACAGCTTTGTACGCTAATGGGGACTGGAGTATTAGCTATGTTGTCTCACAGTATGGCGGCTGGAGTTTGGTTATAGTTTATGACTTTGGTGAAGAGGATGAAGGCAGGATTAAGCCAAAAGCTGTAAATATCTATAGCGGCATGTCAAATATCTCACCTTTTGTTAAAAGAACGAGGACGACATCAACTCAAACTATACAAAATACAAAACTAAATTTAATATTTGATGACTTTTATACTCCGACTGCAGGCACTGTAAATTCAAGTCTTGCTTTTATGGGCTTTGGTGGACGTAAGGAGATAACAGGCGAAGATGTGATGATAAAGAAGAACGATGGAACTTTTCAAAGCCTCACTTCAGGGGCTAATCCATCTGATCCAAATTCAGTAGGTAACCCAAGCCATAATCAATTTAACTCTTCTATAACAAGGTTTGGCTATCTGGCTAATGTTGATAAAAAATTTAATAGCCAAATGGATCTAGATCTCTTTGATATATCAAATTTTATGTCAAATAAACAAAGCAGAGTTGATATGCAGTTTGAAGCAACTGCTTCAAATGTATCTGGAAATACTCAAGGCGATAGGTTAAATATCGGTATGGTTGCTTTCTCTACTACACTATACGATCCTGAGGTTTGTTATACAGAGCAACTTCAGATATGGGATAGTGTTGCAAAAAAATGGGTGGATGTTGCTGTTAAAGGAGATAATGACACAAATAAAGCAAGAAAAGTAAAAACTGGAACTGAACTTAAAACGCTTGTAACCATACAAAATAAAGGTCACGAAGATGCAAATAATGCTTTTTTAAAGATAAATTTTGATCCTAAATTTATAAGTTATAAACCTAGCTCAAGTTGCCTTCAGATAAATACATCTGGACCAAGCGATTCTCAATATAATAATTGTCAAGTATTACAAGATAGTGGGGATCGTGTTCAAATCATAGGTAATACATTAAAATACGTAATAGGCAAAAATGCAAGTACCGGAGTTGGTGGAACGCTTGTGCATGATTCAGGAAACTTTGCAAGATTAAAATTTGTTGGGATACTAAATTCAGAATATAAAAAGACAAAATATGAGGCTGAATTTGAAAATGCTTCTATAGGGTTAAAATATAATGGCAGGATTAAAGAGTGTGTACCAACGAATTACGACTTAAAGATCGTTAATGAAGAGGAAAATGACTTTTATCCAAGAAGTCAAGCAAATGATCCAAGTGGGAATTTTAAAAACAAGCTTTATACAAAGATAGCAAATAAGCCTTTTGATATCACTATCTCAAACTACAAAAAGACTGATGGTACTCTAAAGGCGCCTGACTCAAATACTGATGTGACATTAAAGCTAGTGACTGATTGTAGTTCTGATAAATCAGTCATACCAGCTGAGACTTTGCACTTTACTACTTCAACTCACACTATCACAAGAAGAGTGACCGTGCCAAGACCATATCCTGACTTACATGTAAAGCTTAGCTATCAAAATAAAATCACAAATTTAACCGATGAAAAATGTGCTGCTTTTGATAGTTTTGCAGTAAGGCCAGCAACATTTGGTCTTTATGATGCGATTACAAATTCGGCCTATACGGACAAAACTTTAATAGGTGGCAAAAGCTACAGTGAGATCACTCTTGGAGCTTATGACGCAAATGGAGGCTTGGCAAACGGCTATACAAACACTCTAAAAGCTGATAGTACAACTGATAAAGTACTACTTGCTTCAGTAAAAAAAGGCACAAGTGATTGCGTCTTACCAACGGCTATAAGTGATGGAAGTAGCGATCAGCTTCAAGTAAGCTTTAATGATCCTGATAAAGCCATAGGGATTATAAGTAAGCTTGGATCTATAGGTGATGATGATAATGGATTTTCTTTTTCTGATATAGGTGAAGCCTACTTTGACGTAAGAGATGCTAGCTATACAAAAGTAGATCAAAAAACAACACAGCAAGATAGTGACTGTGCGCTTGGCAAGAGCTATAATGAAGAGGATGGGGATGGTAAATTTGGTTGTGATATAAATTTTAATCAGCATAAATTTAATTTTGCACCAAAAGACCTTGAAGTAAGTGACTTTAAGATATTAGGAGGTGGTATTAGTTATATTGCTAATGAAAAAGAAGCTCCATCTCCAACCTTAAATTTTAAAGTAAGAGCAAGGCTTTTTAACGACAATCCAGCACTTTTGTATCAAAATGGTTGCTATGCAAACAATACAACATTTAAAATAAAAGCTGGAGAGATCATAGCCGAATATACTGATAATAGTGGTTCAAAGCTAAGCGGTGATGCTGCTGGGGTAGATAGACTAAACAGTGAAATAATATTTTTTGATGATAGCAATCCTTCTGCACTTGTAAAAAAGGTAAATTTATCTCCGCATGATGGAGCTTATAGTGTTAAGAAAGAGGCATTTGGAAGTGATGGCTATGCTGATGTAAGTATCAAATTTAACTTCAAACGTGAAAAAAATGTGGCAAAAAATCCTTTTGAGGTGACAAGTGATGTATTCACTTTTGAAAGCTTAGCTGAGGATCAAAGTAGCAGAAATAAAACAAAGGGAGATAACTACAAAAAGCCAACCACAAAAACATCTGCAAAATTTTACTACGCTAGGACATACGCGCCTTACTATGAGGGACCAAATACCGGCTTTAAGGCAAAAATTTACTACGGAGTGTATTGTAATGGCTGCGACGAGAGTAAATTTATGTTGCAAAAACCAGGATCAAGCGCTCGCTGGGAGGAGTTTGCTGGTACGCACTCATGGTATGTAAATCCTCTTCACGATGCTAGTTATGGCAATGTCGATAGTTACAGCTTTTCAAATCACACTACGCGAGATACAGCCAAAGAGACAGCACTTAGTGACGGCGTCAGCTACATTTATGTAAAAAATAACCGAGCAGTTACGGATATAGCCAAGATGCATACGAAAAACTGGCTCATATATAATGAATTTGATAAAGATGCGGCGACAAATGATTTCACAGTGAGATTTCTCGTGCCAAATGGCGACTGGGCTGGCAAGACCCTAAAAAGTGGCTCTGGCAAAGGTGACGTAGGAAATGTCATAGGCGGCGAAAACAACTTTAACGATCTAAGCGATAAGACAAATAGGAGAATTTCTTGGTAAAAAGAGGCTTTTCTCTTATAGAGCTTATCCTCTCGATAGTCGTTGTGGCGATCATCAGCACGTCGATACCACTTGTACTAAAGACCACATCTGAGCTAAATCAAAAGGCAGTTACACAAGAGAGCTTGATGAATGCCAAGACCTACATGGGACTTATCTTAAAAGCTCCTTTTAGCGACAAGGTCATCAAAGTCTCAACAAACATTGGCGGCAGTAGCGCTGAGACGGCCTACTTTTTCCCTATCATCCTAAAGCCAGGTGATCATAGAAACGAATTTTATAAGATAAACAAAATAACAGGCGATGGGCATAGAGTTTTTGCCTATACAAACTCATCAGATCTAGTACCTGATACGGCAGTGAGGTCTGTGGATTATTACAAAACAAAAAATAAAAATTTAAATACAGCAAATCAAAGCAGAGACTATATAGTTGGCTCAGACTACGAGGTAAGTGTTAGCGAGGATAAGGGCTGGTTTAAGCCAAATTTAGCGCTAGATAACAGCGATGTAAAAGAGATAATAGTAACTGCTACTTCATATAAAAACAACACAAAACAAGAGACAACGTCAGTGCTAAGAGCTTATGCTTTTAACCTAGGTGAGGGCGGCTCGCTAAATACGAAAGCGTGGAAATGAAAAGAGCCTTTACGCTTCTTGAGCTTGTAGTCGTCATCGTCGTACTTGGTATCATCGCTATGATGAGCTTTAATGCGATAATGAACATCTACTCAAACTACTTTCAAACAAAGACAGTAAATGAGCTCGAAACGCAAACAGAAATCGCACTGGAGCAAATTTCAAAGAGGCTAGAGCACCGCATAAAGCCAAGCGTGATTGCTAGAAAAACTGATGGAGCTTTTTTGGCGCTAAACGATAATAGAGTAAATTTAGATGCTAAGTATGAAATTTTAGAATTTATCCCCTATGCGTATGAAATTTTTAATGACGTTATATCTCTTGATGCTAATGACCATGTCATAGAGCAGGGCGGAAAAGCAGGCAGATATAGTGGCTATGCGGATCTTGCTAAGAGCTCACCAGCAACTGGTCTGATAAGTCCTGGAAGTAATTTTACAACTGGAGTTGTAGAGACCATAAAAGATCTAACTTGCAAAGATGACACAAGAAATGCCACTTGTGTGGATTTTACAAAAAAGGATGGTGGCGTTGTAGCGATATTTTCTGATGTTTATTACAATGTACAAGATTCTTTTGGATATAAGGGTGATATTACAAATTTAGACATAGCAAAAGTTGGTGTAAAAGGCGGTCAAAGTGGGTTAAATGGCAATACGCTAGAAATTTCGGGTTTTGGTGGCAAGCAAATTTCAGAGCAGTATCATCTAGCCTACACAGCAAACGCCATAGTGCCAGAGCAGAGCCAGAGCCAAGCAGACAAAAATAACGGTGTCTTTGATCTAAATTTATACTACGACTATCGTCCATGGATGGGAGAAAAATATAAACAAAATGGCGAAAAAGCAACCCTTGCTAAAAACGTTACGAGGTTTGTCTTTACTGAAAAAAATGGCGTCATCGTGCTAAAACTTTGCATGAGGGCAAAAAACTCAGAGATAACCATCTGTAAGTCAAAGGCGGTTTATTGATGAGGCGAGGTTTTACACTCATTGCGGCGATATTTTTTGTAGTGATCGCAAGCTCTATTTGTATGCTGGCTCTTTCGATCGCTAGCACTTCAGTTAAGCAAAATAGCGAAATTTATCTAAGAGAGCAAAGTGAGCTAGTAGCCCGCGCTGCGACTGAGTACGCCATGTTAGCTATCATAAGCAATGACTTTTATAAAACTGGAGCAGTTTGCCTTGGCGACGAGCACAATCCGATAAGTGGCGAATTCGGCGACCTCTTTACCTTTAAAGTATATGTAAAATACTTTGGCAACATGGGCATTTGTTCTGGTGACGCAGTGGCTGCTGCTGGAGCAAATCAAGGCACGATAATGCTTGATGTCTTTGTCAGCTCAAAACCAGGAAAAGCCTCAAATCCTATAAATTTTCACAAACGAACTCTTCAGAAACTTTAAAATTTTATAAATATTTTACTTTAATTTGCTTTTAGTTTCGTCGTGTTATAATCATCTTACTTTCTATAAAGGAGATTGCGATGAACATAAGCATTGTAGGAAAACAATTTGAGCTAACAGAGCCCATCAAAAACTACATCCAAGACGCTTTTGACACCCTTGGCAAGTACAACCTTGACATCATCTCAGCAAGATGCGTAGTAGGAGCAGACGAAAAGCAAGGTAAAAAGGGCTTTAATGCAGAATTTTCTCTAAATATGGCACATAAAGACACGATAGTCGTCCGCCAAAAAGATAAAGATCTCTATGCAGCGATCGATCTTGCTATCGAAAAGGCTTCAAAAGTTTTAAGAAGAGAGCACGATAAGAAATTTACAGTAAAAGGCAAGGCTGATGATAAAGAATTTCGCTCAAGAATAGGCGAAGAAAAGATCGAAGGTGTCGAGGAGATCGTGCCTATGGAGCTTGAAATTTACAAACCTCTTGAGGTAGAAGAAGCACTTGATAAACTAAAATCAAGCGATAAACAATTTTACGTATTTAACGATGTCGATGCCAAAATGCGCGTCATCTACAAAAGAACAGACGGAACTTTTGGCCTTTACTAAAACCAGGGGCGCTTTGCCCCTAAATTATTTTTAATATAATTTCTCTATTCTTTAGTTATTTAAGCTATTTTTAAATGATTGCTAACTATAATACGACTTCTTTTAAGTGTTCCGGATTAGCTCAGCGGTAGAGTAGGTGACTGTTAATCACTTGGTCGCTGGTTCGAACCCAGCATCCGGAGCCATTCTTCTTAAAAAATCCTTTTAAAACCCCGATTTTAACGATGTTTCAAGAACTTTAATTTTTCTTATTTTTTGTATTTTTCCCTTTATTTCCCCTCAGCTTTATTTGTTGTTTTAAATTATATCGTTCTGATTTGTAGTCAAAATGCTATTAGATATTAATCTTTGGCGAAGTTAAAATAATTTTCTTCATTCATCCTAGCTTCATTTTAGGTTTTTATAATGCGCTCATCCAAACGAAAGTTGGAAATCAAAAATAAAAGGATCAAAAATGAAAAAGGTACTAGGCGCAGCAGTTTTAGCAGCGGTTTTAGGAGCGACAGGCTTGCAAGCAGCCATCACATCAAAAGAGGCTTTAAACATAGCTGAGAAAAACTTCCCAGGCTCAAGTGTCAAAGATATCGAGATGAACGTCAAAAAGGGCGTGACTTTTTACAAGATAGAGTCATTTAAAGATGGGGTCAAACAAGAGATCAAGATCGATGCTAACAGCGGTCAGATCGTTAAAGTAGAGAATAAAAATAAAAAACATATCTTGCCAATCGAAGCGGTAGATTTTTCAAAATTTGCTCTTAGCATCGATGAGGCTGTGGCTAAAGCTCAAGCGCTTGAGGCTGGCTGGAGCCTTGATGAGGCAGAGCTTGATAATAAAAATGGTGCTTGGATATACAAAGTAGAGCTTAAACGCGACAGGAGCGAGAAAAAAGTGATCATAAACGCTCAAACTGGCGAAATAATCGATAATTACACAAAGTGATCTAACGCCCTTTTTGGGCGTTAAATTTTATAAAGGTGAAAAAGATGAGTGAAAATTTAGATCAAAATTTAAACGAGAAAGTTAGCAAGCAAGTCTTAGAGAGAAATTTGAATAAAAATTTAAGCGAAAACGAGAGAGAAAATTTAAGTGAAAACGAGAGAGAAAATTTAAGTGAAAATGTTACTAATAAAAATAGTTACGAAAATTTAGGCAAGAGCGAGCAAAGCCCTGAAAATTTAGATAAAAATCCTAGTGAAGAAAGTAGTAGCGCAGAAATTTTAAGTCAAGCTACCTCAAAATGCAAAGTTCAGAATTTATTTAAAAAGACGCTTGAACTTTCGCTTCAAGGCGTAGCGGATGCGCTCATCTATGCTGGCAAGGCTGGAGTGTGGCTATCAAACGCTTCAAACTGCCTAAAAGACGAGGCACAAAGGGCTGAGCTATCAAAGATAAATGAAGAGCAGGCCAAATTTGAAGGGCTAGCTCACATCTTGCCAGAAAGAGTTAAAGAGCTCATTTTAGAGCGCCTAAAAACAAAGCCAGAAGAGGTGGAATTTTCGCCGATCTATCTAGTGAAAAAAAAGCTTTGGCACATTTTGCACGGAGTATTTTTATGAGGCAAGGGCTAAATTTAACGGCTTTTTATATGATTTCAAGATAGGCGCAGCAAATGGCGAAATTTTAAATCTAAAAATAAAAAGCCAAATTTGATAAAATAGCTGGCAAAACCAAGTGAGGCAGGTAAGGCAGGGATGAAAATTTTAGTCGTCGAGGACGAAATAGACCTAAATAGCGTCATTACAAGGCACCTAAAGAAAAATGGATATAGCGTCGATAGTGCGTTTAACGGCGAGGAGGCGATGGACTTTACCGCCGTGGCGCACTACGACCTCATAGTGCTTGATATCATGATGCCGGTGATGGACGGCCTTACATTTTTGCAAAAGTCACGCACCAAAAAGCTAGCCACACCCGTGCTCATGCTCACCGCAAAGGACGAGATAGACGACATCGTAAAGGGGCTTGACGCGGGTGCGGATGACTACTTGGTCAAGCCATTTGACTTTAAGGAGCTGCTAGCTAGGGTGCGCACGCTCATTCGCCGAAACAGCGGCAACGTGGCTAGTGAAATTTGCGCAGGCGAGCTAAAGATCAACCTTTCTAAAAAGTCAGTCGAATTTAGCGGCGAGCAGATTGAACTAACTGGCAAAGAGTATGAAATTTTAGAGTTTTTGATGCTAAATAAGGGCAGAATTTTAACTCGCGACCAGATCAAAGAGCACGTCTGGGACTTTGACTACACAGGCGGCTCAAACGTCATCGACGTGCTTATAAAAAACATAAGAAAAAAGCTTGGCGAGTGCGAGGTGATCCAGACTAAAAGAGGGCTTGGCTATGTTGTTAAGGATTAAACAAGCGCTTGCAAACATCCCGATAACCGCGCGCGTAACGCTTTGGTACTCGTTTTTTATCATCGTTATCGTGGCAGCGCTCATAGCCATCTCAGCGGTTGTGGCAGATGAAATTTTTGAAGACGCTAGCCAAAAAAAGCTAGCCAAATCAGTCACTAAAATCGCTAATGATACGGAAGAATTTGAACCATATGATGATGGGATATTTTTTATAAAATATAACGCAAAAGGCGATGTGATCGGTGGTCTAGCACCAAAACACTTTCAAATTTCGCTTAAGATGAACAGCGGTGCAGTGCGCCTTTTTGAAAACGGCGAAAACCGCTTTTACTACTACGATATCGCAGCTAGAGGCAAAGGGGTCTGGGTCAGAGGCGTGATAAATGCGGAGAAATTTTTTAAAAAAGAGGGGCTATTTTTACTAGCGCTGGGCGTTTTTGTGCCGGTTTTGTTTATTTTTGTGCTTTACGGCGGCTATAAAACGATAAAAAATGCGATGAAACCAGTCGCTACGATGTCAAAAACTGCGCTTGAGATAGGCAGCAGCCGGGACTTTTCAAAGCGCATAGACCTGCCTGCTGGCAAAGACGAGCTGCACGCGCTTGCAAGCGTTTTTAACCAGATGCTCGACTCCCTTGAAAAGGTCTATCAAAGCGAGAAACAGCTTACCTCAGACGTCTCGCACGAGCTACGAACGCCACTATCTGTCATTATGGCTGAGAGCGACTATGCTGCGAGCTATGCGCAAAATTTAGGCGAGGCCAAGGAGTCGCTGGAGGTCATCTCTAGGCAGTCAAGAAAGATAACCTCGCTGATAGATCAAATTTTGGAGCTTTCAAGGCTGGAAGCTGGCAGAAATTTGGAGCTAAAAGATATAAATTTAAGCGCTATCTTGCAAAATTTAGCCAGCGACTATGAAAAGCTAGCAAGCGCAAAGGGGCTAAAATTTAGCTGCGTGGTAACGCCAAATGTCCAAATACTTGGCAATGAGCTGATGATATCAAGGCTGGTGGATAACTTTTTAAGCAATGCACTAAAATTTGCAGAAGCTAAGATCGAGCTAAATTTAACCCTCACAAAAACGCATGCACTTTTGTCTGTAAAAGACGATGGCTTAGGCATCTCTAAAAAAGATAGCGAGCTAATCTGGAATAAATTTTATCAAGTTGAAAGCTCAAGAAACAAAAGCCAAAACAGAGGCAGTGGTCTTGGCCTTGCCATCGCTGCAAATATCGCTAAAATTCATGGCGCAAAGCTATGTGTAAAAAGCGAAGCAGGAGCTGGAAGCGAATTTTGGGCAGAATTTGAGCTTGTAAATTTAAAGCAAGTGTAAATTTAAGCAGTTTGCTAGATAAAATTTACGCAAGAGTAAAACAAATATAAGGGCGAATTTAAATTTCATACAAAATGGCGTCTATATTTTTAAAGTAAAGCTCAATTTATAAACTTTTGCAGAAACCTCATGACTAAGTCGCTCCAAAAGAGCCCTAAGGGCGTGCTCATATCATAAGCATCAACAAAGACTGTCAAAGATGCGAGATAGATAAAGATAATAACGCTTAGGTCTATATAGTTTTTGGTAAAAGGTATTGAGCAAAGCCCATTTAAATGGCTTTTAAGAGGGTTTGCAAAGTAATGTAAAGAAATTTTTGCCACTTTGATTTTGAGTAAAACTTACTCTAACTACGAATGAACCACTCTTTTCTATGTCTTTTATAACTTTGATATCTAAGATAGCTTTACAAAATTTAACCAAGAGCTGTAAGACACACAAGCCACGAGCCATACAAGAAAAAACAAAGGTCGCGCGAGCAAAAAAACAAAAACCAAAAAGACACTAAATTTAGTGCCTTTTACCGTTATCTTTCGCCAAGTTTGCCGCATGCATCAGCGCGGCACCTACTGCAATGCGTCATCTGCTCTATATCGCTAGCTATTGATCTTCGTATGCGGTGAATTTCATCACTTGAAGGGGATTTTAAATTTTCAAAAGGGGTGTCATGCACTGGTATCATCGCTATGCAGTTCATTATGTCAGCTCCCCACTGCTTTGCCTTTGCCGAAATGCTTTGGACGTGGTCCATATTGACCCCAGGGATGACTACGGTGTTTATCTTTACTAGCATGCCAGCCTCTTTTAGCTTGCGGATGCCCTCGTCCTGGCGCGCTAGCAGTATCCTAGCAGCCTCTTCGCCGTAGTAGTTTTTACCCTCATACCTCACCCACGAATAGACCTTTGAGCCAACATCTGGCGTCACGGCATTGACCGTCACTGTCACGTGGCTCACGCCAAGACGCACGATCTCATCAACGTGCTCAGGTAGCGCTAAGCCATTAGTCGAGAGGCAGAGCAGGGCGTTTGGGAAGTGAGACTTGCACTTTTCAAAGGTTGCTAGCGTCTTGTCAGCATCGCACATCGGATCGCCAGGTCCAGCGATGCCGATGACTGAGATGTCTTGTCTAAATTTAAAGAGCTTTTCTAGAAATTTCACCGATTCATCTGGCGTTTGCACCTTTGCCGTTACGCCAGGGCGATTTTCATTAGCACAGTCATATATGCGGTTGCAGAAGTTGCACTGGATGTTGCAGTGAGGGGCAACTGGCAGATGCACGCGTCCGTAGCTAGCGGAGGCCTTTTTGTTAAAGCATGGGTGGTTATCTAGATCAGCTTTAGTGCGAAAGATCATTAGCTCTTTTTCCTTCCAAATTTAATGGCATTTGCATGGCAAACATTTAGGCAGTCTCCGCAGTTTGTGCAGTTTATCTCATCAGGTCTTGTCCCCATTTCGCACTTGCGCAAGCATGCGTCGCAGTCGTCACAAGCGTTTGTTTTATAGACGCGAAAGATCGAAAATTTACGCAAAATTTCAAGCACGCCACCTGATGGGCAGACGAAGCGACACCAAAGGTTAGCTATGATTAGCGAGGCTAGCATGACTGAGATGATGACTGCCGTGCGAGTGACCCACTCCCATTCGCCAAAGCGAAGTGACAAAGTAACGGCAGTTAGGTACTCATCGCTCGTTCTTATAGGTATCATCATGCGAGGATTGCCCCAGACGAAATAGACCCAAAGGCTGATTGCTATGGCAATTAGCATGCCTATTTGAGCGATTATTAGCTTTTTGCTGCGGATTTTTAGCTTGAAAAAGGCAAATTTACCAAGCATTTGATTGACAAAGCCTGCTGGACAAACCCAGCCGCAAAATGCCCTACCAAAGAGGATGACAAGCGCTGGGATAAATAGCCAAAATCCAAAAAACAGCGACGTGATCCGCCCCCAACAGGTGATGATAGGGCAGTTTTGGCAATTTACAAAAGGCACTACAAAAGGACATCTAAAAATGCCGTAATACGCCCATTGACCGATGCCTGCTATGAAGATGAGCTGCACTAGGCGTCTTATCTTTGTTGTGGGAGAGTTTTTGCTTTTCTTTTTTAAATTTACATTGCCGCATGCACTGCTATTAGAGCATGCACTATTACAGCTACTACACATCTTTTACACCAAACCTTTCTATAAGCTCTAGCCCACGCGCTGAATAAATGGAGGTAAAGCCATGTTTTTCAAAAATTTCTTGCCCTTCGGTGCCGCAAACAAAGTCTGCAAAGTCATTTGCGAGCCTTTCATCTTTTACATATTTCATTATATTTAGCGTAAAAGTGAGCGGTCCAGGCGGGATGAGCTTTTCGTCGATGGGCATATACTCGATCTTATCTTTAAACCTATCATGCGTTGTTAGGCGCTTTTCGATGATCGAAGCGTCACCCTTGCCATCAACTAGCTCGCACATCATATTTATGACGCATGATCCGTTTGCGACCATGTTTTTCATCACCGCATCGGTTAGGTTTGAGTTTTTTAAGATCCCTTTGACTGGGCCACTGCCAGGGGGTGATGATCTAAGAGGCAACATCACTCTAACTCCTGGCTCAGCAAGGTCTTTTAAGTCGCGAATGCCAGCAGGGTTGCCTTTTGGCACGACTAGGACGTAGTCAGTAAAGCATAGCGGTCTAAAATGAAGGCTAAGACCAGCTTTGCGAAGTTTTTTAGAAAGCTCTAAAACCCTTGCTCCAAAGAGCTCGGTCGTGCTTTGAAGTGCTAAAAGCGACTTGCCAAGAGCGCCAGCAAAGGCGCCTGTGTATTGGATGTTGTGCCCTGTTCTTGACTCGTAAATGGCGTTTAGCTCATTAAATGCTTCAGACAAGCCTCCGCACGACCAAACCTGAAGCGAGTCAGATTTAAATGGCGTAAAGCCAGCCAGCATCGTTTGCGGCGTGGCAATAGCCGCTGTGGCTAAAGCACCTTTTAAAAAGCCACGGCGTGATATACCGGTTTGTTTTAATTCCACGAAATCTCCTTTTGGGATTTAGAAATGTAAATTTGATATTTTCGGCACGCGAAACTTGTGAATTTTGACTTTTGAAATTTGCAAAAATGGTAGTTGAAGGTAAATTTATGCAAATGTAAATTGCGACCGCAATCTAAATTTGAGTGATTATAGCCAAATGCTAGCTTAAAAATCGAGATAAATTTAAAAAACGCAGAGGTAAATTTGCTAAAGTAAATTTATCGTTTAAAAAATAATTAAGAATTTAGTCGTCAAAAGGTTTAAAAAGATATATAATGCCTTTTTGCGATTTAAATGGAATTTATCTTAAAAATGGAGGTTTATCTTGAAAAATAATCTTAGCATTTCTCTTGTTTTATCTAGCATTTTATATAGCTGCTTAGACGCTCAGGTCATGGATATAGGGACAAATTTTTATAGAGATTACCTTGATCTTGCGCAAAATAAAGGCATCTTTAAAGCCACAGACGCACCACTAGAATTTACGCAAAGAAACGGCACTAAATTTACGTTTAATAAGATCCCAAACAACAACGCAAGAAATAATAAAGGCAACTTTACCTCCCTTGGACGAAATTTTGTAGTGACGGCAAATCACACACTTCTTGCCTCAGCTGCTACAAATTTTAATGAAAATAGAGGCTGGTTTGGCAATACACTTTATGAATACGCAACAAATTCTACGCAAAAGCTTTATGGTGCAGACACAACGTATCTGCGAACTTCAAAATATATAGTCGAAGGGCAGATCGATCCTTTGGATGTGCCAAATTTGGAGATATCTAGCCAAGATCAAACAAAAGATGAGGCTAATGCAAACAAGATAGAAGATCGTTTTAGAGATATAAAAAATAGCGGCGGAGCTAGCGGCGAGAACATCCTTGCATACGAGGCTGGCACAGGCTCACTTGCCCTTGAAAAGCCAAAGAGCGATACAGATGGTTTTGCTGAGGTGATGAGCGCTACTGAGTTTGAGCACCAAAATATAGTAAATAACGCACTTGGCGCAAGCGTAAATGAGATAGGAGTGGCGTATTCTGCGGTTTATAAGAGCCATTACTCAAGTGTAAGCAAACCCGGGGTTTATCTATTTATGACTTCAAACAGAGGCTTTAGAAATAGACTTTTGCCAGGAGATAGTGGCTCTGGGTTTTTTGTCTATGACACGGTAGCTCAAAAATGGGTTTTAGTAGGCGTTTTAACCGGAGTTGAGGATAATAAAAACTACGCTTCTATCGTTACTGCAAGAGATTTTAACGACTATAAAAAAGAGTATGAAAATTTAGTAAGTGGCGTAAATGTCCTAGGCAGCGCGCTAGTGCAAAATAAAGATAATATATTTAGCAGCGCAAATGGCTCAAACATCACGCTAAACTCTAATCTAGACTTAGGGCATGGCGGTATCGTCGTAAATAGCGGAGATATTACGCTAAATAGCACAAATGGTAGCAAGATAGCGAAATTTGCAGGTTTTGACATAGCTGGGGGTGCTAGTTTAAATTTAAACGTCGTTTCAGACACAAGCGTGCATAAGCTAGGTAAAGGTAGCTTAATAGTAAGCTCAAGTGGTAACAAGCCACTAAGGCTAGGTGAGGGCGTGGTTGAGCTAAGAGCTTTAAATGCCTTTGATAAAATTTATCTAACAAGTGGCAGAGGGCTCTTAAGGCTTGGCGTGAATGAAAATTTAAATGATAAAATTTTCTTTGGCAATGGCGGCGGAGCGCTTGATCTAAATGGCTTTGATCAGACTTTTGACAACATATCAGCCAACTCAAGCGACGCGAAGATAACAAATGAAAACCCACAAAGAGCAACGCTTGCTATAAACGGCGAGAGTGGCAAAGATACGATATTTCACGCAAGCATCGATAAAAATATAGAGCTAAAACATAGCGGGCAGGGCAAGGAGCTTGTTTTTGACGGAGGATTTGACATTGATGGTGCTTTGAGCCTAGAAAACGCTAAAGTTACGCTCCAAGGACATCCAAAGACGCACGCCATTGGCGATGCTAGCGTTTTAACTCCCCTAGCAAAGAGCAAAATAGCCGCAGCTGGTCTAAGCGAGCCAGCCTATATGGATCTAACTCGCCCATCCACACTCTCTCAGCCTGACTGGGACGAGAGAAAATTTAGTGCAAAAGATGGCATAAAGCTTAAATCATCAGAGCTTACCATAGGCAAAGATGCTAAGCTAAATGGCGACATCACGGCTAAAAACTCGGTCATAAATTTAAGTGGCGAGCTAACTCACTATATCGATAAATTTGATGGATCAAATACCTACAATGACGGCTTAAAATATCGCCAGGATATTGAGAGTAAAAATTTACTTGTTAAAGACGTTAAATTTGACAATAAAATCGTCATAGATAGCGATAGTCTGCTAAGAGTGGGAGGCGGCGTTACTAAGCTAAAAGAGCTAGTTATAAATGGAAAAGATACGCCTTTGGCTAAAGATGTGCTCTTAGGAGATGGTAAATTTGAGGTAGAAAATTTAGAGGTTAGTGGTGCGCAAAAGCTTAGCTTTGAGCCTGATAGCCTCATAAAAAAGAGCCTAAAGATAAAGAGCTTTGGCAGTGAAAATGAGCCGGTACTTGACTTTAAAAAGGTCTTAACCCTTGGCGCTGGGATGAAATTTGATGTTGATTTTACTGCAGCACTTAAAGGCGGCATGGCACTTGATAAAACATATACTTTAGTAAGCGCGCAAAATATCATAAACGAGGGCGCTATCTTTAACAACGAGCAAAAACTTGGGGATTTGTTTATGACCTACGCCATAAGTGACGGCAAGATCGTAATGAAGCTAAGCGACAAAAAGGGAGAAAATCCAGCCATTTCGTCCAATGTAGTGCAAGAGAGGGTTTCTAAATTTAGCCAAAGAGAAAATAAAATCCTAAGCATGCTAAAAGGCACGCCTGAATTTGTGCAAGCAATCTCAAGTGGTGACGACGAGGCGCTAAGAAAACTAGCGCAAAAAGCAGATAAAGATATGAAAGAAATTTCTACTTCTTCGCTTAAAGTGAGCATAAAAGCCTTGCAAAACAGCAATGAGCTGATGAACTCTAGGCTATTTCAGGTCACGCAGCTAAGGGCAAAGGCTGATATCTCGCAGTTTAAGCTAGCTGGACTTGAAAGTGACATCATACCAAGCGCGAAGATGGCTTACGAAGCAGCAGAAGCTAGCAGGGAGAGAAACAACTTTTGGGCAAATGTAAATGGTGCTTATTTTAAAGATAAAAAAAGCGATGGCGACCTTAAATTTTATGGTACAAATATCGGCTATGACAGAGGTTATGACGAGTTTATCTTAGGCGTGAGCGCTGGAGTAAGCAAGGCTAAATTTAGCTCAAATGTATTAAAAGATGATGCTAAAATTTATAGTTTTGGTGCGTATGGGCTTTTTGAAAGAGGAGCTCACGAGATACAAAGTAACTTAAATTTTGCCTTTATAAACTCAAAACGTAGCCTAGATGAGGCGCAAAAAGCTAGCGTAAAAGGTAGAGGCATCCTCTCAAGCAACTACTATAAATATAAAATTTCACTCTCTAAAAGTGGCGAGTTTGAGCAAAGCATAAAGCCACTACTGGCACTAGAGTTTGGCGCTAACGGCATTGATGGATTTAAAAATGACCGATATGATCAAAAGAGCATAAATGACTTTAATGTAGCTGTAGCAGCAGGAGTAGAATACGCTTTAAATAGCGAGAAAAACGCATTTAGCGTGCAATTTTTAGTAAAGCAAAGTGTATATAACTCAGAAGATAAATCTTATGTTTCGCTTAATAATTCAAGTGAGTATGTTGATTACAAGCTTGATAACAACAAGCTAAGCTATAAGCTTACTTTAAACTCAGACACCAAGCTTAGCGAAAATTTAGTTCTCTCTTCTCAGCTAAGTGGTATGCTTGATAATGATAAAAACTACGGCATAAGTGGTGGTTTGAAGATCGAGTATAAATTTTAAATTTATATCAAAGTGGATTTAAATTTCACTTTGGCGTTGGCAAAAACAGTTAAATTTAACTAAGCTTGAGATCTAATAAAAAATGGTGAAATTTAAACTTGAAAGTAGGTGGTGGGTTCACCAGGACTATTGTATTAATAATATTCAGCAAATAATAGAGCCTTATGATCTAAAGTAAAT
>CABPVN010000002.1:176852-180632 GCA_902460825.1 Campylobacter concisus
TTGCTTAAATGCTCTCTAAGCACCTAAAAATAGACTTTTTTAAGTTAAAAAACCAGTAAAAAACCGAAAGAAATTTTTATATTCTTAAGAGATTTTAGATAAAAATACCTCTTTTTAAACAAAAAATGGTCTTAAAATAGGTTTTTTACCTTAAATAAAAACATGAATTTTTGCTTTTTTAATGCCTTAAAATATCGTTATTACCGAGCTTGGAAACGATTTAAGTTTTCTCATACACGCGCTGAAAAAGTTAAAAAACCGAAAAAAATAGCTATGCAAATGGCTATTTAAAGGGCTTTATCGGTTTTTTAAGCTGTATTAAAAAACCAGTAAAAAACCGATGAAATAGCATTAAAAAAACGATATAAATTTTTAAAAAACCGAACCTTTTACTGATGCTTTATATCGTATGACTTTAAGATATTAACTTTTAAACAAATTGAACTAGATTGTTTAGGTAATCTGCATACCATTGCATTAAAATTCTATTTTGATCAATAGTTGCTGTCTGTCTTTCGTAGGCATATTTAACTGCATTGCTTTCTGTGTGCGCTAGAGCATTTTCTATTGTTTTTTCGCTTATGCCCAATTGTGTCAGATCCGTAAGATGTAAAGAGCAAATTGTTTTAAACGTGGCTCTAAAACCATGAGCAGAAGCTTTAGAATTATATTTTTCTCTGCCACCTATATTTCTTATGGCATTACTAATGCTATCTCTGTTAATATGACCTGTTTTTGTAAGAGACGGAAATACAAAATTACTTTCTAATGGTGTATATTGTTTTTGCTCTAGTAAAACTGATAAAGCTTGCTTTGAGAGTGTTATTTGGTGTGCATGCCTCATTTTCATTTGGATAGGCGGAATAGTCCAAATTCCTTTTTTAAGATCTATATCTTTCCATTCAGCACTTACGGTGTTAATGGGACGATTAACGCATAAAATTTGGAGCATTACGGCTCTTTTGACTTGTAGATCTAATTTGCTGTCATTTCGTAAATCAGTCAAAAACTCCTTTAACTCATTTTCATATGTAATAGCTGGGTATCTTGTGTCGATGCCATTTCTAAGGCTAAAGCTGTTGGAAGTTGGAAATTCATCGTGTAAAGCCTTGCAAGGGTTATAATCTATATATCTATCTTTAATGGCATTTTCATATAGCGAATTTAGCGTATTTATAATTCTGTGTATAGTCTCAAGTCTTGATTTCTTTGGATTATATGGATTAAATAATGGTGTTAATATGGTTTTTAGATCATTAAAATTTATATCTTTAATATCAACATTACCAAATTTAGGCAAGATGTATTTTTTTATCCTAGATTTAATTTTATCTATATAAACCTTATCTAGCTGGTCTATTTTCTCTTTTTTGTCAATATATCTATCAAATAGCTCTGAAATTCGATATTTATCTTTGGATCTTACAAAACCACTTTCAAATTTTCTTATAATTTCTATCGCATCTCTTCTTGCCTCAGCAACTGAGTAAATTCCCTCCCTAAACTCTTTCAATTTAAAATGTGTAGTGTTTTTATATTGTATAAAAAATGTTTTCATACCACTTGGATACACTTTTATATAAAGTTCTTTTGGGTTGCCCACAGCCTTTTTATATACTTTATTGGCTGGCAACATTGCCCTTATATCTTTATCAAACAAATTTGCGGTAGAAACTCTTGGCATCTTTTACTCCTTTTTTAAAAGTTACCTTTATGCAGTAAGAATTACCTTATATGTAACTAGAATTATCTGGAAGTAATTGTATATAAAAAAGAAGTAAAAAGAATTAGATAGCTACTTTTAGCCCATGAAATCGGAATTATAAAGAAATAAAAAGAATTAAAAAGAAGTATAAGGAATTATAAAAAACATAAAATGGTGGGTTCACCAGGACTCGAACCTGGGACCATCCGGTTATGAGCCGGATGCTCTAACCAACTGAGCTATGAACCCACAGTTGAAAGAAAATCGTATTATACAAGAAAAAGCTTATCTAAATATAAAAATAGCCTTTTTAATATGGCGTATAAAAACGAACAAATTTAAAAAGAAAAAGCCCTAAAATAGGGCTTATAAATTATTTATAATTTTTAATAGCAGCGTCTAAAATCTCTTTTGCAGCGTTTGCGTCTTTAAATTCTTTCACCTTTACCCATTTGTTTGGCTCAAGAATTTTATAAGTTTCAAAGAAATTTTTGATCTTATTTAGTGTCGCAGTTGGCAAGTCTTCGTAGCTTTTTATCGCCTCATATCTTGGATCGATCTTTGTAACTGGCACAGCCAAAAGCTTCTCATCCATACCTGCTTCATCCTCCATCACTAAAACGCCTATCAAGCGGCAAGGGATGACGCTACCAGCTTGGAGTGGATACTCGTTTAGCACCAAAATATCAGCTGGATCGCCGTCAGCTGCAAGTGTGTTTGGCACAAAGCCGTAGTTTGCTGGGTAGAACATCGCTGAGTAAAGCACGCGATCAACTACGACTGCACCGCTATCTTTGTCGATCTCGTATTTGATATTTGAGCCATAAGGTATTTCGATTACGGCATTGATTTTGTCTGGGTTTGAGCCAAATTTTATCTTTGAAACGTCCATATATTTGTCCTTTTTATTAGAAATTTTCGTGATTTTAGTATTTTTTGCATTAAATACTCGTAAATTTAACTACTTTACAATCTCTACGTTATCTACGTCGATCTTCGTTTTTGTAAGGTCTTTATCCACTTCGCCTCTTATTCTTAAAAGTGTATCTTCGTTGGCTGTTATATTGCCCCATTTTTTGTTGTCGATCTCAACTACGATAACGTCGCCATTTTTATCAACAAATTCATATTTGTCTGATTTGATGTGCGACTTTATCTTGCCCTCAAGCACGACTTTGGCGTCGTCATTTAGTTTTAAAGCCTCTTTTACGCTTATCGTCTCACTTTGGTGTTTTGACGTGAAGCCTCCAGCCATTGCGATGCTAGCAGCTAGTGAAGCGATGATGATTTTTTTCATTTTTATCCTTTTGGGTTGGTTTTGAAATTTCAAAGGATATTACATTTTTGGTGTTAATAAATGGTAAGTTTTAAAACCTTGCACCTTTTGATGCAAGGTCTGTGAGTTATATAAGTTTAGCTAGTAAATTTTTGATGTCAGCTACGATTTCGTCTATGCCGCGCTCGCCGTTTACTACATGAAGTAGCTCTTTTTTGCTATAAAATTCTCGGATAGGCTTGATCGGATCAAGATAGACTTTCATGCGGTTGTTAAAGACTTCGTTATTATCATCAGCGCCTCTTGCACGGCCAAGCACTCTAGCTCTTGCCACATCTTCACTGACATCCACTTCGATGACGCCTTTAAGAGAAATTTCTTTTTGCTCGCTTAAGACTTTGTCAAGCTCTGTCATTTGCTCAACGCTTCTTGGGTAGCCGTCGATTATGATGTTTGATTTATTTGAGCTTTTGATGGCTGAGACGATCGCATTTACGACAACGTCAAGTGGGACTAAATTTCCTTTTGAGATAAAGCCGTCTATCAGTTTGCCAAGCTCGCTACCACTTGCGACTTCAGCTCTTAAAAGATCGCCAGTTGAAAAGTGTGCAAATTTCTCATCATGCTGTGCGATGATCGATGCGTCTGTTGTTTTGCCGCTGCCTGGAGCGCCGATGATTAAAAATAAATTCTTCATTTTTTCCCTTTTTGATATTTTTTGAGCGCCTTTGAATGAGTTTGAAAATTTCACCCTGCAGCAGACTATATGTCTAGCTTTAGGATGAAATTTTCTGCACAA
>CABPVN010000002.1:180773-218975 GCA_902460825.1 Campylobacter concisus
TTTTCTCTTATCCTTAGTCCTAGCTCCCTAAGCTGTTCGTTGCTAGCGTAGCTTGGCGCCTTTGTGAGTGGGCACTGAGCGCGCTGTGTTTTAGGGAAGGCTATGACATCGCGGATCGAGCTTGCTTTATTTACAAGCATATTTAGCCTGTCAAAGCCGATCGCGATACCGCCATGTGGAGGCGCACCAAATGTCAAGGCATCAAGTAAGAAGCCAAATTTCTCACGCTGCTCGGCTTCATCTATGCCAAGAAGCTTAAAGACCTTTTGTTGGATGTCATTTTTGTGAATTCTTATACTTCCGCCACCAAGCTCAAAGCCGTTTAGTACGACGTCGTGAGCGATAGATAGGATATCTTCAAGATCAGGCTCGTCTATATTTTTTGGCATAGTAAATGGGTGGTGCATCGCAGAGTAGCTACCATCGTCATTTTGCTCAAACATTGGGAAGTCAAGCACCCATAAAAACTCAAGTCTGTCTTGATCGATGATACCCATTTGTTCTGCTAGGAAAATTCTAAATCTTCCCATATAATCAAGCACAATCTTTTTCTTGCCAGCACCAAAGAATACTACATCGCCAACTTTTAGCTCACATCTTGAGACGATCTCGTCAAGGTCGCTTTGCTCGAAAAATTTGCAAAGCGGACCTTTTAAACCATCTTCTTTCATCTGGAAGTAGCCAAGTCCTTGTGCGCCAAATTTACGTACAAATTCCTCAAATCTATTCATCTCGCGCTTACTAAAGATGTTGTCGCCATTTGGCACTTTTAGCGCTTTTATGCGGTTTTTCTTCTTATCTTTTGCGATAGAGCTAAAAATTTCATTGCTTGAGCGCTCGAAAATATCGATAACATCGATCATTTTTAGATCATATCTAAGATCAGGCTTGTCTGAGCCGTAAGTCTCGGTCGCCTCCTTGTAGCTCATACGTCTAAATGGCGTTTTGATGTCGTATCCGCAGGCTTTAAAGATATCTTTTAGCATTGTCTCAGCCATATTTATGATATCTTCTTGCTCGACAAAGCTCATTTCGATATCTATTTGAGTAAATTCTGGTTGGCGATCAGCCCTTAAGTCCTCGTCGCGGAAGCATTTTGCTATCTGAAAATACTTATCAAAGCCAGAACACATTAAAAGTTGTTTAAATAGCTGTGGGCTTTGTGGGAGCGCGTAAAATTGACCTGGATACACGCGGCTTGGCACTAGGTAGTCTCTTGCACCTTCTGGAGTTGCGCGTGTTAAAACTGGGGTTTCAAACTCGATAAAGCCCATTTTATCTAGGCTGTTTCTAGCTGCAATCGCCGCACGAGAACGCATTTTAAAGATATTTTGCAAGCGCTCGCTTCTAAGGTCTAAAAAGCGGTATTTTAGCCTGATGTCCTCATTTACGCTCTCATCACCTATCATAAATGGTAGTGGCTCGCTTGGATTTTCGATGATGAGCTCGCTTACTATCACCTCTATCTCGCCAGTTTTTAGCTTTGGATTGGTTAGTCCTTCGCCTCTAGCTCTTACTTTTCCTTTTGCTTTTAAGACATATTCATCTCTTACTTTTGCAGCCACGTCGTGTGCTTCTTTGCTGTCAGCAGGGTCACAAACTAATTGTATAAGCCCGCTAACGTCTCTTAAGTCGATGAAAACAACGCCACCGTGGTCTCTATATGTGTTTGCCCAGCCACAAAGTATTACTTCTTTGCCGATATCAGCTTTGCTAAGATCGGTGCAATAATGACTTCGCATAAAATGCTCCTTTGCAATGTTTTTTAGGCAATTATAATCGCTTTTTTCTTTTGAAAAGCTTTGTTAAAATAAAATATGTTACAATCATTTCTATGAAAAATGAACAAAAATTTAATACCACAAACGCCAAAAAAGTGGGACTTATCGCGAAAGATTATCCATTATTTAAGCAGGATTTAGCAAAGCTAGAAAAAATTTTAAAAAAGTATAACGCAGAAATTTTGCTTGAAAAAAACTGCGCAAAACAGGTGGATAAAAGTGGCTTTGAGCTGATAAAACTAGCCAAAGAGTGCGAATTTCTTATCACGCTTGGCGGAGATGGCACGATTATATCAACTTGCAGAAAGCTAGCTCACATCTCGCCACTAATCCTAGGCATACACGCTGGCAGGCTAGGCTTTTTGACAGATATCACGATAAATGAGAGTGAGAAGTTTTTTAAAGACTTTTTTGATGATAAATTTGAGGTAGAAACGCCTTTTATGCTTGATGTGACGCTTCATAAAAATGATGGCAAAACTGAGAAAAAGATAGCATTTAACGACGCGGTCATCGTTAGTAAAAATGGCGGTTCGATGACGCATATCGAGGCACTTTTAAATGAAAAGTATTTTAACTCGTATTTTGGAGACGGCGTCATAGTGGCAACACCTGCTGGCACAACGGCATATAATATGAGTGCAAATGGTCCTATCATATATCCATTGAGCGAAGTTTTTACAGTAACTCCTATCTGCTCACACTCGCTCACGCAGCGTCCAGTCGTGCTTACGAAAAATCACACGGTTAAATTTAGAACAAATAGCGACGCCATTTTAGTCATAGACGGACAAGACCGCTTTGATATGAGTAAAATTTCAGCCGTTAGTATGAGTCTGAGTGATAAAAAAGCGAGGCTGATACGCCACATCGGTAGGGATTATTTTCAAATTTTAAAAGAGAAACTTCACTGGGGTTATAATGATTGATCGAATTTTGATTAAGGATTATCTAAATTTTAAAAATGTCGAGCTAAATTTCAAAGAGGGTCTTAGCGTATTTACTGGCGTTAGTGGTGCTGGTAAGTCGGTACTGATGAGTGCCATAATGGCTGTTTTTGGGCTAAAAGATAGCGAGGCAAGGCTGATAGAAGCTGACGTGGAGCATAAATTTGAGCTTGATGAGTTTGGCATAGAAAACGAAGAGGTCAATATTTTCAAGCTTTTAAAAGATAAGAGCACGAGGTATTTTATAAACCAACAAGCCATCTCAAAGAAAAATTTAGCCCAAGTGGCGCGCGAGCACATCAAATATCTCTCGGCAAAAGAGGCAAATGAATTTGAAAATGAGAAATTTCTAAATTTGCTTGACAGGCTTGAAATTTCAAAAAATGAGAAATTTAAAGAGATAAAACAGGAATTTGAAGAGGTTTTTTTGGAATTTTCTAAAATTTCAAAAGAGCTAGCCACTATAAAAGAGGAAGAGAAAAAGGTCGAGGAGCTAAAGGAGCTTGCTAGCTTTGAGATCGAGAAGATAAGAAGTGTCGGGCCTAAAAAAGGCGAGTTTGAAGAGCTTATGGAGACTAAAAAAAGGCTTAGTAAAAAGGATAAGATAAATGAGGCGTGGGCCAGAGCTGAGCGGATATTTGAGCTAGAGCACAGCGTAAATGAGGCGCTAAGCATCAGCGACCTTGACAACGGCTTTTTTGAAGATGCGATGAATGAGCTAAGGGTCGCAAGAGATAGCCTAAATATGGAGGAGCTTGACGATATCGACGTGGAGAGCGTGCTTGATAGGATAGAAGCTCTTAATGCCATCATTAGGCGCTATGGCAGCGAGGAGGAGGCGTTAGAAGCGCTTGCTAAAAAAGAAAAAGAGCTTGCTAGATATGAAAATTTAAGCTTTGAAAAGAGCGAGCTTGAGAAGAAATTTGAAATTTTAAGCAAAAAGGCAAATGAGCTAGCCAGCACTTTAAGTAGGGCAAGGAACGTAAATTTAAAAGAGCTTGAGGCGATGATAAATTTATACCTAAAAGAGCTTTATATGCCAGATATCACGCTAAGGATCGAGGGCAAAAAGCTTGATATTTTAGGAGCTGATGAAATTTGTCTAAATTTAAACGAGACCTCGCTTAAAAATTTAAGCTCAGGTGAGCTAAACCGCTTAAGGCTGGCTTTCATAGCTGCCTCTAGTGAGATCACGAAAACTGGCGGTGATGTCATCATTTTAGACGAAATAGATGCAAATTTAAGCGGAAAAGAGGCGATGAGCATCGCAAATGTCTTGCTTAAGCTTGCAAATTTCTATCAAATTTTTGCTATTTCTCACCAGCCACAGCTTAGCTCAAAGGCAAATTCGCACTTTTTAGTAGAGCGCGACGGTGAGAGCTCAGTCGTAAGAGAGCTTGACAAAGAGGAACGTGTAAATGAGCTTGCACGTATGATAAGTGGCGAGCATATCAGCGAAGAGGCGATAAATTTTGCAAAAGGACTTTTAAAATAGCTTGAAATTTAAGTTTTAAATTTAAGCTTTGTGATTAGGTTTATTTGTTAAAATCCGAGCTAGTTTAATAAAAAATCACAGGAATAATATGGAAAGAATTCTAGTAGTTGATGATAATAAGGCACTTGCTAAGCTAATCGTCATGCAGATGGAAAAGAGCATTGAGGATATGGCGATCGACGTTGCGTATGATTTTGCCGAAGCCAAGATGCTTATTGGCGAGCACGGCAAAGATTATTTTATGACTATCTTGGATCTAAATTTACCTGACGCACCAAATGGTGAGATCGTTGATTACGTTCTTGCACAAGGGCTCTGTGCTATCGTTTTAACTGGTAGCATCGATGATAAGACGAAAGAATTTTTTATAAACAAAGATATAGTTGATTACGTCTATAAAGGCAACATGGATGATATCAACTATATCTTTCAAATGATAAATAGACTAAGCAAAAATAGACAATACAAAGTCCTAGTCGTTGAGGACTCACTACCTTTTAGAAATATGATAAAAAAAATCTTAACTAGCCTTCAGTTTAAGGTCCTAGCAGCGGCTCACGGCGAAGAGGCGATGAGCTATTTTGCTGATAATCCTGATATAAATTTAATCATAACTGACTATAGAATGCCTGTTAAAGATGGTTTAGAGGTCTTAAAAGAGGTGAGAAAAGAGAAAGATAAAAACCACCTTGGTGTGATCGTGATGACATCTCCTAGCGAAAAGACTGATGCTTCGATATTTTTAAAAAATGGAGCTAGCGACTTTATAGCAAAGCCGTTTTCAAAAGAAGAGCTCATTTGCCGTGTAAATAACACCATTGAGGCGATGGAAAATATAAATAAGATAGCAAATTTTGCTAACCGCGACTTTTTAACTGGCGCTTACAATAGAAGATTTTTCTATCAAGATATAGAAGAATACGTCCAAGCAGCTGAAGAGCTTGATGAGCCTTATGCGTTTGCTATGCTTGATATAGATCACTTTAAAAAGATAAATGACACATACGGACATGATGGTGGTGACAAGATACTAAAATCACTTGCTAAGATACTAATTGACAATACAAAAGGAAGAGATGTGGTCGCTAGGTTTGGTGGCGAGGAGTTTTGTGTTGTTCTTAAAAAGATAGCAAAAGAAGAGGCGATTAAATTTTTTGTAAATTTAAGAGCAAAAGTGGCTGAAAATGAGGTAATTATAAAAGATAATATCATAAGAGTGACTGTCTCTATTGGAGTCTCTTTTGGAAAAGGTCACTGTGAGATAGATGATATGCTTGAAGCTTGTGATTCAGCGCTTTATGTCGCTAAAGAAAATGGTAGAAATAGGGTAGAAATAGCTTTATGATTATAGATACGCATTGTCATTTGGATAGTAAAGTTTATGATTTTGACCTAGAGCAAATTTTATCTGAAGCCAGAAATTTAGGGCTAAAAGGCTTTATTATCCCTGGAGCTGATATTAATGATTTACCAAAAGCGGCTAAAATAGCGCACGAAAAAAGTGATATTTTCTTTGCCGTTGGAGTTCATCCCTATGATAAAGAGAATTTTAATATAGAGACTTTAAGAGAATTTGCCAAAGATAAAAAGTGCGTGGCTATCGGTGAATGTGGGCTTGACTACTACCGCTTGCCAAAAGATGAAGAAGAAAAGCTAAGAGAAAAAGCGGATCAAAAACGTGTTTTTTTAGCTCAACTTGATTTGGCAGTTGAGTTAAAAAAACCCGTTATCCTTCACATCAGAGAGGCTAATGAGGACTCTTTTAACATTTTAAAAGAGTATGCGCCAAAGCTTGAAGCTGGAGCGGTTTTGCATTGTTATAATGCTTCGCCACTTCTTTTAGAGCTTTGCAAATTTGGGAATTTTTACTTTGGCATAGGTGGTGTTTTGACATTTAAAAACGCTAAGAATTTAGTTGAAATTCTGCCAAAAATTCCTTTTGATAGGGTATTGATAGAGACTGACGCCCCTTATCTCACGCCAGAACCAAATCGTGGCAAGAGAAATGAGCCGGTGTTTACGACATTTGTTGCTAAAAAGATAGCTGAAATTTTAAACCTTGAATTTGAAGTAGTTTGCAAAACGACTTCAGATAATGCCAAAAGGTTATTTAAGTGCTTTGCCTAAATTTTGGGCATTGTGCTTGCTTAAGATGCTAGCATCATTAAGCTTTGACACGAAAAAGGATAGAAATGAAAGCAATGCTTAAGATATTTTTATTATTTGCATGTAGCACCTTGCTACTAGCAAACGCCCCTGAGAAGAGCTCTTACGACACTCAGGTTAAAATTTTAAAAGAGCTAGACATCGATGCTAGCTTTATGAAAACTTCTCACTATGCAAAGATGAGACAAGGCATACAAAACTCACAAGTAAGAACATTTACAGATGCCTTGAAAAATGGCTATATGTATATACCAATGATAAAAGAGCAGATCAAAAAATCAGGCGTGCCTGAGTCGTTTTTCTATCTAGCAATGATAGAGTCAGGCTTTTCTAATCACACTGTCTCAAATGCTAAAGCTACTGGTATGTGGCAGTTTATGGAGCAAACAGCAAAAATTCACGGTCTGAAAGTAGGGCAATACACCGATGAGAGAAAAGATCCAGTCGAATCAACTGTCGCAGCTACAAACTATCTAAGATCACTTAAAAATCAATTTGGCAAATGGTACCTGGCGGCAATGGCATATAACTGCGGCGATGGTGCATTAAAAAAAGCTATACAAAAAGCTGGCACAGACGATCTTGTAACACTTCTTGATGCTGAGAAAAAATACCTCCCAGCTGAGACTAGAAATTTTATCATTAAAATTTTAAGAGCGGCATATATTGCAAAAGATGCGGACTTTTTGATATCTAAAGAGTCGTCTTTACTAAACATAAATGGCGGATTAAGACTTACGAAAGTAAAAGTGCCAGGCGGTACAAATTTAGCACAGATAGGCGACAGCATCGGTCTTAGCACAAAAAAGATGAAAAGCAATAACCCACATTTAAAATTTGTATTTACTCCTCCAACTTTAAAAGATTATTACGTTTATATCCCTGAAAATAAAAAGCAACTTTTCTCAGATAATTTCAAACCATTTAATGGTAAAAATAACTTCTACACATACACAGTAAAAAAAGGCGAGACCCTGCTTTCTATCTCTAAAAAAACAGGCGTTAGCCACAGAGCGATCAAGGACTACAACGAGCTTAGCACAAATGCAGTAAGCTATAATCAAAAACTAATCATCCCTTTTTCTACTCAAAACAAATCTCACAACTATGTAGTTCAAACAGGCGATACGATCGCATCTTTATCAAAGAAATTTAATGTAAGCGAAAAAGATCTAAAAGATGCAAATTCTTTGGCTAGTTCAAATTTAAATGTCGGAGCAAATATTGTCATACCGTAAGAGCCTAAATTTCTACTTAGGACTAAGTTTTACACTTCTAATCACTGGCTGTTCTTGGAGTGGGGCTCCATTTACTCCAAGTGGCCCAACTAATGTAAGAGGCAATAACTCCGCCTCAGTTCAAAAAGCAACAATGAGACCTTACACGATAAACGGCAAAACCTACTATCCAACTGTCGTAAGTGTCGGCGACAAAGCTAGCGGAACGGCAAGCTGGTATGGTCCAAATTTTCATGGCAAAACGACCTCAAATGGCGAAGTTTATAATATGTATAATATGACTGCGGCGCATAAGACTTTGCCGATGAATACAATACTCAAAGTAACAAATTTAAGAAATCAAAAAAGTGTTATCGTGCGTGTAAATGATAGAGGACCTTTTGTGGCTGACAGGGTGCTTGATCTTTCAAAAGCAGCTGCGATGAAGCTTGATGTCATCGGCACTGGTACAGCTCCAGTTAGTATGGAGGTTATTGGCTTTAATGAGGACATTAACGCTGTTACAACCGCTAGTGCGCAACCAACAAAACCAACAAGCACTGGTATAAAAGTGCCAAATCCAGTCTCTCCAACAGCTCCGGTTGGCGGCATCGTGATCTCATCAGAGCAACGCGTGGTGGGCGGAGATTTTATGGTGCAAATTGGCTCATTTAAAAACCTTGAGGGCGCAAATAGATACCAAAGAGAGCATAAAAGTATAGATGGCTATAGATCAGTCGTTAAGACATTTACGATAGATGGCTCAACTATTTATAGGGTATTTTTAAATGGCTTTAGAAGCGAGGACGAGGCTAGGGATTACGCAAGAAGCGGTAAATTCCAAGGCGCATTTATAGTAAGAGGCTAGGGCGTGAGAGAGGAAATTTTAGAACTAACTAGAAACACAAAAGAGACGCAAATCTCGATGAAACTTAAAATTTACGGCTCTGGAGTTGCTAAGATAAGCACAGGCATAGGCTTTTTTGACCATATGCTTGAAGCTTTTACCAAGCACTCTTTGCTTGATCTTGAAATTTCATGTAAGGGCGACACGCATGTGGATTTTCACCACAGTGTCGAGGATGTAGGCATAGTTTTGGGACAGCTTTTAAAAGAGGCTTTGTATCCATTAAGCGGTGTTGAGAGATTTGGCGAGGCGAGCGTCGTTATGGATGAGGCGGCTGTTTTTTGCGCGCTAGATCTTAGCAACAGAGCTTATCTTGTATATGAAAATTTTAATGAAAATGCCAAAGTAGGCGAGTTTGACACTGAGCTTGTGGAAGAGTTTTTTAGAGCAGTTGCTATAAATTCAGCTATCACTCTTCATCTAAATCAAATTCGTGGCAAAAATACTCACCACATCATTGAAGCTACTTTTAAATCATTTGCCATCGCACTCCGCAGAGCGCTTGCTAAAAACGCAAGGATTGGCACTCCAAGCACAAAAGGCGTTTTATGATAGAAATTATATTTTTAGACGTTGATGGGTGCCTCACTGATGGCAAGATCATCTACAATGCAAATGGCGAAGAGCTTAAATTTTTTGATGTAAAAGATGGCTACGCGATAGAGAGCTGGCTAAAGCTTGGCAAGAAAGTGGCTATCATCACTGGCAGAAAGTCAGCTATCGTTGAGCGAAGGGCTGAGGATCTAAAGATAAACCACGTCTATCAAGGCGTTGGCGATAAATTTGAAGTAGCAAGCGAGATACTAAAATTTGAAGGGCTTAGCTTTAAAAATGCAGCGGCCATTGGCGATGACTACAACGACTATAAAATTTTAGACGCAGTTGCATGGAGCTTTAAGCCAAAAGATGCCATTAAAGAGCTTGATGTAAAGACAAAGCTAAAGCACAAAGGTGGCAATGGTGCTGTTAGAGAGATGATCGAGATGATCATAAAATCAGAAAATTTATATGACGAGTGGTCTAAGCGTTGGTTGTAAAAATTTTCTACTTCGTCGTGGCTATTTTTAGTGCTGTGATGATATTTTTAGCGGCTCAAGACCCATATCTAGCAAACGTGCTAAAGGTTGATACCAAGATATCAAATATGCAGGTAAATGACGTGGTTGATTACGAGATAAACTCAACTAAGATAAGCGGAGTTTATGAAAGTGACAAGCTAAATAGATATAGTGATAGGGATGAGTTTTTAGACTTTAAAGCGAGAATTTTAAGGGGAAATTTAAGACATTTTCTAAGCTCAGACAAGGCTATCTCGCAAAACGATGAGATAATCTTTCAAAAAAATGCAAACTATGAAAACAACGATAGTTTGAAATTTAAAAGCGATGAAGTTATATATAACACAAAGACAAAAATAGTAAGATCAGAGGCAAATTTCACCATCACTAGAAATGGCGACAAAGCACTGGGGGATAGTGGAAGCTATGATCTTGGTAAAAAACAAACGCAGATAAAAGGGTTAAGGGCATGGGTAGAAGAAAAGCAGCGATTTTAGCGATGATTTTGGGCTTTACATTTTTAAATGCAGAGCAAGTTGAAATCACTTCAAATGATTTTTTCGCAGATGAAAATAAGCAAATCAGCGAATTTGTAGGCAATGTAAATATCAAAAAAGGCTCATACGACGAGCTAAAAGCAAATAAAGTTGTGGTGCATTTTGATAAAAAACGCCAGCCAGTAAAATACGTAGCAACAGGCAACGCTAGAGCTAAAATTTTCATGAAAGATAAGCACTATGACGGCAAGGGCGACACGCTCACATACGAGCCTGCAAAGCAAACATACACAGTAACTGGCAACGGCTATTTGCACGAAGTGGAGACTGACAAAAATGTCTATGGCGACAAGATCGTTGTCAATCAAAAAGATGGCACATATAGTGTAAATAGTGACGAGAAAAAGCCGGTTAAATTTATCTTTCAAATAGAGGATAAAACCAAGTGATAAGAGCCTTGAGCGCTAAATTTATCACATCAAGCCCAAGCATAAAAGAGGCTCCAAGCTTTGTGACAAGCGAGGTGGTCTTTTTGGGTAGGTCAAATGTGGGTAAAAGTAGCCTCATAAACGCACTTGTAAATCAAAAAAATTTAGCCAAAAGCTCATCAACTCCTGGCAAAACGCAGCTTATAAATTTCTTTGAGGCTGAGTTTTGCGAACAAAAAGATGAGCAAGAGGAAAAAGAGAAATTTAAACTCATCTTGGTCGATCTACCAGGCTTTGGCTACGCAAAAGTTGCAAAGTCAAAACACGACGAGTGGCGAAAAAATTTAGATGAGTTTTTGAAATTTAGAAGCGACATCAGACTTTTTATACATCTAATCGACGCTAGGCACTTTGACCTAGACATCGACGTAAACGTTGATTCTTACCTAAAAAGCTTTTTAGGAGCTGATCAGAAAATCTTAAATTTATACACAAAAAGCGACAAGCTAAATCAAAGCCAAAAGAGTGCGATAATGAAATTTGACCCAAGTGGTATTTTGGTCTCGACACTCAGCAAAAGCGGCATCGACAAGGCACGGGAAGCTATCATAAACCACGCTCTTGGTAGGTAAAATGCAAACCATAAGCAGCTTAGACATTAAAATTTTCAAAGGCTTTTGGTGGGCCATTTTTTTGCTCTCTTATGAGATCGCAACTACGCAGTTTGGCTTCTTGCCGCCACTTATTGGCATCTTTTTTACATATATGATTTTGGAGTATTCAAGAAAGCAAAAGCAGTATGATGAGTTTAAACCCTCGTGGTATTTTTCACTCGTTTTTCTGGTCTTTGCTGAGCAAATTCATGGCTTTTATCTCTTCTCAACGATCATTGCATTTTTGCTATTTTATAACTTCGTGCTAGACTGGCTCTATACGACGATGAAATGGCGAAACTGCCTGCTTGTAATCTTTATCGCCTCTGGCTATGTGCTAACTTTTCTTGTAAATAACCTTTTTGCCTACGTCTTAAACGAGCCAAATTTGACTTTTAGCGCAGAGTATCTATTTTTCATAGCGCTTGAAAGTGTGCTTGCTATCGTGCTTTTTAGGGACAAAGTACTATGAGGATGCGTATCGTTTTTGGCGTGATCGCTCTTTTTTGGATCATGCTTTTGGGGCGGATTTACCACCTAAGTGTAAATTCTAACACCTACTACAACGAGATCGCCGAGCAAAATGCGATAAAAACTATCTACATCCCGCCAGTTAGAGGCATCATCTTTGATGCACACGACAAGCCTATGGCGGTCAATCGTCTTGGCTTTTCTATCTATGTAAAGCCGCACCTTAGCGCAAACAAAAAGGTGAAAATTTTAGACGATGAGCTAGCCTATATCGGCTCGCTATTTGGTGATCTAAATGTCACCAAGCTTAAAAACGAATATATCAAAAACGACTCAGCTTACAACCAAGACTTCATAAATGTGGTCGAATTTGTTGATTATGATAAATTTTTGCCATTTTTTGCACCTCTTTCTCTGCGTGAAAATTTAGAGATAAGACCCGCATCAAAACGCCACTATCCATACAATGACCTAGCTTCTCACATCATCGGCTATGTCGGCAGGGCAAATCAAAAAGATATGGAAAACGACCCCTTGACAAAGCTTACAAACTATATCGGTAGAAGCGGCGTAGAGCGCTTTTATAACCCGATCTTGCAAGGAATTCAAGGCTTTAAAAAGATCAAGGTAAATGCGCTAAATGAAGAGATCGAGCAGGTGAGCTATCAAGCGCCACAAAGTCAAAACATAAAGCTCGCCGTTGATCTTGAGCTTCAGCAGTTCGTTGCTGACGTCTTTGGTAAGGACGCAGGAAGCGTCATAGTTATGAGCTTAAAAGATGGCGCTATAATCGCAGCCGGAAGCTTTCCTGAATATGATCTAAATCCGTTTGTGCTTGGAATTTCTCAGGCTGAGTGGGAAGAACTTGTAAAAAACGTTGATCACCCATTTACAAATAAACTGATAAACGGCCTCTATCCGCCAGGATCTGTCGTAAAAATGGGTATGGCTCTTGCCTTTTTGGACAATGGCATGAGCAAATATGATAGCTTTTTTTGTAGTGGCTCGTATGAGCTTGGAGGGCGTAAATTTCGCTGCTGGAACTCGCATGGTCATGGCACGGTTAATATGAACACGGCCATTAGAGAGAGCTGCGATGACTATTTTTACAAGGGTAGTCAAAAGATCGGTATAGACGCCATTGTGCCGATACTTGAGCGTATGGGCTTTGGTAGAAAAACAGAGGTTGATTTGCCAAATGAATTTGTTGGGACGCTGCCAAGCAGGGAGTGGAAGATGAGGAAGTATGGCAAGGCGTGGTTTCAAGGCGAGACGCTCATCACCTCTATCGGACAGGGAAATTTTCTAGTCACGCCTATGCAGGTGGCTAAATACACAGCAGGTCTTGCAACTGGGCTAAATGTAACGCCACATTTTTTAAAGAGCATCGATGGCAAGGATGTTGATTTTACGCCAACAGATGATGCTTTTACGCCGTTTGAGAAGTCGCAGCTACCTGCCATTAGGCATGCGATGTATGAGGTGGCAAATCACCCAAGAGGTACGGCAAATAGGCACTTTGTGGGAAGTCTTGTAAAGGTTGCGGCAAAGACTGGAACAGCTCAGGTCGTTGGCATCTCGCAAACTGAAAAGAAACGTATGAAAGAGGAGGATATGGCGTATCTGCAAAGATCTCACGCGTGGATGACGACCTATGCGCCTTTTGAGGACCCACAATACGTCATAACGATGGTTGTCGAACACGGCGGTCACGGCGGTAGCGCTGCTGGACCAAAAATCTCTCAAATTTATAACAAGCTAGTTGAAATGGGATATATAAAGCTAGATAAAGTTCAGACTGATAAAGATAAAAAACAATAAATTCTATCTCTAAAAAAATTACTAAATATGTCTGTATGTATTTGTTTGCTCGCAAAACGTGACCACCTTACAAAATAGTTCTTATAAGATAAAAATATAATTAATGATTAGCTAACTTATGATTGGCATGTATTCGTAACTTTGACATTAACTAAATAAACATTTAAATTTGTAATGAAGTAAGTAAAAATAGTTTTAAAAATTTTAGCCCCAAAATAGGGCTAAAATTTATGGATTATAGACCTTCAAAAGGGTTTGAAACTACGTCTTTGCGATCAACTATGTAAGGTATGATAGCTGCGTGGCGAGCTCTCTTGATTGCTTTTTCTACCATCTCTTGGTATCTTTTTGATGTGCCAGTTAGGCGTCTTGGCATGATTTTAAATCTCTCTGACAAGCAATACTTCAAAAGTGAAGTGTCTTTGTAGTCTATAAAATCAATCTTTGCTTCTGTAAATTTGCAATATTTGCGTGAATATTTTCTTTTTTCTGCCATTTTTTATCCTTTAAAATTAAAACGGTATTTCTTCATTGTTAAAGCTATCAGCATCAACGTCTATATCAGGAACTTCTGAATAGCTCTCTTGCTTCCTTTGCGGCGCAGCTTGTGGTCTAGTTTCTTGTTGGCGGTTATATTGGTTATTTTGATATCCGCCTTGCTGTCCGTAGCCGCCGCTATTTTGGCTATTCATAGAGTATCCGCCTTGTTGCGTTTGGTTATTTGAGCCAAGCATTTCCATGCTCTCAACGGCGATAGAGTGTTTTGAGCGATTTTGTCCGTTATTGTCGGTCCACTGATCAAATTTGAGTCTTCCTTCGATAAGCAGCTTCGATCCCTTGTTGAGATATTGGTTTGCTATCTCTGCACTCTTGCCAAAAAATGATATATCAATAAAGCAAGTCTCATCTCTTCTTTCCCCATTTGAGGTGATTTTGCGTGTCACAGCTATACTAGAATTTCCTATGGCAACGCCGCTAGTAGTATATCTAAGCTCTATATCTCTGGTTAAATTTCCAACTAATACTACTTTATTGAACATTTTTTATCCTTGATTATTCTTCTGTAAATGTTTGCTCGTCTACTTTTTCAGCTCTTGGCTCGCGTGGTGCTCTTGGCTCGCGAGGTTCTTTTTTTATAGTTTGCTTGATACCTTTGCAAAGTCTTTCCCAAGCTGCGATTTCGCGTTTGTTTTCATATTTAACGCTTAAAAATCTTATGATATCTTCTGTGATTCTTACGTTTCTTGTAAGCTCTGCAAGAAGTGCCGGTGGAGCTTTGTAGTAGATAACAAAATATGTTCCACGCTCATATTTTTTGATGGCATAAGCTAGTTTTCTAGTGCCCATCTCAACGACAGTAGCGATCTCGCCACCGTTTTTTGTTATGACTTCTTTTACGAAATCAACCTTAGCTTTAACTTCCTCTTCCGTCAATGTCGGCTTAAGAATAAATAAAAGCTCGTAATGTTTCATTTTTTCTCCTTATGGATATTTAGCTCACTTTGTGAGCAAGGATTTTGCATTAAGCAAGGGTGGATTTTAGCTTAAATTTACTTAATATTTGCTGTTGATATTAGGTGCTGCAGATTTAAAATGGTTGATAAAACAAAAATTTCTTTATCCATTTTTGTATTTGTTTTTAGCTCTAGCTCGGCTAAATTTAGCGTTTTAAAGATCTCTAAATAGGCATTTAAACCTAGCTTTAAGCTATTTGCTTTTAGTAAATTTGCCACATTTACAGGCGGCTGATAGCCGATCGCTTCGTCTAAATTTAAGCGGCCATTTATCTTGATGTAAGAGTAAATTTTAAATAGCCTAAAAAATGCTTTGTAAAGTGAGTTTAGAAGTAAAATTTCATTAAAATTTGGATCTTCTAAGTAGGTAAAAAAGTCGTTTTTTATATCTTTTAGAGCCATAAATTTGTTAAAAAAATCATCAAAATTTATCCCACCAAGTCCAAAAACAAGCCTTTTTACATCGTCTTGTTCGATGTGAGTGTTTAGGCTCTTTAGTTTTGTTAGCTCGCTTGCTGCAAGGTATAAATTTTCATTATGCGTAAAGTAAAGCTCATAAAGTGCATTTTTGGTTATGTTTAGGCCTATCTTAGCTGAGCTTTTAGCTAGTAAATTTATCGCTTCATCTGGAGTTGAGGGCTTGAAAAATCTCGCAAAATTTGCCCCAAATGCCTTTTGCGTATCAAAAACTAGCTTCATATCAGCCTCGTAAAGCTCAAATAAAAAGTAGTTGTCCTGGCTTTTTGAGCAAAGCGAGATGAGCTCTTTTAGCTCTTTTGCTGGGATCTTTTTGTCGCTTTTTACATAGAGGATATTTTTGCCGCCAAAAAGCGACTGCTCGCTTAGGTGAGAGCTTGCTTGTGTGTAGTTGTACTCGTCAAAATAAAGGCTTAATAAATTTGCATCTTCGCTTGCATAAAAACTTAAAATTTCCTTGCCAAAAAGCTCGATCTGAAACTCATCCGCACCAAAAAGCAAGAAGTAGTTGCTTAAATTTGCATTTGCTAAATTTAGCTCCAAATCTTTTCTATACATCGATCTTTCTTACCACTTTTGCAAAAATTTTAGCGCTTGCGATGTCTGACTCCGTGATCTTTACAACAAGCTTTTGAAGTAAATTTGCGCTGTATCCAGTGATGAAAATCCTAGCTCCAACAAAATGATCATCAAGCTTGGCGACCAAGACATTTTGGTTTTCGCTCACGTAGCAGCGCACCTCTTTGCCGATATTTGCAGCTGCCCAGCGCGCAAATTTCCTATCCATGAAGTCGTAGGCTACCTTGTCGGCCTCTCTTTCAAGCTCGCTTAAGGTTGCGCATGTGCTTTGGATGTTTAAAAGTAAGAAGTTGTAAAGCTTCTCATCTTTTGAAATTTTAGCCTTTAAAAGTCTGTGCAAAATAAGGTCAGAATAGCGTCTAATAGGGCTTGTAAAGTGCGTGTATCTATCAAATCCAAGCCCAAAGTGGCCTAAATTTTCACTTGAGTATTCAGCCTTTTTTTGAGACTTGATGATGAGCTTATCTATCTCTTCGCGGTTGCCTAGTTCATCGGCCTTTGCTTGGATATTTCTTATCAAATTTGCAAGGTCGCTCTCGTAGGCAAAGTCAAGTCCCAAAAGCTGCAAGTCCTCAAGAAGCGTATCTATCTTTTTAAAGTCAGGCGAAGCGTGGTTTCTAAAAACACCCTTTGTGATGAGCTTTGCTGCGGCTTTGTTTGCTAAAAGCATGCAGTCCTCAACAAGTCTGTGCGAGTCGGAGTCGCTTTCAAACCTAGTTTGCGAAATTTGACCCTCTTCATCAAGGCCCATTCTAAGCTCTTTTGTCCTAAAGTCAAATGCGTGCAAAAGCCTTTTTTTGCGAAGCTTCGTGGTGAGTTTAAAAAGTGGCTTGATCCATGAAATTTCACACTCTCTTTTACCTTCTAAAATTTCATCGATCTCATCGTAGTTAAAGCGCCTTTTTGAAAGGATGATCGCTTCAAAAAGCTCCTCTTTTTTAACCTCGTTGTTTGCATCGAGTGAAATTTTAAAACAAAATGCAAGGCGTGGCACGTCTGGCTTTAGTGAGCAGATATTTTCACTAAGCGCGCGCGGCAACATCGGCACTGAGATGTGCGGAAAGTAGATAGAAAAGCCTCTTTTTTTAGCCTCGCTATCAATGGCGCTATATGCGGTTACATACTCGCTTACATCGGCGATTGCTACGTAAATTTCGCGCTTTTTTTCATCAAAATATATGGCATCGTCAAAGTCTTTGGCATCGACTGGATCGATCGTGCAAAACTCTAAATTTCTTAGATCAACCCTGTTTGGATACATGCTAGCATCGACTTCATCGCCAAATGCCTTTGCTTCAAGCTCGCATGCTTCGCTAAATTTATCATTTTTATTATAAATAGCAAGCGAAATTTTCTCATCGCTTAGCGGATCTTCTAAATTTCCCAAAACCTCGACTATTTCGTTGTTTAGATTGTTTATCTTTAGTAGCGTCCCAAGCGGGAGCATCTTTAGGCTTTTTTGAGTTGCCTTTAGGGCTGTGCTTAGCCCAGTTTTTAAATTTACCCCTAAAATGGCCGCTCCAAAGCGTTTTGTATAGACCACGCTAGTCTCATTTGCAAGCTTTAGGCTCATCACTATCTTAGCGCTTTGACGTTTTTTCTTAAGCGGCAAAAGCTTTGCTAACACGATATCGCCAAGGTGAGAGTTGTTTAAATTTTTATTTTCGACGATGATATCTTGCTTGAAGCGCTTGTCAAATGGCATGATAAAGCCAGTTGCGTTTTGGCTGATGTCTAGCTTGCCGCAGACATAGCCGTTGTTTAGGTAAAATTTATCTTTATGTAAGCTTACGGCACCAAGGTTTAGGAGATTACGTAAGATCTCTTTATCTTCGTTTGATATCTCTTTTTCTTTGATGCCAACTAGAAGTGATGTTAAAAATTCTTTCACAAATTGTCTTTGACTTTGCTAACAGCCATTAAAAATGTATCTCTCTCAAAGCCATATTCATTTATAAGAAGTGTTGCGTTATTTACGCTTACATCGTCAAGCTGGTTAAAGATATTAACCGCTGTTTTTACTACTTTTAGCGCTCTTGCATACTCTTTTATATGATCAGGTGCCTCTTCAGGAGTGTTTGAGTAGAGGATAGAATTTCCAAGCTCGATCTCTAAATTCCACTGCTCAAAAATTTGAGCTGTGACCTCTTCGTTTGTGATGTCTAAAATTTCAGACTCTAAAAGTGCAAGGTCGTATGTAGATGAAATTTGTTTTAACTTTGTTTTAAACTCAGCAACTTGATTGTTTTCTGTGAGCTCATGTGCTAAAACGATCTTACCAACTTCAAGCATAAATGAAGCAGGAGAGAGAATTTCTAGATTTTTAGGTTTTATCTTTGAGTACCAGTGATACATCAAAGCATTTTGCATGATTGAGATATTTAAAAAATCTTGTGCGGTAATGTCGTACGGCTCTAAATTTATAGAAAAGGTCTTTTTAATGGCACTTGATAGCGCAAAACCGCGGATAGTAGCCATACCAAAAAGTGAAATGGCTCTTGCGATAGTTGTGATCTCTTGAGAAAAACCGTAAAGTGGAGAGTTTGCTGAACGCAAGATATTTGCTGTTAGCATAGGGTCTTTCTCGACCACTTTTGTGAGGTCATTTATCGAGCTATTTTCGTCAGCATGTAGGCGCTGGATCTGTATGACAGTGTCGTCTAGTGGCGGAAGCGCTTTGATTTTTTTAAAAATTGATTCATTCATGTAAAGTGACTCTTTTGGTTAAAAATTTTGTCACATTATAGCAAAAAGCTGCAGCATAAAACTTAAAGATACTTTTTTGCTCTTTTTCAGCAACGTTTTTGTTGCTAAAATGTATAATTTTGCCAAATTTTAACAATAGGAGAAACAATGGCTATAAATGTTTATTATGATAAAGACTGCGATTTAAGCCTTATTCAGAGTAGAAAAGTAGCAATCATCGGCTTTGGCTCACAAGGTCACGCACACGCTGAAAATTTAAGAGACAATGGCGTAAGTGTCGTAATCGGTCTTGCAAAAGGCGGCAAAAGCTGGGCAAAAGCTGAAGCAAAAGGCTTTGAAGTAAAAACTGTAAGCGAAGCTACAAAAGGCGCTGATGTAGTTATGATCCTAACACCAGATGAGCTTCAAGCTGAAATTTATAAAAATGAGATCGAGCCAAATTTAAAAGATCACGCTGCTATCGCATTTGGACATGGTTTTAATGTTCATTTTGGACAGATCAAAGCTCCAGCAAACATAGACGTCATCATGATCGCTCCAAAAGCTCCAGGACACACAGTAAGAAGCGAATTTCTAAGAGGTGGCGGCATACCTGATCTTATCGCTGTTGAGCAAAATGCAAGTGGAAAGGCTAAAGAGATCGCTCTAAGCTATGCTTGCGGTATAGGTGGCGGTAGAACTGGCATCATTGAGACAACATTTAAAGATGAAACTGAAACAGATTTATTTGGTGAGCAAGCTGTGCTTTGCGGTGGTCTTTGCGCACTTGTAAATGCTGGCTTTGATACACTTGTAGAGGCTGGATATGAGCCTGAGATGGCGTATTTTGAGTGCTTGCACGAGCTAAAACTGATCGTTGATCTAATGTATCAAGGTGGCATGGCTGATATGCGCTACTCTATCTCAAACACAGCTGAATACGGCGACTACGTAAGCGGCGTAAGAGTAGTTGGCGAAGAGAGCAGAAAAGCTATGAAAGAAGTTTTAAGAGAAATTCAAAATGGCAAATTTGCAAAAGACTTCATCCTAGAGAGAAAAGCAGGATATGTTAGAATGAACGCTGAGCGCGGTATAGCTGAGAGAAGCTTGCTAAATAAAACTGGCAAAAAACTTCGCGCAATGATGCCTTGGATAACTAACGGCAAACTTATAGATCAAAGCAAAAACTAAGCCTTGAGCGAAAAAAAGACTACAAAGAAGCGTCCTGCGAAAAAGAGTGCAGGTCGCTCTCATAATAAAATTTTCATTGGTATCGGCGTCATCGCTGCTATTTTGATAGTGGCACTCATCGCAGCTCTTAGCATCAAAAATAAAGATGTTGAGCAGATAAGTAAAGTAAATGAGCCAAAGAGCGAGAAGCAAATTTCAAAAAAAGCCGAGCAAAAAGTTGCTAGCAAAGATAAAAAACAAGAGTATGAGAAGAGAAAATACCCTCTAAAATTTGATGAAGATGAAAATTTAAGTAAAATTTTTACCGATCCTAAACACAAAAGCGAACTTGCTCTAAAGCCAAAAACTGAGCCAAAAGAGCAAAAAAAGATAACTCCTGAGATAAAACCTGAAGTAAAAGTAGAAGCTAAAAAAGAAGAGCCAAAAAAAGAGCAAAACGATACTAAAAATTTGCTTGCAAATTTATATAAAAATATGCAAAGTAGCGTAGATACAAGCTCTGAAGCAAAGAGTGAAGAAAAGCCTGAGCAAAAGGTCGAGCAAGTAATCGAGCCATTTTACACAGGCAAAAATGAAGTAAAAGCAGATGCAAAAATAGAGCAAAATAAAAGCGCTGAAGCAAATTTAAGCATAAAAGAAAATTTAAAGCATAGTGAAATTTTAAAACCAGAACCTGCTAAAAAAAGCGAGGTCGAGCCTGGCAAAAAAGATAAGAAGCAAATTTACAGCGAAAAACCGCAAAAAGAAAGTGCTAAAAAAGATGACTTTGCAGTGGTGCCATTTACTCCAAATAGCAGCGTAAAAGGGCGTGCAAAACTAGTGCTAATAATCGATGATGTTGCGACATTTGAGCATGCTAGCATGGTAAAGTCAATCGGTCTAAAGATAACGCCGTCCATTTTTCCAGCGACAAAAACTCACCCAGATACGCCAAATATCGCTAGAACGTTTGAGTTTTATATGATACATCTGCCGATGCAGGCAAAGCACTTTGATAGCCCAGAAATAGGTACTTTAACGATCAATGAGAGCTTTGAAAGCATGCATGAAAAGATAAAAAAGATACGCAAGGACTTCCCGCGTGCAAAATATACAAACAATCACACAGGATCGCGTTTCACGAGTGATTATGAGGCGATGGACAAGGCTTATAGAGCGCTGATAGAGCAGGGTTTTATCTTCGTTGATAGCAAAACTATCGCTCAAACTGCGGTGGCAAGGGCTGCGAAAAAGTATAATCAGCCTTACATTTCAAGAGATATATTTTTAGATGATGATCCATCAGCAGCAGCTGTCAGACGTGAGCTTGTGGCTGCTGTAAATTTAGCCAAAAAAAGAGGCTACGCGATCGCCATCGGACATCCAAAGAAAAACACGATCGCAGTGATAAAAGCTAGCAAAAACAACATCTTAAAAGATGTAGAAGTTGTTTATCTAAAAGATATTTTATGAAACTTGAAATCATCCCAGAGGCGCTAAATAGGCTAAAAAATCCCCCAAAAGAGCTAAATTTCATAGGCGACACCTCGCTTCTTAGCATGCCAAAAGTAGCAGTTGTGGGATCAAGAAAGGCAAGCATTTATACAAAAGAGTGTGTCACGGCACTTTGCGCAGCGCTAAAAAATGCAAATGTCTGCGTGGTGAGCGGTGGGGCTATCGGAGTGGATATCACGGCTCATAAAGCCGCCATGCCACGAACTATCGGTGTTTTTGCAAATGGACTTGACATCATCTATCCAGCTCAAAATAGGGCGTCGATAAAAGAAATTTATGAAAAAGGCTTGGCTCTAAGCGAGTATGACGATGGCGAGCCACCGATCGCTTATAGGTTTTTAGAGCGAAACCGCATAGTTGTGGGGCTTGCACAAGCTCTTGTAGTCGCTCAGGCTGATCTAAGAAGCGGCTCGATGCAAAGCGCGAGACTTGCAAATGAGCTTAAAATCCCTCTCTTTGTCCTGCCGCAGCGCATAAATGAGAGCAATGGGACAAATGCCTTGCTAGCTAGTAAAAAGGCCGAGCTTATCGATGATTACGTTAAATTTGCTTCGCTTTTTGGCGAGGTAAAAGAGCAAGAAAAAGCCGATGATGAAATTTTGAAATTTTGCAAAAACGGCGTTAGCCTTGATGAAGCATTGTCTAAATTTGGCGAGATTATCTACGAGTACGATCTTGATGGGCTAGTTGAAATTTCAAATTTAAGAGTAAAAAGCGCGCTATGAGAGAGAAATTTATGGCTATCGATGTTGGACTAAAGCGCATAGGGCTTGCTTTTGGCTTTGGCGAGGTCGTGACGCCCCTTGAGCCAGTTCTCAGAAAAAATAGAAACCAAGCCGCAAGAGATGTGAGCCAAAAAGTAAATGAATACGCTCCAAACACGCTAGTGGTGGGCATGCCAATCGGCGGTAGTAGCGAAGATGAGATGAGAAGGCGCATCGAGCATTTTGTCTCGCTTCTTGACGTGCAGGCTAATATCGTCTATCAAGACGAAGCCTTTAGCAGCAGCGAGGCAAGTGAAATTTACACAAACACAAAGCGAGATGGCAGGCTTGATAGCGTCTCAGCTACCATCATCTTAAAGAGATACCTAAAAATTTTATAAATTCCTAGCCACTATCCCCAAAGTCTCGTGCAAACTATCGCTAGTAAATGGCTGTCTAAGTGTGGTCATCTTCTCGCTTTTGATGCTTTTGGCTTCATCCTTGCTGATGATGACGATGTAGAAATTCTTAAGCTTTTGATAAGTTAGCATCTCATCAAGCCTTGCTTTATCGCTTAGATACTCCTTTTGCACGAAGATGATGTCTGGCTTAAAAATGGCATCTTTTATGTGTAAATTTAAACTCTCAAAGCTCTTTTGCTTGCTGAGCTTCAGCCCAGTAAAGCTTAGCTCATGACTTAGCGTTAAAAATAAATTTTCATCATCGCAAGCTATTATCGCATTTTTGCCTAAGAGGCTTGCTATCTCGACGCTTTGCCTTTTAAATGTCCCGCTTTTTGGTAGTGGCACGCTTATGCTTATATTAAAGCCGTCCTCTGCTTTACTCATCTTGGCATTTAGCTCTTTTAGTAGCTCGCCAGCTTCTTTTACTAGCCTCTCATTTGGCTTTTGCGGGCATGAAGTACATCGTATATGTATGTCAAAATGCACTAAACTTAGGCTATAGCTTACTAGAGTAAAGGATATGAGCAATTTTGAGTTGCTAACGCTATTTAGGTAAAATTTGCTTAAATTTTTGATCGCGCCTATTAGCTTGTGTGCTTCAAAGCTTAGATAGCGTGGGTAGTTTGGATTGTAGTTAAAGACGATGGCGTTATCTCTAGTGGTTGCGTCTTTAAAAAGTGCCTCTAAAAATAGCTCCATTTGCGCGACAAAATCGACATTTTTCATATCACAAGCATCCCATCGCCATATGAGTAAAATCTATACTTTTCACTAACCGCCGTTTCATAAATCCTCATCGTCTCATCAAGCCCTATGAAGCTAGTAACTAGCATGATTAGCGTTGATTTTGGTAGGTGAAAATTTGTTAAAAGGTAGTTTTGTCTGATAGGCTTATTGTTTAGATTTAAAAATAGCTTGCAAAAGCCACTTGGCTGCTTGCTTCTAGCAAATTCTTCAACGCATCTAGTAACTGTCGTGCCAACGCCAAGGATAGGTCTATCTGAGCCTATGATCTCTTGAGCTTTTTCGCTTAGTTCGTAGAATTCTGAGTGCATTTTGTGGTCATTTATGTTTTGGCACTCTACGCCCTTAAATGTCCCAGCGCCTACGTGAAGCGTGATATAGGCGACCTCGTGCCTTGCCTTTATTCTCTCTAGCATCTGCTCGCTAAAGTGCAGACTAGCTGTTGGAGCTGCCACTGCGCCGCTATTTTTGGCAAATATGCTTTGATACCAGCTCTCATCGTCCTTTGTGTCGGCTCTTTTTATGTATGGCGGAAGCGGGACATGACCGATCTTTTCTAGCTCGCTAAAGAGTTGCGCCGTATCTAAAATAACGCCATTTTTGGTAAAATTTACCACCCTTGAGCCATCATCATTTAACTCAAGCACATTTACCTTTATATCATCAGCGAAATTTAAAACGCTACCGACACTTACTCTGCCTCTTATATAGACGCTAAATTTATTATCATTAAGCGGTTGATTTAGCATCACTTCGCAGGCCCCGCCGCTTTGCTTGTGCCCTAAAATGCGGGCCTTAACTACCTTTGTATTGTTAAAAATGACCGCCGCGTCCTCTGGGATTAGGCTGGCTAGATCTTTAAATTTATAGTGTTTTATCTCTTTTGTTTTTTTATGATAAACAAGCAATCTCGCCTCTTCTTTGGGCAAAACTGGCTCTTTTGCGATGAGCTCACTAGGCAAAAAATAATCATAACTTGAGATGTCGTTTATATCACTCATCGTCTGCGTCGCTATTTATGTCGCTATCTTGTTCATCGTTGTCGCTTTTACCGGCTCTTTTGGCGACTATTATTGAAATTCCATAAAGTCCGATGAGTGGCAGTGCCATTAAAATTTGACTTATAACATCTGGCGGTGTGACGATAGCTGCGAAGATGAAGATGACGACTACTGCGTATCTGAAATAATCTTTTAACATCTTGTCATCGACAAGTCCTATCTTTGCCAAGAAAAATGTAATGACTGGCAGCTCAAATGAAATTCCAAAGCCGATCAGCAGTTTTGTAAAAAAGCCAACGTACTCGCCTATGCTTGGCAGTGCTGTAAAGAGCTGGCCGCCAAAATTTACCAAAAATGTAAAGCCAAGCGGGATGACCACGTAGTAGCAAAATGCCGCCCCACACGCAAACATAAATGAAGCAGAGAGCACAAATGGGATCACATATTTTTTTTCATTATCATAAAGTCCAGGTGCGACAAATAGCCAAAACTGCCAAAAAATGATAGGCAAAGCAAGCACCAAGCCAGCAAAAAATGCGACCTTCATCGCAGTGAAAAATGGCTCTTGAATTTGAGTAAAGATGATGTTTGAGCCAGCTGGCAAGACCTGCTTTAATGGCTCGCTCATCCATGCAAGCAGTGGATTCCAAAATGTAAAACAGATGCCAAAACAGACAAAAACGCTTACTATGCTTATAAAAAGCCTCTTTCTAAGTTCGATCAAATGGGGTCTTAGCTCTTCAAACATCACGCCTCTTTTTTATCGTTTAAGATTGCATCTTTAACTAAATTTGTTGGATTTTGTATATTTTCTACCGTTTTTTTTGTGTCGCTTACGACGTTTTGTATGCTTTCAGTGACGTCGCTTGCGCTTTTTTTGATCTCGTCAAGCTCTTCAAATGTGAGCTTTTTACGCACGCTTTGCGCACTTTGAGTTATGCTCTCTTTGTATTTTTGAGCGTCTTCTTTGAGCTCGGCTATCTTCATCTCTTGATCAAAAGTTGATTTTGCGTCGTTTATACCTTTTTTAAACATTTTTAGAAATTTAGCGATCTGTACCATAGCGCTTGGCAGCTTGTCAGGGCCCAAAACTAGCACAGCGATCACGGCGATGACCAAGATCTCAGAAAAACTCATTCCAAACATTTTTGCCTCTGTTAAATTTTATTTAAGCTTTGTATTTTATCTTGATTTTGCTCAAATTTTGATAAATTTAGCCCTCGATAAAGAGTGCGATCTCGTCGCTTAGTAAGAAATTTGGGTTGTAAAATTTGCCATTTTTAAAGAGCAGTTTTTCATTTTCTACAAGTAAATTTGCTCTTTTTTTCTGAGCTTCATTTAAGCGCCCAGCCTCCACGCCTACGACGCTTCTAAGCCCTAAAAATATATGCTCTCTTACTAGCTCGCTTTGGCTTAAAATTTCTCTTTGTCTATGCGTTGGCTGCGTGATGTAGGCGTCTATGCTATTTTTGGCGTAGTATCTGGTGGCGTCCTTAAAGCCCACGCTAAAAGCCCCCACACCAAGGTAGTTTTTGCCCTGCCAGTAGCCAAGATTGTGCTTGCAAATTTCTCCAAAATTTGAAATTTCATACTGCCCAAAGCCAGCTTGCTGGATCTGCTCTATCATAAATTTAGCCAAAGTGTCGCTATCCTTTTTATAGCTTTTTTTGCCAGCAAATGGGGTGTTTTCTTCAAGTGTGAGCGAGTAGGCGCTTAGATGCGTGATAGCAAGACTTTTTAAGCTTTCAATCTCCGCCAAAAGGCGCTTTTTGGTATCAAATTTAGTGTCATAGATGAGGTCTAAATTTATATTTTTAAAGCCAGCTGCATGGGCATTTTCAACCGCTTTAAAAATTTGCTCCTTGCTGTGGATGCGTCCTAGAAATTTAAGCTTATCTTCAAAAAAGCTTTGCGCGCCAAAGCTTATGCGGTTTGCGCCTAAAATTTTTACATGCTTTAGCCAAGCTAAATTTGCAGAATTTGGATTTGCCTCAAAGGTGATCTCAGTTTCTGGCGTGCAAAGTGGAGCTAAAATGCTAAAAATTTCATCATAAAATTTGGCATTTACCGCGCTTGGTGTGCCGCCACCAAAAAATATGGTTGAAATTTCTTTTACATTTTGGCTTTTTAGCTGGAAATTTAGATCAAGGCAAAGCGCTTTAAAATATGCGCTAACCTTCTTAAATTCATCATCGCTTGAGCCAAAGGCGCAGTAAGGACACTTGCTCTCGCAAAATGGCACGTGGATATAAACTTGCAAATTTCTCTCTTTTTTAAATTTTGGCGATTATAAGAAATTTGGCATTTAGAGCAGTTTAAAAGTAGCTTTCATTTATCTATCTCTTAACTCTTTTTCGTTATCATCTCAAATAAAATTTTTTTGGAAAAAACATGCAAAAAAAATATAGACCAAATGTAGCAGCTGTCATTTTGTCTAGCTCTTACCCTTTTAAATGCGAAATTTTAGTCGCAAAAAGGGTTGATATGGACGATATCTGGCAGTTTCCTCAAGGTGGCATAGATGAAGGCGAAAGTCCAAAACAAGCGCTAAAAAGGGAGCTTAAAGAGGAGATCGGAACTGATAAATTTGACTTCTTAGAAGAGTATCCTGAGTGGCTTAGCTACGACTTTCCGGCAAATGCGTCAAAGAAATTTTATCCATTTGATGGGCAGACGCAAAAGTACTTTTTAGTTAGGCTTAAAAATGGTGCGAGCATAAATTTAAAGACCGAGCATCCAGAGTTTAGCGAGTATAAATTTGTAGATATCAACAAGGCTTTAGAGGGGATAAATCACTTCAAAAAGCCTATTTATGACAAAGTTTTGAGTTATTTTAAAGAGAAAGGATATTTTTGATGTTAATCGTTCAAAAATTTGGCGGAACTAGCGTAGGCACGCTTGAGCGCATCGAAGCTGTGGCAAATAGGGTCATCGAGACTAAAAACAGCGGCGCTGACGTGGTTGTGGTAGTTTCTGCGATGAGTGGAGTTACAAATCAATTGGTTGAATATAGTGAGTATTTCTCAAAGCACCCAGACGGCGTTGCTACTGATATGCTTTTAAGCTCTGGAGAGCAAGTAACCACCGCACTTTTGACGATTGCACTTAATGCAAAAGGATATGCGTGCGTAGGGCTAACAGGTGCTATGGCTGGGATAATGACTGATGATGTGCATACAAAAGCTAGGATAGAAAAGATAGACACCACTAGGCTAAAAGCTGAGCTAAAAGCTGGCAGGATCGTCGTCGTAGCAGGCTTTCAAGGCATAGACGATAAAGGTGATATCACCACACTTGGTAGAGGCGGAAGCGACCTTAGTGCGGTTGCGCTAGCTGGTGCGCTTGAAGCTGATCTGTGTGAAATTTTTACCGACGTTGATGGCGTTTATACGACTGATCCAAGGATAGAGAAAAAGGCAAAAAAGCTAGAAAAGATAAGCTATGACGAGATGCTTGAGCTTGCCTCTGCTGGGGCAAAAGTGCTTCAAAATCGCTCAGTCGAGCTAGCAAAAAAACTAAATGTCAAACTAATCACAAGAAGCAGTTTCAACCACAACGAAGGTACATTAATAGCAAAGGAAGATAATATGGAAGCGGTTTTAGTAAGCGGTATAGCACTAGATAAAAATCAAGCAAGAGTAACTTTAAGAGGCGTAGTCGATAAACCTGGCATCGCAGCTGAAATTTTCACAGCTCTAGCTCATCAAAATATAAATGTAGATATGATCATCCAAAACGTAGGACACGACGGTACGACAAATTTAGGCTTTACAGTGCCACAAAACGAGCTTGACCTAGCAAAAGAGACTATGCAAAAGCTCTCAGCTGCAAAACATGTCGAGTATGACGATGCGATCGTGAAAGTCTCAGTTATCGGCGTAGGCATGAAGAGCCACAGCGGCGTAGCATGTCTAGCATTTGAGACGCTTGCAAAAGAGGGGATAAATATCCAGATGATCTCAACAAGCGAGATAAAAATTTCAATGATCGTCGATCAAAAATATGGCGAGCTCGCAGTTCGCGTACTTCACGATGCGTATAAGTTAGATAAATAATGCAAGATTTTATCCAATGGACGCTTGAGACTATAAGAAGCGAAAGATATATGAGCTGGATGGAGGAGAAGCGCGTCGAATGGACGCCTTTGCTTGCATCTAGGCTTAAATTTTTGCTTGATAGCAAGGCTTTTATAGTCATCTGCGACGATGAGCGAGAGTGGTTTGAAAACTATCTTTTAAGAAATATCAACCGCACAAAAAGCGAGCGTCCGTTTTTGCCATTTTTTAGCCTAAGATCGCTCTATCCAGCCTTTGACAGCGTCGAGACAAACGAGCAAAAGCAGCTTTTAAAAGATATGCTAAGCCTTGCCTTTCCAAATGGCTACATCTTTTTTTACATCGGCAAGAGCATAGACAAGCGTGCAAATTTAGCTAAGACTGATGAAAACAGCTATATGTGGCTCTTTGATGAGCAGGCGCAAAATAGCTTCACGCTAAGCTCGAGCGATGAAAACTTAGACATTAAACTTCTAAATTTATATAAACTTTTTGACAAGAGCATAGACGCTGTGCTATTTGCAAAGGTGATGCTCTAAATGCTTAATAAAATCGTCATAACAAGCGATTTTGAAAATTTAAAAGCCAAGCTTGAAGCCGAGTTTGGCGTAAATAATCTAAGATTTTTTATATGCGATGATTTTTTGCTAGAAAATGCAAAAGAGGTCATCGCCGAAGCTTACATCGCCGAAAAAGATGAAAAAATTTTAGTCATAGAGGCGAAGTCTTTTCGCACCGAGGCTCAAAATGCACTTTTAAAGATCATCGAAGAGCCCCCAAGAAACATCAAATTTATAATAGTAACGCAGAGTAAAAATTTACTTCTACCAACGATAAGATCGAGGATGCTCATAGAAAATAAGCTCACAAAAAAGCCAAAAATGAGTGTGGAGCTAAATTTAAAATCGCTCAGCCTAAAAGAGCTAACAAGCTTTATCGATCAAAAGATAGCCGAGGAGCAGGCGCAAAAATTTGGCAAAAACGAGCTAAAAGAGCTTGTCGGAGCCATCGTGACAAAGGCGGTTGATAGCGGGTATAAATTTAGCGGCGAGGAGATGGAGTATTTTTTCTCACTCATCAAGCTTGCTGATCTAAACGCGAAGTCTCACGCCATTTTGACGCCACTCTTGCTTACTATCTTTGAGAAAGGACGACGTTGAAATTTTATAAGATAAATAACAAAAGCGACTTTGATCAAATTTGCAAGGCCATCTCGCCAAGTCCGGCTGGTGCGAAGCTCATGCACGAAAAGAGCGAGATAAATTTTATCTTTATCGATGAGATAAAGACCCCAGCGGCAAATATCCTAAAGCAAGACGCACTAAGTGTCGGCGCCGAGCTTGTGACGCATAGTGATACGATTTTAGGTCGCGAGAGCCTAAATAAAGCCTTGCTAATGGCGACAAATGCGCAGCTTAGGCAGCTAGCTAAAAAAGAGAAGCTGCAAGACTTTGGGCTTAAAAAGCTTGCCGCCTTTTTAGAAACTAAATTTACAAAGCCCGCAAAGCCTCTTATAATGGGCGTTGCAAATATAAATAAAGATAGTTTTAACGAGCAAAGCCGCATAAATACGCAAAATGGCATAGCTAAAATCGAAGCCATGATAGAAGCAGGCGCAGACTACATCGACCTTGGCGGCGTTAGCTCAAGGCCAGGGAGCGAGTATTGCGGACGCGAGGAGGAATTTAGGCGTATAAAAGATATCATTGAAGAAATTTACAAGCTAAATTTACACGAAAAGGCGAAATTTAGCCTTGACAGCTTTGATGAGTATTGCTTAGAATTTGCGCTAAATCACGGCTTTAAGATGATAAATGACATCACAGCAAACGCAAATTTAGCCACGCTTGCTGCAAGATACGATGCGCAGTTTTGTATGATGCACATGCAAGGCGATCCTGCCACGATGCAGATCGCGCCAAAGTATAACGACTTAATTGGCGAAATAACGGATTTTTTTGAGCAAAAGATCGTCCTAGCAAGGGAGCTTGGCGCTAAAAAGATAGTGCTTGATGTTGGTATAGGTTTTGGCAAGACGGCTGAGCAAAATTTACTGCTTATTAAGCATTTGGAGCATTTTTTGAAATTTGGCTGCCCGCTGCTAGTCGGTGCTAGCCGCAAATCAGTCATAAATCACTATTATCCAAGCGAGGTTAAGGAGCGCTTGCCAGGCTCACTTTATCTGCATCTAAAAGCCTTCGAAAACGGCGCTCAGATCATTCGCACACACGATGTGGCCGAGCACAAGCAGCTTTTTAATATGCACGAGGCGATGAGCCAAGCCACGCTTTGGTAGGACGCAGGGCTAAAAAGAGGCTAGATGAGAAATTTATTGCCGCCACCTTGGATCAAATTTCCAAGTATAGATCCATTTTCCATCGGCTGGAGGATGGGCGCTGGCGAGGATTATAAGTTTAAATTTAACGACTGGCTTAAAACGCTAAGCCAAGATGAACGTAGCGAGTATCAGCAGCTCTTTGCTGAGCCTGCGACGTGGCGTGGCTACTGGGATGAGAGACTAGGCTCTGATGAAAGCACGCTTTTTATCAACAATGAATTTGTCACCGACCTTTGGGAGCGTGAGCCTAGATATGAGTTAAAGTGGCTAAAAAAGCGCTACAACGCAGGTGCTGCTGGCAAGTTTTTATTATTTTGGGGTCATCAAAAGGGTGCAGGCATAAGTGCCAGCTGCCTAAGCCAGTGGTACGGCTCTAGTTTTTGGGAAGATGAAACTAGATACATTTGCGCCGAGCAATATATGATGGCTAAAAAGGCTGAGTGTTTTGGCGATAAAGAGGCTTTAGAGCAAATTTTATCCGCTAAAGATCCAGCGCAGATGAAGGCGCTTGGCAGGCAGGTGCGTGGCTTTGACGCTAAGGTCTGGGACGAGGTTAAATTTGGCGTTGTGCTAAATGCGAGCTATTTAAAATTTAGCCAAAATGCCTCTTTGCGTGAATTTTTACTATCAACTGGGAGCAAAATTTTAGTTGAGGCAAGCCCAGTTGATAAAATTTGGGGCATAGGCTTGGGCGCAAGCGATGAAAATGCGCAAAATCCTATGAAGTGGCGAGGGCAAAATTTACTTGGCTTTGCGCTGATGAGGGCGAGGGACGAGATAGCAAAGGTCTATAAAAATGTCCATTTATGTGACGCGAGAGAGCTAAATTTGGATCATTTATAAAGTATGTTTAAGATAAAATGCGGTGTAAATTTGGAGCAAAAATGACAAAACAAGAGTACGAAAAAGCGGTAGATACGCTAAATGCGTGGGCAAAGGCCTACTACGACGATGACGAGCCACTTGCAAGCGACGAGGAGTATGACGCGCTATATCACGCGGTGCTTGAATATGAGAGGGCAAATCCCAGTGAAATTTCACTATTTTCGCCGACTAAGCGAGTGGGTGGGGGCGTAAAAGAGGGCTTTAGCAAGGCAAGCCACATAAAGCGAATGTGGAGCATGGAGGATATCTTTGGCCTTGGCGAGCTTGATGCGTGGCTAAAGCGCGGTGATAAAGAGAACTTAACCTTTGTTGCTGAGCCAAAATTTGACGGAGCGAGCCTAAATTTACTCTATGAAAATGGCGTTTTAGTTAGGGCTACGACTAGAGGTGACGGCGTTATAGGCGAGGACGTGACGCAAAATGCAAGGACGATAAATTCTGTTTTAAAGAGCATTAACTACAAAGGGCTCATTGAAATCAGGGGCGAAGTCGTCATAAGAAAAGATGACTTTGAGCTACTAAACGCAGAGCGCGCAAAAGAGGGCGAGGCGCCACTTTCAAACCCTAGAAATGCAGCTGCAGGCAGCCTTAGACAGCTTGATAGCGCGGTTACTGCAAAAAGAAAGCTACTTTTCATACCTTGGGGCGTGGGCGAGCAGAGCCTTGGGCTAAAAGATCACAGCGAGGTGATGAAATTTGTGCGAGATCTTGGCTTTGAGAGGGATGAATTTTTCAAAATTTTAAAAAAAGATGAGCTTGAGGCCGCATATAACGAGCTCTTGGCAAATCGCGACTCAAAGAGCGTGATGATGGATGGCATGGTGATACGAGTAAATGACCTTGCACGCTGTGAAGAGCTAGGCTACACGGTCAAATTTCCAAAATTTATGGTGGCGTTTAAATTTCCAGCCATTGAAAAGGTGACTAGACTAAGAGATGTCGCACTTCAGGTTGGTAGAAGCGGCGTAGTAACGCCTGTTGGCGTGCTTGATGAGGTAAATATAGATGGTGCTAATGTAAAATCCGCCACCCTTCATAACTTTGACGAGATCGAGCGCCTTGGCGTTATGAAAAACGACTATATCGGCATCATCCGCTCAGGAGATGTGATACCAAAGATCACAAAGGTCTTTAAAGATAGGCGAGATGGCAGCGAGCAAGCGATTGATAGGCCTAAATTTTGCCCAGTTTGCGGCTCGCACCTGCTTGATGAAGGGGTCTTTGTAAAGTGCCAAAATTTAAGCTGCAGGGCAAGAGTGGTGGGCTCAATAATCCACTACGCATCGAAAAAATGCCTAAACATCGACGGTCTTGGCGATGCGATCGTAAATTTGCTATTTGACAAGGGGCTGATCGCTTGCATAAAAGATATCTACAGCCTTAAATTTGATGATCTCATGGCGCTTGAGGGCTTTAAAGAGAAAAAGGTAAATAACCTTTTAAATGCCATTGAGGCTAGCAAAGGTGCGGAGCTATCGCGCTTTATCACGGGTCTTGGCTGCGAGCACATCGGCGAGGTGGCGGCTAAAAAGCTAGCAAGTAGCTTTGGACTAGGCTGGCTTGATGCTAGCTTTGAAGAGCTTGTCTCGCTTGAGGGCTTTGGCGCGGAGATGGCAAATAGTTTAACCGACTTTGCTGAGGTAAATAGAGATGAAATTTTAGCACTTAGTCAGATCGTGCAGCCAAGCGTGACACAGGCGCAGAGCATCTCAAACGCACTAAGTGGCAAGACGGTCGTTATAACTGGCACGCTAAGTCGCCCAAGAGATGAGATAAAAGCCGAGCTTGAGAGCTTTGGCGCAAAGGTTTCTGGCTCAGTTTCTAAAAAAACGGACTTCGTCCTAGCTGGCGAGGAGGCTGGCAGCAAGCTTGATAAAGCAAACGAGCTAGGCGTGCTGGTGATCGATGAGAGCGAATATGAGAGGCTAAAACTTGAGGTTTGATAACTACGTCGCAAGCGTTTTAAACATAAGTAGAAATAAGGCTAGCGAGCTTATAAAATCTGGCAAGGTGCTAGCAAATGGCGAAATTTGTACCAAGGTTTCAAGCGAGGTTAGCGAGGCTAAAATTTCACTGCTTGATGAAATTTACGTTGGGCGAGGCGCTTTGAAGCTAAAGAGCTTTTTGGAAGCGATGAAATTTGACCTAGCTGGCAAAAACGCGCTTGATATCGGCAGCTCAACTGGCGGTTTTATGCAAATTTTGCTTGAGCGTGGCGTAAAGAGCGTGACTGGCGTCGATGTGGGCACTGATCAGCTAGATGCTAGTCTAAGAAGCGACGAGCGAGTGAAAATTTATGAGAAAACTGACGTCAGGGAGTTTGCAAAGCAAAATCAAAGCAAATTTGATCTCATAACCTGCGACGTGAGCTTTATCTCTTTGGCTGAAATTTTACCGGCCATCAGCGAGCTAGCAAGCAGGAATTCGCTCATTATAACGCTTTTTAAACCGCAGTTTGAAGTGGGCGTTGGCGTAAAACGCAATAAAAAAGGCGTTGTCACCGACGCTAAGGCTGTAAATTTAGCGATGAAGCGCTTTGAAGTGTTAGCAAGTAGCTTAAAATTTGAACTGATAGCTTGCAAAGAGTGCGAAGTCAAGGGAAAGGAAGGAAATGCCGAGTTTTTCTACGCTTTTAACAAAAGATAACATCACTGCCGTTGCGATCGGGCACTTTGACGGCGTGCATAGGGGGCACAAGCAGCTTTTAAAGCAGCTTGGCGAGTTTGGCGGACTTGTTGTCATAGACAAAAATAAGGCCAACATCACGCCAAAGCTAAAGCGAGCCGAGTACTCAAACTATCCTTGTTTTTTGTATGATTTTGAGAGTATAAAAGGGCTTAGTGGTGAGGAATTTATCAAGCTTTTAAAGCATGATTTTAAAAATTTAAAAAAGATCGTTGTTGGATTTGATTTTAGATTTGGCAGAAATAGAGCGTGGGACAAGCACGATCTGAAAAGAATTTTTGATGGCGAGGTAGTCGTCGTTGATGAGGTTTGTTATGACGGCATGGGCGTGCATAGCTCATCCATCAGAGAGCTGATACGTCAAGGCAACATCGATGAGGCAAACAGGCTAATAGGCAGGGAGTACTCGATCGAGGGCGACGTGATAAAAGGGCAGGGCATCGGCGCAAAAGAGCTGGTTGCGACGCTAAATTTGGACGTCAAGAGCTATCTTTTGCCACGCGAGGGCGTCTATGCGACAAGAACGAGAATGGGCTCATACACCTATGGCTCGGTCACTTTTATAGGCAACAGACTTAGCACGGATGGAAATTTTAGCGTCGAGACGCACATCTTAGACGAGGTCGCGCCAAAAGTGACGACGCACGTTGCTGTTTGCTTCATAAAACGCCTAAGAGATAATAAAAAATTTAATTCTCTTAGTGAGCTAAAAGAGCAGATAAAACGCGATATAAACGATGCTAGGCAGTGCGTGGGCGTGTGCGATCTCTTTTTTGGGGAGACGATGAGATACTTTGACGGATACGGAGCTGGTATATGAGAGATGAAATTTTTAAAGAGCCTATAAGCAAGCAGTTTGAATTTGATGACTTTGTGGCGAGCGTTTTTGATGATATGATCTCGCGCTCGGTGCCATTTTACGACGTGAGCTCAAATTTAAATGCAAAGTTGCTTGCTAAAATTTTGCCAAAATCAGCAAAAGTGTGCGACCTTGGCTGCTCTACGGCAAATAGCCTGCTTTTGCTAAATAACCTTAGAAACGACCTCGTGCTAAGTGGTGTGGATAACTCTGAGGCGATGCTAGCAAATGCAAAAAACAAGGCAAAGGCTTATGGGGCTGATATAGATTTTATCTTGGATGACATCTTAGAGTGCGAGCTAGAGGGATTTGACGCGGTTTTGGCAAACTATACTTTGCAGTTTATAAGACCACCAAAAAGGGCTGATCTGGTGCAGAAAATTTATAACGGACTAAATGAAAATGGCGTCTTTTTGTTTAGTGAAAAGATCATCTTTGAAGATAAAAAGCTCACTAAAAGCGTCATAGAAATTTACGAGGACTACAAGCAGGCGCAAGGCTACTCACGCTACGAGATCGCCCAAAAAAGAGAGGCGCTTGAAAATGTGCTGGTGCCATACACCGAGGAAGAAAATAGAAGCTTAGCCATAAATGCTGGCTTTAAACGGGTCGAGAGCACGTTTAAATGGGGAAATTTTATGAGCTTTTTGGCGTTTAAGTAAATTTAAAAATATCTACTTTTGTATTTAAATATAAAATTTAATCACAAACAGTGAATTTAAAATTTAGATTTTGCTTTGCAATGTCAGTATTTTTGGATAATGAAATTTAATAGTAAAGAAATTTAGCGGGAGTTACCCGCTAAATTTACTCATTTATCGCTGCGTTTCCGTGGTGGTGGAAGTCATCGTAGATGATCTTTGAAGTTTGGAATTTCTCGCGTTTTAGCTCGCGAACTCGTAAAAATTCCTCTTCATCGATCTTTTTGATCTGGATAGCTGCTTTAAATGTCGGAGTCTTGCTGATATAGTCCCAACCGCTGCTTGTTAGCTCGTTGCAAGAGCTCTCCCAGTAGTGGAAAGTCATCTGGATGATGCCATCAGGCACGATGTCAGTCACTTCAGTTTTTACGACGATGTAGCCGTATCTACTCCAAGCTTTGATAAAGTCGCCTTGTTTTAGTCCGTATCTCTCTGCAAGCGCTGGGCTCATCTCAGCGATAGGTCCGATACTATCTCCGCCCTCTTCGATAGCACGTGAGCGTCTTGTCATAGTGCCAACTGTGTATTGATAAACTTTTCTTGTAGTTAAAAGCTGTATCGGATACTCAGCGTCAGTCTTCTCATCGACTGAACCAGCCATGATAGGATACTCAGGCGACATATTCATCTTCTTAGCAAACTCAAGTTTTGCGCTCTCGATCTCATCAGCTTTATCCACAAATAGGCATGGCACAAAGCGACCTTTGCCATCAGGGGTAAAGAATTTCTTATCAAGATAGAGGCTTTGACCACCCATATCATCTTCAGTTGGGCATGGCCAGTGAAGTCCGTGATATTTTTTAAGTCTATAGTAGCTCATGCCGCCGTAGCGTCTAGGGTCACATTTTCTAACTTCTTCCCAAATCTCTTCTGGAGAGTTAAAGTTAAAGCCCTCAGTTGCGCCCAAACGACGTGCGATCTCGCAAACGATCCACCAATCTTGTCTAGCATCACCTGGAGGTGTGATGACAGCTTCGTTGTGCTGGACACGGCGCTCTGCGTTTGTGTAAAGACCCTCTTTTTCGCTACTTGCAACGCCAGGGAGAACGACGTCAGCTTTTAGTGAAGTCTCAGTTAAAAATAGATCTTGAACCACGTAGAAATCGACATTTGCGATGCCCTTTAAGAAGTGGTTTGTATTTGGCTCAGAGATGACTGGGTTTTCACCGATAGTCCAGAAGAAATGCACTCTGCCATCAAGGATCGCATCAGGTACTTCAGTTTTATGGATACCTATCTTTGAGTTTAAAAATCCAGGCTCTAGGTGCCACATTTTCTCAAACCAAGCTCTTTGTTCTGGGTCAGTGACTGAGCCAAGATTTGGGAAGATGTTTGGTAAAACGCCCATGTCGCAGCAGCCTTGAACGTTCTCTTGACCTCTAAGCGGCAAGTCGCCTGTGCCAAGCTCGCAGATATTACCAGTGATCAAGAATAAATTTGATACGTCGCAAACTCCGCCAACGCCGTGGTTGAAGTGAGTTACGCCCATGCCGTGAGTGATGACGGCTGGTTTTGTGGTGGCATACATTCTAGCAGCTGCTCTGATATCCTCTGGATTTAGCCTTGTGTATTTTGCTACAACTTCTGGCGCATAGTCTTTTACAGCTTCTTTGACATACTCGATGCCTATTGTATGATCTCTTACAAATTCCTCATTTACAAGGCCTTCTTCGATGATAGTGTAAAGAAGTGCGTTGATAACAGGGATGTTGTGCTCAGGCTCTAGCTGCAAGTGGATGTCTGCTCTACTTGCAAACTCAGTCTTTATAGGGTCGATAACGATCAGTTTTGCACCGCGGTTTAGCGCTCTTTGGATGTGCATAGCTGCGATTGGGTGACCATTTTCTGGGTTTGAGCCTATCATTAATATACAGTTACTATAAGTGCCAATCTCTGTAAAGCTATTTGTGGCAGCTCCGTTTCCGATTGTTTTAGCAAGTCCTGCTACTGTCGGAGCGTGTCAAATTCTAGCGCAGTGATCGACGTTGTTTGTACCAATTACAGCACGCATTAGCTTTTGAGCGACGTAGTTGTCTTCAAGCGTACAGCGTGCTGAGAAGTTTCCTGCTAGTGAGTCAGGGCCGTATTTCTCTTTTGCCTCTTTCATCTTTTCTACGACAAGATCAAGCGCCTCGTCCCAGCTGGCCTCTTCAAATTCACCATCCTTTGAAAAGACTCCATTTTTCTTTCTAATAAGCGGCTTTGTAAGTCTGTCTGGACTTGCAACGTAGTCCCAGCCATAAAAGCCTTTTAAACATAAATTTCCTTGATTGACTGGATTGTCTTCGACGCCAGTAGCGGCACGAACGACGTTGTTTTCCACGTGCAAGGTTACTTGACAGCCTGTCCCGCAATAAGGACAGATGACTTTGCCTTCTTTCATCA
>CABPVN010000002.1:219912-227651 GCA_902460825.1 Campylobacter concisus
AATAAAATTAGGGCTATTTAAAGAGTTAAGGAAGATAAATGCTTTTTACAAAGGCAAGCGAATACGCTCTACTTTCGCTTATTTTAATATCTCAAAAATCATCACCAGTTGATGTTGATACGATCTCAAATGAGCTTAAAATTTCAAAAAGCTTTCTGGCAAAAATTTTACAAAATTTAGCAAAAGATGGAGTTTTAAAGTCATTTAAAGGAGCAAATGGCGGATTTGCACTAAACGGCGAACCTGAAAATCTAAGTATAAAAAAGATAATCGAATGCGCCGAAAAGCGCGAACTAAGCGTCTTTGAGTGCTCATCTTCAGCGCTTGGTTGCCCGTCAAACAAAGCCTCAAGCTGTCAAATTTGGTCAATGTTTAGCGGCCTTCAAGGCAAGATCGACGAGATGCTTGACGCGATCAAACTAAGTGACATCGTTAAGAAGTAAAGTTGGCAAAGCAAAAAAATAATATCTTGACTCTTGTCGCACCGTTTCTTGCGCCAATTGTCAAATTTAAAAGTCTTAGCATCGTTGGCATCATCGTTGCCATCCTTGCTATCATCATCGTGCCGCTTCCAAGCGCGGTCCTTGACTTTTTCTTGGCACTTTCGATCTCGATTTCAGTGCTTATTATTTTGATATCTATTTACGTGCCAAAACCAACTGACCTTAGCACGTTTCCGACGCTCATTCTCATCATCACGCTTTTTCGCCTCTCGCTAAACATAGCAACCACGCGTATGATCTTAAGCGAGGGTCACAACGGTCCAGAAGCGGTCAGCGAGATCATCTCAAGCTTTGGAAATTTCGTCGTTGGTGGCAACTTTGTCATCGGCACCATCGTATTTTGTATCTTGGTGCTCATAAATTTCATGGTCGTAACAAAGGGCTCAACCCGCGTGAGTGAGGTGCAAGCACGTTTTACACTTGATGCGATGCCTGGTAAGCAAATGGCGATAGATGCGGACCTAAACGCAGGTTTAATAGACGAAAAAACGGCGCGCGAAAGACGTCAAGCCATCATCGGCGAGGCAAATTTCTACGGCGCGATGGATGGTTCGTCTAAATTTATAAAAGGTGACGCCGTTGCTGGCATCATCATCACTATCATCAACATCATCGGCGGCTTTGCTATCGGCTCGTTTCAACACGGCCTTGATATGGCGACATCGGCTCAGTACTACACGATCCTAACTATCGGTGATGGCCTTGTGAGCCAGATACCTGGACTTATCACTTCAACAGCGACTGCTATCATCATCACAAGGGCCAGCAAAGACGACGAGGACTTTGCAGAAGGCACGCTAAATCAGCTATTAGGGGATTATAAAACCTTGCTGATAGTGGGCTTCATACTATTTATGTTTGCCCTTGTGCCAGGACTTCCGACGCTTTCGCTTGGCTTTATAGCGCTGTTATTTTTGGGGCTTGGCTACATCATCAAGCAGACCAAAGATGGCGGGCTAAATTTAAACCTTGCACCAAAAGAGAAAACTGCTTCTAAAAAAGCTGGAGCCGCTGCGCCAAGTGGGGCAGGGGCAGCAGCTGCAAGTGGCGGGGCTGCTAAGGCACCAAAGAAGAGCGACGAAGAGATTGCAAGAGAAGAAGAGACAAAGATAAATGACATCTTAAAGCTTGAAATTTTAGAGCTTGATCTGGGATATGGCCTACTAAAGCTAGCTGACGTGGATCTCATTGAGAGAATTCGCGCTATGAGGCGAAATATCGCTTCAAGCCTTGGCTTTTTGATGCCAAAGATAAGGATACGCGACAACCTCCAGCTCCCACCAAACGAGTACCGCTTCAAGCTAAAAGGCATCGTGATCGGTCAGGGAGAAATTTACGCTGATAAATTTCTAGCGATGGATAGTGGTCTAGTGAGCGAAGATATCGAGGGGATTCCCACAAAAGAGCCAGCTTTTGGGCTAGACGCTCTTTGGATCGATGCTAGCGTCAAAGAGGACGCCATACTTAGCGGATATACGATAGTTGATCCTGCAAGCGTCATCTCAACGCACATGAGCGAGCTTATCAAGCAAAATGCAGCCGAGCTTCTAACTCGCCAAGAGACGCAAAATTTACTAGACAAACTAAAGATCGACTACCCAGTCGTGGTCGAGGATACGCTCAGGATCGCACCTATAAATTTGATCCAAAAGGTCTTAAAAACGCTGCTTAAAGACAATATCCCGATCAAAGACCTACTTAGCATACTTGAAGCCATCAGCGACATCGCCGAGGTTAGTAAAAATTTAGACATGATCATCGAGCACGTGCGTGCAGCACTTTCGCGTGTCATCACCTCGCTTTATGTAGATGAAAAGGGACAGCTAAATTTTTATATCCTAGACACCGCCGCACAGCAAAAGCTAATGGACGCGGTGCAGTATAAAGACGGAGCCTATCACTTGATGATAAACGTGGCGCAGACATCATCTATCGTGCAAGCACTTAGGCGTGAAAAAGAGAAGCGACCGATGAGCCAGCACGGGGAGATGGTGCTTTGCGTGGAGCCAAGCTTGCGCAAATTTATAGCAAATATCTGCGCAAATTTCGCCATCGATATAGTGGTGCTAAGCTTTGCTGAGATCTCGGCAAATACGCCATTTGAAACAGTTGGCGTCATAGAAATAGAAAATTTATAAAGGAAAAAGATGAAAATTTATCACCTCTCACACACCGATCTTGACGGATACGGCGCACAATACATAACAAATTTTTACTTCAAAGATGTGAAATTTCTAAACTCAAACTACGGCAGAGAGATAGATGATAAATTTGCTCAAATTCTATCTGAGATAGACGCCTCAAATGATGATAAAAACGTCATTTTGATCACCGATCTAAATTTAAGCCTGGCTCAGTGCGAGAGCTTTGAGGAGATGATAGATGGTAAAAATATCAAGCTATTTTTGCTAGATCATCACCAAAGCGGTGCCGAGTGCGCGAGCGCTTACTCATGGTATTTTTTAGATAGTTCAAGGTGCGCTACAAAGATCACTTACGACTTTTTTGCGGGTATTTTTGGTAAAAACAAAGAGCTTGAAATTTTTAGCGACGTCGTAAATGCCGTGGATATCTGGCTAAAAGATGATAAAAATTTCGAGATGGGCAAGGTCTGCTTGGGGCTTGTGGCAAACGCTAAAGAGATAAATAAAGTGATGTTTGAAGCTGAAAACAACCTTTATATGGATCACATCTTAAAAGAAGCTAGCAAATTTTTTAACGAGAAAAACGACTATATCGGCCTTGATATGCAGGTGCATGCTATTAAAAAGTCATTTTTCAAAGAGGAGAAAGACGACACGCTAAGTAACCTGATCTCAAACTACGTCGTAAAAAAACTTAGTGAAAACAAAGAGAAATTTAGCATAAGCTATAAAGATCATAAAGGAATTTTAACCTACAATGTCGGCAATGTTTCGGTTATCGGCAACGACTTTTTGGTGGCAAATCCTGAATTTGACTTCTTTATCGACGTGACAAATAAAAAAACGCTAAGCTTTCGTGCAAATGGCAAGCTTGACGTTAGCGCCATGGCAAAACACCTAGTTGGCGGCGGCGGACACGTCAATGCAAGTGGCGGCTTGTTTGCAAATTTCAAAGATGGCTTTAGTTATGAGCCGATCAAGGCGCAGATAGTTGATCTAATAACTAAAAAAACACAGGAGGAGATATGAAAGAAGAAGAGGTAAGCGTAGAGGAGCTTAGCTACGAGCTTAGCATGGTGCTTGAAGCGATGTTTTACTATGCTGGCGTGAAAAAAGACAAGCTTGAAGAGGCGGCAAATCTCTATGTCGAGTGCATCGACGATGCGTTAGAAAACTCTGATGCTAGCGGTAGCGACGAGGTCATAGAGATAGTTGAATATATGAAAAAACACCATCCAAAGTTATTTAAATAAGGAGAAAATATGAAGAAAATTTTAGTTTTAGCGGCGGCACTTTTTGCGTTCAATGCTTTTGCGAGTGAAAATTACGATAAAGCAAATGAGCTTTATGCAAAGAGAAATTTTGAAGAGGCCTACCTTTACTTTAATAAAGCTTGCGGTAAGGGCGAGAAAAAAGCTTGCACGATGAATGCGATCATGCTATTTAACGGCGATGGCGTGGCAAAAGATAGAGCTCAGGCTGAGAAAATTTTTACGAAAATGTGCGATGAAAATGAGGGCATGGCCTGCGAAAAACTAGGCGAAATGACAGCTTATGGCCTTATAAAAGATAAAGACGACAATGAAGCAAAAAGCGAAGAGAAGGCAAAAGCTTTGTTTAAAAAAGCTTGCGACAACGGCTACAAACCGGCTTGTGACTTTGTAGCAAAATAGATCAAAAAGGGCTTAAAATGGGCTACAAACATAAAGATTTGATAGGAACTAGAGAGCTTAGCAAGGAAGAAATTTTATATTTTCTAGAGGCGGCGAAAGAGTTTAAGGAGCTAAATTTAAGCCAAGTGAAAAAAAATGACTACCTTCGTGGAAAGACCACGATCAACGCATTTTATGAAAACTCGACTAGAACTAGAACATCCTTTGAGATCGCGGCAAAGAGGCTTGGAGCTGATACGATAAATTTTAGCTCATCAAGCTCGAGCGTGACAAAGGGTGAGAGCCTAAATGACACGATGAACAACATGGCTGCTATGAGAACTGACATCATTGTGCTTCGTCACCCAAGCTCTGGAGCGGCGAAATTTGCAGCTGATAGGACAGAAGCTAGCGTTGTAAATGCAGGGGACGGCACAAATGAGCACCCAAGCCAAGCTTTGCTTGATCTTTTCACGCTAAGAGAGCATGGTAAAATTTTGGATAAAAACCTAAACGTGGCGATCATCGGTGACATCGCTAGAAGCCGCGTGGCAAGGTCTGACATCTGGGCGATGAAGAAATTTGGCATAAATTTAAAGCTCTTTGCGCCAAGGATGATGATGCCAAAAGACGCTGAGGTATTTGAATCTCAAATTTGCAAAAACATGGAGGAGGCTTGCGAGGGCAGCGACGTCATCATCATGCTTCGCATCCAGCTAGAGCGTGGCGGTGCGGACGTAGCGTTTCCAAGCTCGAGGGAGTACTCGAAATTCTTTGGACTAAATAAAAATAGGATAAAGCTAGCAAAGCCTGACGCGATCGTACTGCACCCAGGACCAATAAATAGGGGCGTGGAGTTAAACTCAGACGTGGCTGATGGCACGCACTCAGTCATACTAAATCAAGTTGAAAACGGCGTTGCTATAAGAATGGCGATACTAAATACGCTTGCAAAAAATAGGGGCTAACGATGAAAATAGCAATAATTAACGGCACTATCGTAAATAGCGACGAGAAATTTAAGGCAAATATCCTAATAGAAAACGGCAAAATAGCCAAAATCGGAAGTGAGAAATTTGAGGCTGATAAGGTCATAGACGCTACAAATAAGCTCGTCATGCCAGGACTTATCGACATGCACGTGCATTTTCGCGATCCTGGTCAAGAGTATAAAGATGACATCATCTCAGGCTCGCAGGCGGCCGTGGCTGGAGGAGTGACCACCTGCCTTTGCATGGCAAACACAAACCCAGTAAATGACAACGCCTCGATCACAAGGGCGATGATAGAAAAGGCTAAAAACTGCGGTCTCATCGATCTTTTGCCAATCGCAGCCATCAGCAAAGGGCTTGGTGGCAACGAGATCGTCGAGATGGGCGATCTTATAGAGGCTGGCGCAGTTGCATTTAGCGATGATGGCTTGCCAGTTACAAGCTCAAGCGTGATGAGAGCGGCACTTGAGTACTCAAGTATGTTTAATAGCTTTTGCATAAGTCACTCAGAGGATTGCTCGCTTTGCAGGCAGGGCGTCATGCACGAGGGCAAGGTCTCGGCCATACTTGGACTTCGTGGCATGGCGAGAGAGAAAGAGGAGATCGCAGTGAGCCGTGATATGCTACTTGCAAAGCTCACTAAAGCCCACATCCACATCGCTCACGTAAGCTCAGAGTACTCGCTAAAGATCATCGAAATGGGCAAAAAAGAGGGCATAAACATCACTTGCGAAGCCACACCCCACCACTTTAGCTTTAGTGACGATGAAATTTTGAAAAATGCTTACGATACAAATTTCAAAATGTCGCCGCCACTTCGTGAGATAAGCGACGTAAAAGCGGTAAGAGAGGCGCTAAAAAGCGGACTTATAGATGTTATCGCTACCGATCATGCCCCGCACCACACGGACGAAAAGATAGTGGAATTTGACAAGGCGCCATTTGGTATCATCGGACTTCAAACCCTTGTGCCACTCACTCTTAAGCTCGTAAATGAGGGCGTTATAAGCTTAGAGCGCATGGTGGAGCTAACATCTACAAATGCGGCTAAGATGCTAAATTTAAAAGATAAAGGCAGACTTGCTGAGGGCATGCTAGCTGACGTCGCGGTGATAGACCCTGAGATCGAGTACGTTTATGACGAGAAGATAAATCGCTCAAAATCAGTAAATTCTCCACTCTTTGGCAAAAAGCTAAAAGGCGCAGCGACTACTACTATAAAAAGTGGCAAGATCGTTTATGAGTTTGGAAAATAATCTAAATTTGCTCGTGCATGCGGGTGAATTTGTTTAGATGCTTTGAAATATAAAATTTGCTAGAAATTTCTAGCAAATTTTAGTTTTTTATGAGTTATATTTTTTAACGATACCACGAACGACTTTTTCTATAAAAAGTGCAGAGGTGACTTCACAGTGCTCTCTAGTAGAGTGAGGTGAGTAGATGTTTGGTCCAATAGAACATGCACTAAGACCCGCTTTTTTCTCTAAAAGCACTCCACACTCAAGTCCAGCATGCACAGCTGTTATCCTTGCATTTTGCTTATAAATTTTAAGCTCTTCTAAAATATCGTTTGCAAATTTATCATTTATAGGCTTCCAAGCTGGGTTTCTATCTTTTGAAATGACGTTAAAACCGACCGCCTTTGCAAGCTCTGAAATTTCAAATTCCATTCTATTTAGCCCGTCTTTGCTCATAGACCTTGCAAAAAACTCCCAAAATTTATAGATAAGAAATGTAAAAAGAATACGCAATAAAGAAGCGGATAAAATAGAATGGTGACATTAAATTTGAAGAATTTAGGGTTAGCTATTGGAGCCACCATTTGGTAGCCAAGATAGATGCTCATTAAGATAAGTGGAGCAAAACCCTATATAAATAGGTAGGATGAAATTTGTTTTGATAAAAGCCTAAATTTATAGCCCTTATCAAAACGCTTAAATTTAAAGCCAAAAATACTAAATTTTGGCTCTTTTTTCTCTTGCTTTTTTGATCTTGTTTTTAACTACATGAAATTTTGAAGCTGCAGCCGAGCATAGATCCTTGTAGGTAACTAAAATTTTTGACTCTTTTTTAGTGCAAATGACTGCAAAAACGCTCTCAAGGTCGATTCTCTCTTTTTGTGTTAAATTTTCCATCTATTTTCCTAGCAATTTTCTCATCTTATTGACAACAAATAATATTTCATCATCGTCAAGCTCACATAGCAGTTTGCAAACAGCAGCAGCAGCTTGCGGCTTTGAGTTACCAAGCCTCCAGTCCTGATATGTCCTCATCGGCACGCCAAGATCCTCTGCCATTTTTGCTTGTGAAATTTTCTTACCGATATTTTTTGCCTCAACTGCATTGTGAAGCAAATTAAATATATCACTTGTTTCAATCATTGAAGAATTATACGTTATTTATCATTAAATATACCTAAAATATTATATAAATAATGTAAAATAGTAT
>CABPVN010000002.1:227925-242611 GCA_902460825.1 Campylobacter concisus
ATATAAATAAATTTTTTTAACTTATATACTTGACATTGATAAACTAAAGTTGTATAATCCGCTTAGCAATTAAAAAGAAAGAGTGCTAAAAGTGAGTAAAACAAATAAACGCGATTTGATACTAAATTCTATCATTGAAGCCTATTTGCAGGACAATGCGCCTATTGGCTCAAATGAGCTTGGCTCTCGCATGAGCGTGGCGATACCGGCATCTACGATACGTGTTTATTTCAAAAAGCTTTCAGATGAGGGCGAGATCACAAAGCTTCACATCAGTGGCGGCAGGATCCCAACTATTGCTGCGATGAGAAGATATTGGAGTGAAATTTTTGCTGAAAGCGACATAAATTTAGAGATAAATGATCCAAGAAGCTTAAAGATGCTCTGTGATGAATTTGAGCTTTATTGTATGATTTTTGGCACGATCGATAAGGAGTTGCTAGAAATTTTAAATTTAAATGATAGATATCTGGTTTTAAATTTTAGTGGCGATGAGATTGCTATTAAATTTGATGCCAGGACTTATAAATTTTTAAACAACCTTACCGGAGTTAGTTTAGACAAGCTTGAGCTTATCTGTTCTCAAGTTGGCTTAAGCGAACTAAAAAACAAGATAAGAGAGCTTAAAAGGACTAAAATTTACTTCCAAGAAAATGAAATTTTAGCCTTTGATATGTTTAAGGATAGAAGCTTTAAGATGGTTTTTGACCCAAGTTTTAGCTTGCAGATGGATGAAGAACTTACATTTTCTCCTATGTTTGATGAAAATTACATGGGGCTTAAATTTAAAGCAAACTACCTTGGTAGCGAGGCGCAGATGATCTGCGCTGGCAGTGTTTATACTGATTATGTGAAATTTATAAATCTAATAAAGGAGGCCGCGTGAGCGAAGAGGTAAAAGAGCAAAATCTACCTGAGGTCGAGCCAGTGCAAGAGGCAGCTAACGATAGCGTAAATTTAGACGCACTTGGCGATATCTCAAAAGTTGAGAAGCTCGAAAAAGAGCTTGGCGAGATCACTGATAAATATTACAGAGCAAATGCTGAGTTTGAAAATATTAAAAAGCGTTATGAAAAAGAGAAGGCAGATGTTGCAAGCTATGCAAATGAGAAATTTGCAAGGGACTTGCTACCAGTCATAGATGCGCTTGAGATCGCTGCAAATTTTGACCCAGAGGATGATGAATTTGCTAAAAAGATCAAAGAGGGCATTTTGATAACGATAAATCAGTTTAAGAAATGTTTTGAAAAGCATGGCGTGAGCGAGATCGCAACTGATGCCGAGTTTGATCCAAATGTGCATAATGCCGTTTTAAGGGTCGATAGCGAGGAGAAGCAAAGCGGTCAGATCGTGCAAGCTTTACAAAAAGGCTATATGATAAATGGTAGGGTTTTGCGCCCAGCTATGGTTAGTGTGGCAAACTAAATTTAAAAAATAAATCTAATAAAGGAAAAATATGTCAAAAGTTATAGGTATAGACTTAGGTACAACAAACTCTTGTGTGAGCGTTTTTGAGCGCGGCGAGAGCAAGGTTATCCCAAACAAAGAGGGTAAAAACACAACTCCATCTGTTGTTGCTTTTACAGACAAAGGTGAAATTTTAGTAGGTGATGTTGCAAAACGTCAAGCAGTTACAAACCCTGAAAAAACGATATATTCTATCAAACGTATCATGGGTTTGATGAGCAATGAAAAAAATGCTGAAGAGGCAAAGGCTCGCTTGCCATATCACGTCGTAGATAGAAATGGCGCTTGCGCGGTTGAGATCGCTGGCAAGGTCTATACTCCGCAAGAAATTTCAGCAAAAATTCTTATCAAACTAAAAGAAGACGCTGAAGCATATCTTGGTGAGAGTGTGACAGACGCGGTTATCACTGTGCCTGCATACTTTAACGATAGCCAAAGAAAGGCTACAAAAGAAGCTGGAACAATCGCTGGTCTAAATGTACTTCGTATCATCAATGAGCCAACAGCTGCGGCACTTGCTTATGGTCTTGATAAAAAAGAGGCTGAGAAAATTTTAGTTTATGACCTAGGTGGTGGTACATTTGACGTTACAGTGCTAGAAACTGGAGATAATATCGTTGAAGTTTTGGCAACTGGCGGTAACGCATTCTTAGGCGGCGACGACTTTGATAACAAGATCATCGACTGGTTGGTAAGTGAGTTTAAAAACGAAACTGGTATCGATCTAAAAGGCGATATCATGGCACTTCAACGTTTAAAAGAAGCCGCTGAAAATGCTAAAAAAGAGCTAAGCTCAGCTCAAGAGACTGAGATAAATTTACCATTTATCACAGCTGATGCGACTGGTCCAAAACACCTTGTCAAAAAGCTAACTCGCGCTAAATTTGAAGGTATGATCGACTCACTTGTGGGTGAGACTATCACTAAGATAAATGAAGTCATCAAAGATGCAGGCCTAAGCAAGGGCGACATCAAAGAGGTCGTAATGGTCGGTGGTTCAACTCGTGTGCCACTTGTTCAAGAAGAGGTTAAAAAGGCATTTGGCAAAGAGCTAAATAAGAGCGTAAATCCAGATGAAGTCGTAGCTATCGGTGCTGCGATCCAAGGTGCGGTTATAAAAGGCGACGTAAAAGACGTGTTACTTCTTGACGTTACTCCACTTAGCCTTGGTATTGAGACACTTGGCGGCGTGATGACTAAGATCATCGAAAAAGGCACAACTATACCAACTAAGAAAAGTCAAGTCTTCTCAACTGCTGAAGATAACCAAAGTGCCGTTACTATCATGGTTTTACAAGGTGAGCGTGAGTTTGCAAGGGATAATAAATCACTTGGTAACTTCAACCTCGAAGGTATCCCAGCAGCTCCAAGAGGTGTGCCTCAAATCGAAGTTGAATTTGATATCGACGCAAACGGAATTTTAACCGTTTCAGCAAAAGATAAAGCGACTGGCAAAGCCCAAAACATCACTATCTCAGGATCAAGCGGTCTTAGCGAAGATGAGATAAACAGCATGGTAAAAGATGCTGAGCTTCACAAAGAAGAGGATAAAAAGCGCAAAGACGCAGTAGAAGCTAGAAACCAAGCAGACGCACTAGTTCATCAAACTGAAAAGAGCATGAGCGAGCTTGGCGAGAAAGTCCCAGCTGAGGATAGAAGTAACATCGAAGCTGCGCTAAATGACCTAAAAGAGGTCTTAAAAGATGAAAACTCTTCAAAAGAGCAGATCGATGCAAAAGTAGAAGCTCTAAGCAAAGCTAGCCACAAACTAGCAGAAGCTATGTATAAAAAAGATGAAAACGCTGGCTCAAACGGCGGAAATAACAAAAAAGACGACGACGTCATAGACGCTGAAGTCGAGTAAAACTCCTAGAGCAGGGCAACCAGCCTTGCTCTTTAAATTTAACTCATAAATTTAGATTTCTAAACACTTCTTAACACACATTCACGACATCATCTTGTAAGATAAGTACGAATTTCTAAAATGCAAAAATTTAGTCGCGCTCCAAAAATCAAGACCTTTTAACGATCTCTACCCATCTATCAAGCTCTTGTTGCTCGGCTTTTAGCGTGCTACTTTCGCCGTGTCCTGGGTAAAGTACAAAGTCACCCTTTAGACTTTTGCATTTTTCTAGGCTTTCTAGCATCTCGTTTTTGTCTGAAAATGGAAAATCCCAGCGTCCGATGCTACCTTTAAATAAAAAATCTCCACTAAAGATCGCGTCATCTATCTCTATCATCGAGCAACCCGGTGTATGCCCTGGAAAATGGTGAAATTTAAAAGAAAAGTCACCCACTACAAAGCTCTCATCGCCTTGAGCTAAAACATCTGGCACAAAGGTGTTTTTCATATAGCCAAAAATGTCACTCTCACACATAAAAGCATCAAATTTATTGATATAAACTGGGATTTTTAGCTCATTTTTTAGCTCGCTCACGTCGTAAATATGGTCAAAATGCCCATGAGTGCAAAGTATCGCCTTTAAATTTTGTGCATTTTGCAAAACCCACTCTTTTGCGCCGTCGCCTGGATCTATCACCAAACTTGAGCCATTTTTGGTAACGATGTAGCAATTTGTTCCAAAATCGCCAAAATTTTTATGCATTACTCTCATTTTTTACCTTAAATTTATTATTTCTTAAATATTTGCATCTTTTTACTTAAACTTAAAGAAAAATTTTAAATTTAATTAGTATAATTTTTGCAAAAGGAAGCAAATTTAGGCAAAGGGACAATGAAGGGGTATCAAAAAATAGAAGAAACCTTAGTTTTTAGCTTAAAAGATAAAACTAAAGGTAAAAAACTACTATTAGGCGTAAGCGGCGGTATTGATTCTGCTGTGGTTGCGACACTTTGTGCGAGAGCAAAGCCAGATGAAACTCATGCACTCATCATGCCAACAGCATCATCAAACAAGGAAAATATGGACGATGCCTTAAATCTATGCGAAAAACTAAACATAAAATACAAGGTTTTATCCATAGAGGGCATTTTAAATGCTTTTTACGAAACGATAGATGCAAATTTAAGCAATTTAAGAAAAGGGAATTTAGCAGCTAGAGTTAGAATGAGCTTGCTTTATGATTATTCATCTAGTATAAACGCTCTAGTCATCGGCACAAGCAACAAAAGTGAGCTTATGCTTGGCTATGGCACGATATTTGGGGATTTGGCGTGCGCGATAAATCCTATCGGAGAGCTTTATAAGAGTGAAATTTTTGAATTTGCAAAATATCTTGGTGTTGATGAAAATTTTATCAAAAAAGCGCCTTCTGCTGATCTTTGGGATGGACAAAGCGACGAGGGCGACATAGGTTACAGCTATGCTGTTATCGACGAGATTTTACAAAATTTAGAAAATAACAAGGAGCAGGTCATCAAAAAGTTTGGATCAAAAGCGGTCTTGGATATAGAAAATAGAGTTGTGTCAAACAGGTTTAAACGACAAATGCCGTTGATAGTGAAAATTTAAAGGATTAAAGATGAGAGAAATTCCGTTTTACAAACCAACTATCACTGAGCGTGAGAGTGAGCTTATCGAAGAGGCTTTGCATTCTGAAAATACCACCGATACGGTTGCTAAATTTGAAGAAAAGCTAAAAGAGTACTTTGGTGCTAAATTTGTTGTCACTACAAATAACATCGCAGCAGCGCATCATCTGGCTCTAAGTGCGATGGATACAAAGCGCGGTGACAAGGTCATCTGCTCAGTAAATGCCTTCCCTAGCGTGGCTCAAGCAGTTAGACATTTTGATGCTGAGCCTATCTTTGTTGATATCGACGAAGAGGACTTTAACATCAGCCCAGAAGCCCTTGAAAAGGTGCTAAAAGAGCAAAATCACAAAAAATTAAAATGTGCTTTTATCTCACACATCGCTGGACAAAGCGCTAAGCTTGATGAGATAAAGGCTATCTGCGAAAAATACGGCATCGTCGTTTTAGATGATGCAAACCGAGGCATAGGACTAACATATAATGGCAAAAAGGTTGGTTCAGACTCGTTTTTATCATGCTTTCAGACAAACTCACGCGTGCAAAATCCTATCTCTACAGTTGGATTTTTCACGACAAATGACGAAGAGGTCTATAAAAAAGCAAAACTTCTTCGTAACTACGCCCTTGTAAATGGTATAGATAAATTTGGTAGTTTAAGCTACATCTACGACGTCGTTGATATAGGTTTAAAATACGACATAAACTCGATAAATGCGGCGTTTTCTATCGCTCAGCTTGAAAAGACAGACGAGCTTATAAAACGTAGAAAAAAGATCGCTGAAATTTACGATAAAGAGCTTAAAGAGTGTCACAACATCACAACTCCAGTCAAAAAACGCGAGCACATCTACACTCAGTACATCATCAAGATAAATAAAAACCGCGACAGCTTTGCTAGAGAGCTTTTGGAGCGTGGAATTCACACTTCGCTGCACTACATACCGATACATTTGCTAAGCTATTATAAAAATAAATATTCGCTTAAAGTAAATGACTTCCCAAATGCTCTAAAAGCGTATCAACAAGTCTTGTCGCTACCTATCTATCATAGTTTGAGCGACGAAGAGGTGCAATACATCTGCAACACAGTAAAAGAAATTTCTAAATCTCGTGTTTAAGAAATTTAACATCCTTTTACACTCTTGGGCGAATGACTACTTCTTTCGCCCAAATTTCTTTCAAATTTTACTAGCATTTTTACTTTTGCCACTAAGTCTTATCTACACTTTAGTAGTTGTTTGTAAGAAATTTAGCGCACAAAAAAAAGACTTTGGTATAAAGATAATTAGCGTTGGAAATTTAACCCTTGGAGGAAGCGGCAAGACCCCACTTTGCGTCGCTATCGCTAAGAATTATGGGGGCGCCTTTATCATCCTTAGAGGTTATAAAAGAAAGAGCAAAGGCATGCAAGTTGTCGCTCGTAACGGCAAAATTTTACTTGACGTGGCGGCAAGTGGCGATGAGGCGATGATATACGCTACAAGCCTTAAAAACGCAAATGTGATCGTTAGCGAAGATAGAAAAATAGCCATAAACTACGCCAAAACCCATGGTGCGAAGTATATCTTGCTAGATGATGGATTTTCTAAATTTGACATAGCTAAATTTGACATCTTGGTGCGTCCAAACCCAGAGCCAAAGCTAAAGTTTTGCCTGCCAAGTGGGGCTTATAGATATCCATTTAGCTTTTATAAATTTGGTGATTTTATAGCGTGCGAGGGGCAAACTCACTTTAGGAAGAGTGAAATTTTAAATAAAAGCGAAAAAATGGTGCTAGTCACCGCCATAGCAAACCCAGCCCGCCTTGAAGCATTTTTTAGCGAGTGCGTGGGACAGGTCTTTTTCCCTGATCACTACGACTTTTCAAAAGAAGAGCTAAGCGAAATTTTGCAAAGTTACGGCGCCACCTCGCTTTTGATGACACAAAAGGACTATGTAAAGGTAAAGGATTTTGGGCTGAGAGTATCGCTTATTACGCTTGAAGTTACGCTAAGCGAGGAGTTTAAAAAGGTTTTGGCGCAGCAAATTTAAGCCCATTTTGTTATAATGAGCCACTTTTTAAAAGGAAAATTTAGATCAAAATGAGAATTTTAATCACCTCAGTCGCAAAGAAAAAAGAGGCAAAAAAACTAAGCAAAAAGCTCGTAAAAAAAGGCCTTGCAGCTTGCGTGAGTAGCTTTAGCGCAAAGAGCATTTATCTTTGGCAAGAGAAGCTTTGTGATGAAAAAGAGCAAATTTTACTCATAAAAACAGACGTGAAATTTAAAAAAGTGGCTAAATTTATAAGAAAGCACCATAGCTACGAAACCCCAGAAATTTTGGCAATTAAACCAAAAGATGTTTTTAAAAAATATGAAAATTGGATAAAAAAATCAACTAAAAAAGGCAAAAAATGAGACTAACACCAACTAGAAGCGTGAAAGATGAAAAGGTAAAAAATGTAAATTTAAGCACAGCTATGCTTAGCCCAAGCTCTGCTCACGGCGGACTTTACGCGCCAAAAAAGCTACCAAAGATCACAAAGGCAAAGTGGCAAGAGCTCTCAAGCCTAAGCTACGAAAAGCTCGCACTTCACATCATCTCGTTATTTAAATTCGATGTATCTGTGGCGTTTTTCAAAAAAGCGCTCAAAAGATATGCAAGCTTTGATGATCCAAAGCACCCAGTCATTTTTAAAAAAATAGATAAAAATTTATACGTAAATGAGCTCTATCACGGCCCAACAAGGGCATTTAAGGATATGGCGCTTCAGCCTTTTGGCTCGCTGCTTAGCCAGCTAGCAAAGGAAAGGAGCGAAAGATACCTTATCATGTGCGCAACTAGCGGTGACACGGGCCCTGCGACACTTCAAACCTTTGCAAATGACGAGAATATCAAGGTCGTCTGCCTCTATCCAGATGGTGGCACGAGCGAGGTGCAAAAACTGCAAATGCAGACCATGCAGGGTGAAAATTTAAATGTTTTTGGCATAAAAGGCGACTTTGACGACGCTCAAAGAGCGCTAAAAACGCTGCTTGCAAATGATAAATTTAAATCTGAGCTTAAGAAAAAGCGCCTTAAACTAAGCGCGGCAAACTCGGTAAATTTTGGCAGAATTCTCTTTCAGATCATCTACCACGCCTACGCCTACGCAAATCTACTAAAACAAAAGGCGCTTAAGGCAAACGAGAGCTTTGACATCATCGTGCCAAGTGGAAATTTCGGCAACGCTCTTGGGGCGTATTACGCTAAAAAAATGGGCGCAAAGATCGGCAAGATCAAGATCGCTTCAAACGCAAACAACATCTTGACGCAGTTTTTTACCACCGGCATTTACGACCTAAGAGACAAAAAGCTGGTTAAGACGATAAGCCCAGCCATGGACATTTTGATAAGCTCAAACGTCGAGCGCTTGCTGTTTGATAAATTTGGAAGCGTTAGAACTAATGAACTCATGCAAAGCCTAGCTAAAAATAAATTTTATAAGCTTAGCAAGCAAGAGCTTGAAGCGCTAAAAGAGGACTTCGAGGCTAGCTGGTGCGACGACAAAGAGTGCGAGGCATACATCGCAAAGCTTGCAAAGGACGGCTACGCGATCGATCCGCATACGGCTACTTGCTTTAAGATGGTGGATGCTGGCCGCATAAACGTCATCACATCGACCGCGCACTGGGTGAAATTTACGCCAAGCATGATCAAGGCGTGCCAGATCAAAGATACAAAAGATGAAAAAGATGCGCTCGCAAAGACCGCTAAAATCTTAAATGACATCGTGCCAAGCTCGATAAACTCGCTATTTAGCGCGAAAATTTTGCATAAAAATATCATAAAAGAGGACGAGATAGAGAAGTGCGTCCTAGAATGGATCGAGCGATGATAATCATCCCAGCCCGCCTTGCCTCAACAAGGTTTAGCAATAAAATTTTAAAAGAGATAAACGGCGTGCCGATGTTTGTGGCGACTGCTCTTAGAGTAAGCGGCGTGGACGATGTGGCGGTTGCGGTGGACGAGCCAAGCGTGCTTGATATCGCCAAGGCTCACGGCATAAAAGCTGTGCTAACTAGCAAAGATCATCAAAGTGGCACTGATAGGATAAACGAAGCGGCGCAAATTTTGGGGCTAAATGGGAGCGAGATCATCATAAATGTTCAGGCTGATGAGCCATTTATCGAGCCTGAAAATATCGCTAAATTTAGGGCTTTTTGCGAGCAAAATAGGCAAAATGCCTTTATGTTTTCTTGCTACAAAAAAATGGACGATGAGTTTGCGGATGATAAAAATTTAGTCAAAGTGGTGACTGATTTTGAGGGCTATGCGCTTTACTTTTCAAGGTCAAGGATACCATTTAACAGAAGCGAGTGCAAAAGCTACAAGGCGCATCTTGGCATCTACGGATACAGCGTAAAAAGCCTAAAAGAGTTTTGCGACCTCTTGCCTTCAAGCCTTGAAAACACCGAGAAACTCGAGCAGCTGCGCGCCCTAGAAAATGGCAAAAAGATAGCGATGCTAGAGGTTGAAAGTCAAAGTATCGGCATCGATAGCGAAGAGGACCACCAAAGAGCGCTAGCTAAATTTGGCAAATGAGCCTAAATTTGCTCTGCTTGGGCATTTTTGCTGCGGCAGAGCAAAAACTGAATTTTTATAAATTTGGGTAATGGTTTGGCTGATTTTTTGTCTTTGATTTTGTGGTCTAGCTCGCTTGCACGTGGTTTTAATTAATTTTTAGTCGTGTTATTGATTAAATTTACTGCGAACTTTATATTTTCAAATTTATTTGAAAAATTTTGTCTATTTGCTGAGATGTTCTAAATTGCAAATTTGACTGAAGTTTTTTGACCTCTCGGTTTGGGTCGTTTTAGCAAATTTTATATTTGCTGAGATGTTTTAAAATTTCATAAATTTAAGATAATCGTAGGCTTTACTTAGTTTTGTTTTTGCATTACGGTCTTGTAGCACGCGATTTGGTGCAAAATTTGATTAAATTTTTAGTTGTCTTGCTGTCTTGGTAATAAACTAAATTTAGTTTCTATTTCTATTTGTTGGCATATTTTAAAATTTGATAAATTTAGGATGACTACAATTTTTGCTTTTGCGATTTTACTCACGTTACCGCATGATATAAATTTGATAGCCAAAATTCGCTTCTTTGTCGTATTTCTAGTTAGTTGTAAGATATGCAAAGCCTAGATAAATTTATCTGATAAATTTACAAATCCCAGCTAAATTTGCCACTAAAGTCTAAATTTTCTCAAGCTTTGCTATGAAATTTTTAGCATTTATAAAGCCGATCGTCCTAAGTGATTTTTGCTCTTCGCCGTTTTTAAAAAGTAGAAGTGCAGGCGGATCGATGAGTCCAAAATTTCTTAACATCTCATCATTTTGCGCCCCGCCACTTGTCACGTCGATGCGAATAAGCGTAAAATTTGCCAAAGCATTTTTCACGCCAGCGTCTTTAAAAGTGATATGCTCTATCTCTTTGCAGCTCGCGCACCACTCGGCGTAAAAATCCACCAGCACTGGCTTGCTTGAGCTTTTTATCATCTCATTTAGCTCGTTTAAATTTCTAGCTTGTTTGAAATTTAGCTCGCTCTCGTTTTTTGTTAAATTTAGCCCAGAAAGCGGCGAAAATGCGTCTTTTGAGCCTAAAAATGCGCCAATTGTTAGCATAAAAGAGTAGATAAAAGCTAGTATGCAAAGTGCTTTTTTAAATTTAGCCCAGCCGTTATTTGCTGCTTCAAACGCCCCAAGATAAATGGCTGCAAAGACGCCTATGATGCCATAACCAAGTAGCTCAAAAAACGCTCCAAGTACGCGTGCAAGTATCCAAACGGCCATGATGAGCATCAAAAAGCCAAAGAGTTTTTTTATTTCATCCATCCAGCCACCAGGTCTTGGCAGGAGCTTGCCAGAGCTTAGGCCTATCACAAGAAGTGGCACGCCCATGCCAAGCCCCATGACAAAGAGCATGATGCCGCCATAAAGGGCGTCGCCGCTTTGTGCGATGTATAGAAGTGCCCCTGCTAGCGGTGCTGCCACGCATGGCGAAACGATGAGCGCAGAGGCAAAGCCCATGATGAAAACGCCGATGAGACCCGAGCTGTTTTGTGACTTTTTGTTGATCATATTTTCAAATTTAGAGGGCAGTTTGATGTCGTAAAATCCAAACATACTAAAACTTAAGATGACAAAAATGGTCGCAAATGCGCCAAGCACGTAGATGTTTTGCAAGGCCCCTGCGATGCCAAAGCCAAGTAGGCTTGCTCCAACGCCAGCAAGTGCGTAAGCAAGGCTCATCGCAACTACATAAACTAGCGAGAGCAAAAAGCCTTTTTTAGCATTTAGGCTGCCGCCCTTTGAGACGATGATGCTTGATAAGATCGGTATCATCGGAAATACGCAAGGTGTGAGCGAGAGTAGGAGGCCGTAGCCAAAAAATGTCGCAAGCGAGATAAAAAAGTTTTTGCTACTTAGCTCGTTTGCGATGCTTTGATCTTCTGAAAGCTCGGTAAATTCAGGATTAGTTTCATCTTTTTGCTCTTTTTCAAAGGCTATGATGCTAAATTTGCCAAATTTCTCAAAGATGTCATAAATTTTAGTTTGTGGGCGGTAACAGATACCATTTTTAGCGCAGCCTTGATAGCTTAAATTTAGCCTAGCATTGCCGTTTTTAAGATGCTCTTTTACTAAATTTAGCGGGATAAATAGTGAAAAATCTTTTGGGTAAATTTCATATTCGCCAGTGTTTTCACTCTTTGGCATATTTAGCAAAGAATTTATCTTCTCTTCGCCAAGCTTAACCTCAAAGCTATCTTTATAAAGGTAGATATTTTCACCAAATTTAAACTTGATTTCAACACCTTGTTCGTCGATACTTGAGCTTAAAACAAATGCCTTACTGACGTCTAAAACCTCGGCAAAAAGTGAGCTTGCAAACAAAATAAGAGAAAAAATAAATTTAAAAAACATGCTAATCCTTGCTAAATCAAAAGAGATGATTTTAGTCTAAATTCTTAAATTTATTCTATTTTATAGTAAAATCGTGAAAAAGCGTGAAATTTTTAAAAGGAGCGATGATGTCAAAAGATAAAAAACACCAAAAAAGCGATAAACTTGGCTACGAAGAAGAGCTAAGACTGCTTCAGATAGAACTTTTAAAATTCCAAAATCATGTCAAAGACAAGGGGCTTAGGGTGCTTATGCTAATGGAGGGTCGAGACGCGGCTGGCAAGGGCGGCACGATAAAGCGCCTAACAGAGCATCTAAATCCGCGCGGTTGCCGTATCGTGGCGCTTACAAAGCCAAGCGACGTCGAGAAGACGCAGTGGTACTTTCAAAGATATGTGACACACCTGCCAAGCGCTGGCGAGATCGTCATCTTTGATAGAAGCTGGTACAACAGAGCTGGTGTAGAGCCAGTGATGGGCTTTTGCACGCAGGCTGAGCATAAAGAGTTCTTGCGTGAGGTGCCAAAATTTGAAGAGATGATCATAAACTCAGGCATCATTTTCTTTAAAATTTACCTTTCTATCACAAAAGAGGAGCAAAAAAAGCGCTTCAAAGAGCGTCTAAATGATCCGCTAAAGCAGTTTAAGATCTCTCCAGTAGATCAAAAAGCGCAAGAGCTTTGGGATCAGTACTCCATCGCCAAATACTCGATGCTACTTGCCTCTCACAACAGTATCTCGCCGTGGGTGATCGTCTCAAGCGACAATAAAAAAGAGGCTAGGCTAAATGTCTTTAAATTTATCCTAACTCATGTCGAGTATCCAAAAAAGATAGATGAGTATCTAAAATACGACAAAAGCGTTGTGAGAGATGGAAGCGAGGAGATCAAGCGCATAGAAGAGGGGCTAAATAAAGATAAGCTAAAAAGCATAGACTAAATTTATTTGGGCTTGGTTGTAAAATTGTGCTTTAAATTTACAGCCAAGTTTTGCTAAAGCCACCACATAAATTTTGCTAAAATGACCATTGCTAGACAAAGCACAAGAGCTATGAGATGTGAAAATTTACCAAATGGATCTGGCTTTTTTAAGATAGTGACATTAAAAACAGAGATGAAAGTGATAAGACACATTAGAAGTAAGACAGTGATCTTTGCTAGCAAAAGCTTTTGAAAGTTGCTTTGCCACCAACCATGATCGCCTCCAAGATAGTCCTTTGCCATATATGCCCCACTTATCAACAGTAGTAAAAATGCCGTGCCAAAAACCTTTGCACTGCCTTTTGTGTAGGCTTTTTTGACAGCTTCAAGAGTTTGAGGACTTATCGTTTTTTTAGCAAATGGATATATACAAACATCAAAAAATACATATCCTATAAAGATAATGGCGCAAACTAAATGCGTAATGAGAGAAAAAAGATACATTTTTTGCCTTTTTGTTTGGCATTATATAAATTTTATTAGTTATATTTGCTGATTTTGATTAAGTATTGAGAAGTTGAGAAGATCCGAGCGAAAGCTCGCTCGGATAAATGTTTTTAGAAGCTATATTTTGCTTCAAATCTGATACGATTTTGTTTGTAGCTTTCGCCGTCTTTTTTGTCTTTAGCAGCTGCATACCAAGAAAGGAATGTAAGTTTTTTGCTGTATTTGTAGCTAGCATCAAGAGACCATTCGTTTCTTTTTGCTCTCTCTTTACCAAGAGCCCAGCTATAGCCTTTACCTTGAGTATATCCAGCACCAAAGCCAAATTTATCTATATCATATCCAGTTGTAACAAACCAGTAGTCGTTGTTTCCTTTGATGTTATTGTAGTATTGTTTGCCACCACTCATTACACCATTTAGGATTTTTGCTGGGTTGATAAGTTCGCCATTTGCATCAAGTGTTACAAATGAAATTTTATTATTGTCTTTGTTCTTAGCATCAAAATCTAAATAACCGGCGTTAAGTTTAGCGCCAAATAGTTTTGTGCCAGCTTGAACTGCCCAGAAGTTAGCATCAGCTACATCTTTGTGATCTGAGTCATTATGAACAAATTGACCTTTTAAATTTAGATTTACATCATCAGTTACATTGAAGCTAACACCAGCATCAGCACCGTAAAGTGTAGCTACTTCTTGAACATTTGCAATAGCTGCTTTAAATGATACTGGATCATAGCTACCAGCTGCACCTAAATAGTATATATTGCCAGGAGCGTCACTGATGCTTCCTGTAAGTGTTTTTAGTAATGGACCATCTAATTCTGTACCATCGCTTTGTACTGCATCAAATGCAGCTGCAGCCAAAGTAAGACCTGGAACATCAGTATTTATTACTTTTAAACCTGTACCAGCTACATCTTTGTCATCAAAGAATGTACCTAATAGTTGTTTACCAGCTGTAATTGTAGTATTGCCAGCTTTGTAGCCTAGATACATCTCATAAACACCAAATGTTCCTGTTGTGTATGTTTTATCTGTTCCAGCAGCGTTTTTATCACCAGAATCATCAGTTAGATCATATCTTAAATTTAATACACCAAAGAAGTTATCATCTATCGCAGCTTTAAATGCTGTTTGCATTCTAAAAGCATGACCAGCACCACTATTTTTTACTGTACTATTTTGGTTTGAATTTTTTATAAAATCATTTGTATAACGATATCTTGCAAATCCTGAAAGATCTACATTTTTTATAGCTTCTTCAAGTGGAGTTGCACTTGCAACGCTTGAAAATGCACCTAAAGCAACCAAAGCAGCTAAGCTAACTTTTGTAAGTGTCATCTAAATCTCCTTTTGATAAAAATGTTTTGAAAG
>CABPVN010000002.1:242745-255700 GCA_902460825.1 Campylobacter concisus
GATCGTTTACTAAAATAAGATAATAAGATAAGATTTGTCTTTAAAAATTTGAGTTTATTTGAAGTTAAAAGATGAGAATTTATATCTCATCAGTTAAATTTAGCCGTTGTTTTTGGCCTGCGCCTCTTCGCGCTCTTTCTTTTGTCTTATAGCGGCTTCTTTTTGGATATTTTTTTGCTGAGTGACAAAGATATGCTCTTCAAGCGTGACTAGCTGAAAGACGCCCTCAAAGATCTTGATCTCTTTTGCGTAGCCTATCACTTTTACCTCTCTTTTTCTGCTCTCTTCAAACCTTGCTTGTGCGTCAAATTCGACCACATCGCCAAGTTTGAGCGGTCCAAAGAAATTTATCCTAGCACCGATGCTAACGCAAAATTCTTCATTTATAGCCAAAAGTGCTGCGTAGTTTGCCCCCATGAAGACAAAGCCGCTATGTATGAGCCCCTCAGCATCACTTACCATGTCAGCTGTGGTAAAAAATCTAGTTTTTGCGTGATTTTTCTCAAGCAAAAATGCCGTTCCACTAAAATTTAGCTTTGTTAAAGGAGCTGTTTTTATCTCGTTTCTTAGCGGGTTTTCGTCCTCTGGGAGGATTATTTGCGACTCGTCTTTTGCTTCAAAAATATTTTCATCTGCCATATTTATCCTTAAATTTTAATTCTTACATAGGCTCTTTTTGGGGCTGGATAGCCCTCGATGGTCTTTGTGTTGTCTTCTGGATCTAAGAAATTTGAAAGACTCTCTCCGTCTATCCACTGTGTTTTTCGCTGTTCGTTTAGATCAGTCGCCTTTGTATCAAGCAGTGTAAAATCCTTAAATTTAGCCCTCTCGCACCAGTTACAAAGCGCGCTAAGCGTTGGCACAAAGTAGATATTTGGAATTTTGGAGTACCTATCTTTTGGACTAAGTGCAAAGTCGCCATCCATATCTATATACATCGTATCTAAAAATAGCTCACCACCTGGATTTAGCGCGGTTTTTAGCTCTTTTAGCATTTTAATAGGATCGCTTCTATGGTATATCACGCCAAGGCAAAAAATGGTGTCAAATTTCGCTGCGTATTCTGGCAGGCTCTCGACACCAAGAAGCTCATAGTTGATATTTGAGCGGATAAATTTATTTAAAAAAGCAAACTGCAAATATGTATGCACGCTTGGGTCAAAGCCAGTTATGCTTTTTGGGCCGTACTCAAGCATCTTAAACATATAATATCCATTGTTGCAACCCACATCAGCCACGCACTTGCCAGCTAAATTTAGGTGGGGGGCAAGGATATTAAATTTAATAAAACTTTGCCACTCACTATCTATATAGATATCATCAAGTAAAAATGGCCCTTTTCGCCAAGGCTTTAGGCTAAGGGCGAGGTTGTAAATTTCATCTTTTTTAGCTTGGTCTAAATTTTTAAATTTGACATTTACGCTATCAGAGAGGCTAAATTCGCAATCAAAATTTGCTAAATTTTTTATTTTATTTAAAATTTGCTTTTGCTGCTCGTTAAATTTGCTAAGATCCACGCTATTTCCAGTCGACGATGTTGTGCGGACACTCTTTTTGGTAGGTGCCAGTCGCGTCATAATACTCTTTACAATCATTATAATATTGAGTCGAAACTCCACGCTCATTCATATAAATACAACCGTTGCAAAATAGCGCTATAAAGCCTAAAAATATAATCTTTTTCATGTGGCGGATTTTATCATAAATAAAAATTTTATGCTAGAATAGCAGGCAGTTTTAGAGCCAAGTTTGGCTAAGATTAAGCAAAAGGCATTTTATGCAAAGAAGAGATTTTTTTAAATTCAGTAGTTTTTTAGGTGCAGCAAGTCTGCTTCCAAGTGTCACCCTAGCTAGCGATGAGCCAGCAAACCCAGTAGTTAGAAATTTTGATGTAAATTTCAAACATCTGCTTCTTGAAAAGGGCAAAAGCTCGAGAATTTGGCTACCGCTCCCACTAAGCACCACTTATCAGCAACTAACCCAAGACTACGTCATAAACACAACCGCTAAAAACGTCTATATCTCAGACACGCTAATACCAACAATGTATGGCGAATTTGAAGAAAATGAGCAAAGACCTATTTTAAATATCCAGTTTAAGATCCAAACAACAGAGCGCAATACCGACTTTAGCAAGGTAAATTTCGATCCAAATGAGAAGGTCGATCCTGCTGTTTTGGAGTTTTTAAAACCAACTTCACACATCCCAACAGATGGCGTCGTAAGGGCAAAAGCGCTAGATATCGTTGGAAATTTAAAGGGCGATTTGGAGCGTGCAAAAGCGATATATACGTGGGTTGCAAACACTATGCAGCGTGATAACAGCGTCCTTGGATGTGGCACGGGCGATGTTAAAGCGATCCTAGAAAGTGGCAAACTAGTTGGCAAATGCACCGACATAAACTCAGTTTTTGTGGGACTTTGCAGATCAGTTGGCATCCCAGCAAGAGAAATTTTTGGTATCAGGGTTGGTCAGTCTAGATTTTCAGATCAAATGGGTAGCGCAAAAGACGGCGTGGCTAAAATTTCAGGCGGACAACACTGCAGGGCCGAGTTTTACTTAAAAGGCTATGGTTGGATACCAGTTGATCCAGCAGATGTTACAAAAGTAAGACTTGGTGAAAAGCTTACAAACGACGACACTAAGATCGTAGCTGTTAGGGATTATTGCTTTGGCAACTGGGAGATGTGCTGGATAGGCTTTAACTACGGACGTGACTTTATCTTAAAGCCAACTCCAGAGCAAACACCACTAAATAACTTTGGCTATCCATACGCTGAGGTTGATGGCAACACGCAAAACTACTATTCGCCAAAAGAATTTAGCTACGACTACGTCTCAACAGAGCTAAAATGAGAGCCTTTTGGCTGATACTAACATCCATAGGTAGTGCTATCGGCGCTACCTTGTGCTGCTTGCCAGCACTTCTTTTCTTGCTTTTTGGCACTTCTTTTTCATTTCTATCTTGGACACAAAATTTATACGAGTACCGCGTCCCTTTAAGCGTCGTGGCAGTCATTTGCTTTGTGATCTCTGGCATTGCTCTGTTTTACAAGCCAAAAAGCTGCAACCTAAGCTATAAAAAGAAAAAATGGATACTTATATATATACTTTTTGGAGTGATTTTGCTTTTACTCCTTACATATCCGGAGCTTTTAGGAGAAATTTATGCGTAAAATTTTAGTTTTAGCCCTTCTTGTACTTAGTTGCTACGCTGAGAAAACGATAGAAATTTCAGTACCCAGCATGCACTGTCCGCTTTGCACGGCGATAGTAAGAAAGGCCGCACTTAGCGTTGAGGGCGTAAAAAAGGCAGACGTGTCGCTAAAAGAGCGAAAAGCTGTCGTTATAGCAGATGACAAGGTCGATGAAAAAGAGCTTTTAAAGGCGGTTGATGCGACTGGCTATAAGGGCGAGATAAAATAAATTTAAGGTAGGTAAATATGTCAAAGAGCGAAATTCTAACGAAATTTGAGACACTTGCGACGATACCGCACTGCAGTTACGATACTGACAAGATGCGTGATTTTTTAGCTGATTTTGCAAGAGATAAGGGCTGTGAAGTCGCGGTCGATAGCTTTGGCAACGTTCATGCATTCAAAGGCAAGCCAAAAATTTGCTTGCAAAGCCACTACGATATGGTCTGCATGGGCGATGCGCCAAAGATAGAGATCGTTTATGGCGATGATGGCTACATGAGGGCTAAAAACTCGTCTTTAGGTGCCGATAACGGCATAGGCGTGGCTATCATGATGCAGATGATAAGCGAATTTGATGACATAGAGTGCCTCTTTACAAACAACGAAGAGGTCGGCATGGTCGGAGCTGCTGGTTTTAGCGGCGATCTAAAAGCTGATAAACTTTTAAATTTAGACAGCGAAGAAGATGACCGTGTCACTATCGGCTGCGCTGGCGGTATAAATTTATTTGCCACTATCGCGCTAGATAGTAAAAAAACAAAAGAGAGCACGCTTTACGAAGTAAAAGTAAGCGGACTACCTGGCGGACACTCCGGCAACGAGATACATAAAAACATCCCAAATGCGATCAAGGTTTTGGCTACATTTGTGACTAAAAATGGCTGCAAACTAGTAAAATTTGAAGGTGGCGAGCGAAGCAACTCTATCCCAAGTAGCGCAACTGCGCTTGTATTAAGTGATAAAGAGCTAAAGAGCGAGTGCGAGAATTTAAGCGTGAAAAAGCTTGGCACGGGAGATGAAATTTTAGAAAATGGCGAGAAAATTTTAGCTTTAATAAACTCATTTTCACAAGGCGTAAGAGCCTATAACTGCGAGCTAGGCATACCGCAAGATAGTGTCAATCTCTCTTTGGCAAAGATCAAAGATGACGGCACGCTTGAAGTGGAGTTTTTCGCAAGGTCAATGAGTAAAGACGGGCTAAATAGGATGGAATTTGAAATTTCAGAGCTTGCAAAAGCAGTTGGTTTTAACGTCATTTCAAAAGATAGAAACCCAGCTTGGAAGCCAGTTAATGATAAATTTGCAAACGATATCTTGGATGAACTTAAAATTTATAAACCAAATGCGAGGATAACAGCCGTGCACGCTGGACTTGAGTGTGGAGTGCTTTTGGAGAAAAAAGCGGATCTTAGTGCATGTTCTATTGGACCAAATATCTACTCACCTCACTCTACAAGAGAGCACTGCGAAGTTGCTTCTGCGCTTTTTATAGAAAAAGTAGTTCGCGGTATCGTTAAAAAATATAACTCATAAAAAGTAAAATTTGCTAGAAATTTCTAGCAAATTTTATCTATATCACCTTATCCTTGCTTTTACAAAGATCGTTTAATATGCACTCAAAACAAAGCGGTTTTTTAGCCTTGCAGGTGTAGCGCCCAAAAAGAACCATGCCTTGATGAAGCTTGCCAAGGTCGGTTTTAAAGGCGCGGCTTAGATCATCTTCGGTCGCTTCTGGCGTCTTTGCGCTGCTTAAACCAAGTCTATGTGATACTCTAAAAACATGCGTATCAACAGCCATTACATTTGCGTTTGTGGCCTCTAAAAGCACGACGTGAGCGGTCTTTTGCCCAACTCCAGCAAGCGCTTTTAGCTTCTCTTCATCAAGTGGAATTTCTCCGTTATAGAGCTCAACTACGCTGTTTGCCATCTTGATTAAATTTACGGCTTTGTTGTTAAAAAAGCTGCATGAGTTTATCATGAGTTTTAAACTGGCTAAATTTGCGCTAGCTAGCTCAAAAACATCTTTATATGCCTCAAATAGAGTAGGGGTGATCAAATTTACCCTTTTGTCGGTGCACTGAGCTGAGAGCATGACACAAACAAGTAGCTCATATAAATTTCTAAATTTAAGCTCGCTTTTTGCGTCCTTAAACTCGTCCAAAAGTCTTCTTTTTATCTCTAAAATATCTTTTTTTGTTCTCATTTGGCTATTTTACCTAAAATTACAAGTTAAACGAAAAGTTACCGCATTATTTGATATAATCTTGCCCATAAAATCAATTTTTTAAAGGATTTATATGAAAAAATTTTTGTTTCCAGCAGTTTTAAGTTTAGCTGCAGCTGTCACTCTAAACGCAGCAGTAGTTGCAACAGTTGATGGCGATGCTATAAACGATAGCGATATCTCAGCACTTTTATCAGCAGCTATGCCAGGATTTGACGCTAGCAAGCTTCAACCAAATGAGAAAAAACGTATAATCGACGATCTAATCAACAGAAAACTTCTTTTAAAAGACGCAAAAGCGACAGGCATTGAAAAAGATGTTGATTACATCAAGGCTGTAAAAGCTGCACAAGAGGGCATCGCAGTTGAGCTTTATATGAGAAAATTATTTGACAGTATAAAAGTAAGCGATAGCGATTTAAGAGATTTTTACAACAAAAACAAAGCTAGCATGAACCAACCAGCTCAAGCAAGAGCAAGACATATCTTAGTTGAAGATGAAAAAACAGCAAATGATATCATCGCTCAACTTAAAAATTTAAAAGGCGAGGCTCTAACTAAGAAATTTGCAGAGCTAGCAAGCCAAAAATCAATCGACAAAGGCTCAGCAGCACACGGTGGCGAGCTTGGCTGGTTTGGTCAAAGCCAAATGGTAAAACCTTTTGCAGACGCAGCATTTTCAATGGCTAATGGCACAGTTTCAACTAAGCCAGTTAAAACTCAGTTTGGCTACCATGTTATCTTAAAAGAAGATGGCAAAGCTGCTGGTACTGTAAGCTTTGAACAAGCAAAACCAGAGATCGAGCAAGCTGTAAAAATGGAGAAATTCCAAGCTGCTGTTAGACAAAAAAGTGAAGCTCTACGCCAAAAAGCAAAGATAGAATACAAATAAAATTTGGAGGATAAAATGGGCGTTTTAGATATCGTAAAACCTGGTGTTTTAAGCGGAGATGATGTAACAAAACTTTATGCTTATGCCAAAGAGCAAGGTTTTGCAATACCTGCTGTAAATGTCGTAGGCAGCGACTCAGTAAATGCTGTTTTAGAAGCGGCAAAGGTTGCTAACTCGCCTGTTATCGTTCAGTTTAGTAATGGCGGTGCAGGTTTTTACGCTGGTAAAGCCTGCGAAAATGCAGCCGTTCTTGGTGCGATCGCTGGAGCAAAGCACGTTCATCTACTTGCCAGGGCTTACGGCGTGCCAGTCATTTTACACACTGACCATGCTGCTAGAAAGCTTTTGCCTTGGATAGATGAGCTAGTAAAAGCAAGCCATGAGTATAAAAAAACTCACGGCGTGCCACTTTTTAGCTCTCATATGCTTGATCTTAGTGAAGAGAATATCGACGAAAATTTAAGCACATGCGAGAAATATCTAAAAGAGCTTAGCGAGCTTGGTATCAGCCTAGAAATCGAGCTTGGCGTCACTGGTGGCGAAGAAGATGGCGTAGATAACACAAGCGTTGATAACGCGCTTCTCTACACCCAGCCAGAGGACGTCGCGCTTGCTTATGAAAGACTAAGTAAGATAAGCGATAAATTTAGCATCGCAGCTAGTTTTGGCAATGTTCATGGTGTCTATAAACCAGGCAATGTCGTGCTAAGACCAGAAATTCTTAAAAACTCACAAGCCTATGTCGCTAAGAAATTTAACACAAAAAGCGACAAGCCAGTAAATTTTGTATTTCACGGCGGTAGCGGCAGTGAGCTAAAAGATATCAAAAATGCTGTAAGCTACGGCGTTATCAAGATGAACATCGATACCGATACCCAGTGGGCTTTCTGGGACGGTGTGCGCGAGTATGAGGCTAAAAATAGAGCGTACTTGCAAGGGCAGATCGGCAACCCAGAGGGCGATGACAAGCCAAATAAAAAATACTACGATCCAAGGAAATGGCTAAGAAGTGGTGAGGAGAGCATGGTTAAGCGTCTTCAGACTGCTTTTAGCGACTTAAACTGCCTAAATAGGAACTAATCCTATGCAAAATCAAAATGATTTTAGTGAGCTAAGCGTGCCAAAGGAGCGCCAAGCTCACTCTTTCTTTGTCTTTTTTAAAGTTATCTTTATCCCTTTAGCCATCTATGTCTTGGCAATACTAGCGTATCTTGGCATTATAAATTTTCAGATGAAGCTTCACACCATCGTGATGATGGGCGTTATACTCTTTGTCGCTTTTGTATTTTCACGCCACAGCGCCTTGGTTGCTTACTCAAATTTCTTAGCAAATGCCAAAGACTACAAGATAAGGCTAAAAGAATTTATCATCGCTCATCTCTTTGAAATCTCAAGCGTCAAAAAGGCAAACGCTAAATTTGAAGATTTTTTTGAGAGCTATACAAGAAATTTTAGAAATGACAACCTGGCAAACATCGGCCAAGCAGTCTTTCCTATGCTTGGAATTTTGGGCACATTTATCAGTATCGCTATCTCCATGCCAAGCTTTAGCTCAAGCACTGCAAACGGACTTGAAAAAGAGATCGCTATACTGCTAAATGGCGTGGCTACGGCATTTTATGTATCGATATACGGCATATTTTTAGCACTTTGGTGGATGTTTTTTGAAAAGATCGGCATTAGTAAATTTGAGAGATTTTACAGCGAGCAAAAAGAGCTAAGCCGAGAGTTTTTCTGGCAGGAAAATGAGCTAAATGCAAATTTCATGAAAGCAAGTGTGGGCTACTTTAAAGATAGCCACGACGCCTTTAAAATGGTACTTGACGATAAATTTGTAAGAAATTTAAACGAGCAAGTAAATGAGAAATTTAACAGCCTAAAAGAGCTTTGTGAGGTTGAAAAAAATATCATCAATCAAAGCAAGGCAGAGCTTAGCGCAAGTTTAAAAATGCTAAATGAATCTGGGCTAAAACAAGATGAATTTGTAAAAATCCACTCCGATATATTAAAGGCGGTTGGCGCGTTTTCTAATGCCTTTAAAGATATGGAGGTTAAAATTTTAACCGAGCATGCAAAGCTTGGCGAAATTTTTAGTAGAAATTTAAACGCTACAAAAGAGAGCCAGCTTAAATTTGAGCAGACTATCAAGAGTTTTGACGCCATTTTAAAAGAATTTTCTCTCTCTTTGATGAAAGAGCAAAACGAGGCACTAAAGGCATTTAGAGCCTCGCTCGTGGAGAGTGCTACGATATTTAAGGCAGCGTATGAGCAAGAGGGCAGGAGCTTGGAGCGTGAAAAAGAGCGCGAGAGCCTCATTGCTGAGCTTAAGAAGAACATAGACGAGATCGATAAAGAAGCAAATTCTGTAATAGAAAAAATCGAAAATCTAGTGCAATGAAAATAAACAAAAACAACGAAGATCAATCGAGCTTTTGGGTTTCGTACGCGGACTTGATGGCGGGTCTGCTCTTTGTTTTTATGCTGTTAATCGGTGCTGTCGTCGTAAAATACGTCCTAACTCAAAACACCCTTGAAAATAAAGAGCAAGCCATCATCGCAGCACTAGCAAATTTAAAAGACGCTCAGGGTAAGAATTTCACCCTCGAAGAGCTAAATGACGCCCTAAAAAGCGAGCTTTCAAAGATAAGCGACGAAAACATAAATTTAAAAAAATCAAATGAAATTTTCGTCATCCAAATAGACGCCCTAAAAGAAAAGCTAGCCCGGCTCATAGATGAAAACAAGGACGCAAATGCGAGCATAAAAGAGCTAAATGCTAGCATTTTTGATCTAAATCAAAAGATGATCGTGCTAAATGATAAAATTTCATCAAAAGATAGAGCGCTTAGCGACGCAAATGCAAGTAGCGAGAAAAATTTAGCCAAGATCGCCTTTTTGCTCGAGCAAGTAAGCAAAAAAGAGGCTAGATATGACGAGCTCTTAAGGGATCTAAACGTCACTCGTGACAGGGTCAAAAACCTAACTGGCATAAGGGTAAAAGTGATCTCAGCCTTAAAAGATAGGCTTGGAAATAGCATCGAGATCGACCCAAACTCAGGCGCGCTAAAGCTTAGCTCATCAGTGCTTTTTGATAAGGGCAGTGCGGTCTTAAAAGAAGAAGTCAAAGAGGAGCTAAAGGCCACGCTTAGTAAGTATTTTGACGTGCTTTTAAATGATAAAGAGATCGCCTCAAACATCGATCAGATCGTCATAGAGGGCTTTACAGATAGCGATGGAAGCTACATTTACAACCTAGAGCTCTCACAAAAAAGAGCCTACGCGGTGATGGAGTTTATAAACTCATTTAGCGATGATGCGCGCCTTAGAAAGCTGCTTGTCGCAAGTGGCAGAAGCTACAACGAGCTAGTTTTTAAAGACGGAGCCGAGGACAAGGACGCTTCAAGGCGTATAGAGATCAAATTTTCACTCTCAAACAAAGAGGCTATCAACGAGATAGAGAAATTTTTGGAGTTTAAGGGTGATTGAGCGGGTTGTTCTTAGGGGGCGAGGGTTTTGGCTTTTGAGGGATGATCTGCTAGGCGAGTTTAACGGTAATAAAGCAAGAAAGCTAGAATACTTTTTAAAGGCCGATCTTGGCGGCATCAAAGCAATCGTATCTCACGGCTCAAGCCAGTCAAATGCCATGTATAGCCTAAGTCTTTTTGCTAAGCTAAAAGGGCTTAAATTTTACTACGTCGTCTCTCATCTAAGCTCAAATTTAGAGCAAAATCCAGTTGGAAATTTCAAATTTGCACTTGAAAATGGCATGGAAATTTTTGTAAAAGATGAGCGTGAGAAATTTGCCAAAGAGCTAGCAAATAGCAAAAATGCACTCTTTATAAATGAAGGCGTGGCGCAGAGTGAGGCTGAGCTTGGCTTTATCACGCAAGCACGTAAGATAAACGAGTGGAGCAAAAAAAGTGGCATAAGGCCTGATATCTTTTTACCCTCAGGCACAGGCACAAGCGCATGCTACTTGGCAAAACACACCGATCTTAGGGTTTTTACAGCCCCTTGCGTAGGGGATAGCTACTATCTAAAAAAGCAAATTTACGAGCTAGATAAAGATAGCAAAGTGCAAATTTTAAATCCCCCAAAGAAGTATCATTTTGGAAATTTATATAAAGAGCTTTATGAAATTTGGCTTGAAGTGTGCAAAAGTGGCGTGGAGTTTGATCTTATTTACGACCCAGTGGGCTTTATGACACTTTTTGCAAATTTAGATAGGCTTGGGAGTGAAATTTTATATATCCACCAGGGCGGAATTTTGGGTAACATTACACAAAAGCAAAGATATGAGAGAAAACTAAAAATAAAGGATCATAAATGAAGTTTTTACACAGCAGCGACGCTGACTTTGAGAGTAAATTTTCGCAGCTTGTTAGGCGAAGTGACAATGATATGAGTGCCGTGATGCCAGTGGTTACAGGCATAATTGACGAGATAAGAAAAGATGGCGATAGCGCACTTTTTGCCCAGATAAGTAAATTTGATAAATTTAGTGTCACAAACAAAAACGACATAATAATCGACGTAAAAGAGATGGAAGCGGCCTACAACTCGCTAGATAACGCCCTAAGAGTGGCTCTAAATTTAGCCCACGACAGGATAAAAAGCTATCACGAGCGCACAAAGCCAAGTGACTGGACCTATAAGGACGAGCACGACATATTACTTGGCGCAAAATACACTCCGGTTGATCGCGCTGGCCTTTATATCCCTGGTGGCAAGGCGGCATATCCTAGCTCGCTTCTCATGAATGCCATCCCAGCAATCGTAGCTGGCGTAAAAGAGATCGTAGTTTGCACCCCAGCGCCAGGCGGCAAGGTAAATCCTCTGCTTCTTGCGGCGATGCATCTATGTGGCATCAAAACAGCCTTTAAAATAGGTGGTGCAAGTGCGATCGCAGCGATGGCTTACGGCACAGCAACCGTGCCAAAGGTCGATGTCATCACAGGACCTGGCAACATCTACGTAGCGACTGCTAAAAAGCTAGTTTATGGCGACGTAAATATCGATATGATCGCAGGTCCAAGCGAAATAGGCGTGATCGCTGATGATAGTGCGGACCCTCGCCATATAGCGATCGATCTACTCTCACAAGCCGAGCACGACGAGATCGCGAGTGCCTTTTTGATAACGCCAGTGGAGGCCTTTGCAAGGGCGGTGCAAAGACACGTAGAGGACGAGCTAAAAACTCTAAAACGTGAGCCTATCGCTAGTGCTAGCATGAGAAACAAAGCTGCTATCATAGTTGCAAAAGACTTGCAAGAGTGCTTTAAGCTGATGAACGAGCTTGCTGTGGAGCACCTAGAGATCGCTACAAATGACGCTTTGAGCTATATGGACGAGGTAAAACACGCTGGAGCGATATTTTTTGGACACTTCACGCCTGAAGCGATGGGCGACTACATCGCTGGACCAAACCACACCTTGCCAACTGGCGGAAGTGCGAGATTTTACTCGCCGCTTGGAGTTGAAAATTTCATGAAGCGAAGCTCTATCATCTCAGTTAGCAGAAAAGGCATCATGCACCTTGGCAAACCATGCATGCAGCTAGCTGAAGCCGAAGGACTAACAGCCCACAAAAAATCAATCGCAGTGAGACTAGAAGACTAAAAAAGGCGAAGAATTTAGGAAAAATGGCTTTTTTCTAAATTCTTTTTATAATATTTTTTGCTTTAAGAAATATTTTTGCAACTTTTTATGAAATTTATAGTAAAATCCATCACGAAACTACTAAAAAAGGAGTTGATATGAAGTTAGGAACTTATACTGCAAACCAGGCTTCAGGAAACTATTATTTAGATCAAGCTAAAAATAGCGAGAAAAAGGCGCTAAACGCCATCTCTGCAAATAGCGAGATCAAAGCATCAGGTGCAAATTTGCAAATCGCAGAGAGCTTACTTTCACAAACAAATGTCCTAAATGAGGGCATGGCAAATGCAAATGATATGATCGGTATGCTCCAGATTGCCGACTCAACGCTTTTAAATTTAAGCGAGAGTGCGGATAAGATCGGTGAGCTATCAAGCAAGCTTTCAAACCCAGCTCTTTCGGCTAATGAGCAAAAGGGTATAAAAGGCGAGATAAATGCGCTTAAAAATGCGATGAGCGACAGCGTAAAAGAGGCTAAATTTAACGGTAAAAACGTTTTTGACGCCGAGCTTGGCTTTTTCACAGGCGAGGGCACAAAAAATATAAATTTAAGCACAAATGCTCTTTTAAATGTTAAAGAAGATGGCTCAAATTCTGGCGATATTTTGAAAAATATAAATTCACTTCGCTCAGAGATCGGCTCGACACAAAACGCTGTATTTAGAGGTATGAACGCTCTAGCTGCTAGAAGCGTAGCAAACGCTAATAGCATAGAAAACCTTGATAGTAGCGACATCGCAAAGAGCTTGGAAGAAAATTTACAAGCAAATTTAAAGCTACATGCTGCCTCTTTAGCTAAAGCTCACGACACTACGAGCTTGGCTGCAAAACTAGATAAACTTCTAGGCGAATAAATTTTTACCGGTCTTTGGCCGGTAAAACTCTTTTTTTATTTCTACTTTTTTAACTTATAAAACATATTTGTAAATTAAAATTTAGTTATTGTTTTTGAAATTTGATTGAAATTTTATAGCTAATGT
>CABPVN010000002.1:255764-262150 GCA_902460825.1 Campylobacter concisus
CTTTAAAGAAATAACTTTTATAACAAGTGTACCCTCAAAACGAAGGTTAAATTAATTATGCTTTAAGATGATAGCCATATGCAATGTTTAAAACAATTTTTGGGTATAGATGCTATAAATTTTTAAAAGAGAAAGTCTTTTAAAGGGTATAGACGTAATAATTTACCAAAAGAAAAGCTGTCTAAATGAGGGTATATACGCCAAAGTAGTGCAAAATGCTATACAAAAACATTAAATTTCTTACTAATCTTTTTTTGGCGCTTTGAATGTAAAAATAACATAATTATAAACTAGTATATAAATTTGATTTTAGAAATTTAAAGAATTTAGATGCAGATGCCCAAAAGGGCAGGGCTTGTTAGCCCTCGATGTAGTTTTTAAGTTTTCTACCAACTTTTGGGTGTTTTAGTTTCTTGATAGCCGAGCTTTCTATCTGGCGGACACGCTCACGAGTGACGTTTAGCGCCTTGCCGATCTCTTCAAGCGTGCGGTCACTCTCATCTTCAAGCAGACCAAATCTCATCGAAATAACCGCCTTTTCGCGCTCATTTAGCTGTGAAAGCACATCGTCGATCTGCTCTCTAAGGTCACTTTTTAAAATTTGATCTATCGGTGATAGCGAAGTTTTGTCTTCAACAAAATCTCCAAATTTACCATCCTCTTCGTTTGCGATAGGAGCTTCAAGGCTGATAGGCTCTTTTGTGATCTTGATCACCTGTTTTACCTTATCAACGCTTAGTCCGACCTCTTTTGCGATGATGCTTACATCAGGCTCTTTTCCCTCTTCTTGGAGGTATTTGCGGTTGATTTTGTTGATACGGTTTATCGTCTCTATCATGTGGATAGGTATCCTAATCGTCCTTGCCTGATCGGCGATCGCACGCGAAATAGCCTGGCGGATCCACCATGTGGCGTAGGTTGAAAATTTATAGCCTTTTCTATATTCAAATTTATCAACCGCCTTCATAAGGCCGATGTTGCCCTCTTGGATGAGATCTAAAAACGGCAAGCCCCTGTTTGTATAGCGTTTTGCGATACTTACGACTAGACGGAGGTTTGACTTGGCCATTCTAGCTTTTGCTTCGTCTGAAATTTTCTTTCCACGTTTGATCTGCTCCAAAATTTCTTTTAGCCTTGCTGGCTCAAGGTCAAAGCCTTGTTTGCTCGCCTCCTTTGTCGTAAAAAGCTTTTTGATCTCGACGTAGGTCGATACCATCGTAGCCTCTGGCACGCGAGCTGCGATCTCTTCTTTGCTAAGTTTAATGATATCTTTTAAGATGCTTTTGTGATTTTTCTTTAGCTCGTCGCTAAACATCGGTAAGCGATACTCCAAGCGTTTTAGCTCTCTGTCAAATTCATCGTCGCTTTTCAGAGCTGTCTCCATTGATTTTACGATTTCGCTGATTAGCTTACTTGTTGGGCCAAGGTCCATCAGCTTCTCTTTTAAAATTTTCTTTTTAAACGCAAGCGTCATCTTTGAAGCTGTGTCGTCGCTTTCTACTTTATCTTGCTTGTTCGCGGTCTTTAGCCACTCTTTTTTAGCCTTTTCAAGGGCTTTAAAGCTCTCTATAACTTTTTCTGCGCGCTTGTCGTTTTTGGCTGATTTTTTAGGAGTTTCGTTCTCTTCGTTCTCCTCATCCTCTTCGTCTATATCCTCTTCGCCGTCTTCATTTTCGTTTTCGCTCTCATCTTCAAAGCTTTTAAAAAGCTCTTTTACACGGCGTTCTCTATTGATGAGCGGCTCTTTGTAATCAAGTATGAAATCGATCAAAAACGGTACCGAGCAAAATGCATCGATGATGATATCTTCGCCAAGCTCGATCCTCTTGCTGATCTCCACCTCTTCTTCTTTTGTAAGAAGCGCAATCTGACCCATCTCTCTTAGATACATCCTTACTGGACTATCTGATCTTGACCACTCTAAAAGGTCGCTCTCGCCTGAAAGATCGAGATCCTCGTCGATATCTTGGTCGCTTTTTTGAGCATTTTCTTGACGTTTTTTGGCGTCAGCTAAATTTCTAAGTTTTGCAGCTTCAGCAGATGTGATGAGCTGGACTTTGTTTGTTTTTGCTAGTTGTTCTATCTTCTTTACTATCGTAGCCGTCGGAGCTTTGTCTAATAATTTTACTAATTTTTCATATGTCAAAAAGCCTTTTGCATTTTCAACAAAAAGCTCTTCTATCTGAGAAAAAGAGTCTTTTGCGGCGCTCATAAAATTCCTTTCAAATCGTATCATCGTGATTTAAGTGTTGGTTAAAAGAAAGTGGATTATACCCAAAATTTTTTAAATGTCTATAAAAGAAAGTTGGAACGATGATTGCTTAGTAGCTATAAAAATCAAATTTTGATTAGGAAAATTTATGCAAAATGGTTATTATCAAGCCACTGCTGGCATGGTAACGCAGTTTAACAGACTAAATGTCATCTCAAACAACCTTGCAAATGTAAATACGATCGGCTACAAACGAAACGACGTAGTCATCGGCGATTTTGCGAGAATTTTTAAAGAGACGCAAGATGAGCTCCCACTTAAAAATCACACAAAAGATGGAGCTAAATTTCTAAATAGAACGCTTGATCGTGTGCCACAAGTGAGTGAAGAATACACTGACTTTAGCGCTGGTGGCTTTAAATACAGCTCAAATACGCTTGACTTTGCGATAAAAAGAGACGATGCTTTTTTCTTAGTCGATACTCCAAATGGCGTAAAACTAAGCAAAAATGGCTCTTTTAGCCTTGACGCGGACGGCTACATCGTCACAAAAGAAGGCTACAAGGTGCTACCAAGTGGCTATGAAGCGCAAAATCCTGGTCAAAGAGGCATCCAAGTGCCACAAGGCGAGGTGCTAACCGTTGATAAAAATGGAAATTTATACTCAAATAACAATCAATTTTCTAAATTTTATATCGCTCAGCCAAGAGAGATAAGAGATCTAAAAAAGGTCGGCGACAATCTCTTTGAAACGAGAAATTTTGACGACATAACCGAGCTTGACGAGGCTGATAGCGTTATGCAAGGCTACGCTCAGATGTCAAATGTAAATCCAGTCTTAGAAATGGTGGGTCTAATAGAAACCCAACGCTTAGTTGATATGTATCAAAAGGTTATGACAAGCCACATGACTGACCTTAACCAAGATGCTGTTCAAAAACTAGCCCTAAAAGCTTAATAAAAGGATAAAACTATGATGAGATCACTTTACACTGCGGCCACTGGCATGATCGCCGAGCAGACGCAGATAGATGTAACCTCACACAACATCGCAAATGTAAATACTTATGGATACAAGAAAAATAGAGCTGAATTTGCCGATCTTATGTATCAAGTCATGGAGTACGCAGGCACGGCTACTAGCCAGACTACTACAAGCCCGACAGGCATCGAAGTAGGCCTTGGCGTGCGCCCAACAGCGATAAATAAAATTTTCTCTCAGGGCTATTTTAAAGAGACTAGCAACAACCTAGATATGGTCATAGCTGGCAACGGTTTTTTTCAAATTCAGCTCCCTGACGGCACGACGGCTTATACTAGAAACGGCGCATTTAAGCTTGACGCAAACGGCACGATCGTAAATAGCGACGGCTACCAGCTCATCCCTCAGATCACAGTCCCTGCAAATGCGACGCAAATTTCAATAGGCACTGACGGCACCGTCTCAGTTTTGCAGGCTGGCGAAACCGATATGGCTCAGATAGGTCAGATCGAGCTAGCAAATTTCATAAACCCAGCCGGTCTTCACTCGATGGGCGATAACAACTACCTTCAGACAAGCGCTAGTGGCGACGTGGTGGTAGGTGTAGCTGGCCTTGACGGACTTGGCACCATTAGACAGGGCTTTGTCGAGATGAGTAACGTGCAGCTAGTTGAAGAGATGACTGATCTCATCACTGGTCAGCGCGCATACGAGGCAAACTCAAAGGCGATAACTACGAGTGATTCGATGTTAGAGATAGTAAATGGACTTAAAAGGTAGGTGATATGGACGCGACTTTGGCTATTGTTGGACTTATACTCGTTGCTTTTACGCTTGATGTTTTTTACTTTTCAGATAGGACCCCAAAGGGCAAGGGTCCCAAAAGTCAGGTGCATTAAATTTATAGAGCATTGTAAATTTGGCAGTCTTCGTCGTTGCCTAGCTCGCAGGACTTGCCAAAGTACTTTTTGGCTAAATTTTTATCGCTCTTAACGCCTTTTGCTTCAAAATAAATAACCCCAAGGTTGTGGCAACCATCGCCAAAGTCCATTTCGCAAGCTTTTGTGAAGAGCTTGCTAGCTCTTTTTTGATCTTTTTCTACGTATTTTCCGCTATAAAGCATCATACCAAGGCTATTGCAGCCAGCAGCATGACCCAGATCGCAGCTTTTTTCAAAGAGCTCTTTTGCCTTTTTAGCGTCTTGCTTTACGCCATTTCCGTCATAGTATAAAAGCCCAAGTCCGTAGTATCCGTCGCCATCTTTTAGCTCGCAAGCTCTTAAAAATAGCTCTTTTGACTTTTGATAGTTTTTATCAAGAGTATAGACAAAGCCGAGCCTTGCGCAGCCAAAGCCGTCATTTAGCTCGCAGCCCTTTTGGTAAAATTTGGCTGCATTTTTGTTATTGACATCTTTTATGTAGTCCATGTCATAAAGTACGCCCACGCTACTGCAAGCACCTGCGTGTTTTAGCTCGCAAGCTTTTTTATAAAATTCGCCCGCTTTTTGGTAGTTTTTGCTCTCCTCAAATTTATTACCAAGCTCAAAGCAGCTTTTAGCATCTTCATTTTCGCACCTAGGCTCAAGCTCTTTATGTTCTAAATTTGCGCCCCATAAAAGCACCACAGAGGTTAAAAATAAAACAACCTTCTTCATTGTCTGCCTTTTTAAAAATTTAAATAAGTTTAGACAAAAAGCTTTAAATTTATAGTAAATATCAAATTTAATACCCAAGCTTATCTAATAAATTTCTCATATCACAGCCCTTTTTAAAGCCTAGCTCACATGATCTTTGAAAGTAGCTTTTGGCAGTCGTTTTGTCCTCTTTTTTGCCGTTATCTAAAAGTGCGTAGTTTAAAAATCTTGCATATCTATTTAATATGATAGTTTGATTAAACTCGCTATCAATGTCGTTGTAGCCATTTAGATAGATGAGTGCAGCGCTGTAACAACCCTCTTTTATATCATTTTCGCAAGCTAGTAAAAATATCTTTTGTAGTTTTTTAAACTCTTTATTATCGCTTGATGAGTTATAAATTTTTACAGCGGCCTTGTAACAGCTCGTTAAATTTGCTCTTATATCGCCCTCGCTTTGGCACATCTCATCTAAATTTTCTGCATTTAAAAGCATAATGATGGATAAAAACAAAATCAAATTTTTCATAAACGCTCTTTAGTGAAAATCTCTAACTATCTCGCAAGCCTCTTTAAGACCTAGCTTGCAAGCTTTTTTAAGCTCTTTTTCTGCCAACTTTTTATCCTTTTTTGTGCCTATGCCATGATAGTAAAAGTATGCAAGATGTTTGCACCCACTTGCGCTATCTAGCCTGCACGCTTTGTTGTAGTATCTAAACGCCACTTCATCGTCTTTTTCTACGCCAAGAGCGTCGTCGTAAAGGCTGGCTAGGTTATTGCAAGCATCGGCAAAGTCAAGCTTGCAAGCTTTAAAATAGAGCTTGCTAGCCATTTCATACTCTTTTTGCTCTTGATATAAGCTCGCTAGGTTGTAGCAAGAGATGCTAAAATCGCTATCGCAAGCCTTTTTGTAAAGCTTTATCGCTTCTTTGTAGTTGCGCTTTACGCCAGGGGTGTTGTGGTATAAAACGGCTAGGTTGTAGCATCCTTCATAGAAATTTTGCTCGCAAACTTCTTTGTAAATTTTAGCAGCCTTTTTGTAGTCTCTTTTTACGCCGCCGCCGTTATTATATAAAACTGCGATGTTAAAACAGCTTTGTATAAAAGCTAGATCGCAGCCTTTTTTAAAAGCATCTAAAGCCTTTTTGTGATCTTTCATCTCTTGATACTCAACACCAAGGTTGTGGCAGGCAAATTTATTGCTCTCATCGCAGGTTTTGTTAAGAATTTCTATTGATTTTGCCATGTCTTTTTTTACGCCAAGTCCGCTTTTGTAAAACTCAGCCAGATAGATGCATGCGTCTAAATTTTTAACCTCGCACTCACTTTTGTAAATTCCAAATAGCCTTTTATACTCATCATCGCTGTATCTGCGGCTAAAATCAATGCAGTTATCCTCGATATTGCAGCTATTTGCTTGAGGGATTTTGATCTTTGGATTTGTTGTTAAGGCTATTAAATTTAGTGTTAAAAATATTAGTGAAACTATCTTTTTCATAGAAATTTTCTTTATAAATTTTGTTGTTATTTTATAAAATTTAGTTTTAAAATGCGAGTAA
>CABPVN010000003.1:0-12626 GCA_902460825.1 Campylobacter concisus
ATCTCATATAAAATGTTTGGTCTCAAATATTTATTAAATTTTTCGTCCAAACATTCTACAATGGGGCACAAATTAACATCAACACTATCTTTTAGTCTTACCTTCAAATTTATCCTTTAAATTATGCTGCCTCTATAAATTTAATAGCTCTTTTAAGAACAAAATTTAGCCTATCAACGCTTGTCATCGCTTCAAATTTACCGTCATCTAGCTTCATATAACACCAGCTTTGACCGCTATTTTTTAAATACTCATATCTTGTTTTACTGTTAATATTTATATTTATTTTAACTAGTTCATTTTCAAAATTTAGCTTAAGATTAGATGCTTTGCCTAACGCTTGAAAGCCATTTATAGCCTTTAACTTTAATTCTATGCCATTTTTAAGTCTGTTTTGCACAACTTCTTTATCAATCTCTCTTTTTCTTTGCATAAAATTTTCTATAGCAGAGGGTTTTATATCTACTAAATCAAAATAATAACTATCAAAGCTAGACGCCATTTCTTCGTATGCAACGATAGTTGCGCGGCTACTTTCTGAAAGTCTCCAAGAAGTCGGCACAAAGTTATCTAAAATTTCAAAATATTGAGAGTCATAAAAAAATGGATACCACCTATTGTTATCATAAATAAGAAAGCTAACTTTTGCCTCTTCAAAACGCAAAGCATAAACTATATATTTTTTATAAAGTCTAAAACCCCACTGTTCGTCATCAACTTTTATGCATCTAACTATCACTTAAGCTCCTCCATTAACTTTCAAATTTGTATTTAGTAGCTCAAGCATACGAAATTTAAATCATTTTTTATCTATATTATGCTTTAAAATTTTAAAACAGATAAATTTCACACGATCATCACTGCAGCTACGGCAAATCCGCCGTCGTGAGTTATACTAAGGCTTGCTTCTTTGATATTAAAGCTTGTATAAATTCTTGGGCTAAATTTTATCTTTGGTGCGTTTCTTGCGTCTTTGCTGAGCACAATGTCCAAAAAACCACACTCCTTGCTGATGCCCACACCAAGGGCTTTGCTAGCTGCTTCTTTGGCCGCCCAAAATCCAGCCAAAGTCGCATCATTTTTTGCTAGCGCGATCTCATTATCACTTAAAAATCTCTTTAAAAAAAGCTCGCCGTGACGAGCCTTAAGTCTTGAAATCCTATCTATCTTAACGATATCGATGCCTATCATTGCACCACGAAATCAGTAAAAAATATGTTTTTGATGTAGCCATCATTTAGCACTTCATTTAGCTTGCCTACGATCTCGTCTTTTAGCCTATCTTTGCCCTTTGCAGTGCTTACTTCTTCGTAAGTTTTAGATGAGAGTGTTCTTATGATGATATCTCTTAAAAGTGCCTTTTTCTTATCAAGCTCGGCAGTTAGTAGCTCGTCGCTTTGCTCTAAATCGATCTTAGTTTTAAGAAATCTCGAGCCATTTTCACTAAGTAAATTTACGACAAACTGATCAAGCGGATATATCGGTCCCATGTTCGAATAGTCGTTGCCACCGCGTTTTGCTTTGTTTTGAGCGGGTGCTGGTTGAGTTTGAGTCTGAGCTGGTGTTTGCGCCATATTTGCCTCTTTTGGCTCGTCAGAACTAAGCATCAAAAACGCCACTAGCCCTCCGATAACTAGCAATAAAACAAATATCGCGATGATGATTATCATCAAAGCGCCATTGCCACCTTTTTTTGCTTTTTTCTCTTCAACTTCTTCAGCCATCTTTCCTCCTTTAAGTTTTGGCTATAATTATACAAAAAATTCACAAAAATGAGAAAAGATGATACATAAAACCAACGCCGCCAGGCTTTTAGACAAGCTAAAAATAGAGTATGAGATACTTGAGTACGAAGTCGATCTAAACGATCTTTCAGCCGTTCACGTAGCAGCTAGCACCAAACAAGACATAAAGCAAATTTATAAGACAATCGTCTGCCAGTGCGAGCCTAAAAATTTTGTCGTTGCTTGCTTGCAAGGCGATCTGGAGCTTGATCTAAAAGCACTTGCTCATGCGTGCGGTGCCAAACGCTGCGAGCTTATAAATTTAAAAGACTTAGAGAAGATCACCGGCTACATCAGAGGCGGCTGCTCGCCACTTGCTATGAAAAAGCACTTTGCCACATTTATCGACGAGCGAGCAAAAGAGCAAGAGTACGTGCTAGTAAGCGCTGGAGTAAGAGGCAAGCAGATAAAGATAGCTCCAAATGACCTTTTAAAGGCTTGTGAGGCGGATTACGCTGATATCGCCAGGCTAGCTCTTTAAAAACTCTATAAATTTAAACTTCTCGCCTAAAAACTCAGGCGAGAGTAGAAATTTTGCCTGTTTTGCAGCGTTTTCGTAGGCTTGCTTGCTACCTTTTTCAAGCACCAAAGATAAAATTTCATCCACACCAAAGTCGCAAACTAAGGCATCATTTTGTTTTTTAAATTTAAGCATCAAAAAGCCAGCCAGAGAGAAAGCCTCTTTTACCTGATTAAAACAAAGGCTATAAGTTAGATCTGAGCTTTTAAAATATGGCGCAAGGTTTGAAATTTCAAACAAAGAAAAAACTTGATGATCCTTAAAAACTCTTAGGCTAAATTCATTTTTTGGCTCAAATTCGCCGTAGTCAAAGCTTAAAAATCTCACCTTTTTAGCCGCATTTGCAAGCTGAAGCGCAAATTTAGCATAGCTAGTTGATATCTCGCCCTTTTTTATGCCAAATTTCTTTGCAAGAGCTAGTAAATTTTGATCCGCTTTTTGCCAGTGAAATTTTAGATCGCTATCCACAAAAAGCATATTATCTGCCTCTATCACCTCGCAGCTAAACGCGTCAAGCAGCTCATTTGAGATGACAAAAATTTCATCAAACGAGCATTCGCCCAAATTTTCATAGTGCCCTACTTTAACCTCGTCACCAAAGCGTTTTTTAAATGTCTCAAGCTGTTTTTTGCGTAAAATTTCATGAGGTTCTATAATGATAAACTCTAAATTTGACAAAATTTCTGGCTCAAGCGTAAAGATGCCCTGTGCAAAATCAGCCAGCATATCGCCCGAGTTTGCGCCGATCTCCACGACTTTGCATGAGCTAGAAATTTCGCCGTTTTTAAGTAGCTTTAAAAAGTAGTTTGCAAGGCAAGCGCCAAATAGGTAGCCAACACTTACATTTGTGTAAAAATCACCCTTTTTGCCGATATCCACGCCAAATTTATAGTAGTTTTCATTGACCCAGATATCAAAAAACTCGCTAAATTTCATAGATCAGGCAGCTTCCAGCCTCTATAAAATGCAAACATCCTGACCGTTATGCCAGCAGCAAGCAACAGCATGGTAAAAAATATATTGGTAAGACCTAGATGATATAGGATAAAGTAAGCAAGCCCCACGCCAAGGCTTATCGTGCCGTAAAGTCCGGTGCGCAAAAACCATGGGACTTCATTTAGCAAGATATCTCTTAAGATACCGCCGCCAACGCCGTTAAAAAAGGCGATCATCATGACGCCAAAGATGTTGTAGCTATACTCAATGGCAACCATCGCTCCAACGATAGAAAAGCAGATAACGTCGATCGCATCGGCAAAGATAAAGACAAATTTCTTCTCCAAACCATCTCTTTTTATATGCAAATTTGTGATCCTAGATACGACAAGCATAAAGATGACGACGCTTACTGGCATGTAGTGAGTGAATGAATAAACTGCCCTGCCAACGAGCATATCACGCACGATACCGCCTCCAAGTGCGGTCAAAAATGCAGACAAAAAGACGCCCAGCCAGTCGCACTCCCTCTTTACAGCAAATAAAAAGCCACTAAGCGCAGCTGATGCGATACCGACGTATTCGACAAAAAGTATTAAGCTCATATTTTTTCCTTAAAAATGGGCATTTTATAATGAAATCTCATAAAATTTCATTAATAAATTTTTAAATAATAGTTTATTTTAGGCTATAATAACAAAAATTTTAAATAAGGAAATTTGATGAAAAAAATTCTAACTTTGCTCTTTTTGATCGGCTCATTTTTTGCGTTAAATTTAAACGCTGACGTGATCCAAAATCAAAAATTAAAAAATGCGATAAACATTTTAAACGCTTTTGGCACTAGAAATTTAAAACCAAATACCAAATTTACAGGCATTAAAGCCATCGCCATCATCCCAGACGTAACAAAAGCAGGCGCGATCATCACTGGCTCAAAAGGCAAAGGCGTATTTATCGCTAAAAACGACGATGGCGAGTGGTCAAGCCCATTTTTTGTAAATTACACATCTGGCAGCATCGGACTTCAGCTAGGATATAGCTCGGCTGATATGATCATTTTGTTTAAAAACTCGGAAGCCTATGCAAGCTTGTTTAACGCAAAAGATACGATCAGTCTAAAAGCAGAGGCAACTGGCGGCGTTGGCAACGAGATAGCGATCACTAGCGACCTACCTGAAATTTCAGCCTTTGTAGAAGAGCGTGGTAAGACAAGTGGGGCTTTCGTGGGCGTTAGCTTAGATGTGGCAAGACTTAAGATAAACGCACAAGATACAAACGACTACTACGATAGAATGTATGAATTTGAAGATATCTACAACAACAGCCCAAAAGCTAGCAAATACACAATCAAATTTAAAGAGATAATCTCAAAATACTTCTTATAATAACCTCTCATCTTGGCTCTTTTAGAAGAGTCAAGCTCTTTTTTACATTTTAAAGATTTTAGAAATTTAGTTTATAAATTTTGCAAGATTATGGCTTAGCCTTTTGCTAAACCATAAATAGTGATACAAAGCGTTTTTTAGGGATTGGAGAAAATTGAGTCATATATTCAAACGCCTCTTCGTAGTCGCCGTCAGTGTATTGCGCGACTTGCTCGATAAGCTCGTAAAGCTCTTCGTCGTCCATCGAGTCAAAGCTGCCTCTATTTTCCAAAACCTCTAACAAAACGGCGTCTAATTCTAGCTCGTCGTAAGTCATTTCGTTCCTTAATTCTGATTTAAAAAATGCGAAACTATACCAAAAGAAGCTTATAAAATACTTTACTTTAAATTCGTAAGAAATTTTATGCATTTTTTAGTAGAAAAGTTGTAAAATCTTTACATTCATTATCAATTTGATAGGGATTTTGTGGAAGACTTTGAACTATTTTACAAGCATTTTAACGAGTTTTTAAAAGCTTTTGGTCAAAAAGGCTCTGAGATAAAAGAGCAAATTTTGCGTGTGCTTTTTGCTAGCAAGTCACATCTAAATGCTCAAGAAATTTGCCAAAAAATTTATGAAACTTACAAAAATGAAATTTCAATGACTTCGATATATACCTTTTTAAATTTTCTTGAAGAGCACCATCTGGCAAATAGTTTTGAGCAAAATGGTGTTAAAAATTATGAGCTAAATTTAAAATCCTCTCACGATCACTTGATATGTGAAATTTGCGGCAAAGTGGTTGATTTTGAAGATGAGATGATAGAGCAAAGACAAGATCAAATTTGTAGCCAAAGATCATTTAGCGCAGAGTCTCATAAGATGATACTTTATGGAATTTGCAGTGATTGCCAAGCAAAAAATGGGATTTAAATTTATCATTTCATTTTACTTTTTGATAATGAAAGACAAAAAAATTTCAGATTTGTTTAAGTTACAGATTAGATAATACGCAGACAAAATAAAAGGATGAAAATGGATATAAAAACACAAACTTTAGCACAAGTTGCAAGCTATTTTTCGATGATAGCTCACACAAATGGCAGACTAAGAGTAAGAGTTAGTCCAAAGATAAAAGAGCTAAGCGGTAGCGTAAATTTAGCCAGTTTAGATGACATGATAGCTCAGATAAACGGCATAAAAAATGTTAAATTTAACAAGATAATCGGCTCTGTAACGATAGAATACGATCATGAAATTTTCCCTAAAAATCTCTGGGAGGATCTCTTAAAAGGGCAAAATTTAGAAGAAATTTCAGCTAAAGTAAATGAAGTAGCAAGAGAAGTAAAATATGCTTAATGAGCTTTTAAATGCCTCTTATACGAGCGAAAAAAACGCACTTAGGCTATATGAAAGCCTAGCTTCATTTGGCGAAGTATTTGATCAAATCGCAAGCGTGAGAAAAAATGCTATCGTCTTGATAGAGAAATTTGCAAGTGCGCATGAGTATGAGCTTGTTTGCGAAAATGAAGCTATCTTTTTACCAGCAAAAAATAAAGAAGATGCGCTGATAGAGGCACTAAACTATGAAAATGAGCTAAACAAAATGTATGAAAAATTTTGTGAAAGCTTAGACGATGAGGAGCTAAAAGATCTATTTTTTAGACTTTGGGCTACTTCAAATAACGAATACATCGCCTCTTTAAAGCACTGCTTAAAAGAAATTTATAGCGGATGTGAGGCAAAAAATGAGCTAAATTTAAATGAAATTTCACAAAATTTTGAGCAAAATGGCATAACAAACATTTTAGAAAGCTATCAAAATGACTTTAATGAGATAACTAAAAGCTTGCAAAATATCGCAAGTGGCAAGGCTGATAAAAGCGAGTTGGCAAAGATCACAAACAACCCAAATTTCTCGTTTTTTAGCGGGCTTGCGCTTGGGGCATTAGGCATTTCAGTAGTTAGCAAAAATTTAAATAAGGATGAAGAAGATGAATAATTTACAAAATCAAACAAAGAAAGGATTTAAAATGGCATTACCATTTTTAGCAGGTTTAGCAGTAGGCGGTTTGGCAGTAGTTGCTTGGAGTAAAAGAGATAAGATCAAAGAGTGTGCAAAAGACGGCCTAGATAAAGGCAAAGAGGCTGCAAAAGATCTTTATAAAAAAGGCAAAAACGTCGCAAAAGATGCAAAAGACTTCATGGTCAAAGAAGAGAAAAAAGCAAAACGTGGCGTTAAAAAAGTAGAAAAAGAGGCTGAAAAAGTGGTTAAAAAAACAAGAAAACCACGCGCTAAAAAGCCAGCAGCTCCAAAAGCTATCACACCAAACGATATAGCTTAAGGATAGAGAATGCAAGAAAATAATCTTTTTACGCTTTCAAATACAAGGCTTCCGTTTGATCACTTCATCAGCGGAGCCTTAATCGCTGGCATGGGTGCGGCTGCACTTGGCTTTAACGACTATCTAAACAACAGAGCAACTAAAAAAGATGTCGCTAAGAAGATAGTAAAATATGCTGTAACTGGCGGTTTTGTAGGCGCTGTTGGCATTCACGCTTCAAATTTGATAGCGCAAAAAAAATATCTAAACGCAGCAGCTTTCACAGCAGCTGGCATAGGCGGTCTTTTGATAGCTGAAGAACTAATAAAATTGGAGAGTAAATAATGAATAACCCTTACATTAATGAAGAAAACGCAAACGAAGTAGCAGCAAATGACGCAGCAGCAACTCAGCCAAGTGCAGTTGATAATGCAATAAACAATGCAGCTCAAAATTTACCATTTGTACCTGAAAATTTTAACGCAGCTGGCTTTGTAAAAGGCCTACTTTTAGGCGGCATAGCAGCTTATGTGCTAACTAATCCAAAAGCACAAGAGTGCGTATTTAAAGCGATCATCAAAGGTGGCGAGCTAATAAACGCTGGCATAGAAGAACTAAAAGAGCGTTTTGAAGATGTCAAAGCTGAACTTGACTCACAAAAATAAGGTCACTCTAGCTCACAAGAGCAAAAATAGAGCGAGGTTTATTTGCGAGAGCCTAAACGCTAGAAGCGATGTCAGCGCTATCGAGGCTGCGATCTCAGAGCGAACCGACGCAAGAAGCGTGCGTGTAAATAAATACGCAAAAAGCATCGTTGTCGAGTTTGATAAGAGCTACGAGAAAATTTTAGATTTTATAAAAAGCTATGATTTTCCAACCAAGCCAAAAGATGAGGGCCTGCCTAGCAAAGCAAATATCTACAAAGCTGCTGCTGCGCTTGGTGTAACGCCATTTATGAGCAACAAAACTCTAAAATCAGCCGTGACTCTTTACGCCACAGCTCCAAATTTAATAGAAGGTGCAAAAGAGCTAAGGCATGAGGGCATCACATCAAAAGTGCTCGAGGCAACAGCTATTGGCACTAGCCTTGCAATGGGTGATCATTTGGCGGCAAATAGCACAAATTTGATGATAAATATCGGCGAATACATGGAAGAAAGTGCTAGCCACAGAAGTGATGATCTCATCAAAGAGCTAGCCAAACCAAACATCGAAGAGGTCTGGGTCGAGCGAAATTTAAACGGTGAAAAGACACTTGAAAAAGTAAAAACCGAAAATTTAAAAAAAGGCGACATCGTAGTAGTCGGAGCTGGAGAGACGATAGGCGTTGATGGCTACATCGTCGAGGGTAATGCTGATGTTAATCAAGTCTCAATGACTGGAGAAGCAGAACCCGTGGCAAAAGCTAGAGGCGACCGCGTCATAAGTGGCACTGTTGTCGATGAAGGTAGGATCAAAATTTGGGCTGAAAACGTAGGTAGCGACACCGCAACCGCAAGGATCAAAGAGTACATCCAAACTTCACTTAATGAAAAATCAGCCATCGGCGTAAAAGCTCTAAAACTAGCTGATAAACTAGTGCCAGTCACACTCTCTCTTGCTGGGCTTTCGTATGTTATAAACAAAAATATGAACAGCGTTGCAAGCGTGCTTCAGGCTGACTACTCTTGCGCGCTTAAGCTTGCTACGCCAGTTGCGTTTAAGTCAAGCATCTCAAAGGCTGGCAGAAACGGCATCCTCATAAAAGGCGCAAAGGCGATCGAGGCTCTAAGTTCGGTTGATACATTTGTCTTTGACAAAACCGGCACTCTAACTCACGGACGCCTAAGTGTGGTTGAAATTTACTCTTTTAAAGATGGATTTTCAGAGGCTGATATCTTAAATTTAACCGCAAGTGCCGAGGAGCACTACTTCCACCCAGTGGCTGAAGCGATAGTTGAGGCTGCAAACAAGCGTGGATTTAGCCATATTCACCACGACGAGGTTGAATTTATCGTGGCTCACGGCGTAAAAACTGCGATGCACGGCAAAGAGGTCGTTATCGGCAGTAGACACTTTTTAGAAGATGATGAGATGATAAGCTTTAAAGCTCACGAAGCGCTTATAAATAAGGCTTTGCAAAGCGGGCTAACCCTACTTTACGTAGGATACGACAAAGAGCTTGTTGGTGTGATCGCTATGAAAGATGATATGAGAGCAAACGCTAAAGATATGGTGGCAAAACTACGAAATCTTGGCGTAAAAGAGATAGTTATGCTAAGTGGCGACATAAAGAGCAAGGCTGAAGAGGTAGCGCGCGAGCTGGGGCTTGATAGGGTCTATGCTGAGTGCTTGCCAACTGATAAAGCAGCGATCATCGAAGAGCTAAAGAGTGAGGGCAAAAAGGTCGCTTTTGTCGGTGATGGCATAAATGACGCACCAAGCTTAACAAAAGCAAATGTTGGCATCAGCATGCACAAAGGTGCTGATATCGCTAAAGCAACAGCTGATATAAGCCTTTTAAAAGATGACATCATGAGCGTAGCACTTGCAAAAGAGCTCGCAAATAAGACGATGAAGCTAATAAGCTCAAATTTCCGCTCAACCGTTGGCGTAAATACAGCCATACTAAGTGCCGCAACGCTTGGCATGCTAAATCCAATAGCAACTGCCATGCTTCACAATGGCACGACGATCTGGCTTTTGCTCAACTCAATGAAGGGCGTGAAGATCAAGTCAAAATAAATTTGAAAGGATAGATGGTGTTTGAGAATTTCTTAAACTTTTTAAACGGCAAAATGGATGTAGCCAACGACTTTTTATATGGATATTTTTTGGTTATCATCCTTGTAGCTTCAGGAATTTACTTTAGCTACCTTACCCGTTTTGTGCAGTTTAGGATGTTCTTTGAAGCTTGCAGAGTTCTGGTAGAGAAAAAGGATAAGTATAACAAGCACCATCTAACGCCGTTTCAAGCGCTGATGATCTCGACCGCTTCACGCGTTGGTATCGGCAACATCGCCGGAATTTCAGCTGCCATCGTCGCAGGTGGTCCAGGAGCACTTTTTTGGATGTGTTTGATGGCGTTTTTAGGCTCAGCTTCAGCCTTTATCGAGAGCACTTTGGCTCAAATTTATAAGACAAAAGATGTCTTTGGCTTTAAAGGCGGACCGGCTTATTACATCAAAAACGGGCTTGGCATAAAGTGGCTTGGCTCTTTGTTTGCCATCATCCTCATCATCACCTATGCTTATGGTTTTAACGGGCTTCAAAGCTACACCATGACCTCTGCTTTTGAAATTTACTACGACAAAGCAGGCAGCAACATCACTTTTGCGCAAAGCGGCTTGCCTATTGGCATCGGACTTATCCTTACAGCATTTACGGCTGTGATGTTTTTTAGCAAGAGCCACATCATCGGCAAAGTTAGCTCATACATCGTGCCTTTCATGGCGCTTACTTACATCTTGCTAGCTATCATCGCGATCGTTTTAAATTTCAAAGAAATTCCAGCCGTCATCAAGATGATCATAGAAAGCGCCTTTGATTTTAAAGCGATCTTTGGTGGATTTGCTGGAAGCGTGATCGTAATAGGCATAAAAAGAGGACTTTTCTCAAACGAAGCTGGCATGGGTTCAGCGCCAAATGCAGCGGCTGCGGCGCACACAAGCCACCCAGTCAAACAAGGGCTAGTGCAAGCAATGGCGGTCTTTATCGATATGACGATATGCATCGCCTCTGGTATGATCGTGCTTTTTTCTCAAGCATATCTTACAAAACAAACTGGCGTAAGTGGCGAAGTGCTAACCGCCCTACCCCTTGTTCAAGCAGCGATGAAAGAGTATTTTGGCGACTTTGGACTACACTTTACAACCCTTGCAGTAGTGCTGTTTGCCATCACATCGCTCATCGGCAACTACTACTACGCACAAGCAAATATGAAATTTCTAACAAAAAGTAAAAATTTAACGCTAGCATTTAAGATCACAGCAGTGATTATGATATTTATAGGTGCTCAGATGAACTTAAAACTCGCTTGGAATATCGCTGATATCACGATGGCAGCCATGGCTACGATAAACATTATCGCCATTTTCTTACTATCAAAAGTGGTGATACTAGCGATAAAAGACTACGAAGCTCAAAGAAAAGCTGGTAAAAACCCAGAATTTGACCCAGAGAGTCTAGGCATCAAAAATACAAGCTGCTGGAGCAAAAACTAAAGGAGAAAATTTGAGAAAAGACATAAAGATAAGCGGCAAACTACTAGATCTAAACACCCATAGACAAGTAGCGAAGGTCGGCATGAGCGTCACTTTGGCATCTGTTTGCCTAAGCGCACTTTTTATGAAAAATAGATCTGTTAAAAAATTTCACATAGCTTCTGGCATCGCATTTACATGCTTTGCGCTTTACCACGCTGGACTTTACGATAACGGCATCTTTAAAAAGATGATCGTAAAAGCAAAAACCGCTTCAAAAAAGGCGTAAAATGAGACTAAGCGACGCTGAAATTTTAGACTACATAAACGAGGACCTACCCTACTTTGACCTCACAACGTCGCTTCAAAATATCGATAAAAACGCCTCACTTGAAATTTACTCGCGTGATGAAATTTGCGTTAGCTGCGTAGATGTGGCAGCGAGTGTGGCGAGGCTACTTGGGTGTGAGAGTGAAATTTTTGTTAAAAACTCTCAAATTTGCAAGGCTGGCGATGTTATCATAAAAATTTATGGTGGCTACGAAGATGTGCATAAGGCTTGGAAACTAGCCCAAGTCGCACTAGAATACGCCAGCGCCATCGCAACCTACACAAACAAAATGGTAAAAGCTGCAAAAAGTGTCAATGAAAAATGCGAAGTCTTAGCAACCAGAAAGAGCTTCCCATTTGCAAAGAAATTTTGCGTAAAAGCCGTGCTTGAAGGTGGTGGCGGCATGCATAGGCTGGGGCTTAGCGATAGCATTTTATTTTTTAGAAACCACATAAAAGCCTATGCTAGTTTTGATAAATTTATCTCGCATTTGTCAGAATTTAAAGCTAAAATGGTCGAGCGAAAGATATGCGTAGAGGCTGAAAATTTAGAGGAAGCAAGCAAGCTTTTAAAGGCAAAGTGCGACGTTGTGCAGTGTGATAAATTTAGCCCAGAGCTTATCAAAAATGTTCTAACCTTAAGAGATGAAATTTCGCCAAACACTATGATCCTAGCAGCCGGAGGCGTAAATTTATCAAACGCAAAAGATTATGCAAATGCCGATGCGATAGTCACTTCTGCAATGTACTCAAAAGGCGTTGCCGACATAAGCGCAAGACTTGAAATTTTGTAAAATTTTACATATAAAAATACATATAATTTATATATCAAATAATAAATATCTCTAAAATTTTAAAATTTATGAGCAAACACACCATATCCTAAATTTAAACTTGCTAGAGTTTTAATTCGCATGCAGTGCTTCAGCACCATTGCATGCACCTTGAACGTCGTAGGGGTTGGGGGATTTAAAAAGGGGGATAAGGGGACGGCTTCGTAACTCGAGTCCCCTTGTCCCCCTTTGGGTAAAAGAAGTTAAAATTTCTTCTTCCTAACATCCTCAACTATAGCTTTAGCCATCTCATCTACTTCTGATGTTACTTCGTTTGCTTGGTTGGCAATTACCACGTTTTCTTTTGTTAGATTATCTATTTGAGCAACTGATTGATTTATCATATTTAT
>CABPVN010000003.1:13331-14692 GCA_902460825.1 Campylobacter concisus
GTGTTTAGTAGATCAAGTACATCTTTACCATTACTTGATATTGCATTTTTAAGAGCAAGTTGTAGATCTTTAAATGTACTTTTTAGTTGATTTAGAGCTGGGTTATTAGTATCAGCTTCTAGGCTTGCTTCATAGTTGCCATCTTTTATCTCATTTACAAAGGTGTTGGCTTTTTGGATGAAGGTGTTCTCTTTTTCTTTAGATGTTTGGATCTTTTGGATGTTTTCGTTTATAAGAGAAGACATAACACCAAATTCATCCTTAGAAACGATATTTGACTTAACTGGCTCTTTGATCTCGTAGTTTAGAAATTTAAAGAACGAAATAAGCGAATCAGATATCTTTGAGAGTGGCTTAAGCGATCTGCTAACGATAAATATAAGAAGCGCTACGATGACTACTATAAATATAACTGAAGAGATGACTTGTGAGACAAGTGTTTTGCTAAGGCTTCCATCATAATCGCTCCAAGAGTTTGCAGAACATACAAGCCAGTTTGCTTGATCGTAAAGCTCGCAAGCAAGAAGTCTTTCTGTGCCTCTAAGATTATAAGTAAATGTTTTATCGCCATTTTTCTTATACTCGTTTGAGTAGTCGTCAATGATCTTCATAGCTTCGCTAGAGTCAGATAGCACAAGGTCTTTATGAGTAAAGTGTATGATCTTTTTGTGCTCTAAATCCATCAAAGCTATTGCGCTACTTGAAGTTGGTTTTATCTTATTAAGTTCATTATCAAGTTTATCTATGCCCATATCCACGCCAAAGACACCAACAACCTTACCATCAACAACTATCTTTTTAGCGATAGTTAAATTTAAGCCACCAGCTGAGCTTGTGTATGGAGCTGAAAAGATGATGCCCTCTTTTGCAATAGCGTCCTTGTACCAGCCTTTAACCCTCGCATCATAGTTTTTTCTCTGGTCAAAAACCATAAATTTACGCTCTTTGCCATCAAGCACAGCGTTATAAACAGCACCATCAGCTGCATAGCCAAAGTAAAACTCAGAAAAATCAGTAACCTGCGCTGCATTCATCAGCACTTTTTCTAAAGCCTCTTTGTCATCTAAAATTTGCGGATGTGCCTCGATGTAACTAGCAAAATTTTGAACGGCTGCAAGCTTGTCTTCAAAAAATGCATTCATATAAAATTGCAAAACTTTTGAAGACGAAGTCTTAGACTCCTTTGCTAGATCGTAAATCCTCTCCTTGGTATTTGTGTAATTCACCGTTGAAAACACGCCAAGCGAGACAACTAAAAGCACCACGATAATGAGTGCTATCTTGTTTGCTGCTTTTTTCATAAACAAAATCCCTTTGTGTAAATTTTATGTTTATATCGGCAAAAATTTTTTATGGTTAAT
>CABPVN010000003.1:14747-46577 GCA_902460825.1 Campylobacter concisus
ATTATTTAGGTATGAAATTTCAAGTCAAATTTCACATAAATTTTAGTTTCTAGCATCTGCTAAAACAAGCGCAAAAAGCACATCAACGCCTGCTTTTTGAAGCGTATCTCTAGCTTCTAGTATCGTTGTGCCAGTGGTTACGATGTCATCTATCAAGATAACTGGTGCCGTGATTTTTTTTAAAATTTTAAAATTTCTTGGATTGTTTTGTCTAAATTTAAGATCCTTGCCGCTGTAGCTGACACTGCTTGTCGCATGCAAGGCGTGAAAGATGGGTTTAAGGTTTTTAGCACGAAGTTCATTTGCCAAAATAGCCGTGTGCGAGTAGCCATGATGCACTCTATCGTCTATCGGCAGGGCGTAAATTTGCTCTGGGAAGCTAAAGCTTTTAGCAAATTTCTTAAATGCAAATCTGGCTAAATTTTTATAGATAAAAAGTCCGTGCATTTGGTGCTTTGAGTGGATGAGCTCTTTGATCTCAGAGTAGGCGTAGAAGCTATAAATTTTAAAGCCCTCTAGCTCTCTTACTACAGGGCTTGGCTCGCTTAAAATTTGCGAGCAGGTTTTACAAAATGTCTTTAGCGTAAAGCTCTTGCAAAACGCACAAAACATCAGCTATTTAAGATAGCGATAGCAGAGCGCTTAACAGCGTCGTTGATGATGTCTGTTAAAAATGGCTTAAATGCTCCGCCAGTGCGAACTAGCTCAAATTTAGTTTGGTTGTTTGAGATATTTTTGATGATGCTTTGATCGCCTTTTTGAATTTTAAGAGTGATCTTTATCTTACCTCTTGTGTTGTCGCTGCCATATCCGCTCATATTTGCTTCAAATTCGTTTATGAAAACTTCAACCACGACGCCGCCCATGCCATTTACATTTGCGCCACGTGCCGCAAGCTCTCTTTTAAGGGAGTCGCTAAAGTAAGTCTCAAGATCGTTTTGAAGCACGACATACTCTTTTACAGTACCTCTGCCATCGGTTATAGTTGCAATAGTGCTTTTGTTTTTGCGACTATCGTGCACCGCGCTTATATAGACTTCAAGGCCGTTAGCTTGCTGACTTGCAGCAGTTTTGTAAGGATCAAAGGCAACTACCGTCTGAGTAGGCGCACAACCGCTCAAAAATAGGACAAAAAGTCCAAAGATAGCTAGAAATTTAAATTTACTCATATTTTTCCTTTCAAAGTTTAGTGATCTCATCAGCCACTTTTATGGCAGCTTGCTTGACTAAAAGCGCGATAAAGAAGTCGAACTGACCGCTTTTTGACGCCTCAAGCTCCTCCACGTGGTGTCTAGTCGAGATAGGAATTCGTTTTTTGAAATTTATATCTGAAAGCACAAGCTCGCCATATAAATGTCCGTTTAAAATTTCAGAGCTTCTAGAGTAAGTACCTCTAAGCTCGTCAAATCTAAAATCAAGCCTATATGTATAAGGCGATGTTTGCGTATCCACAACAACTATGCCACGAGAATTTAGCTCACGTTTTAAAAACATATAAAAGAGCACTTCGAGGCGTGGATTTGAGTTAAAGACTACGCCACTACCATCTTCTCTTGTGTAGTAAATCGACCTTGCGCTGCTTCTAGCATCCACGATCCTATGAAAATAGACCTTCTTTAGCCCGACATTTATGTCGATCATATTTTTTTCTAAGCAGCAGTTTATCGCCACGTCGCTTCTATACTTGACGCCATTTATAAAGACGCCATCGCCCCTGCCCCTGCAAGCGCTGCAGTCAGCTGGGATCCTCATAACCTCTTCAAAATAGGTCTTATCTTCGCTACTTATGCTTGCACTTTGCACGCCGTCTATGCCCTCGCACGATAGACAAAGGCTAGCTTTTGCCACGCAGCCAGTTAGAAAGACGGCTGCAAAAACTGCTAATAATGTCGCTCTTAGCATTTCACTTCCTTTTGCTCTTTTTGTTTTTTGCGTAGATTTTTCACGCTCTCGCCTGCGATGCCGTAGTTATTCGTATCGATCTCATCGATAATGACAACGGTATTTTGAGCGCTTCTACCTAAAATTTCGCTTATTAGCTTTGTAACTCCGCTTATCATCTTCTCTTTTTGCTCCACACTTGGACTATCGCCCTCTTTTGTCACGCAAATTTTCACAAACGGCATAGCACTCCTTTTTGTAAATTTAGTACTTAAATTTTAATCAAAAAATAAAAACCAAATGCGGACGTATCGCAAAGTCAGACAAGGCGTGGATAAAATTTACGACGGGAGTTACCATGGCAGGTAATGACCGAGTAAATTTTAGACACAACGAAGTATGACAAAGCGAGACAACGCATTAGTCTATTTTTAAGACAGAGAGAAACGCCTCCTGCGGCAAATTCACCTTTCCTATCGCCTTCATCCTCTTCTTACCCTCTTTTTGCTTTTCTAGCAACTTCCTCTTACGCGTGATGTCACCGCCGTAGCACTTGGCTGTGACGTTTTTGCCCATTGATTTTACGGTTTCACGAGCTATTATCTTATTGCCGATGCTCGCTTGTATCGCCACCTCAAAAAGCTGACGCGGCACGATCTCTTTCATCGCCTTTACGAAGTCCCTGCCCTTTGTCTGCGCCTTGCTCTCAGGCACGATGATAGAGAGCGCATCGACCGTCTCGCCAGCCACTTTGACATCAAGCTTCACTAGATCGCCCACGCGGTAGTCGCTTGGCTCGTAGTCAAAGCTCGCGTAGCCTTTTGTGCTTGATTTTAGCTTGTCGTAAAAGTCCATCACGATCTCGTTCATCGGTATGTCATACTCGAGTAAAACGCGGTCAGTCGTGATGTAGTCCATCTTTGTTTGTATGCCGCGGCGGTTGTTTAAAAGCGTGATGATGTTGCCCAAAAACTCGCTTGGCGTGATGATAGTCGCTTTCACGTATGGCTCAAGGATCGAGTCTATTTTATTTACTGGTGGCAGCTGGCTTGGGTTTTGTATTTTTAAATTTAGCCCATCAGTTTGAATGACTTCGTAAGTCACGGTCGGCGCTGTGGCGATGAGATCAAGATCAAATTCGCGCTCCAGCCTCTCTTTTACCACTTCCATATGAAGCAGCCCCAAAAAGCCAACCCTAAAGCCAAATCCAAGTGCAACCGAGGTCTCTGGCTCATAGCTAATGGAGCTGTCGTTTAGCTTTAGCTTATCCAGCGCGTCACGCAGATCTTCAAATTTATCAGTTTCTATTGGATAAAGTCCCGCAAAAACAAACGGCTTAGCCCTCTCAAAGCCGCCAACTGGCTCTTTTAGAGGATTTCTTGACTGCGTTATCGTATCTCCAACTTGCACGTCGCTAACGTTTTTAAGCCCCAAAACAACGATACCAACCTCGCCAGCGCTAAGCGTTTTGGTCTTGATCGGTGCTATAGGATTTGGATACATGAGGTCAAGCACAATGTGTTTTTTACCTGTGCCCATGACCAAAATTTCATCATTTTTTGAAATTTCACCATCATAAACGCGCACAAGAGCAAGCGCGCCAAGGTAGTTGTCAAACCAACTATCGTAAATGAGTGCCTTTGTAGGCTTGCTTGCATCGCCATTTGGCGCAGGGATCCTCGTGATGATCGCTTCAAGTAGCTCTTTTATGCCAACGCCTGTTTTTGCGCTCACTTCGATCGCTCCTGAGCAGTCAAGTCCGATGATGTGCTCGATCTCGTCTTTTACCCTAGCAGGATCAGCCGCTGGTAGGTCGATCTTGTTGATGACTGGGATGATCTCTAGGTTGTTTTCAAGTGCGATATAGACGTTTGCGATGGTTTGCGCCTCCACGCCCTGGCTAGCATCCACGACAAGCAGCGCGCCCTCGCAGCTAGCCAAAGAGCGGCTTACCTCGTAGCTAAAATCAACGTGTCCTGGGGTGTCTATCAAATTTAGAACAAAATTTTGCCCATTTAATGCGTAGTTTAGGCGGACAGACTGGGCTTTGATCGTGATGCCACGCTCTTTTTCGATATCCATCGTGTCCATGATTTGCGAGCTCATCTCACGGTCACTTACGGCGCCACACTCCTGAATGAGGCGGTCAGCAAGCGTGCTTTTGCCGTGGTCGATATGAGCGATGATGCTAAAGTTTCTAATGTTTTTCATGAAATCCCTAGTTAAATTTTAGGCGATTTTATAAAAAAAATCGTTAAAGTTGAGTAAAAATGAGTTTGCTAGGCTAGCAAGGCTTAAATTTAAAGCTCAAATTTAGCTCTTAAACTTTTACGCAAAGCGCAGAGCACAACGCAAAGTGAATATAAAAAATAAAGATAAGCAAGAAGCGGCAAAAAAGCTAAAAAAGCTGAAGCATAAACTAAAGCACTAAGCCCATATGTCGCAGTTGCCAGCGCTGGCACGTGATAAGTCCAAAGCTCTGGCTGTTCAAAAGGGGTGTCTATAGCGTTAAAATATAGAGCAAAATTTAACGCCAACAACAAAATAAATATATAGCCCTTTTTCATACAAAATAGAGCGCAGATCAAGGCTACTACGAAATTTACTGCGATAAGAGGAACCATATCCATAAAAATACCAAGCAAACCAATAGCCAAGACTACTAGATATTCATTTTTTATGCGAAACATTAAATTTAAGCCTTTTGTGTCAAATTTTAGTGATGATGCCCAAAATGCTCGTCTTTATGCGCGCTTTTTAGCTCGCAGATGAGATCGTCTTTATGTCCAAGGCTCTCGCTCTCAAACTGAAGCGTGACATGGCCGATACCAACGTGAGAAAGCTCGTGCTCGATGCGCTTTATCATCTTTGAAATTTCAGCCACACTTAGCGCATCATCCACCACCACGTGGGCTATGAGCGCATTTGTGCCAGCATTTATAGCCCAGATGTGCAGGTCATGCACGATTTTAACGCCATCTACGCCCTTTATAACGCCTAAAATTTCATCCGTATCAAGCTTAAGCGGCACGGCTTCGATTAGGATATTGAAGCTATCTTTTAGCAAGCTAGCGCCACTTTTTATGATGAGTAGCGAGACAAAGATACTTGCGATACTATCGGCCTGCGTGAAGTTAAATTTCATCACAAGAAGCGCTGCAACGATGGCGCCAACTGAGCCAAGCGTATCGCCAAGCACGTGCAAATAAGCACCTTTCATGTTTAAATTCTCTTTTGTATCAGCGCTTTTATGCATATAAATAGCCACGACTAAATTTACCACAAGCCCCAAAATACTAACAAAAAGCATCGTTTCAGCCTCTATCTCTGGCTCGTTAAAAAGCCTGATGATAGCTTCGACTATGACAAAAACTGCAAGTGCGATAAGAGCGATGGCATTTATAAAAGCGGCGATGATCTCGACCCTTTTGTAGCCAAAGGTCTTTTGCAAATTTGCCCTTTTTTCTGCGATCTTAAAAGCAATCAGCGACAAAAAGAGAGCCGCGGCGTCTGAGAGCATGTGAAATGCGTCGCTAATAAGCGCAAGCGAGTTTGAAACGAAGCCAAAAACGGCCTCAACTATCATAAACGTGAAAATTAGAAAAAACGAATTTCTAAGAACGCTCTTGTTGTGCATCATTGTCCTTCTTTTTGGCGTCGATCCTCTTGCCGATATCTTTTAAATTTGAAAACTCCTCGATAAGCTTTGGTGAGTCGTCAAGGCTGATGACAAAATTCCAAATGTAAGTCATCACGGAGTATATGTGGCCGGCATTTGTTTGCTGCGAGCTTAGCACTATTATCGCCACCAAAAAGAGCAGCGAAGCGCTAATACCGATGATAAAATAGCTCATCGCCTCCCTGTTTGAGATCGCTATACGAAATTTAGAAACGACATCGTAGTGCCTATTTAGCGTGCTTTTGTTAAAAACACCTATCACCTTTGCCTCTTTTTCTAGGCGGTCATTTAAGCGAAGATAAAGGTCGTCATTTTTCTTGATATATCTTGGTAAAAATATAAGAAAAAAGGTCATCACGGTAAAGCACGCCACAGCGACCTTTGGCTCGACAAAGATGAGCATAAACGCTGAGCCGATGATCGAAATAACCGATGTAAAAAACATAGGAAAATGCGTCTCAAAGAAATTTACAAACTCTCGCAAGAGCGCTACTCTAGCGATAATGGCGGAGTCGTCTTTGGCATTTTGTTTTTCATTCATGATGACATTTACAGCAAGCTTTGCGTAGATATTTGCAAAAACTTGCGTATCCACGCGGCGCCTAATGGCTCCTACAAGCCACGCTACGAGCACAAAAAGTGCGTAAATAAGGGCATTTAGCGTATTTCCTTGCATGATTGCGTTGATCGCAAAGCCTGCAAATATCGGGTATGCTAGAAAAAGTCCGTTCTCTGCTAGCACTAAAGCAAAGGTCAAAATGAGCTTTTTGTTGTGCTCGGTAGCTATGCTCTTTAGCGTTTTAAAGGCATTATTTTGCAAATTTTAACTCCAAGTTATCATAAATTTTTCGTAGATTTTAGCCTAAATTTGCAAATTTTGATAAATTTTTGTTGTAACTCTTGACATTACAACAAAAAATCATTATACTTCGCTCATCGGTTGTAAATAAAAAGATTACAACACAAAAATAAGGAGAATAAAATGAAAAATTATCAAGTTGCAAAGATCGCAAATGCGCCAAGGGTCGAGCTAAAAGAGGCTTTAAATTTAACTGGCTGTGAGGTATCTATAAACGAACTTCCAGCAAATGTGAGCGTGCCATTTGTCCATGCACACAAGCAAAACGAGGAGCTTTACATCATCACTGAGGGCGATGGCGAGCTTTTCATCGACGGCGAAGTGATAAAAGTAAGCAAAGGTGACGCAGTGCGCATAGATCCGGATGGCAAAAGGTGCTTTAGGGCTGGCAAAAACGGCATCAAAATGATCTGCATCCAGACAAAACGCGGTAGCCTAGAGCAATACACCATGACTGACGGCGTGATAGTTGAAGACGTAAAGCCAAGCTGGCTGTAAATTTAAAAAGCAAAATTTAAATAGCAATCATAGGCACAAACGGCAAAAGTGGCGTAAATTTATCTAAAAATAGCTTCAAAACTCGGCGATCGTTAGAAACAAAAAGTAAAACGACGACGTAAAAGTCATCTATAAAAGATATTTTTGAGCCTACAAAAGCTGATACAACAGACTTTGATGCGGTTATCAGTATATTTGCCGTTTGGTCGTTATAAACCTTCTTTTCTCACAAAAAAGTGGCCGCTCACCTAGTAAATTTACTAGAAAGCACTAGCACAAGGCTCATCGTAGCTCTTGGCGCTGGTACGTTATTTGTTGATAGCAAAGGCACTATGCTCATGGATACGCCAGACTTTACAGCTGCATATATGGGCGTGGCAAAGGCTACGGCGGAGTCATATTTTGAGCTAAAAGGTAGTACAAATGTGCTTTGGACATATGTAAGTCCAGCAGGCGACTACGACGCAAACGGCGCTCGCACGGGCAAATACGTGCTTGGCAGGGATAATCTCATACTAAACTCAAAAAATGAGAGCTACATAAGCTACGCAGACCTTGCGCTTGCGATCATTGACGAGCTAAAAAACAAGAAATTTATCCAAAAGCGCTTCACTGCGGTCGGCGAGAGAGCTTGAGTTTATAAATTTGACAGCTGGCGAAGGCTCGTAAGTCAAATTTAGCTGGCTGTCTTTGGCAGAAAATTTAAGTATAATCACGAAAATTTTAAGGACGATCATGCAAGTTGGCATTAAATTTTCAACCGCGATACACGCGCTTTTGTGTGCTAAATTTTTTGAAAACGAAAAGGTTACAAGCGAATTTATAGCTGGCAGCATAAACACAAACCCAGTTATCATTAGGCGACTGCTTGGCACTCTAAAGGCTGCAGGGCTCGTAAATGTCGTAGCTGGAGTTGGTGGAGTTAGCCTTGCAAAAGAGCCAAAAGATATAAATTTACTTGAAATTTTTAACGCAGTAAATGAGAAAGAAAAACTTTTTAAAATTCACTCTGACTCGCCCAAAGCCTGCCCAGTCGGCGGCAGGATAGAAGAGCTTTTGAGCGGGCACTTTTTAAGAGCGCAAACTGCCCTAGAAAATGAGCTAAAAAGCGTTACTTTGCAAGACTTGCTAGACGAACTTGCGAGATAAATTTTGGCTAGAATTTGACCTTTCTAGCCAAAGATAAATTTCAAACTACTCTTGCATTGCGATCCATTTTTGTGCGATCCTCACGGCATTTGTCGCAGCTCCAACGCGGATCTGATCGGCACTGCACCAAAGGTGAAGCACATTTGATCTAAAGTTATCAACCCTGATCCTGCCAACGTAAGTCTCGTTTGTATCGCTTGAGATAGTAGGCATCGGATACTCTTTTTTAGCTGGATTATCGACTACGACGACGCTTGGAGCTTTGCTTAAAACCTCTCTTGCCGCATCCGCGCTCACATCCTTATCAAAGTGGATGGTGATCGCCTCAGAGTGGCTTCTAAGCACTGGCACACGCACGCAAGTAGCGCTCACTTCGATATCTTTGTGAAGAATTTTTTGCGTTTCATTGACCATTTTCATCTCTTCTTTTGTGTAGTCGTTATCCAAAAAGACATCGATGTGTGGGATCACGTTTAGTGCTAGGCGGTGCGCAAAGACCTTTGGCTCGCACTCATCAAGCTTAAATTCAAAAAACTTTTGCATCTGCACAACAAGCTCCTCCATACCCTCTTTACCAGCGCCACTTGCTGCTTGATAGGTAGAAACATCAACCCTGTTGATGCCAAAAGCGTCATTTAGGGGTTTTAAAATTTGAACCATTTGAATGGTTGAGCAGTTTGGATTAGCGATGATGCCGCGGTTTTTCCATTGTGCGATATCGCTTGGATTGCACTCAGGCACGACTAGCGGGATATCTTTATCCATCCTAAAATGGCTAGTATTGTCGATAACTACCGCGCCGCTGTCGGCTGCAAATTTGGCAAATTTCTCTGAAACTGAGCCGCCTGCACTAAAAAATGCGATATCGATCTCATGCTCGCTAAAAACTTTCTCGGTTAGCTCTTTTACTTTGTAGTGTTTGCCCTTAAATTCTATCTCCATGCCAACGCTCTTTGCGCTTGCAAGTGGCAAAAGCTCACCAACTGGGAAATCAACCTCCTCCATAACTCTAAAAAGCTCTTCGCCGACCGCTCCAGTAGCACCAACGACCGCTACGTTAAATTTTCTCATCTGTTCTCCTTGGTTTCTTTTAATTTTCTTAATTTGCATAATTTTACTAGCCAAAAACTTAAATTTTTACCTATTTTTTACTTCTTGCTTGCAAAAATAGATCTTTTGGCAAAATTTCATCGCCCTCGCTTAGTATCGCTGCACGCTGCACGACTGAGATAAGCTCTCTTATGTTGCCTGGGTAGTCATAGACCAAAAGCTCCTCTTTGGCTGCTTTTGAGAAATTTTTAGCCTCAAAGCCATACTCTTTGCAGCATTTGTCCAAAGCATCATTCGCGATAGGCAAAATTTCATCCTTTCGCTCGCGAAGTGGCGGGATGAAAAGTGGGATCGTGTTTAGGCGGTAGAAAAGATCCTCTCTAAACCTGCCCTCTTTCATCGCAAGCTCTAAATTTGCATTTGTAGCGCAGATGATGCGAACGTCTATCTTTTCGCTCTTTGTAGCGCCAAGCCTTGTTATCTCGCGCTCCTGCAAGGCACGAAGCAATTTTGGCTGTAAATTTATAGGCATCTCGCCGATCTCATCTAAAAATAGCGTTCCGCCATTTGCCAGCTCAAACTGCCCTTTTTTGGTAGTAGCTGCGTCGGTAAAGGCGCCCTTTTCAAAACCAAAAAGCTCACTTTCTATCAAATTTTCAGGGATAGCAGCCATATTTAAAGCGATAAATGCTGCATCTTTTCTTGGTGAGTTTGCGTGGATAAATTTAGCAAAGACCTCCTTGCCAACGCCGCTTTCTCCACTAAGCATGACAGAAGCGTCCGTTCTTGCAGCTTTTAACGCGATATTTAGCGTAGCTTCAAGTGCCTTTGAAGTGGCTAAAAAGCCGTTATTTTCACTTTTGGTTTCAACTTTTTTTATGCTTTTTGGAGTTTTTTGTTTTAGCGCCTCTACCCTTTTTATCGCTTCATATAGCGTTGAGACGTCAAATGGCTTTGTTAAAAAGTCCTTTACGCCAAGCCTCACGCTCTCGATCGCCTTGTTAAGTGTCGCGTTTCCAGTCATTATAATGACGTCAAATTTGCCGTTTAACTCCTTAATGAACTCAAGTCCGTCCATCTTTGGCATGTTTATGTCGGTGATTATTAGATCAGTGTCGTCGCTTAGCTTTTTTAGAGCTTCAACTGCGCTCTTATAGCTCTTGATGTTTAGCTCTTCATACTCGCCAAGTGCGATCTCAAGCGACTTTCGCATATTGATGTCATCTTCTACTATGACGATATTCATTTGATCTCTTTTTTATTGAAGTGTGCCGATGATAGCGGATTTTGGCTTAAATTCCACCATAAATCTAACTGGCAAAATTTTCAAATTTGAAGCATTTGTGACCTGTGAGTTTTTGACATTTAGCTCATTTTTTATCATTACTTTTTTTAAAGCAAAGCAGTCAAAAATTTCATCTTTGTGTAAATTTAAAAAGCCAAGAGTTGTGATATTTTCATCTTTAAAAGCATCTATCTGGCAAAGAAATTTTGGTTTTGGATTGGGCGAGAGAGTCATCGCCTTTGAAAATGAAATTTCTTCAAAAGCAACTATTTGATTTTTCGTATCGACCTTCGCCCAGAAGATAAACTCCTCCAGACAAAAGGCGAAATTTAAAAGTATCGTTAGTAAGAAAAGACTTCTCGCCACTTATCTTCGTCTATCTTAAGCTCCATATTTACCTTATAAAGCCCGTCTTTGAAATTTTCATTCACGATCCTTGCATTTTTGACAAGACCTTGAACCTTTGAAGTGATAGATGAATCATTTAGCATCGCATCTCTTACGGTGTCTTCAGCATTGATCTTTACGCCATAAAGCTTACCTGCAAGCTGAGAATAAGCATCAGCCATCGCCGCTCTTTTTGCAAGAGTGACAGACTGAGCGTATGAGAGCGAATTTAGCGGAGCTATGCCCTCACCTGTGGCTCTAAAAGTGGTCTCTCTTGGAGCGCTATCATATATCATCTTCTCTTTTTTCATCACCTCTCTAAGATCGTCTTTATCGACCTTTTGGATGACTACATTGCGGTTTGATGTGCTAGTTGGCTCGCCCATAAAGCCGTTAAATGAGCAACCGCCAAAAATAGCAATCATCAAAGCAAAAGATAAAATTTTAACCTTCATAAACAACCTTTTTTATGCTTTTATTTAAAATTTAATAGCAAAATTTATTCCAAAAGCCCCATATCTTCGCTTGGTGCTTCATCCTCATCCTCGCCATCATCTGCCTTAGGGCATCTTGCGATACTTACAACATCATCGCCATCGACATTTACGACGATCACGCCGCTTGTGTTACGTCCTGCTTTGCGGATGCTTTGCATATCAACTCTTATCATCTTGCCACTTGATGTTAGAGCCATTAAATCTTGCTCTTCATCAACCATCACAACGCCCACTAGATCGCCTGTTCTGCTTGTTAGCTTCATGCAGATGACGCCTTTGCCGCCGCGGTTTGTCAAGCGGTACTCATCAGCGGTTGTGCGCTTGCCGATACCTTTTTGAGATATGCTTAAAATTTCTTGATCGTTGCTTTCGATGACTGCTGCGCCTACGACCTCATCGCCTGGCTCTTTAAATTTAATACCAGTTACGCCGCGTGCAGTTCTTCCCATTTGGCGAACTTTGCTGATCTTAAATTTAAGACACATACCCTTTTTAGTAACGACAAACAGCATTGTCTCATCGCCTGAGTTTGCGTCCTCTTCGGTATTTTCGCTATCTTCATCGATCTCGTTTTGAAGCTCTTCAACTTCAAGCACCTCTGTCTCTACGCTTAGCTCATTTTCAGGGTCAGTAACTGGCATATCATCGTATGTCTGAGCGATGAGTGCAGTTACTAGCTCGTCGTTCTCATCAAGACTGATTGCTCTTACGCCAACTGAGCGGATGTTTTTAAATTCGCTTAAATTTGTGCGTTTTACGATGCCGTTTTTAGTGAAGAATGCTAGCGATTTACTCTCGTCAAAGTCAGTCGTTGGGATGATCGCTTTGATCTTCTCATCAGGCTGCAACTGGATCAAATTTACAACTGCTTTGCCCTTTGCTGTGCGGCTTCCCTCTGGGATCTTATAGACTTTTAGCCAGTAGAGCTGTCCGCGGTCAGTCACAAACATAAGCGTATCGTGGGTATTTGAAGTAAAGAAGCTCTCTATAAAGTCATCATCGTATGTCGTGACCGCTACTTTGCCTTTGCCACCGCGTTTTTGCTTCTCGTACTGTTTACTTGGCACACGCTTGATGTAGCCGCGGTGAGTTATGGTTACGACCATATTTTCATTTGGTATAAGATCTTCGATGTCGATATCATCGTAGTCATCAACGATCTCAGTCACTCTTGGTACTTTAAATTTATTTTTGATCTCAAGAAGCTCTTCTTTGATCAAATTTTCAAGCAATGTCTCGCTCTTTAAAATTTCATCAAGTCTTGCGATCTCAGCCATAAGCTCAGCTAGCTCGGCCTCTAGTTTTTCTCTCTCTAGGCCTGTAAGCTTGCTTAGACGCATATCAAGGATAGCGTTTGCTTGAAGTTCTGAGAGGTTAAATTTACTCATCAAGCCCTCTCTAGCAACCGCTGTATCGGCGCTATTTCTAATAAGCTCGATCACCTCGTCGATGTTATCAAGTGCGATCTTTAGACCCTCTAAGATGTGGGCTCTTGCGCGCGCTTTTTCAAGCTCAAATATCGTCCTTCTAATGATAACAGTTTTTCTGTGATTTAAAAATAGCTTAAGTAGCTCGATAAGGTTAAATACCTTTGGCTCTTTGTTATTAATAGCAAGCATAATAACGCCAAAAGTGCTCTCCATCGTGGTTGATTTAAAAAGATTATTTAGTACGATGTCACTCATCGCGTCGCGTTTTAGCTCGATGACTACGCGGATGCCGTCCTTATCAGACTCATCTCTAACCTCGCTGATGCCATCTATCTGCTTATCTTTTACAAGCTCAGCGATCTGCTCAATAAGCCTTGCTTTGTTTGTTTGATATGGCAGCTCGTCGATTACTATGACGTCTTTGTTTGGCTTTTTTTCTATGTGAGTTTTGGCTCTTAGTTTGACCCTGCCACGACCTGTGCGGTAGGCCTCTATGATGCCTTTTTTACCAAAGATGATACCGCCAGTTGGGAAGTCCGGACCTTTTATAAATTCCATCACCTCTTCAAGTGTCGCCTCTTTGTTTTCAAGAAGTAGCAAAAGACCGTCTATCAGCTCATCAAGGCTGTGTGGTGGGATATTTGTCGCCATACCGACCGCAATACCGCTTGAGCCGTTTAATAATAAATTTGGCACACGGCTAGGCAAAACATCTGGCTCAACCTCTCTATCGTCGTAGTTTGGTACAAAATCAACCGTATCTTTGTCGATATCTTTTAAAAGCTCTTCAGTAAGCATGGTCATTCTAGCTTCGGTATAACGCATCGCAGCTGCGCTGTCGCCGTCAATCGAGCCAAAGTTTCCTTGTCCATCAACGACTGGATAGCGCATAGAAAATTTCTGAGCCATACGAACAAGTGCGTCATAAACCGCTGTGTCGCCGTGTGGGTGGTACTTACCGATGACTTCACCGACGATACGAGCTGACTTCATATAGGCACTTCTGCTGCCAACGCCGAGGTTATCCATAGCGTATAAAATTCTTCTATGAACTGGCTTTAGTCCATCTCTAGCGTCAGGCAAAGCACGTCCGACGATGACGCTCATAGAGTAGTCAAGATAGCTATTTTTTATAGAATCTTCGATATCAACTGAAGCGATATCTTGAGTTAATTCAAGTAGATTGTCTTTCATTTTTATCCTTAAATTTAGCTTGAGGGATTTTAGCTAAAAATTGATAAAAACTTGCTAAGGGCAAAGCGGCCTGGGTTAAATTTAACCCTTAAGCGCGCTCGTAATATGTAGCTCCGTTTGAAAAACACTTTGTATAAAGTGGGGTGTAAGGCACAAGATCAGCGTGTCCAGCATAGAGCCTGCCCTCTGGCTTAAGCAGCTTATGAAGCCTTTCGACGCATTTTAGTCTAAATTCGTCGTCAAAATATATCATCATATTTCTTGAAAGGACGATGTCAAATTTGCCAAGATTAAACATCGCATCGTCAAAAACATTTAAAATTTTAAACTCACACCTTGGTAAAATTTCTTTTTTGATGAAAAATTTGTCATCTTTTTTTGTAAAAAATCTCTCCTTTTGAAACTCGCTTAGCCTATGTAAGCTCCTCTCGCCATAGCTTCCTACACTACAAGCTTGTATGGCTTCTGAGTTTATGTCGATGCCAGTTAGCTGGATATCACTTTGTTTAAGACCAAATTCATAAGCAAGCATAGCAAGCGAATAGACCTCATCGCCAGTTGAGCAAGGCGCGCATAAAATTCTAGCCTCCCCAAGCTCTTTTGCGTAGTAGATCACGTCTTTTAGCTGTGCTAGCTCTCTATAAAAATATGTCTCATTTACGGTGACTAAATTTAAAAGATCTTGCCTAAGCAACGTGTCAAATCTTATCATCGAAACTAGATCTTTAAAACTTTTTATCTGGCGATTTTTGGCAAATATACTAACTCTTTGCAGCGTGATATCCCTCTTTGGCTCTAGATCAACCCCGCAAAGCGTCTTTATAGTGCTCATAAATTCGTTAAATCCATCCATATCGCTTGGTGCTTTTGCCTCTAAAACTTCGCTTTGTTTATCCACTTTATTAAAAAGCATTTAAAAACTCCTCAAGCTCTTTTCTTATCATCATTAAATTTAACGATTTTAAATTTTGATTTAGCTCTTTAGCACGCTTTGGCATGCCATAAACTATCGCGCTCTCTTCGTTTTCAGCTATGCATTTTGCACCTGCTTTATAGAGCTTATCAAGCCCAGCTGCGCCATCATCGCCGATGCCAGTTAGCAAGATCGCAAGTAAATTTACATTTTTGGAGATCTGCGTGCCTGAGTTAAAAAGCACATCGACATTTGGCGTATATATCGTTTTTATCTCAGGTTGTGGCTTTGCACTAACTGGCAAAGTCGCTGAAATTTCGAAATTTTGATCACAGATATAGACGATATTTTCTCTTAAATTTGTCTTTTCGCTTAGAATTTCAACATTTATATTGCACTCCCTGCCCATTTGCGTGACAAATGAGTTTATAAACATCTTGTTCATATGCTGAGCTATAACGACCATCGCACCATTTAAATTTATATCTTTTAATAGTTTTTTTATATGACCTGGGCCTCCTGTAGAAGCCCCTATTAAGACCAGTTTTTGAGCCACTAATTGCCTTTAAATTTAAAATTTACCACACAAATCAAGTTCTAAATTCGCCAAGTTTTGCATTTAGCGTATCTGTCATCTTGTTTAGATGCTCAGCAGCTGAAGCTATCTCTTCTACGCTTCTTGCACTTTGAGATGAAATTTGACTTATGCCCTTCATGTTTTTTACTATATCGTCAATATCCTTGCCAGTCTTTATATAGTCCTCGATAGTTTTATCAGATAGTCCTATGGCTGATCTCATGATACCACTCATATCTCTTATGGTGTTTTGCGCGTTGTTTGCCACGCCTGTTAGCTCGCTTATTTGCCTTGAGTTTATACTCATTTGCTCGCTACTTTCATTTATCGCTTGAACGATGACGTTGATAGTTGCGTTTATCTCAGTAAGGCTCTTTTGAGTGCGCTCAGCTAGCTTTCTAACCTCATCTGCAACGACTGCAAAGCCACGTCCATGCTCGCCTGCACGTGCTGCTTCGATGGCTGCATTAAGGGCTAGTAAATTTGTTTGATCAGCGATGTCATTGATAACCACAAGGACTGATTTAACCTGCTCGGCATCACGGCTAAGCTGCTCGATCTTGCCAGCCATTTGATTTTCAATATCAGATGTCTGAGCAATCTCTGAAGATAAATTTGAGATGGTATTTAAGGTCTCATCAACGTAGCTTAGCGCCTTTTGAAGGTCATCTTTGCCACCTTTTGCAACTTCGATTGACTCTTTCATATATGATTGTATCTCAGTGCAATCCTTTCCAGCGTCCTCAACTATCTTGCTTGAGTTTTCTACCCCACGACCAGTTTGGACTGAGGTTGAGCTAAGCTCATTTGCGATGGAGCTGTTTTCATTTGAGATATCTTTTGCTTCCGAGATTAAAACCCTTACTTTTTCTATAAATTTATTTATAGCCTCGCTGGCTTTTGCTATCTCATCTTTGCCTACAACTTCTAGTTTTCTTGTTAGATCGCCATCGCCGCTTGAGAGGTTTGTAGCTCGCAAGATTAGCTCATTTAGCGGTTTTGTGATAGAAATTTTAGAATAAAGCATGGCAACTATTAGTGAGATGATTAAAACTACGACGGCTATGACGATGAAATTTGTAGTGTTTGCATTGGCATCATTTTGCATGGTAGCTGAAATTTTATCTATCTCTTTATACATGCCCTCAAGATCAACAACAGACATCAAAAGCACATCCTCATGAAATAAATTTAGCTTTTGTCCACGTGCTATCTTTCTTATAGTATTGCCATCCTTTGACTTCGCAACAAAATTTACAAAGTCTCCATTACTATTTTGCTTAGCCTTTTCGATAAGCTCTTTTACATATTTATAGCCATTTGCGTCAGTTGCATCAAGCCTATTTTGTCCATTAAATTCAGGTATACCAGGGTTTGCAATAACCACACCATCTATTGTTGAGAGACTAAAGTAACCAAGCTTACCATCACCAAATCTAGCCCTTGAGAGATAGTCGATAATATCTTCTTTTTGATCTTCTATGGTCTCGTTTGCGTCGTCATAGACCTCTTGAATTTTTAGCAAAATGTTTGAAACGATATCCATCTCTTCACTTAAAGCTGCTCTTTTATCGGCTAAGATCGTTTCAGTCAGCTCTTTGGTAGAAAATTCTATCGCTTTGTTTTGCTCATAAATGTTTAGAAAGACCAAAATGGCTCCAAGCACCAGTAGGGACGAGACGATCATCATCGTTACTTTTGATGAAATTTTCATAACAACTCCTTTTTAATGTTTAAATTTCCTTAATTTTGAGATTATAGCACCATTAAAGTGAAATATTTACTTTTTATTTGTGATCTTATATAAAAAGCTAAATATCTCGGCCACCGCTTTATATAAATTTGGTGGTATCTCTTGATCGACCTCAACCTTGCTTAAAATTTCAATGAGATCAGGATCCTCTTTGATCGGTATATCGTGCTCTTTTGCAAGGCTTATTATCTTGTTTGCTATCTCGCCAGCACCGCTTGCAAGCACCTTTGGAGCGTTATCTTGCGATCTGTTGTAGCCAAGAGCAACGGCTTTTTTCTTATTTACTTGCATCAAATTTTCTTATCAAAGCCCACATCAAGGCCGCCAAAATTTTTAAATCTATCGTTTAGCTTCACCTTTGGCAAGGTTTTGATGTTAAAATTTGAAACGATTAGTCCAAGCTTTGAGATCGCTTGCTTTAGCTCGCTTGAATTTCCTAAAATGAGCTCCTTAAACTCATTTGTCTGCGTTGCCACCGATAGATCGATATAGCGTTTATCCACAAGCCCTACCATCACATTTATCTGGCCAAATTTCTTAAAATTTAGATCGATCTGGGCATAAAATTTATCCTTTTTGCCCTGTTTAAACGCGACATTTCCGCCCTCCACGCCGTCCCAGATATATGGCATATAAGTTTGTATGCCTCCTTGCAAGCTTGAGACCATCTGGTGCATCTCGATTTGAGAGATCATCTTGTTTGCAGCATTTACAGTTTGGGCGTTTTGGCTCTTTTCGCTTATGTTTAAAAGCGTGCTTTTTACATCTTGATTTAGCACCTTTGAAATTTCACTCTGGCTCTTTGTCGTGATGTTATTTATATCATTTGTGGCTAGTTTTAGCTGCTTTAAAAGCGCCTTACTCTCGGCTAGATCGCTTTTAGCCGCACTTGCTTCTGGATCTGCTAGGCTAAGGCTATGAGCGAGGCGTCTTGCCGCACTTTGGAGCTTATCTTGCAAGCTGCCCTCTTTCGAGACGTCGCTAACCTCATTAAATGCCTTTACAAGTCCAGCCTCATCGCCTATGTTATTTAGCATTTTTAGATCGTTTTTTAGGCTCTCAAGGATAGCTTTTAGCTCTTTGTGATTTTGTGTAAAGCCAAAATTTTGATTTAGCTTTTCGCTTGCTAAATTTGCCACCTTCTCGCTTAAATTTGAGATGAAATTCTCCATCTTACTGGTCTGATTTTTAACAGCGTCTGCGCTTTGCTCTTTTGAGAAATTTTTATCAAGAAATTTAGCCACATTATCAAGCTTATCCACATCTTTTAAAAGCGTTTTTACGCTTGAATTATCAAGGATGTTTTTAGCATCACCGCTCGCTTTTTCAAGCATAGAAGTAAGCTTCATAAATGAGTTTTGATTATCCAAGCTCTCATCATTTAGGGTTAAAATTTGACTAAGTAAATTTTGATTTGAGAGATTTTTTATATCGCTTAGTAGCTTTTGTATCGAGCTTGGCAGTTTTTCTGAGGTAAGCGCATCTTTTAAATTTGCTTCAAGCATGACGCCAGAGTTTTTGATCTGATCATTTAGCGAGCCAGCTTTAAGATCAGCTATTGGCTTTAGAAATTCTTTTAGTTTTAGCGCAAGGCTCTTTATCTCAGGGCTTTCATTTTGCGCAGCTTCTACCTCTAAGCTTTTGGCAAGATCAGATAGCTCGCTAGCTAAATTTGGAGCGATCTTGGTGTCCTTTGCCTGAGATAAAATTTGCTCAGCCCTGCTAAGGCTTGAAGCGCTTTTTAGATCATCAAGCACCCTTGCAACTAGCTTGCCAACGTTATCAAGGGCGTTTGAAACGCTCTGTTCGCTTGGCGTCCCAGCTGGCTGATTTTTAAAAAGCGAACCCTCGTTTTTACGGACAGGCGCGTTTTGGGTGGCGTTTTGCCCAGTTTGAACCGAGGTGTTTGATATGTTTAGAGAATTTGCTACGTCCATTTTCTACTTTTTATTTTCTCTATCGGCAAAATTGCCATTTTGCTGAATAGTCGCGATACCAGCCGTCCTTGCAACGAGCCTGTCGTTGTACTCTTTTCTCATGTGCTGTGGTATGGTCTTTTGCGTTAGCGCAAATAAAATAAGCCCAACATAAAGTACCAAATAGACATAGATAAAGCCAAATGCGCCAAAAATTTTCATCGCATAGCTCATAAGAAGCGGCGAGAAAAGCGAGGCAAAAGAGTAGCTAAAAAGCAGCGCGCGTGCCACTTGGACGCTCTTTGTCTTGTCTGTGATCTCGTCATTTGCCCTAGCAAGTGAAAGTCCGTATGTGCAAAAAATGCCGCCGCCAAAGAAAAACGAAAGTATGTATTGAACGATCAAATTTGAGCCATTTAACAAAAATAAAACCGCACTGATTAAAGATACAACGCTACAAAGCAAGAGCGCTGGGCGTCTGCCATATTTATCTGAAAAGCCTCCGATAAATGTTTGAGCCAAAAAGCCCCCAGCCATCGCTATGGTCATGAAAAATGACGCCTCTTTTGCGCTATATCCTTGAAGCAGGACAAAGAGGCTTGCCATAGAAAAAAAGCCATTTATCGCAAGGCCTGCAACGAGCGCTCCCACGAGTGCTAGCGGGACGATGCCAAAAATTTTTGGGATGTTTATGGGTTGGCGCTGTGGGATTTGAGGCTGATTTATGCGTATTAAATTCAATGGAATGCTTGAAAGCATGATAAAACCAGCACTTATGATGAAAATTTCAAATGCGCTAAGATCAAGTGCTAAGATCAAAATTCCAAGTCCAAAGCTCGTGTAGAAAACGCACTCGTAAAAGGCGATGACGCGCGATCTTATCTTGTTTGGGATTTTAGCGTTTAGCCAGCTTTCTATAACCATCAAAAGTGCGTAGTAGCAATATCCCAAAAAGGCTCGCAAAATCGCCCAAAAGATCAAATTTTCACTTATGGCGTGAAGCATGGCTGAGACTGCAAATATAGCTGAAAAGATAGCAAAAGCTCTGATGTGGCCGGTGGTTGAGATGATCCTGTGCGCTGTGATCGTGCTAATTAACGCTCCTATGAAAAATCCAGTGTTAATTAGTCCAATCGCAAGCTCGCCTACGCCATTTTGCTTAAGTAGCGCACTACAAGAGGCGATAACTAGGCCGTTTCCTATAAAAAGCAGGCTCATGCCCAAAAATAGCGGTCCCATCGAGCGAATGATCCTAAAACTACTTGCCATCTGCGTCCTTTCTTAAATTATTTTGCATTATCCCAAAGATAAAAGCTCCAATAGGCATCGGAGCAAGCCCCACTAAAAAGCCAGGCACGTTTAGTAAATTTTCATTTTTTAAAAATATAAATCCAAAAAAAAGTATCGCATACGCAACCAAGCGATAAGGCATAAATGCCGCCACAAAGCTTTTATCTTTAAATGAAAATTTCTGCTTTTTTAGCCTTGCTTTTTCATCTTTTAGGCTAAATTCTTTTGCCTCCCTCTGGGGCAAAATTTCATCATCCTCTTCGTCCTCTTCTTCTATCTTGACTAAAATTTCCTCTCTTGCATTTTCTAGCCTTGAGTTTATGCGGTTTTTATAGGCAAAAAAGCTAGCCGTTAGGACGATAAGCGAGGCAAAAAATGAAATTTGCGAGCTTATAAAAAATGAATTTGATATAAATTTGCCAACCACGCTAAGAGCTAGCCAAAGCGCAAAGTAGCAAATAAAAAGCCTGCTAATCGTCCTCGTCATCATCGTCTTTTTTATAGCCTTTATATCTTGTCTCGTCCTTTAGCTCATCTAGGCTTTTAACCTGCGCTTTGTAGGCCTTATAGACATTTAAAATGGCAGCTGCGATGCCAATAGCAAAGCCTATCCAAAGCGCTGGCGTGAAATTTGTAGCCTTTTTTACAAGATATCCTAGCCCAGTGCCGATCACCACAGCCACAACCATCGATATGCCAAGGCTTAGCTGCTCAGCACCAGCAACGATATCTTTTATCTTAAATTTTGCCATTAAGCTTTTATCTCCAAAAATGCCTCTTTAGCTGCATTTACCGCTAGGTCGATATCCGCTTCACTCATCGCATCGCAGATAAATCCCGTCTCAAACTGACTTGGCGCTAGATAAATTCCACGCCTAAGCATAGCTTGGTGAAATTTAGCAAAGAGTTTTGTATCGCTCTTTAGCGCATCGTCGTAGTTTTTCACAACGTGATCTGTAAAAAAGTAGCCAAACATAGAGCCACGAACCTCGGTTTGTATAGCGATACCAGCGCTCTTTGCTGCCTCTTTAAAGCCGTCCATTAGTTTTTTAGCTAGTTTTTCAAGTCTAGCGTATAAATTTACGTCGCTATTTATCTTTGAAATTGCCGCTATACCAGCGCTCATCGCCACTGGGTTGCCACTTAGCGTACCTGCTTGATATACAGCGCCCTCTGGACTTAAGCAGTCCATGATCTTAGCCTTACCGCCAAATGCAGCGACATTCATGCCTCCGCCTATAACTTTGCCAAATGTGACAAGATCGGCATCTACTTCGTGAAATGGATATGAGCCAAGGCGAGAAGCTCTAAAGCCGCTCATAACCTCATCAAGAATGAGCACTGCGCCAAATTTATCGCAAAGTGCTCTAAGTTCCTGCAAGAATTTCTTATCAGCTGGCACAAGCCCCATATTTCCTGCGATTGGCTCGATTATGACGACGCCTATTTTGTCTTTGTTGTTCTCAAAAATGGCTTTTACGCTCTGGATGTCGTTATAAACTGCTAGATAAGTATTTTTCACAACATCTTGTGGCACGCCGCCGCTTGAAGCGTTACCGTATGTCGTTGCGCCACTTCCTGCTTTGATAAGAAGTGCGTCGCTGTGTCCGTGGTAGCAGCCTTCAAATTTGATAAGTCCGTCTTTTTTGGCATATCCTCTAGCCACTCTGATTGCACTCATGGTAGCCTCTGTGCCAGAGCTAACGAAGCGAATTTTATCTATTTGTTTAAACTCATCACATATTAGCTTTGCTAGAGCGGTCTCTTTTGGTGAGGGAGCGCCGTAAGATACGCCTTGTTTTACAGCAGAGATGATCGCTTCTTCGATATCTTTGTCGCAGTGACCAAAGATGAGCGGACCCCAGCTTTGGATGAAGTCAAGGTATTTTTTGCCCTCGACGTCGTATAGATAAGCACCCCTAGCATGATCTATCATCACAGGCTCGCCACCAACGCTGCCAAATGCACGAACAGGTGAATTTACGCCGCCTGGGATATATTTTTTAGCTTCACTAAACGCCTCTTTATTTGTCATTTTTTATCCTTTTGATTTTGTGTTTTTAAATTTGTCTTTTGATTATCTTTTTGATTTATTACTGGTTTTACTGGAGGTTTTGGTGCCTGCGTGCTAGCTGGCTTTGCTGGCTCAGCTGGCTTAGTTGGTGACTTTGGTGCCTGCGCGGTGGCTGGCTCTACAGTTTTTGCGCTTGGGGCCGCTTTAGCAGGTTCTGGCTGTTTTTGCGTAGCAGCAGGAGCGGCTGGCTTAGCCAAATTTTTGGGTGCTACTTTTGCTGCTTTTGCAGGAGGTTTCATCTGATTTGTGATGTATTCATAAAGGATGGTCGTCTCCTCGTCTGTCAAAAAGTAGCTTGGCATGACGCCTTTTGGCTTTGTAAGAGCTGCTTTAAAGCTTTCAAAGTCTATATCATTTATCTTTGGCGCTCTAAGCTCATCATCGACCGTTTTGTTTGTTTTTTTGTCAAAGTGCTTGTATTTAGAGATTAGGCTGCCCTCGCCCTTTGCGCCGTGACATTTATCACAGCCTATGCCGCGTGGATTTAGGTAGAGCATCTTGGCGTACTCGGTCTTTGTGATAAAATCAGCACCAAAAATCGCCACGCAAAAAAGCAAAATCAAAAAAACAGACCTCATAAACCTCTCTTTTAAAAATTTAATTTATTTTTAGGTATGATACCACCCTTGTGATTAAAAAAGCTTTTAAGTAAGGATCGAATATGAAAATTTTAGACGGAAAAGCCGTATCTTTAAAGGTCAAAGAAAGCGTAAAAGTAAGAGCTGATGAGCTAAAGAAATTTGGTATCGAGCCAACCTTGGCAGTCGTCTTAGTCGGCGAAGATAAGGCATCTCAAACATACGTTAGAGCAAAAGAGAAAGCCTGCAACGAATACGGCATAAAAAGCGTGGCTCACCGTCTAAGCGAAAATACAACCCAAAACGAGCTACTTGCCCTTATAAACGTGCTAAATTTAGACGATAGCATCCATGGCATCTTGGTTCAGCTACCACTGCCAAAGCACATCGATACAAACGTCGTGCTCGCAGCGATCGATCCACGAAAAGATGTAGATGGTTTTCATGCTGTAAATGTTGGCAAGCTTGTTAGCGGGCTTGATGGCTTCGTGCCTTGCACACCGCTTGGCGTGATGGAGATTTTAAAAGAGTATGGCATAGAAGTGGCTGGGCTAAATGCGGTAGTGATCGGAAGAAGCAACATCGTTGGCAAACCTATGGCAAATTTACTCCTAAATGCCTCTGCAACGGTTACTGTGACGCACAGCAAGACTAAAAATTTAAAAGAAATTTGCAAAAATGCTGACCTCATAATAGCAGCCATTGGCAAGCCATTTTTCTTAAAGGCCGACATGGTAAAAGAAGGCGCTGTAGTCGTTGATGTAGGTATAAACAGACTTGATGATGGCAGGCTTGTGGGCGATGTGGATTTTGACGAGGTCGCACCAAAATGCTCATATATCACGCCTGTTCCTGGCGGCGTTGGCCCGATGACCATAGCCATGCTTTTAAACAACACAATCCTTGCTGCACAAGCAAAGATAGCTAAAAATTAAAGAGTGAGATAATGAAGAGAGCTTTTACTAAATTTTATGACTTTTGCTCGAGCTGGACAGGCACGGTTATCATCGTTTTGCTTGTCATTTTCTTTGTGGCTCAAGCCTTTGTGATCCCGTCTGGTTCGATGAAAAACACACTTTTGGTTGGGGATTTTTTATTTGCTAAAAAGTATGTTTATGGCATACCAACACCAAGAATTCCATGGCTTGAGGTGAAAATTTTACCTGAGCTAAATGGCAATGGTCACCTCATCACTGGCGATGGTCCTGCAAGGGGCGATATAGTCGTATTTCGCTATCCAAACGATGAGAAAACCCACTTTGTAAAGCGCTGCTTTGCAACCAGCGAAGACGAGATCGTTTTTACTGAAAAAGCCCTCTATCTACGCCCAAAAGAGGGAGATAGCTTTATAAAGGCAAACTGCCGTGAAAATTTAAACGGTAAAGAGAGTAAATTTGGCTACTCATGTAGCGACGTTGTCGAGCTTGATGGCAAACTTTTCATAAAAGAGCCATATAGATTTAGCGGCATCCATTACGATGAAAATGTAAATTTATTTGAGCAGATGGTTTTCATGCTAAATACAAACAAATCAAACGTTTTTATGAAGCCAGCGCTCATTAGCTCACTACCACAAAATCCAAATTTCAACTTTAACGCTTTTTACGTCAAAGTGCCAAAGGATGAGTACTTTATGATAGGCGACAACCGCGATCACTCAAACGATAGCCGTTTTTGGGGAAGCGTGGCTTACAAAGATATAGTCGGTCAGCCTTGGTTTATATATTTTAGTTGGGATAATAACTACAATGTGCGCTGGGAGCGTATCGGACGCTTTGTAGATACGATAGAAAACGATAAGTTTTTCACAAAACAAGCTTTAAAAGAGGGAGAAGTTGATGGACTTCACTAATTTTGACCCCATAAAAGTCGCCACTATCGTCCTCTCTTTAATAATCGCCATCGTCGGTCACGAGATCGCTCACGGATATGTCGCTTATAAATTTGGTGACAACACAGCAAAAAATCTTGGCAGACTTAGCATAAACCCTATAAAACACATCGATCTTGTTGGCACTATCATCGTGCCACTGGTGCTTTATCTAAGCACTGGTATGATGTTTGGCTGGGCAAAGCCAGTGCCTGTAAATACCTACACAGTCGTGCGAAATGGCGGCTACAAGGCAGCTATCTACGTAAGTCTAGCTGGTATTTGTTACAACGTCATCTTAGGCATCTTATCGCTTTTTGTGCTAAAGGCTTTATTAAATATAGAAACCTTTGAAATTTTACTTCAGTTTTTATTTACGCTTGCGCTTTTAAATTTGATGTTAGCCATCTTTAATCTCTATCCGATCCCGCCACTTGATGGTTTTCACGCAGTCCAGTATGCGCTTAGAAATTTTGGCTTTCACGCACTAGCAGAGAAGCTTGAGGGCATCTCGCGATATGGCTTTGTCATCCTTATCATCATCCTCGTCTCGCCTTTAAAAGATACTATCTTTTATCCGACAAGATACGTTTTAGATATCGCAAGTGCCTTTATAAACGGCTAAATTTAGAGCAAATTTGCTCTAAATTTTTGGCTTTGTGATCTTATAAGAGTACTCTTTTTTAAATTCCTCTTTTGGTGCGAGGCTAAATTTAAGCTCTACCTTGCCATCTTTGCTGATATCTTTTTTATCAAAGCCCTTTATCTCGACCTTTACTGCCTCGTCGGCAGAGACTGGCACGCGATCGACCAAAGTGACATCGACACTTTTACTTGAGTTATTTTTAACACTTATCTCATAGCCCTCTTCACTTATTCGCTCTTTGCCAAGAAGCGAGCTCTTTTTAAATTTATTTAAGCGCTCTTTTTTAAGCTCGATTAGCTCGTTTTGTCCCAAAAATAGCTGCACTGGCTCATCTTTAGCTTTCATCTCAAACTCGCTTGGACTGCCAACACTCACGCCATTAACGTAAAACTGCGTTTTAGCTGGAGTTAGATCATCATTTAGCTTAAGGCTAGCCACGTTATATGCCTTTAGCGAGCCATAAAAATCAGCAAAAACGCTAAAATTTGCGTCCATTTTTTGCGTGTCGTAAGTTATATATTTGCTCTCGCCTTTTGCTAAATTTATCCCATCTATCTTCCAAATTTTGGCAAACTCATTCTCATCTCTTTGCACACGCATATCAGCGACCTCAGCGGCGACTTTCGCGGCTCTTAGCATATTTTTTGAAGTGCCGTAACCATCAGCCTCTGCCTCACTCTCCTCATACCAAGGGTAAAATTTACTTGGAGCAAGCGCCTTTTGATATCTGGTTGGATAGATGGCGAGTTTTAAATTTTTAGCTTCACTTGCAAATGGGTTGGTGAGCAAAATTTCTTGTTTTATCAAGATATTTTTGTTTTTTGTGTCTGCATAAATTTCATTTAGCGTCTTTGGCGCCTCATCATCCATATATGAAAGCGTCGCCTCTTTTGGGTCGCAAGCAAATTTCATATCAAGCTGCAAAAATCCAGCCATCTCGCTCTTTGGCTCATTTTCTTTAAGCGCTTCAAGCTCACTTTTAGCAGCTGAAATTTTCTCGATATTTTCTAGGCTAAATTTATAAAACTCATCAGCCCTTTTTGTCACATCGTTACTTTTGTTTTCTTCTACTAAAGCTTGCTCTATAAACCTACCTCTTGCATTTAGCGCCTCAATCTTGCTACTTAAATTTGCAACTTCTTGCTTCCATTTTATGTAACTTGGACTATTTTCTTCGCTGATCTTTTTTAGATAAGCATTCGCGTCACAATCCCCATTTATCGTGATGTTCTCACTCTGCACACCCTCTGGCACAAAGGCACTAAAAGAGCTATTTGCGTCACTAAATTTTTGAGTGATGATGGTTTGATCTGTGTAGATCTCTATTAGATTTTCATTTGCAAAGGCTAGCGTAGAAGCCACTAAAAAGAGTGCTTTTTTCACATTTTCTCCTTTAAATTTTTGGTAAATTATAGCTTCATTTTGGCTGAGAGTAAAATTTTATTTTAATGCAACTTTGACTATAATCAACAAAAAATTTAACGGACTTTTCATGAAGATAGACAAAGTTTTCTTAGCTAGCGATCACGCTGGTTTTGAGCTAAAAAACGAGCTTAAAGAGGCCATTAAAGGGCTTGGATACGAAGTGGTTGATCTTGGTACAAACGATAAAAATAGCGTTGATTACCCTGATTATGCGCATTTGTTAGCGAGCAAGCTTGAGCCTAACTGCTACGGCGTGCTAGTTTGTGGTACAGGCATAGGCATATCAATAGCTGCAAACAGGCACGAAAACGTAAGATGTGCCCTTTGCCACGACGAATTTACCGCTAGACTTGCAAGAGAGCATAACGACGCAAACGTGATCGCTTTTGGCGCAAGGGTTATTGGCGCTGGCGTGGCTATCTCGGCGGTTGAAGCCTTTTTAAAGACTGAGTTTGCAGGCGGCAGACACGAAAGAAGAGTCAAAAAAATAGAGCTTGAGGCAGGCAAATGATAGGCGAGTGGATCGTTTTTACCGCTCTTGTTTGTGCTGCGATCTACCTAACCGTCATGGTTTTTTACTTCAAAACGCTTCTAAAAAAAGAGCGTGCGACAAAAGATTTTATGAAAAATAACCTCCAAGACACCGAGGTCGTCATAAGAAAATTTCAGATCCAACTCCAACGAAGTCTAGGCAACATCGACATCTTGACAGACGAGCTAAACAAAACTAAAAACGACGTAACCTCACTTCGCACAAGAAATTCCCAGTACCGCCTAGAAAACGACAAGCTAAGACAACGCATTCGTGAGCTTGAAGGCAAGATCGAAGCGCTACTATAACCTCAAATTTAAGGAAATTTATGAAAATTTTAGATCAAAAAGGCAAAGAATTTTTACTAAACTCTATTCGCTGCATAAACGATTTTCCAAAGCCTGGCATAGTTTTTCGCGACATCACGACGCTGCTAAACAACAAAGAGGCATTTAACTTTTTGATAGATCATTTGGTGGCTAGATATGAGGACGCAAAGATTGATTACATCGCTGGCATAGAGTCTCGTGGCTTCATCTTTGGCGCGGCGCTTGCAGCAAGACTAAGGCTGCCTTTTGTGCCTATTCGCAAGCCAAAAAAGCTGCCTTTTATCACGCTTTCTCAAAAATATAGCCTAGAATACGGCGTCGATGAAGTGCAAATTCACATCGATGCTTTTGGAGAAAAAGCGGGCGCAAGAGTGCTTTTGATGGACGATCTCATCGCGACTGGTGGCACTGCAAAGGCTTCAGTTGAGCTTATCAATCAAACTAACGCAACCTGCATAGAGGCGTGCTTTCTCATAGATCTAGTCGATCTAAAAGGTAGCGAAAAGCTAAAGTCGCTTACTAAAATTTACAGCGTTTTAGAGGTTTAGAATGGAAGAGTTTTTTATAGAACTGCTTAAAGAGTACGGCTACATCATACTTTTTGTCTGGTGTATCATGGAGGGCGAGATGGCCTTAATAATGGCTGGAATTCTCGCGCACACCACGCACATGCACATCGCGCTTGCTATCTTTGTGGCTGGACTTGGAGGCTTTGTGGGAGATCAAATTTACTTCTATCTTGGCCGTTACAATAAAAAATACATCGCAAAAAGGCTTCACACGCAGCGGAGAAAATTTGCAGTGGCGCACATAATGCTGAAAAAATACGGCTGGCCGATCATCTTTTTGCAACGCTATATGTATGGCTTTCGTGTCATCATCCCGCTTTGCATAGGACTTACCGGCTATGACGCCAAAAAATACGCCTTTATAAATTTGATCAGCGCTTGGTGCTGGGCGGCGATCACCACCATACCTGCTTGGATACTTGGCGAGCATATACTTGTGCTACTTCAAAAAGCAAAAGAGCACTGGTATGTCGCTATCCCAGTGGTTGCCATATTTATGGGGCTTTTGATATATACATTTAAGCGCATCGAAAATAAAATTTTAAACGAAAGGAGAGACAGAAGACATGCAGTTTCAAATAGTTGATAAAAAATTAAAAGATATAAAAGCTGATATTGAACTAATTTTCGTAGTAGATAAGGACTTAAAACATAAATTTATAAGCGATAAAGAGGCTATTAAATTTAACAATTACAAAGGCGATAGCATCCTCATCCTAAGCGAAGCAAAAAGGGCTTACGTGCCACTTTCTAAGCTTGATCTTGACGAGTTTAGAGTTGCAGCTGCTAAAGCTTATAACGCGCTAAAGTCACTAAACATTAAGAGTATAAAGCTAGCTTCTTACGTCGCAGAGTGCCAAAAACTAAGCTTTGAAGCGCTAGCTGAGGGCTTTTTGCTTGGGAACTATGAATTTAACAAGTATAAAGAGAAAAAAGAGAGATACACCCTAAAAGAGATCATCTTTTCTACTGAAGAATTTTCTGGCAAAAAGGTCGATCTAAAGGCAGCAAACGAGGGCTTTAAAGAGGCGGAGATAATAGCAAGTGCTACAAATTTCACAAAAGATATCGTAAATGAGATCCCAGAAATTTACACACCGCAAAAGATGGCGCAGGACGCTATAAATTTAGCCAAAAACATCGCAAGCATAAAGTGCGAGGTCTATGACGAGAAATTTCTAGCTAAAGAGAATATGAACGCATTTTTGGCGGTAAATCGCGCAAGCGTGCATAAACCAAGGCTCATCCACCTAACCTATAAGCCTAAAAAGTCTAAAAAACGCATCATCTTTGTCGGCAAAGGCCTAACATACGATAGCGGCGGCCTTAGCTTGAAGCCGGCTGATTATATGCTCACTATGAAATCAGACAAAAGCGGTGCAGCAGCAGCTCTTGGCATCATAAAAGGTGCAGCGGAGCTAAATTTACCATTTGAAATTCACGCCATTTTGGGTGCTACTGAAAATATGATCGGAGGCAACGCTTATAAGCCTGATGACGTGCTTATTTCAAGAAGTGGCGTTAGCATAGAGGTTAGAAACACCGACGCAGAGGGACGTTTGGTGCTGGCTGATTGCCTAAGCTACGCGCAGGATTTTAAACCAGACATCCTAATCGACATGGCAACCCTAACTGGCGCTTGTGTCGTGGGACTTGGCGAATACACAACAGGCATCATGGGCAACAGCGAGAGCCTAAAAAGCGAGTTTAAAAACAAGATAAAAGATAGCGGCGAGCTAGCGACTACGCTTGATTTTAACCCTTATCTTAGCGAGCTTATCAAAAGCCAGATCGCAGACGTTAGCAACTGCGCCTCAAGTAGATATGGCGGCGCGATCACAGCTGGCATGTTTTTGGCCAAATTTATCAAAGATGAGTATAAAGACAAGTGGCTACACCTTGATATTGCAGGTCCAGCATACCGCGAAAAGGCTTGGGGATACAACCAAGCAGGTGCGAGCGGGGCTGGCGTGAGAATGAATTTATACTTTTTACAAGCACTTAGCAAGGAGAATTGATGGGACTTTCAGTTGGAATAGTAGGCCTACCAAATGTGGGCAAATCAACGACATTTAACGCACTTACAAAGGCGCAAAACGCCGAGAGCGCGAACTATCCGTTTTGCACTATCGAGCCAAACAAAGCCATCGTGCCAGTGCCTGATAAACGCCTAAACGAGCTTGCAAAGATAGTTAGTCCTAATAAAATTCAGTATTCAACCATCGAATTCGTAGATATCGCAGGCCTTGTAAAAGGGGCTAGCTCTGGCGAGGGACTTGGCAATAAATTTTTATCAAACATCAGAGAAACCGAGCTTATCTTACACATAGTTCGCTGCTTTGAGGATGAGAACATCACTCACGTCGAGGGTAGCGTCGATCCAGTAAGAGACATCGAGATCATCCAAACCGAGCTGATACTAGCTGACATCGAGCAGTTAAACAAAAAGATAGAAAAGCTCACAAGAGAGGCAAAAGCAAACACAAAAGGCGCAAAAGAGGCGCTTGAGATAGCAAATTTACTTCTTGCTCATCTAAATGAGGGCAAAAGTGCAAGTAGCTTTGAGCAAAGAGATAGCGAGGCGTTTTTGGCACTAAACAAAGAGCTGAGACTTCTAAGCGCAAAAGAGATAGTTTATGGCGCAAACGTCGATGAAGAGGGACTTAGCGAAGATAATAAATTTGTAAAAGCGCTAAAAGAGTATGCTAAGGCCTCAGACCACAAGGTGATCAAGCTTTGCGCCAAGGTCGAAGAGGAGCTAATAGGTCTAAGCGATGAGGAGGCGCACGAGTTTTTGGCATCTCTTGGCACGAGTGAAAGCGGTCTTGAAAAGATCATCAAAACGTCTTTTGCTAAGCTAAATTTGATAAGCTATTTCACCGCTGGCGTCGTAGAAGTTAGAGCTTGGACGATCACAAATGGCTGGAAAGCACCAAAGGCAGCAAGCGTCATCCACAACGACTTTGAGAGGGGCTTTATCAGAGCTGAAGTGATAAGCTACGAGGACTACATCGCACATAGCGGCGAAAACGGAGCCAAAGAGGCTGGCAAGATGAGACTTGAGGGCAAAGACTACGTCGTGCAAGATGGCGACGTGATGCACTTTAGGTTTAATGTCTAAATTTAGCCCTTTTTGGGCTAAATAGCTAAAATTTTCATAAAAATATTTAAGCCTTGGGTTGCAAGGCAAATTTAAATTTTTTATAACAAGTTTTAAAAATACGATAAGTCGTAATCTTATATCTTATTAATATATTTAAATGATGTAAAAGCTATCGACTTAGTAAAACAAATACCAGCTTACAGATGAGCCAATCAAATCTTAGTCCTAGAGAAATTTTGGTAGATAAAATAATACATTCATCATCTTTTACAAGCCTTCATACCTATAATATTTTGAAGACTATAACTCATATTATAATGGATACAAAAAATTGATCATTAGATAA
>CABPVN010000003.1:46737-69484 GCA_902460825.1 Campylobacter concisus
TTCGCTAAGTATGACGATAGTTGAGCCAAGCTCGAAATTTCCAAGATACTCGCCCTTTTTGATATGTAAATTTTCATATTCATAAATTTGTGTAAAATTTGCCACCACATTTGTTTGGATGCGATCATCAAAGCAAAATTTCATCTTGCTAGCGTTTGGTGCGCCTACAAAAATAGGATCGTTAGATAGGATAAATTTATCTTGACATTAGCTGCTCTTTTAAAAAATATAGCCAAACAACGCAAATTTGCTCTTGCAGGTTGATTTGCCGCCTTACAAATTTAATTATTTATCTTTTTGCAAATTCTTTTTATAATCCCTATGCGCCATAAAACATGCACATATAAAAACAAAAATCGTTATGGCTAGGATTTAAATTTTGTCCTGGCATGAAAGCTCCTGATTTGTAAATTTAAACCTCTTTTGCGCTGTTTTTAAAGACATTTACCACGCTGGCTCGTTTGTGGCAAATTTCAGCATACTCTTTTTCGCTTTTTGAGTCATAGACTATGCCAGCTCCAGCTCCGACAAAGACGTCGCTAAAGCCGTTTTTAGCTGGCACAAAGATGGCTGAGCGGATGAGGATCGCCACCTGTGCGTCGCCATTAAAATGCAAAAATCCAATGCCCCCGCCATAGATATTTCTCTCAAAAATTTCAAGCTCATTGATTATCTGCATCGCTCTGATCTTTGGCGCGCCACTTAACGTGCCAGCTGGGAAGATGCTAGCTAGCACGTCAAAAAGATTAAGCTCCCTAGCGCACTTGCCATAGACGTCGCTAACGATGTGCATCACTTTTTCAAATTTCTGGATATGCATCGCATTTTTCACGACCACGCTCTTTGGCTCTGAGACCCTGCCGATGTCATTTCTTGCAAGATCGATTAGCATCTTGTGTTCAGCCAGCTCCTTTTCGTCACTTAAAAGTTCATTTTCAAGTGCTACGTCAGCGTTTGCATCGCCCCCTCTTGGCCTTGTACCAGCGATCGGTGCTACAAAAATTTGCTCCCCTTTCATCTCAAAAACAAGCTCAGGCGACGAGCCGACCACATCGCCATAAGGCGTAGGAAAATGAAACATATATGGGCTTGGATTTGCGATGGCTAGCTTTTTGTAAAAGTCCAGGCTGCTCATATTTGTTGAAATTTCAAGTAGCTCGCCAAGCACCACTTGAAAGACATCGCCGCTTCTTATATACTCTTTTGCCACTTCAACCATATCTTCAAAGTGTTTCTTTTCTTCACTAAGATCGGTTTTTATGCTAAATTCACACTCTTTTTCGCCCCTATACTCTGCCTTTAAATTTAGCAAAAAGTCATAATACCTCTCTTTATCTCCATAAAAAGTGTAAATTTTACTCATCTTATCAAAGTGCAGATATGCTTTAGCATCGGCGTAGATAAATTTTGGAAATTCATATTTTTTAGTTTTCTCTTCGCCGATATATTCAAAATATCTCACGCCATCATAAGCAAAAACGCCAAAAAGTCCGGCAAAAGGTGCGAGTGATCTGTTACGATTAGTATCAAAGTAGCTTCTAAGTCCGTAAAAGTCCATATCATTTTCGTCGATATATTCGCAGTCGATGCCGATTATCGTTTGCGTCTTGTCTTCAGCAAGGTAGCTATTTTTAAATTTCTCTCTGATCGCTTCATAATAAAAGAGTGGTTGTTCTAAGAGCATATTTTTCCTTTTAAATTTTTATTGATTATAAAAAATTTTCGCTTTTACTTTTTAGAATTTTGGCTAAATTTTTAAATTTACGCCTTTTTTACTATTTTTTTAAGAGCCCCTTGGCTAAAATTTGCGCCAATTAAGGGAGAAAAAATGCTTTTTGTAGAACTATTTATAATCGGTATCGGCGTTGGTTACATCGCTGGGTTTTTTGGCATCGGTGGCGGCACGGTCGTCGTTCCTATCATGGTCGCCTTTGGGTATGACGTGAAAACAGCCATTGGCATAAGCGTCATGCAGATGATCTTTAGTGCGACGTTTGGCTCGTATCTAAACTACAAAGCTGGGCTTTTAAAGCTAGATCGTGGCGTAGTTTTGGGGCTTGGAGGCTTGGTTGGAGCTAGCTTTAGTGGCATCATCGTATCGCACGCACCTGCACTTTTACTTGAGTCTATGCTACTTGCGACATTTGTCTTTTCGCTTATAAAACTATACTTTTCGCCAAACAGCGACGGCTCAAATGCGAATAATTCGCTCTTTTTGCTATTTTTAGTTGGCGTTTTTGTTGGCGTTTTTGCCATTAGCATCGGCATCGGTGGAGGCGTCTTTATCGCTCCTATCTTGGTTGGCTTTTTGCGTTATGAGCTGAAAAAAGCCGTTTCTATGGGTGTATTTTTCGTTATGTTTGCAGCCATCGCGGGCTTCATCTCACTCTCACTAAATGGTCACATCTCGTACGCTGAGGGCACATTTTTAGGTCTTGGCTCGCTAATAGGCGCATACTTTGGCACCAAAAAGACGCAAAATACCGACAAAAAAACACTTAAAAAATGGTTTTTACTCTTTTACATAGCGATGATATGTTTGATATTAAAAGATATGTTTTTTGAGTAAGAGCATGGCTAAATTGCCACGCTCTTTTTTTTAAATTTCTTCAAAAAAGTAAGCTTCGCTTAGTTTAAAATCAAGCTCTTTTAACTCATCTTCGCTTAAATTTACGCCCTTTGCGATCTCTTTAAGGCTAGCCTTGCCGTCAAATTTCAATGCAGCTTTGATCTCTTCAACGCTTAAACTAAGCTTGCCATTTAGCTCGTTTGCCAAAGAAATAACTGGCGAGCTAGCCTCCAGAAAATACCCAAGATAGGCCGCAGCTCTAGGCTTTAGCCTAGTTTTTTTAGGCTCATAAGCAAGCGCAATAAGTTTTGATGATGAAATTTTAGTGTTTTGATCATTTAAAATTTCAAGTAGCCCCATAAAGGCTTCGCTCTCGCTCTCTCCAAGTGCAGCCTTTACTTCGCTTAAATTTAGACTTTGTGGATAGGCTTTGCTTAAAATTTCTTGCGTTTTTGTCCTTGGCTGCTCACTAAAGTAGGCAAAATGTAAGCTATTTAGCTCGCTTTCTCCAAGCACTGCGTCAAAGTCTTCAGCGCCATTTAGCCTTTCTTTGTGAGCGATGAGGCTTTTTCTAAAGGATCTATTAAACAAAAAGTCGTTTAGCTGCTCTTTTTTGATGCGAGTGTTGTAGCTTTGCTCGATGTGCGCGTCAAATCGGTAAATCCCAGTCGAGCTTGCAAAGATATCGTTTAGCGAGGCGTCTATGACGTAGCAAAGTCCGTGTTTATCGATGTGCCTAGCAAATTTATGAAAGTAAGTTGGCTCATTGCTCGCCTCCAAAAAGTCGTGCAAAATGTAATAATCACTCCCTTTTGCGATGATGCCTTGCAAGAAATTTAGCTGCGTCAAAAGTAGCTTCATACTATCTTTATAGACGACGTCGCTTTGGTTTTGCAGGCTAAATTTCAAATAATCCTGCAAGAAATTTAACTCTTCTTTGACGTGAGGAAGTGAGTCTTTATCGCCCCTATTTGCGCTCGCAAAAAGCATGAAATCTCTTAAGATATCAAGGCTCTTCCAGCCTGGGTAGGTGTTATAAGAGACGTAGGCGATGCCATCTTTGCTAAGTAGCGCCTTTATCGTTGCAAGTAGCGCGTCTCTTACGTTTGGGCTCACCCAGCTATAAACGCCGTGAGCGATGATGTAGTCAAACTCGCCAAGCTCTTTGATATCGTGCTCGTTCATGTGCAAAAAGTCACGCTCAAGAAGGGTGAAATTTTTTAAATTCATCTTCTTTGCGATCTTGTTGCCCTCTTCTACTTGGTGGCTTGAGATGTCGATGCCAACGACCTTTGCCTCTTTGTGAGAAGCTGCAAATGGCAAGATATTGCCGCCGTATGATGAACCAAGCTCAAGCACTCTAGCCTCTTTTAGTCCAGCCGTTTTTAGCCCTAGAAATTTAGCAACCGCCTCTATCCTAACAGGCGAGCAGTCGCTAAATGCAGCTGAGAAATAAGGAATTTCATCGTAAGCTTTTTTTGCCTTGTTCATCAGCCGTGCTTTCTGGCAAATTCTCTCATGAACTCGCCAAGTTTCTCAACGTCGCTTTGGCTAACGGCGTTATAGATAGAGGCTCTTATACCCCCAAGATGTCTGTGACCTTTTAGCCCTAGCATGCCCTCTTTTAGCGCTTCTTCGACGAAAACTGGCTCAAGCGCATGATCTTTTGGTATGGTAAAGCTCACGTTCATATCTGATCTGCTTGATTTTTTGGCATGCCCCACGTAAAAGCCATTTGAGCTATCGATGATATTATAAAGCGTGCTTGCTTTTTTGGCATTTATCTTCTCAACCTCGGCAAGTCCGCCAAGATCTAGCAGGTGCTGCATGGTTAAATTTAAAAGATAAATTCCAAAAGTTGGCGGTGTGTTGTAAAGTGAGTTTGCCTCTACGTGCGTTTTGTAGCGTAAAAACATAGGGACGTTTTGGCTGCTCACGCGATCAACTAGATCTTTTCTTAAAATGACGATAGTCACGCCGCTTGGGCCTGCATTTTTCTGAGTGCCGCCGTAAAGTAGGCCGATACTGCTAAAATCAAGCGGTCTAGCGAAAAAATCACTCGAAGCATCGACAACTAGGGGCGATTTGGTCTTTGGCATAGCCTTATACTGCGTGCCGTAAATCGTGTTATTTGAGCAGATGTAGGCGTAGTCGGCGTCATCGCTAAATTTAAACTCAGGTATGTAAGAGAAATTCTCATCCTCGCTGCTTGCAACGACATCTACATTTACGCCAAGCACTTTTGCCTCTTTGATCGCTTTGTTTGTCCAAACGCCAGTATTTGCATATTCGGCCCTGCCACCTTGATATAAATTCATCGGTATCATGCTAAATTGCAAGTGTGCGCCGCCTTGCAAAAATAAAATTTCATACTCATCGCCGATGCCGTAAAGCTTTCTTATCTTATCCATCGCGCCAAAGTGGATCTCCTCAAAGGTCTTGCTTCTGTGGCTTATCTCCATGATCGAGTAGCCCTCGCCTCTGTAGTCGGTAAATTCGGCTTTTGCGTGCTCTAAAACGTCTAATGGTATCGCGCTTGGGCCTGCGCTAAAGTTGATTTTTCTACTCATTTTTACTCCTTGATAATTGCTTTTTTATGTGTATTTTGTGAGATAAGCTCGATCTCATCGTTCAAATTTAAATCCCTAAGATCAACCCTCTTGCCATCTTTTCTAACCTCGATAAGCCCCTTCGTGCTCTCAAAAAAGAGCTCCCTCATCTCATAGGCTTTCTCAAGCGAGCTAAGGGCTGAGCTAAGAAGCAAGATCTTTCTTTGCACGGCGTTTGTTAGGGCATTTTGCTTGTTTGCCACCTCGCTAAATTTTAGCTCGATCCTAGCTTTTAGGGCATTTGATGAAAATTTAGAAAGTAGTAAATTTAGCAGATTTTGCTTCTTTGTGATCTTTAAATTTAAGGCGCTATCAAGATCGTCGCTGAGCCTATCAAGATACTGAAAAAACGCCTCCTCATCAGGCAAAAGATCAAGCATAGCTGCACTTGGCGTGAGAGATCTGCGGTCTGCTACAAAGTCACTTATAACGTAGTCTATCTCGTGTCCGATAGCGCTTATGACTGGCGTTTTTGTAGCGTAAATTTCACGAGCTAGGCCCTCGTCGTTAAAGCACCAAAGATCCTCTTTGCTGCCGCCTCCACGAGCTAAAACGATCACATCAACGCCGTATTTATCGGCTCTGCGTAAGGCTTTTATAAGCGAGCTTGGAGCATTTTCGCCCTGTGTTAGCGCGTCAAATATATAAATTTCACTTAGTCTCCAGCGGCTCTTTACCACCTTTAGCATATCCTGAAGCGCAGCTGAAGTGGCGCTTGTGACAAGGGCTATTTTTTTAGGTAAATTTGGTATCTCTTTTTTTGCACCGATGTCAAAAAGTCCCTCGTTTTCGAGCTTTTCTTTAAGCTGCCTAAACGCAAGCTCAAGCTCGCCCTCGCCATCAGGCAGCATCGCGCTAGCTACTAGCTGATAAGACCCACTTGGCGAGTAGATGGTCACTTTGCCATAAATTTTGACCTTCAAACCCTCTTTTGGCAGGAATTTCACCTTTTGGTTATTCATGCGGTACATCACGGCTGAGATGCTTGACTTTTCATCCTTTAACGTGAAGTACCAGTGCCCAGAGGCGTGCTTTGTAAGGCGCGAAATTTCGCCACTTACCTCGACGTAGTCAAGGGTTGCCTCAAGCAGTGCTTTTGCTTTTTCGTTTAGCTCAGATACGCTAAGCATTGATCTCTTTGACCTTTTTGGCGATAAATAGCGTTGAAATGTCCATGCTAAAGCCCTTGCAAAGCTCTATCTCAAAGCCAGCTTCAACTAGCTCGTCGCAAAAGCTCTTTGCGTCCAAGAAATTTTCGATCGAGCTTGGCAGATACTCGTATGCCTCTTTGTTTTTTGAGATAAAGCCCCCGATACTTGGCAAAATTTTACTTAGGTAAAAATCTCTTAGCGCGGTTATAAAGCCCTTTTTCTGGCGCTTTGTAAACTCTAACACGACTACGTAGCCGCCATCAGCCAAGACCCTGTTAAACTCCCTAAGTGCAGCCTTTCGCTCGACCACGTTTCTGATACCGTAGCTTATGCTTAAAATTTGAGCTTCGCCGCTTGCAAGCGTAGTGTTGTCAGCATAGGCCTCTATAAATTTAAAATTTGGAAATTTTGCTCTCGCCTCTTTTAGCATGCCACTTGATGGATCGATGCCAGTTAGGCTTTTTACTTCTACGCCAAATTCTTTTGCCATTTCACTCCAAAGCCCCATCATATCACCAGTGCCGCAAGCCACATCAACGATATTTATGCTTTTATTTTTAAAAATTTCTAGCATATATCTGCAGGCAAATTTCCTCCAGCTCACATCCACGCCAAGGCTTAGCACCCTATTTGCGACGTCATACGTAGGAGCGATCTGGTTAAACATATCAACTATTTTTTCTTGTTTTTGCATAAATTTTAGACCTTTATATGTAGTAAATTTTTAAATTTCGCGAGATTTTGCGAGTTGCTTTTATAAATTTAAGCCGTTTTTTTAGTATCTCTTCTCTGGTTTTGTAAATTTGTTTGTAGATTTTACTCTCTAGCTTTTCTTTACCAGCAGCCTCTGGCAAGCGCTCTAAGATGCCAAGCCAGACATCATAGTCTTGAAGCGCACCAAAGATCTCTTGCATATCTTTTAGCCGCTCTTCATACTTTTTAAGCCCGTCAAAATAAAAAATCTCACTCAAAAACTCGTAAGTATATCTCACCTTTTTTAGCTCGATCCTGATCTTGTGAAAGCTCTCATTTGGGCAGTCTTGATTCAGGCTTTTTAGCCTTTTTTGAGCCAAAACTAGAAGCGTTCTTAGCTTAAACGAGCCAAGGCGCGAAAGGCTTACGTCAAAGAGCTTTGATCTATAAAACTCGCCCTCGTTTAAAAATATCTCCCACTCTTTTAAAAATGCGTAGTTTTCCTCATCGCCTAGGTAGCTTTTAACGTTTTCATACTCTAAATTTAGAGCCTTTTGCACAAAGTAAATAAGCTCATTTGCGTGCTTTTGCTCGCTTAAAAAGCCTAGAAATATGTCTAAGTCTCGCTTTTTATTGGTTGAGTTTGCCAAAATTTTAAAATTTTCTCCAAAAAAGAGCGTCACTTTCTCATCAAAAACACCGTTAAAAATTTTAAGTAACGACCTAACTTTTCTTAAATTTACTCGCAGGTTGTGTAAAATTTCTTCATCGTGATCTTGCAGATAGTCGCTCTTTAGCCTCTTTATCTCTTTAAAGATGCTTAAAAACAAAGCACTTAGCGCCTCGCCACTTTTTAAATTTGCAGCAAAATTTGGCGAAATTTCTTTGTTTTTAAAGACATTGTAGGCTCTTTTGTAGTCTATTTGTTCATTTTCATTTGCATGAATGGCAAGAAATTTGTTTTTATATCTTTTATCGCAGGTGACATCGGCCTTACAAAACTGTTCCAAAAATGGTGGTAGTTTAAAATAGACAGCCTCATTTTCATCAGCGAACTCTATCTCAAATGTGCAAAGTCCGTTTAAGCCGTCTTTAAAAACGTCGATGTTGCAGGGGTTGTTGTTTAGCCGAAAAATGTATCTATCTTTTGTAATGACGCGCCCGATGCGGTTTTTTAAGGCCTTTTTAAACTCTGCCTTTTCGCAAAATTCCTCATTTTCTTCTCTTATAAGATCTTTGCCGACCTTGATCGTTTTTATAAATTTGCCCTCTTCACTTCTGAAGCGGATCTCTTCATTTTGCGTGATCTTAGTATAAAACTGAGAAATTTCAAGGTGCTTAAAGCTTACTCCAGCCTCTTTTAGAAAATCTAGAATTTGAGAATTTTTGAGTAAAAATTTACGCTCTATCTCCAAACCCACATTTTTCTCCGAAATTTTTTGTTTATTTTAGCGAGTTAGTGCTTAAAATAATGAGAAAAAAGCTAATTTCAGGCTTGTTTGAAGTGTTTTATGAAGAAAAATAAAAATTTATGTTGCGTAATGCAACATAAATTTTGCCTTATCGGCAGTGTTTACAGCTTTTTACGCTAGCAACGATATTTAGGCGCTCGATGATGTTACCGATCTTTTTTTCAAGCGCTTCTTGGTATTTGCCAAGCTCTGAGTCATCATAGCTCATATCCTCGACGCTACCGCAGTTTTCGCAAACCACGTGAATGTGCGGATGCTCGTAGATGTCGTATCTCGCCTTTTGATTGACGATATTTACTTCAACCACTAACCCCTCGTCTTTTAGAGTGTTTAGGTTTTTATAGACAGTTGCGAGCGAAACTGATGGATTTTCTTTCAAAATTTCATCATAAAGCTCATCGATCGTTGGATGTGTGTGACGATCAAGAATTCTCAAAACGCTAAGACGCTGCGGCGTTACTTTAAGCCCAGACTGTTTTAGCAACGATACATATTGCATAATTTTCCCCTATACAAATTTTTGCTTTATGCTAGCAAAAGTAATATTAAACGTTTCTTTATTAAATGATATTAATTATTCTCTAGTAATTTTTGGGTAATTTGCTCAGCGCTTATGCCAAGGCTCTTTTCAACCTCAGCTGTCGAGCCATGCTGGATAAATTTATCATCATACTCAAAGCTAACAACGCTTACATTTGATATGCCATTTTCTTGTAAAAACGCACTTACGATCTCGCCAACACCGCCTTTTTTGGCGCTATCACTAAAGATACACCACTTTTTAGTGCGTTTTGCAAGACCCAGTAAAAGCTCACTATCAAGTGGTTTTACAAAGACTAGATCAACAAGGATAGCTTCAAGCTTGCCAGCTAGTAAATTTCTAACCAAATTTGCCTTGCCAACGCAGTTACCATAGCCTAAAAATGCGGTCTCACTCTCTGCATCAACTAAAATTTCACCCTTGCCAAACTCAAGTAGCTTAGCCTTAAATTCATCCCTTAAAATAAACGCCCCGCGCGGATATCTAAACGCGCTAACACCCTTGTAAGAGTAGGCAAATTCCATAACATTTTTCATGCTCTCTTCGCACCTTGGGGCAAAAAGAACCATGTTTGGCACAGCGTTTAAGAAGCTGATATCAAAAGCGCCCTGATGCGTTTCGCCGTCTTCGCCCACAATGCCTGCCCTATCCATTGCAAATGTGATGTTTAAATTTAGTATAGAAGCGTCGTGAATGACCTGATCATAGGCTCTTTGCATAAAGGTCGAGTATATCGCGACAAATGGCTTAAAGCCCTCTTTTGCCATGGCTGACATCGAGGTAACTGCGTGCTGCTCGGCTATCGCCACATCCCAAAAGCGGTCTGGAAACTCTTGTATGAGCGCGTCCATACCAGTGCCTGTTGGCATCGCAGCCGTTACGCCAACGATGTCACTGTGCTCTCTTGCCATCTTTAAAAGTTGCTCGCTAAAGATCGCCGTGGCTGACTTGTTTGACTGTCTTTTGATAAATTCGCCACTTTTTAGATCAAATGGCCCAACTCCGTGCCAATTTTCATAGTAACCCTCGGCAAATTCATACCCTTTGCCCTTTAGCGTCTGCACGTGCACGATGACTGGTTTTTTCATATTTTTAGCGGTTTCAAATGTGCTAAGAAGCGCTGCGAGGTCATGTCCATCGACTGGGCCTATGTACTCAAGTCCAAGCTCTTCAAAAAACATACCAGGAGTGATGAGTCTGATGCCCTCCTCCATGCGTCTAGCCATGTAAGCCGCAGAGTCTGGCATGTAGCTTAAAAAGCGCTCAACCCTGCCTTTAAATTTTTGATAAAACTGCCCTGCCATCATCTGGCTTAGATATTTGCTAAGCGCGCCTATTGGCTTACTTATGCTCATCTCATTGTCGTTTAGGATGATGACGCAAGGATATTTTCTATCCCCAAGCTCATTTAACGCCTCATACACCATGCCACCACTTAGCGAGCCATCGCCTATGACAGCTACTGGCAAGCGCTCTTCATTTTTTAGTTTGATCGCCTTTGCAGCACCAACTGCAAGCGATATGGATGTCGAGCTATGGCCTGCTACAAAGTAGTCAAATTTGCTCTCGCTTGGCTTTGTGTAGCCGCTGATACCGTTAAATTTTCTAAGCGTATCAAAGTTGTCCCAGCGCCCAGTTAGCAGCTTGTGCGCGTAGCTTTGGTGGCTCACGTCAAAGATAAATGGATCTTTTGTAACGTCAAAAATTTTGTGCATCGCAACGATGATCTCGACTGCGCCGATGTTTGAGCTAAGGTGTCCGCCATTTTTACTAACGGTGGATAGAATTTTATCTCTGATGTCGTGGCAAAGCGCGTTTAGCTCATCGACATTTAGGCTTTTAACATCTTTATTCATTATTTACCAGCATTTTTAGTTTCTCAAGCCTTGTTTGCATCGTCGCATCGATGTTTCCGCCCTCACTTATTATCACCACACCACCTTTGCTTATGGCATCATCAGCGCTTACTTTTACGCGTTCGTTTTTACTAAATTGCTCTTTTAGATAGTCACTATCTTCTGGATTTACGCGAATTTCTATGTTTTTTACGTCGCTTAGCTCTTTTATAAGCGAATTTGCTAGGTGATGAGCGATCTGGCTAGATGCGCTTGAAACCTCTTTTTCTATCACCTCTTTGGCGATCTTTATCGCAGTTTGCCCAAGCTCTTCCTCGCTCTTTTTCAAAAACTCATCAAATTTAACGTACTGCTCATCTAGCTTTGCAGCTGAAGCGCTAAATTTAGCCTCAAGCTCTTTTATCTTTGCCTCGTTTGCAGCGTTTGTTTGAGCGATGCCTTCGTTTTTGCCATCCTCTTTAGCACGGATGGTCTCAGCTTCAAGGCGCTTTGCAAATTCACTCTCTTGATTTTCTATTTGCATTTGAAGTTTGATGATGTTGCTGCTTAGCTCATCTGTCTTTTTAAGCAGCTCCTCGACAAAACTCGAGTCAAATCCAGGCTGGTGAGCTTGGCTATTTTGAGGCTGAGGCGCAAAGTGATTTTGCATGTTTGGTTGCATTTGGTGAACTGGCTGGCTTTGCGGCACGAAATTTTCACCACCTTGCTCTAAATTTTGCTCATTTAGCTCTTCACTAAGGTTGTTCTCTTCTATCAAAACAGGTGCGCTATCTTGGGCTCTTTCATTGCTCCCAAGCACCTTAAATCTATAATTTTCTATAAAGTGAGCCGGCGAGGTCTCACTTGTTATTACGCTACTTTTCATTCTATCATCTCATCTGCTTCGCCAACTTGGAAGACACCTTGATCAGCTAGACCTTGGACAACCTCAACGATGCGTCTTTGCGCCTCTTCAACATCTTTTACACGAACAGCGCCAAGGTATTGCATCTCCTCTTTAAAGGCTTCGGCTGCACGCTGAGACATATTTGATAAAAATTTATCTTTAATGCCATCGCTTGAACCCTTAAATGCAACCATAAGGTCCTTTTTATCGACATTTTTGAGAATTTCTCTAATTGCAGTTGCGTTAAGATTGATAATATCTTCAAATGTAAACATAAGCTCTTTGATCGTTGTAGCAAGCTTATCATCGCTTTGTTCGATGCGCTCGATCGTGCTTTTGCTAGCTTTTTGACCAAGTCTGTTAAGCACTTCTGCCACAGCTCTTGGGCCACCAACCTCGACCTTGTAAGATGTGAGGCTTTCTAGTTTGCCCTCAAGCACGGTTGAGACACGCTTGATGACTGATGGGCTGATCTCGCCAAGATTTGCCATCCTGATCACTACCTCGCTTCTTAGCTCATCTGAGAAGAAGCTTAGCGTCTCGGCAGCACTTGTTGAGTCCATGTGGGCGAGGATTAGCGCGATAGTTTGAGGGTGCTCTTTTACGATGAAGTCTGCGAGTTGCTGTGGCTTTATCTTATCAAGATAGCCAAAGCTCTTTGAGTTTTCCATGCTTTTAGCAAGCTTATCTAAAATTTTCTGCGCAGCCTCTGGACCAAATGTGCGGTATAAAATTTCTTTTGCATACTCTAAGCCGCCACTTCTCATATATTGGTTTGACTGCATGAGAGCGTAAAATTCTTCTAAAATAGCGCCTGCAACTTGTTTGTCTATATTTTTTGCAGTTGCTATGTAGCCTGAAATTTCAGTGATAACATCAACATCCATGTGAGAAAATATAAGAGCTGTCGCCTCTTCACCAAGCTGGATCAGTAAAATAGCGATCTTTTCAGGCATTGAAAGATCATCATATATCATCTTTTGCTTATCGGTTAGTTTTATAGACATCAAATTTCCTTACGCATGTTAAATTCACTATCGTTTTTAACCATATCTTGGAGTAAATTTGAAATTTCCTCACTTCGCTCGGTGACTACTATCTTCATCTTTTCAAGAAGCACGTCGTATTTTAGCTCGTCCTCGTTAAATTCACCACTAAGTCCAAGCTGCTCCTCGACCTTCTTGCGAGCGGCTTTAAATTTCTCAAGCGTATCTTCAGCATCCATCTCGATATCTTCAAGATCGTCCTGGGCTTGCTCCTCTTCTTCTTTCGTCTCTTCAAGCATCTTTTGCATAAATGGCACAATGACTTTTTTGTAGAAGATGTAGAGTAGAAGTGCTGCAAAGATGTATTTTAGTAGCGGCAAGAAAGGCATCACGTAGTTATTCATAAAGCCATCCATCTTCTCGCCAGTGCTGACATCTTTGCCAGTTTTAAACTCGAAGTTATCCAAGCTTACCTCATCGCCTCTATTTTGATTGTAGCCGATTGATTGTTTGATTAAATTTGTGATTGATTCTCTTTGCTCTTTGGTAAGCGGGGCAAATTCAAGCTCGCCAGTTGGCTTGCCATCTTTGTCCTTTTTGCTCTGATAAAGTCCGTCTATAACGACAGCTGCGCTTACTCTGTTTATGCTAGCAAACTGCCCTTTGACATTTGTCACTTTCTTTGAAATTTCGTAGTTCGTCTGCTGCGAGCTTTTGTTGTACTGCTCTTTTAAAGTGCTGTCATCTAGTCCTTGAACAGGACCTATGTTACTAACCGCACCTGGTACGCCGCCCACTTCATTTGGAGATGAGCCTTGGCGTTTTTCCTCGATGTTGCTCTCGCTTCTTACGACGTTATTTGGGTCATAAACCTCGCTTTTTGTATCTTTTTTATCAAAGTCAAAGTCGATATTTACCTTTGCTACGACCTTATCTGCCCCGCCTACGATAGGAGCTAGGACATTTACGATCTTTTGCTCATAATTATTTTCAAACTCGCGCTTATAGCGGATCTGCTGAGCTATGGCATCACTATCAAACTCGCCGTCCTCATCGCCAAGTGCGACGCCATCTTGATTTACTATCTTGACATTTTCTGTGCTTAAATTTGTAACAGAGGCGGCGACTAGGTTTTTAATGCCAAAAATTTGCTTCGCGTTTAGACTAACGCCTGGCTTTAGCTCAACGACGATAGAAGCGGTCGGCAGTGCTTGTCTTTCAGTGAAAACGCTCTCTTTTGGTATGGCTATTCTTACGGTTGCTTTTTGGATAGACGAGAGGCTCTCGATCGTTCTAGCCAGCTCGCCCTCAAGCGCTCTTTGAAATTTAACCCTTTGCTCGGCATCAGTAGCTCCAAATTCTTGCTTGTCAAAAATTTCAAAGCCGATCTTGCTCTCTTTTGGTATGCCAAGCGTTGCAACCGCGATACGCTCTTTATACACATCGCTTGTTGGCACAAGAATAGTGCCTTCATTTGCTAGTTTATACTTTATGCCATCTTTATTTAGCTGATCGACTATTAAGGCTGAGTCGCTTGGACTGATGTTTTCAAAAAGGACGCTATATCCTGCAAAGCTATCACTTTTACTTTTGTAAAGCGTTAAAAATACCAAAAAAGCCACTACTAAGACGATCGAGCTGCCCGCGACGATCTTTTGTTTTAGTGAAAGCTTTTGATAAATTTGACTTATTTGATGAAGTAATGCCTTAAAATCCATATCCCTACTTTAAAATTTGCTTTAACTCTTCAAAAACTCTATCGTTTTGCCATGCCTGACCGATGGTGATTCTCACCGCATTTAAGGCATAGCTTTTTAAATCTCGTAAAATTATACCTTTTTTTAGCATCTTTTCGCATATCTGGCTTGATTTTGGCTCGTTAAATTTAAATGTGATGAAATTTGTATAGCTTGGGATAAACTCAATGCCATTTTGCCTTGCAAATTCCTCATATCTCTTCATCTGTTCGAAGTTATTTTGCATAGTTTTTTGTACAAATTCATCATCACCAAGTGCTACGATCGCCGCTCTTAAGCTCGGTGTTGTGATGTTAAAAGGAGCTCTTAACTTTGAAAGAGCGCCTATGATCTCTTCATTTGCCACTCCGTATCCAACGCGCATGCCACCAAGTGCGTATGCCTTTGAGAAAGTGCCAAGATAGATGGCATTTTTAAATTTCATCACCTCGCTTGGCTTTATCTCTTTTTTGCTATCTTTAAATTTAGCAAATTCGTTGTAGGCACAATCAAGCACCACAAGCGTATTTTCACCAATGTTTTTTATAAATTTATAGACCTCATCGGCATCAATGCACTCGCCCAAAGGGTTGTTTGGTAGGCATAGAAAAATAACTGAAATTTCATCTTTGTGTGCGTTATAAATTTCTAAAAACTCACTCAAATTATGCTCCACGCTCTTTGTGCGGTAAATTTTAGCTCCAGTTTGTTTTGCATAAATTTTATACATCGCAAATGTCACGCCAGCCATCAAAACGCCACTTTGCTTGTTTGCCTTTGCATGAAGTGCATACTCTATGATCTGGTCGCTTCCAGAGCCGATGATTAGATTTTTGCTAGTTACGCCAAATTTCTTAGCCAGCCCCTCTTTTAGCTCAAAGTAGCTATCGTCTGGATAGAGATGTGCGTTTTTAGCGACCTCTTTTAGCGCCTCTTCTACGCGTTTGCTAGTGCCAAAAGGGTTTTCATTGCTCGCTAGCTTTATCACATCTTTTGCATCGATGCCAAACTCTCTAACCACAAGTTCGATCGGCTTTCCAGCCTCGTAATTTACTAGATCATCTAAAAAGTCATTAAATTTCATTACTCATCTCCGTTTAAATAGCTTCCAAGCCACGTTATCTCAGCGCCGCTCTCTTTTGCGAGTTCAAAGGCGTTTTGCACCTTCTCATCGTCGATATGCCCCTCGAAGTCAAGATAAAAAATTGACTTAAATTCGCGCTGTTTGATAGGACGTGACTCAAGTTTTGTGATATTGATATTTTCATTTTTAAAGATAGAAAGCAGATCAGCAAGGCGTCCTGGTCTGTGATCAGTTTTAGCTAGGATCGAAGTTTTCGAGTTTTCAACCTTGGCATTTTTAAAATCACTTAAGATCAAAAATCTCGTCCTATTTGCCATATTATCTTCAATAGTCTCATATACGATTGGCACGTTGTAAATTTTAGCTGCGATTTTTGAGCAAATGGCGGCTGATTCTCTATCCATAGATGCCATATATGCGGCTGCTGCGGTTGATTTGGCTGGGATAAATTCGACCTCATTTAGCAGGTGATCTTCTAAAAATTTACGGCACTGGTTGTAGCCTTGCGGATGCGAGTAAATTCGCTTTATCTCTTTTAAATTTTCATTTATACTAACAAAGCTGTGATGGATATCTACATAGAGCTCCGCCACGATCTTTATATCATCAAATTTACCCAAACAATCAAGCGTAGCTCCAACAGCGCCTTCGGTGTTGTTTTCGATAGGCACGACGCCGTATTTCGCCTCTTTTTGAGCTAGCTTTGTAAAAACTGCCTCGATCGTAGCAAGTGGCAGATAGGCACTCATCGCGCCAAATCTACTCTGTGCCGCTTGATGCGTATAGGTGCCTTCAGGTCCTAGATAGACGATCTTTTGAGGCATCTCTAAATTTCTACTAACAGCAAAAATTTCAAGATAAATAGCCTCGATCGCAGCCTTATTTAAAGCTTTTTCTTTGCTAAGGCTAGTTAAGCGGTTTATGATAGCTCGCTCACGCTCAGGGCGATATATAGGCGTCCCACTCGTTTGCTTTAGCTTGCCGATCTGCTCAACAAGCTTCATCCTCTCATTTAATTTATTTAAAATGAGATCATCGATACTATCGATCTCTTTTCTAAGCTCATTTAGCTCTTGCATCAGCGCTCTCCAAAAACTCAATCTCAGGTGCCACGACATCCTCGAAACTCTCGCGTCTTCTTATCAGCCTATCTTTGCCATCAAGCACGCAAACTTCAGCGGCTCTGTTTCTTGTATTGTAGTTTGAGCTCATGCTAAATCCATAAGCCCCAGCTCCTTTAACCACGATGACATCGCCACTCTTACACTCTGGTAGCTTGATATCTTTTGCTAAAAAGTCACCACTTTCACAAACTGGACCAACCACGTCGCAAGTACCTAAATTTTCATCCTTGCCGTAGGCGAAAATTTTGTGATACGCGCCATAAAGGCTTGGTCTTATGAGATCATTCATCGCACCATCAGTGATGACAAATCTCTTTTTGCCGTTAAATTTCTCATATAAAACGCTTGCCACAAAGTAGCCAGCATTGCCCACGATGAAGCGTCCTGGCTCGCAAACGACGGTCACATCTTGACCTTTTAGTGCTCCTAAAATTCCTTGTGCGTAGTCATATAAATTTATCTCTTTTTCGTCGTTATAGATGATGCCAAGTCCGCCGCCAACGTCAAAGAATTTGATGTCGATCTCAAGCGCTTTTAGCTCTCTTAAAAGCTCGCTAACGATCTTTGCAGCGTCTATTATCGGGCTTAGTGAAGTTAGCTGCGAGCCGATGTGAAAGTGTATGCCAGTTGGCTCAAGAAACTCTGAATTTTTAGCATGGATATACATCTTTTTAGCTGTCTGCGCATCGACGCCAAATTTGTTTTCATTTAGCCCTGTTGAGATGTATGGGTGTGTTTTTGCATCAACGCCAGGATTTACCCTGATGCTGATCCTAGCCTTTAAATTTAGCTCTTTTGCGATGTTTTCAAGCCTTAAAAGCTCGGCAAAACTCTCAACATTTATAAGCAAAATTTCATTTTCTAAAGCCTCTTTTAGCTCTTCGTCGCTCTTGCCAACGCCACTAAAGATGATCTGATATCTCTTAGCACCTGCAAGTAGCGCTCTTTTGACCTCGCCGATGCTCACGCAGTCAAATCCTGCTCCAAGATCAGCCAGAAATTTTAAAACGCTTAAATTTGAGTTTGCCTTTACAGCGTAGCAAACCAGAGATTTTCTAGCGTAAAATGCGTTTTTTAGTGCCTCGTAGCGCTCTTTAATGTAGTTAAAATCATAAACATAAAGTGGGGTTTTGTATTTGCTTGCAAGCTCTTTAAAATCCATAAAATAGCCTTTTTTAAAATGGCTTGATTTTACAAAAAAGTTGCCAAAATTTGGCTTAACGATGCGATTTTATGAGATAAATGGCGTATGCAAAAAGCAAAATAACAGGGAGCACCATGCCGATCTCTGGCAAGATGACTGAGGTTTGAGCAAATTTGGTTAAGATAAAGAGAAGTCCCCAAACTACGAGTGTTATGACAACAAAGATAAATGTTGAGAGTGCTAGGTTAAAAAACCTGCCGGTCACTGGCAAATGATAGTAAAAAATAAGCAGCAAAAATGGCGCAAAAAATGGTGTGATAGCAAGGTTATAAAATGCCGTTCTTGCGCTGTCTAGCCCTATGCCTTCGTTTTTAAATGTCTTTATAAAATTTATCGCATCAGGTATGTTAAATTTCGAGTTTTCAACGCTTGCAGCACTCTCGATGCTCTTTGGCTTAAAGCCTCTTAATGCATCTAAATTTTCGCTTTTTACCTTGCTAAAGCCATTTTCGCCAAGCTCTAAGCTTTGAGGCAAAAAGGTCTGATTTACATCCTCTAAAACCCACTCATTGTCTTTAAATTTAGCGTGGCTGGCAAAGGTTGTTGAGAGCAAGTCAGTGCCATTAATGTCAAAAATTCTCACGTCATTTGCCCTTTGCTTGGCTGAGTTTAGCTCTTTTATATAGATAAATTTGCCTTCAAATTTCAAAAATGAGTCGTTTGTACTTTGTGAAAAAGCGGTGTTTTTAGCGATACTTTTTTGATAGTCATGCGCATAAGCAAATGGCGTAAAATTTAGCCCGACATAAAAAATCGTCACAAAAAATGCGATAAGAAATGGCGGCAAAATGAGTTTATTTTTGCTAATGCCAAGAGCATAAAAGCTGATTAGCTCGTTTGAGCGAACCATATTTACATGCAAAATTATTAGCGCAAAGATGAGCGAAAGTGGCAAAACGTAGCTAATGGCACTTAGCGCAGTAAGGCCAACGTAGAGCAACTGAAGGTTCGCAGATGGCGGTAGATCTTTTAAATTTGTAAGCAGATCGATGCCCACATAAAATAGCTCAAGCGCTAAAAATACGATAAGAAAAGATTTTATATAGACCCAGCCAACGTATCTGGCATATAGTTTCATTTGATAAGACCTTTTTTTACCGTAAATTTTTGTGAAATTTCATTGATGTCACTCTTTAGCAGCTCACAAACCGCATTTTTTGTATAGGCTAAAATTTCATCTAAAGCCTTTTTTTCTTCATCGCTAAACTCTCCAAGGACGAAATTTTTAGCATCGCCAAGATGCCCTATGCCAACACGCACCCTTTCATAGTCGTTGCCGATTAAGCCATCGATCGATTTTATGCCGTTGTGCCCGCCGCTACTGCCGCCTTTTTTAAATTTAACCGCACCAAAACTAAGATCAAGATCGTCGTGGATGACGATGATCCTATCTGGCTTGTAAAAGTCTTTTACCGCTTTTACACTTTGGCCTGAGAGGTTCATAAATGTTGTTGGTTTTAGCAAGATAATGTCGTTAAATTTAAAAACTTCGCCTTGAAATTTAGCTGAACTAACATCTTTGAAATTTGAGTCTTTTAGGAGGTCTATAAGCATAAAGCCTATGTTGTGTCTAGTATTTTCGTATTTGGGGCCAGGATTGCCCAGCCCCGCTATTAGTGTCACAAAAGCCCTTTTTATTTAGCTTTAATAACTCCAAGTACCGCAACACGGTCAGCGTCAATGATAGTAACGCCTTTAGGAGCTGTGATATCACGAACCAAAATCGTATCATCAATGTCAAGCTTGCTTACATCAACGTCAAATGAATTTGGTAAATTTTCAGCCGTGCATTTTACGCAAAGACGTCTTTTTGACTGGATCAAAACGCCCTTATTTTTAAGACCAATAGGTGTTCCAACTGGCTTAACCGGGATCATATATTTTGATAAAACGCCTGGAAGTGCTACTTTTAGATCCACGTGTTTAAGATCGCTTGTAACAACATCTCTTTGGTAATCAACAATAACGACATTATAAACTTTTCCGCCTACTTTTACATCAAAAGCAAGGCTCTCTTTTTTGCGCGCTTCTTTAATAAAGTCATTGACTTTAAAAGCAGCTGCAACATTCTCTAATCCCTTGCCATAAATGTTGGCGATTAGATAACCATCTCTTCTCAAAGCCTTTGCAGACTTCTTACCGATACTCTCTCTAACGATACCCTCTAACATCGTTTTCCTTTCGTAAAAAATAAGTGGTGATTTTATCCAAAGCTTTATAAATTTCACATAAAGCTTACTAAATTTCTTTAAGTGCGATCACTTCAGGTTGATCTTGTTTGCTTTGAGGTTTGCCAAAATTTACACCATTTTCAAAGCTAAAACCTGCTACATTTGAGCTTTTTATCTTAAGCTGTAAATCACCCCTGTTGCTAGCATTATCAAGCGCAACTTCGGCACTAATTATCTTATTTTCATAAAGCTCAAGCAGGTGCTGGTCAAAAGTTTGCATGCCGTAAGTATTTTTTGACTCAGCTATGGCAAGATCCATCTCATCAAATTTCTCTTCAGATATGAGCTCTTTTATGCGGGTATTTTTTCTCATGATCTCGACTGCTGGGCGTCTTGTGCCAAAAAGCGTCTTAACTAGCCTTTGTGAGATGACGCAAGCAAGGACAGAAGAAAACATAAGACTTACCTTATCTCGCTCGCCTTGCGGGAAGCTATTTACTATTCTATTTACGCTCTCTTTTGCATCAAGTGTGTGAAGTGTCGAAAGCACTAAGTGACCAGTCTCAGCAGCTCTAATGGCAGTCTCAATCGTCTCAAGATCTCTCATCTCACCCACCAAGATGATATCAGGATCTTCTCTTAGCGAAGCTCTTAGCGCATCTGAGAAATTTAGCGCATCTGCCCCGATAGAGCGCTGATTTATTATGCTTTTATCGTCGTTAAATACGTATTCAATCGGATCTTCGATAGTCACAATGTGCGATCTTTTTGTCTGGTTTATGAAATTTATCATGCTTGCAAGCGTTGTCGTCTTGCCACTTCCAGTTGGGCCAGTCACTAAAATGATGCCACGAGTGGTCTCGGTGCAAATTTTTTCTATCACGCTTGGTAAATTTAGATCTTTTATGGTTGGGATTTTCGTTGGAGTGACACGAAATACAGCAGAAATTCCATTTATCTGCAAAAACATATTTACACGAAAGCAGTACTCATCATTTAGTTTATAAGAAAAATCTATATCTTTTTTATCCATAAACTCATCAAATTTAGCCCCCAAAAGCTCATTTGCGATAGCTACCGCATCACTTGGGTCTAAATTTTCTTCGCTAAGTGGCATGATCTCACCATTAAATCTCCCATAAACAAGGCTTGCAGACTTTAGATGAAGATCGCTGCCGCCTTTATCTACTAAAGAGCACAGATATGAGTCTAGGTCTTTTTTGGTCATTAAAGTGATTTCATAATCTCATCAAATGCCGCAACAAACTGCTTTAAGCCGTCATTTAAAAGCTCTTTATAAGTAGCATTTATGTCGATCTCATTATTTTTTATGATGTGAAAAAAGCTTGAGATATTTTCTTTGCTAGGGGCATTTTTTGCCTCGGCTTTTTCTTTTATAAATTCTTTTATCGTCTCTATCGGAGCTGTGTTTATAGAGTTTTTATACATTAGCTCCCTAACGTAATAATCCCCTCTTAAGCCACCACCTTTTACGCCAGTGCTTGCAAAAAGTGTTCTTACGTTTTCTAAGCCAAAATCCTCAATGATATGATAGATATTTGCAGCGTTCATTATGCCGATCTGCCCAGTTGGCAAGCTCTTTGCAGCCATTGTCTCATCAAGCTTTCTATCAAATCTACTAACAAAAACGCTGATCACACCTTTTGGCATCGTCGTATCCACAAAGCGGCTTGCATAAGCTTTGCTGCCCTCTTTAAAAGCCTCTAGGCAGTTTTTAGCCTGATCTGGCGAGAAAATGAGCGTCGCATTTACGCTGATACCTCTTGCCATAAGCGCACTCATCGCTTCATATCCCTCTTTTGTAGCTGGGATTTTTATCATGACATTTGGCATTGAGATAAGGTTGTGAAGCCTGATGCCCTCTTCTATCGTCGCAGCTGTTTCGCCACTTAAATTTGGATCAACCTCAATGCTAACAAAGCCATCATCGCCATTTGCGTAGTTTTTTAGCATTTTACATGCGGCGATCTTGATATCTTGGGTCGCTAAAATTTCATAAAGATCTTTTGGGTGACGCTTGTTGCTGTTTTGTATGATCTGTTTGTAAGCAGGTGATGCAAAAGCTGTTTTAAAGATAGCAGGGTTGCTTGTAGCTCCGTTTATAACGCCTTTTTCTAGAAAAAAGTTGAATTCGTTTTGTAAAAAATCTCTCTCTATAAAGTCACACCAAAGAGAAAATTTAGCTTCATTGTCATACATTTTTTCACCTTATAAAATTTAAGCTGTAATAAATTGAACGTATTTTACTATCGAAATTCTAAAATTGAACTTTGAGGTAAAAAAATGTGTGAAATGTCTTTCTATTTTGAGAAAGGTAATTTCGTGCTTAAAACTACCAGAGTTGCTCATATAGAAAGCAATGGAACGCTCGTTTTCCGTAATAAAATGAATTCTATATTGTTTCCAGTAAATTTTACATCTAGGGATTATGATATTTTCTTTACTATTTGCTGGTATGCAAAGCAATTGGGGTATTCAGATAGCAGAAATTATATTGAAATGCCGTATTCTAAGATCTCACAATTCTTTGCTGAAGGTCTAAATAAAACTCGTTTTAATAACGAGGTGCTTGAGTTTTGTAAAAAGGTTTTAGGCGAAAACGGATCGGCAATTTATAAAAGTTTAGAGATTACAAATAATGATG
>CABPVN010000003.1:71073-102944 GCA_902460825.1 Campylobacter concisus
TTATTTAAATGCCTATTTTACGGCATTTTAGCTTATTAAAATTTAAAATTTTACGCAGATCCTTGACATCCACGCAATGCGTCGCCTCTTTTTTTAAAATTTCTTTCGCACAAAAGGCAATTTTTAGATCACATTTTCTAAACATCGACACATCATTGGCTCCGTCGCCAACGCACATGATCTCACTTTTATCTAAATTTAATAGCCCTTTTAAGCGATCTATCATCTCGCCTTTTGAGCTACCAAACATCATCTCCCCGCCAACTTCACCTGTTAAAATTCCATCTTTGTGGTGCAAGATATTTGCAAAATTTGCATCAAATTTAAGTTTTTCTTGCATCTTATCAGTTGCGATGTGAAAACCACCACTAAAGACCACGACTTTTATGCCTTTTTGCTTTAGAGTAGCTATAAGCTCGCTAGCTCCTGGCATGATGGGTAAATTTTTACAAATTTCATCCGCTTTTGAAAGTGGCATTCCTTTTAAAAATTTTACTCTTGCTGTAAGACTTTCAAAAAAATCAAGTTCGCCGTTCATCGAACGCTTCGTTATACTAGCCACCTCATCGCTGGCGTTATTAGCGGCGGCGAGGATATCAATCGTCTCGCCGTCCATTATCGTAGAGTCAAAGTCAAAAACACAAAGTTTTATCAAGCTATGCCCTAAAAATCACGCTTTAAAAGGCTCTCAACCTTTAAAATCGTAAGGATGTTTTGATCGCGTTTGCCGATACCATAGATCATGCCTTTGTCTTTTACCAAAGTCTCTGGCGGCGGATCGATCCTGTTGCGGTCTATTCTGATAGCCTCCGTCAAGCGGTCTATCACGAAGCCTGCTATGTTATCCTCATCTTTCATGACGATATATCTTGTATTTGAGCTTTGCTTTGTAACATTTAGTGAAAAACGTTTTCGCAAATCAATAAGCGGGATAACGTTTCCACGCAAGTTAAAGACACCAAGAACATAGTCAGGCACGCTAGGAACACGGGTGTATTCGATAGGTTTGATTATCTCTTGGATATTTAAAATAGGTATCGCATACTCTTCTTCGCCAACAACGAAGCCTACAAGTTGGACTATATCTTCGTTGTTTTTTATCTCAGGCTCGTCAATTTGTTGTTTTTGTTTGCTTAAAACTTGGTTTAGTTTATCATTCATCGCCTAACCCCTAACCTAATTTAATATTTTTTCTAACAACGTTTTCAAGGTATTCTGACGAATATGGTTTTGTGATATATTCAGTCATACCAACCTCTACTCCGCGCAATCTATCAGTTTTAGACGTTCTTGATGTTACTGCTATTAGCGGTAAAGTGCGATACTTAGAGTATTTGCGAATTTCACCAGCTAGAGTATATCCGTCCATCCTTGGCATCTCAATATCAATGAGCACCGCATCAAATGCATGCTCGCCTGATTTAATTATATTGAGTGCTTCTACTCCGTTAGTTGCTTCTATGATTGTGACGCCGATTGGCTCAAGCGATTTTTGCATAATGGTTCTATCCATCTTAGAGTCATCAACGATTAGGACCTTATAATCACTTGGTTTCTCTTTTGCTTTAGTGCTATCTTCCATTTCGGCTCTAATATTTACCTTAATATCCTTTGCCATCTCCATCATAGCACCAACGTCTATGATAAGAGTTACGCGGCCATCGCCTCTAATAGTAGCTCCAGCGATGCCTGGGATATTTTGCAAATAATCACCCATTGACTTAATAACGATCTCTTCTTGACCAACTAAAGTATCTACTATGATGCCCAGTTTTGCCTCAGCAACGCCGATGATAACGACGTAAGTTTGATCTCCGCCGTCAAAGACTTTATTGACACCAAAGACATCCGAAAGTCTAACAAGAGATAAGACCTCATCTCTTAGTCTTAGAACGTTTTTACCATCGATCGTGTAGATATCATCGATAGGCACGCGAACAGTCTCAAGAACACTTGCAAGTGGTATCGCATAAAATTCCTCTTGTGTTCCAACAAGAAGTGACTGAATGATCGCAAGTGTGAGTGGAATTTTAAGCTTCATAACCGTGCCTTTTCCAACTTCACTCTCGATATCAATGATACCATTTAGTTTTTCAATGTTTGTCTTAACAACGTCCATACCAACACCACGACCAGATACGTTTGTAACCTTGGCTGCAGTTGAAAATCCTGGCTTAAATATAAGACCAAAAGCCTCTTTCTCGCTCATCGCATCAGCTTCACGCTCAGTGATGATGCCTTTTTCTATCGACTTAGCCTTAAGCATATCAGCATCCAAGCCCTTACCATCATCAACTATCTCAACAACGATATGGTTGCCTTCGTTGTAAGCTTTTAGCTGTACAAGGCCTTTTTCAGGTTTGCCCATTGCCTTTCTTGTCTCAGGATCTTCGATACCGTGGTCGCATGAGTTTCTGATGATGTGAACTAGCGGATCGCCGATCTCTTCAACGATTGATTTATCAAGCTCAGTCTCTTCACCTGAAATTTCAAGGTCGATCTGCTTACCAAGCTCACGGCTTAAATCACGTATCATACGTGGGAATTTATTAAAGACTTTTGCTATAGGAAGCATCCTTGTCTTCATAACAGCTAGCTGGATATCAGTCGTAACTAGACTTAGGCTTGATACTACTTGATTTAGCTCTTCAAGGAATTTTTCTCCCTCATATCTCTCTTCTACGTCATCATAAATTTTTAGTAGGCGGTTTTTACCAAGAACAAGCTCACCGATTAAATTCATCAAGTGGTCAAGTCTTTTTACTTCAACACGTATCGTTTGCTCTTGTGCTACCGCACTGCTGCTACTAGCTGCTGGCACTTTTTTATCTGCATCTCTTTCTCTACTAGGAGCTGGCTTAGGTGCAGGTGCTGGTGCAGCGCTTGCGGCTGGAGCTATCTCTTCAGGAGATTTTGGAGCTATGCCTTTTGAAGCACGTCTTGCTTGATCTTCTGCTTTTCTAACTTTTAAGAGTCTCTCTATCTCAGCTTCAACCTCAGAGTCACTTAGTTTTGAAAGCTCAGCATCGCTTACTTCAGGAGCTGCTTCTTCAGCTGGCGCAACAGGTTCTGGCTCTTTTACTGGCTCAGGAGCTGGTGCTGGAGCTTCTGGGGCTGCACTTGGGGCTTCACCTTCAGAAATTTGTGTCAGGCTAGCGCATATATTTTTGATATCAATGCCAGCGGCTGCGTCACTACCGTTATCTCTAATGCTCTCAAGTAGTCCTTTCATCATATCAACTGACTCAAGAACAACGTCCATGATGTCTGGAGTGATCTTTAGCTCGCCTTTTCTAGCTTTGTTTAAAACATCCTCCATATGGTGAGTAAGCTCTGTTAAAACGTCAAAATTTAAAAAGCTTGAGCTACCTTTTACTGTGTGAGCAACACGGAAAATTCTATTTAAAAGCTCCAAATCTTCAGGGTTTGCCTCTAGTTCAACAAGGTCATGGTCTATCTGCTCAATAAGTTCGAAAGCCTCTATTAAAAAGTCTTCCATTATTTCTTTCATATCATCCATACTTCACCTCACTTCGCAGATTTAGAATGTGCTTCAATCACTTTTAGCACCTCTTGATAAAATACACCAGCATCAAATTTTGTAAGATACGCAGCACCACCGGCTTCTTTACTCTTAACCTCACTAAATTCGTTGCTTAATGAAGAGTTAAACACAATCGGAACATCTTTAAATCTATCATCATTTTTAATAGTTGAAGCAAAGCGGTATCCATCCATTTGTGGCATTTCGATATCACTTAAGATAACTCTAAGCTCTTTTGTTAAGTTATCTCCATATCTTTGATAAAGCTCCTCCATCCTCTCTAAGCCCTCAACGCCGTTTTTAGCTTCAACTACGCTAAGACCCATCTTCTCAAGTGCGTCTTTTACTAGCTTTCTAGCAGTTGAGCTATCATCTAGAACTAAAGCAGCACCTTTGATCTTTTGATCTTCTGTTACGTCAAATTCGATCTTTGGTGAGTAAATTCCTAGCTCTTCAACGATGCTTTCAAGATCAAGAATTAAAAGTACTTCGTCGTTTTCTATTCTTGTTACACCCGTGATCTTGCCCTTATCTAGAGTACCAGCTCCAGCAGCAAAATTTGCAGGCTCTATGTCTTTCCAGTTTATACGTCTGATCCTCTTGGCCTCATGGACGATAAAACCGATCAATATACCGCTAAATTCAGCGATAATAACACGTGGTTTTATGACTACACCCTCGGTTGGCTCGATGATATTCATCCATCTTGCCAAATTTATAACAGGGATCACCACACCTCTTAAATCAAAAATTCCCTCGATATACTCAGGAACGCCAGGAAGCTCGGTAAGATTTGGCATCTTAATGATCTCCCGCACCTTTGCGACATTGACTCCGTATATTCCTTCATATACTTTGTTTTCGGCCTTTTTAAAGATACGAAAATCAACAAGTTCCATCTCGTTTGAGCCCGTTTTTAGTACGTTGTCTCCAAACATCAATGTCCTTTCAAACTCATTTTGAGCAAATTCAACTTTTGCTGGGCGTATTCTACAACAAAATAACTTTGCTCGCATGCAAAACAAGGTAAATTTATATAAAATCTATCGTAAATATCAAATAGCTCACCTTGATGATAGTGTCCCTCTATCACTATACTTGCGTCAAAGCCCTGCAAATGCTTGCTCATTAGCTCCTTGAAGTTTGAAATTTTATAGTGCAGATTTTTCTTAGTAAGTTTGGCTAGTATCGCTTTTGAAATTTTAAAATCCAAAATTTTATCAAGCGCGTTCATAAATTTCAAAAACCATCTAAGCCTTAAAAACCTAAGTGCGTACTTATCTATAAAAGGTAAAAATATATCTCCGTGCGCGATCTGGACGTGCTCACCGCCTATAGTTCTAAATTTCACTGGCTGAGCGCAAATGTCATAGACCTTTACCCCCTCAAAGCTTAGCTTCTCTCCTTTGTCCCAAAAATCTCTAGTTTTATCAAATAAATTTGAAAGTCTAAAATCGTGGTTGCCCTCGAAGTAAAAAATTTCCACCTTTTGTGAAATTTTATTTATAAGACTTAAGTGCTCAGCGTAAAATTCTCTTGTATATTCGCCCTCGCCCGTTAAAAAATCAAATATATCACCAAGCAAGAAAATCTGTGGCGGCTCTTTGATCTCTCCGCTATCGACAGCGCGCAAGAATTTCAAAAATCCATCGCGATTTATGTTTTCATGCGCATCAGCCAAAAATATCGCGCCTTCTTTTATAACGGGGGCATATAGATATTCGCTCAAATTTTGCCTTAATTAAAAATTAGCAGAGCAAAAAAGCAGTTTTAGCTCTTTGCCTCGTCTTTTTAGTCAAATTTTATAGGCTTGTAGCAAATTTTCACGATCTCAACGTCGCTTCTGCCTTTTGGTAAATTTAGCGCGACCTCATCGCCCTCAGCCTTGCCTAAAAGCTGCTTTGCAAGAGGAGAGTTTATCGAGATATAGCCCTTGTCTAGGTCACTTTCGCTAACGCCAACTATCGTGTAAGTATGCTCAACCTCAGTCTCTTCGTCCATTATCGTTACACTTGAGCCAAACCTCACCCTATCATGCTCGTAGCTACTTGGATCGATCACTTCTGCGTTTGCCAAAAGTGCGCTAAGCTCAGCGATCCTAGCGTCTATAAAGGCTTGCTTCTCTTTTGCTGCGTGATACTCAGCATTTTCTTTAAGATCGCCGTGGCTTCTTGCGATGTCGATCTCTATTACGATTTGAGGACGCTGCACCAGTCTTAGATCCTTTAGCTCAGCTTCTATCTTCTCGTATCCGTGCATTGTCATTGGTTCACTCATTTTTTACTCCATATTTTTTAAAATTTTTACTACATTTTTACTGCTGCCATGGCCTAGGTAAGCCCTTAGCTCATCGCAGCCATTTAAGAATTTTTGCCTATCACAGCTCTTGTAGGCTCTTAGCAAATTTTCAGCCGTTGCAAACTCTTGGATAAACTCCTCATGAAGCGGCTCTTTGCCCATGAAGTCAAACATTATATTTGCAAGTCCTGCGTGCTTGATCTTTACAAATTTTCTAGCGATGAAAACATCTATCGCTTTTGCCTTATATGCTAGCACAAATGGCGTGCCAATGAGCGCTGCCTCAAGCGTAGCAGTGCCTGAGCAAACAAATGCAAAATCGCTCTCATACAAGGCTTCAGGCGTGTTTGAAACGACCTCAAAGTCGCTCACATCGCCATAAATTTCACCCACTTTATCAAGCAAAAATGGTGGCACGACAAGTAGCCTTTTTGCTTCTATCTTTTTAGCAAGCTCTCTATAAACTGGCATAAGCCTAGAAATCTCTGACCTTCTTGACCCCGGCAAAAACGCCACTTTGCCGCTACTACTTAGGCTAGTTTTCTTAAGCTTTATCTCATCCATCAAAGGATGGCCCACGTAGGTCGAGCGGCTATAAAATTTCGCATCAAATGGCAAGATCGAAGCTAGGTTGTCACAATACCTCTCCACAACGCTCACTCTTTTAGGCTTCCACGCCCAAACTTGAGGCAGGATGTAGTATGTCACGGCTGCTTTTGCGCCAGCTGCTTTTATCGCCTTTGCAAGTGGAAGGTTAAAGGCTGGACTATCTATTAGCAGCACCGCATCAGCCTCTTTTGCCATCTGGCTCATCACTTTCATCGCCTTTTTTGCTTTAAAGATGAGCGGCAAAACCTCGACAAAGCCCATCGCTGAAAACTCGCTGCTTTTCATATATGGCGCGCCAAGCTCTTCGCTAAAAATTCCCATTAGCTCAAATTCGCCCTCGAAATTTTTTAAAATTTCTTTTAAATGCAAATTTGCCGATGGCTCAAGAGCGGAGACTAAAATTTTCATTTACACACTTTCATCAGGTCTTTTTTTAGGGGCATTATACGCAAAAATTCTTTAAATTTTTAAGAAAGCTGTGATAAAATCCAACCCTTTAAAGGATAAAATTTGAAAGAAATTTTGATAACAAATGACGATGGATTTGAGGCGACTGGCCTGCTTGCCTTAAAAGAAGCTTTAAGCGAGATAGATGGCGTGAACGTCACGATCGTAGCTCCAAGCTCTGAAAAATCAGCCTGCGCTCACTCGCTAACTCTCACAAGGCCGCTAAGGTTTATCAAGCTCGATGATGGCTTTTTCAAACTTGACGACGCAACGCCCAGCGACTGCGTCTATCTCGCACTTCATGCACTTTATAATAAAAAACCAGATCTAGTGATAAGCGGCATAAATCACGGGGCAAATTTGGGCGAAGATATCACCTACTCTGGCACGTGTGGAGCGGCGATGGAGGGCGTTTTGCAAGGCATTAGAAGCATCGCTTTTTCGCAGTTTTATGAAAACAACTCACTAAATGAACTTGGCTTTGAGCTAGCAAAAGAGATCGTTAAATTTGTCGTACCAAAGGTGCTAAATGATGAAATTTCGCTAAATCAAAGAGAATTTCTAAATGTAAATATCCCAGCCACAACCAGCAAAAATTTCAAAGGTTATGCCGTCGTGCCAGCTGGCAGACGCACTTACGCCACGCATGCCACGCTTAATCGCAACCCAAGAGGCATCGAGTACTACTGGCTTGGAAATGCCGCACTTGAATACGAAAAAGGCGAGCCAAGCGACATCAGCAAGGTAAATGAGGGCTTTGCCACAATAACGCCCATAAAACTAAACATGACTTCATACGAGAGCTTGGAGAGCTTAAAAGGGAAATTTGATGCAAAATGATAGATTTACAAGGATAAGATGGCTCTTTGGCGAGGATGGTTTTAGCAAGCTTCAAAGCGCAAAAGTGCTAGTTTGCGGAGCCGGAGGCGTTGGTGGGATGTGCGTGGATGCGCTTGCTAGAAGCGGGGTCGGAAGCATCACGCTGATCGATAAAGACATCTTTGACGTGACAAATCAAAACCGCCAAATTTACAGCGAAAACGTAGGCGGCGTAAAGGTAGATGAGTTTGCCAAAATTTATCCTTGCATCACGCCTATGCAGACGCTGATCACGCCTGAGTTTGTTGCTGGATTTGACTTTAGTAAATTTGACGTGGTGATCGACGCGATCGATGATATCGCTGCCAAGATCGCCCTTGCAAACGCAGTAGATCCTAGCAAATTTATCGCTTCGATGGGTGGGGCAAAAAGGGTTGATCCAACCAAGATAAAGGTGGCCAGCGTTTGGAAAACTTCTGTCGATCCACTAGCTAGAAAATATAGATATGAGCTCAAAAAATCAGGCTTTAGTGGTAAATTTGACGTGGTCTTTTCAACAGAAAAGCCACTTTGCAAGCCACTTGGAAGCTTCATGGGCGTGACTGCTTGCTTTGGGCTAAATTTAGCCTCGCTAGCTGTTAAAAAGATAGTTGGATAGTAGAGTAGGTCAAAATTTATAAAAAATTTTGAAATTAGAACTAGCTATCGCGGTTTTAAACTTAATGGCGAGCCTACGAAGCAAAAGAGCTAATCCCAACTCAGACGACATTAAAGTGGCACTAAAACACTGCATGCAATTAAAAACTCCTGTCAAATTTTAAAATTTATGAACGAGCATATCACGCTTCTAAATTTAGTGGCGAATGACTATGAGCCCTAAATTTAGTAAGTTGCTAAGGCGAGTGAGTAAAGTTTTAAAATTTGCAAAATAGCTTTTCAAGTCAGATAAGTGTCAAGTAAATTTTAAAATTTCAAGAGCAAGTAATTTTGGCTCTAAAATTTGAGCTAAACGGTAAGTGAAGCCAAATTTTAGTAGTCAATTCTTGTGAGTGAATGGAATTTTAAAATTTGTGAAATAATAAATTTCTATTTTTAAAAATACAGACCTTAATTTTAAAAACTCTTTTATTCAAAAGGGAGACAAGGGGACTTGAATTACGAAGCCGTCCCCTTATCTCCCTTTATATCCCTCAATCCCCTCGCACGTTCAAGGTGCATGCAATAGTGCTTCGCACTGCATGCGGTTAAAAACTCAAGCAAATTTTAAATTTTCATAAACAAATAATTTCGGCTCTAAAATTTGAGCTAAGCTGTAAGCGAAGCCAACTTTTAGTAGTCAATCCTTGCGAGTGAGTGAAGGTTTTAAAATTTGCAAAGACAGCTTGATTAAATTTGTAAATTTCTTTTATTCAAAAGGGGAGACAAGGTGTCTTGAATTACGGTCTGCTTGCAGTTATTAGACGAAGTCCTGGTAAAAACCTGCGCGCGTTAGAAGTGCATGCTTTAATGCTGGTGCATCTCAAACCACAACAAATTTCTATTTTAAAATATAGCTTTAAATTTATAAGTCCTAAATTTTAGTAAGTAGCTTAAATAAATCAAAATTTAATATATATAAATTTTACATATTTACCTGATCGTATTTGCTGCTTTTTACAACCAAATGCGATTTATCATTTAAAATTTATCTCATCTTTTTTATATTTTCTAAGTAGCTCATTTATTTGGTTGTCAAATTTAGCCCATCTTGCTTCACTGCCATGCTTAGCGAAGAGTCTTTTGGCATGAGAGATCAAAATTTCACTTTTATCTTTTATCAAAAGATATTCGTAGAGCTGATTTATCGCTGCAAGGCCGTTTTGTTCGAGCATTAGCTCTATTAAGTTTTCTTCAGAGCTATTTTGCTCAAAAAATTTAAAAGCAAAGCCAAGGTCGTTTGCCACATTTTCATAAATTTTAGCCACGTCACTATCTGGCTCTAGCTCGTAGTATGCAGCAGCTGTGCGAGTGATTTCATGTGCTCTAGCTCTAAAATGGCACTCATACTCTTTTGGCTTGCTAAGCGCTTCTTTGCCAAGAGTAGCCTCTAAAAAAGGGGCGTAAATGCCGCAATTTATATAAAATCTCGTGCGCTCTGAGCTATTGCCACTACTTTTTTGAAAATTTACAACGTAGATAAAATTTGGAGCATTTTTGTAGAAATTTAAAGCGCTCTTACTAAAGCCATTATCCTTAAATAGCGGCTTTAGCAGAGCGATAAGCTCGTCAAATTTCTCTTTCATAAATTTAACGTGCCAGATGTATGGTTATTTATTTGCGCGCTCGATGTACTCGCCACGAACGGTATCAACGCGGATGACCTCGCCTTCTAGTACGTGAAATGGTATCTGAACTACCGCGCCACTCTCGAGAGTAGCTGGCTTTTTGCCACCTTGTGTATCGCCCTTGAAATTTGGTGGAGTTTCAACTATCTTTAGCTCGACTACTTGTGGCACTTCAACGCCGATTGCGTTGCCATTGTGAAATAAAATTTCAACCATCATACCATCGATCATCCATTTTTTAACATCGCCCACGTCCTCGTCGCTGATCGCAACTTGCTCGTAAGTAGTCGTGTCCATAAACTGGCAAAACTCACCATCATCATAGAGGTACTGCATCTCTTTTTCTTCAAGATGCGGCTGCTCGCACTTGTCACCTGCGTGAAAAGTCTTTTCAAGAACCTTTCCATCGACAAAAGATTTGATCTTTGCACGAACAAAAGCTGCACCCTTGCCCGGTTTAACGTGTTGATATTCTACGATTTTATAAGGAACGCCGTCGATCTCGATCTTTAGTCCCTTTTTTAGATCGCCCATTGAATATGAAGCCATTTTTTATCCTTTCGTAATTTGTTATATAACTGCGTATTGAGCCCAAACACAAGCTTCAAGTGCGTTTAATCTCTCTAGCGTTTCTGTTTTTATATGTTCATCAACCAAGATGACCGCAAGCGCCATGCCGTGCTCATCTCTACCAAGACGGAAGTCTGCGATGTTTATCTTCTCGTCAGCTAAAATTTTACTGATCTGAGCGATAACGCCTGGTACGTCGTGGTTTTTAAAGATGATCATCTTGCCTTTTGGCTTGAAGTCAGTTTTAAAGCCATTTACGGTTACTATGCGTTGTTGATTTTCCCCAAAGACCGTGCCGCCAACGCTTACGATGCCGTTTTCAGTAGTAAGACGAACTGTGATCTTGTTTTTAAAGATACTATCTCCACCTGTGCTAGTTTCGGTAGTTATGCCTTTTTCGTCGCATAAAAATTTAGCATTTACGTAGTTTATCGCATCACCAAGACTCTCTTTTAAAGCACCCACGATCGCAAAAGTTAGCATTGAATTTGCATATTCGCCAATCTGCCCATGAGTCTCTATGCGGATAGCCTTGATAGCGCTTTTGTTTATCTGAGCTGCAAGAAATGCCATCTTGCTTGTAAGATCGATATAAGGCTCAACAAATGGCGGTAGATCTTCTGTTTTGATAGGTAAATTTAAAGCGTTTGGATAGCTTATGCCGCGTGCTGCCAAGATAGCCTGCTCGACTGCCTCTACTGCGATGTTACGCTGCGACTCAAGGGTGTTTGCTCCAAGATGCGGTGTAACACTTACATTATTTAGATCAAGAAGCGGATGGCTTGTCGCTGGCTCTTTTGTAAAAACGTCGATACCAGCAAATGCTATCTTGCCGCTTTTTAGCCCTTCATAAAGCGCCTCTTCGTTATAAAGACCACCTCTAGCGCAGTTTATAAGCCTTACGCCATCTTTCATCTTTGCTATCTCTTTAGCGCCGATCATATCGGTTGTCTCTTTGGTCTTTGGAGTGTGGATCGTGATGAAGTCGCATGCCAAGATGTCATCAAAATTTTTAGTATAAGTGCCGCCCATATCGATGACTTTAGACGGATCGATGTATGGATCGTATGCGATGATATCCATGCCAAAAGCTTTTGCGCGAGCTGCTACTCTTGAGCCGATGTTGCCAAAGCCGATCACGCCTAGCTTTTTCTTAAAAAGCTCAACTCCGTACCACTTCTCGCGTTTCCAAATTCTATCTAGCTTTAGGTCGTTGTGAGCGTATTCAAGTGATCTTGCAGCTGCTAGCATATGTGCCATAGTTAGCTCAACTGCTGCGATAGTATTTGCGGTCGGGACGTTCATAGCGATGATGCCTCTTCTTGAACAGCCATCTATATCAACGTTATCCACGCCAACACCAGCTCTAACGATAGCTTTTAGTTTCTTACCAGCTTCTAAAAACGCTTCATTTACCTCAGTCGAGCTTCTAGTGATCGCTACATCAGCCTCGCCTAAAATTTTTAAAAGCTCATCTTTTGGGGTATTAACTGCGTCTATTACATTTATATCTTGCTCTTTTTTTAAAAGTTCAAAACCTACTGGGTGTATCGCATCGCAAACAATGATAGTTTTCATAATTTTACCTCTCTCACACTTGAGTGGATATCGTAAACTCTTAGCTGCAAAATGATATTTTGCAAAAGCCTTGAGTCTTGGGTATTTAAAAAGATCTGGCTCTTAGCGCCATCTCTTACTACAGTAAAATCAACCTCGCTATTTCGCAAAGTCTGCATCAAGCAGAACATAGAGTAGATGTCGTTTTTATCTATCATAAGTTCGTATGCTGTGATCTTTGGCTTTTCTATCTTAGGTCGGCTGTATTCTATAAAAATTTCATTTACGGGCAATACGTAATCTTTTTTCTTAATAGTTGCCAGCTCATTGATCCAGTTTTCACTGCCGGCTGTATTTTTGGTTATATTTTGCTCACTTGTAATATTTTTTTCAGTAGTTTGGCTGAAATTTACGCTTGCAAATTTAACAAGATAAACTCCAACCAAACCTAACATCACAAAGAGCAGAACAACTACTAATAAAAGCGTGCGTCTGCCCATTTATACTAGCGTAATTGTTCTTTTATGATGTCGCCAAGTGTTACTTTGTCGTCGTTGTCGTTGATCTCATTTAACACTTCACGCTCTTTTTGTTTTGCTAAACGGCGTATGCTTAGGCGAATTCTATTTTTCTTCTCATCGATAAATGCGATAGCAGCTTCGATCTCATCGCCGATCTTTAACGTGCTAGCATCTACACTACCTAGATCTTCTTTGCGGATTAGCGCATCGACATTATCGCCAAGCTCAACAAACACGCCAAAGTCTTTAATGTCACGGATCGTTCCTTTTACGATGTCGCCTACACTAAATTTATTAGCAAATGCTTGAACTGGGCTTTGTTTTAGATCTTTTAGGCTTAGAGAAATTTTTTGCTCAGCGCTGTCGATTTTGATGATCTTTACTTCTAGCTCATCGCCAGCCTTAAACATATCTTTGCACTTGTCATTTCTGTCCCAAGATGCATCTTCGTTGTGTAGCAAGCCCTCAACGCAGCCTACTCTAACAAATGCACCAAAATTTGTGATAGTTGTCACAACGCCTTTTACTACGTCACCCTCTTTAAATTTAGCTTTAAATTCGTCAAATGGCTTTGGAAGTAAATTTTTAAGGCTCACTCTTAAGCGGTGTCCTTTTGCGTCTATTTCGATAACCTCAACATCGATCTCTTGACCTTCACTGATGTGATCTTTTGGATTTTTGATATTTTTATCCCATGAAATTTCAGATATGTGTAAAAATCCTTCAATATCATTTCCAAGATCGACAAATGCGCCATAAGGCTCGATATTGCTAACTGTTACTTTAATAGTGTCGCCAACTTCTAGACCATCATTTATGATCTCTTCCCAAGGATCTGGAGTAGCAGCCTTGATAGATAGAGATAGGTGGCGTTTTTCGTTGTCATAGCTGATAACTTTAACTAAAACTTTATCGCCTTCTTTGTATAAAGAGCTAGGATTTACTGGACCTTTGTAGCTTATCTCGCTGTAATGTACAAGTCCGTCTACACCGCCAACATCAACAAACATACCATAAGTTGTGATCTTCTTAACTGTACCCTCTATAACACTATCGTTTTCTACTATGTTTGATAGAGCTTCTTTACGTTTTTTGCGGTCGTCATCTAAAATTTTCTTTCTTGAGACAACGATGCTATTCTCTTCTTTATCAACTTTTATAACTCTTACTTTGTATGATTTTCCAACTACGCCCTCAGCGTTTTTAAATCCACTGTGCGTTCTTGGTAAGAAAAATTCTACGCCATTTGCGTCTTGAGTGATAAAACCACCTTTATTTTTTCCAACTACTTTTACGTCGATTTCGCCAGAATTTTCAGGATCGTAAGCTTCGATGAAAGCTTTAACTTTCTCTTTTCTAAGTGCTTTTTTGTGCGACACTATAGGTCTTCCATTTCTTGATCCAGTTATTACAACTTTGATCGTATCGCCAACTTTATGCGTCAGGTTGCCGTTTGCGTCAGTGATCTCAGAAACATTTAAAATGCCTTCTGACTTCTTGCCAACGTCGATTAAAACCTCATCACCATTGATACTGACGATCTTTGCGTCACTATCTTCTTCAGTCTTTTTAAAAGACTCCTCTAACATCGCAGCAAAATCGATATCTTCGATATCTTCGTCTTTTGCTTTTCCTAATTGAACACTTTTGTTCACAGCCATCTTGATCCTTTAAATTTTATTATGCCAGTAGAGGCAAATTGGCTTATTATAGTTAATTGTGGCTTTAGCTAGGATAAATTTTATACTTTTTTGATTCTGTCAACGACTTTTTGTATGATCCAGTCAGGTGTGCTAGCGCCCGCACTTATGCCGCACAAATTTTTGCCATCAAACCATGATCTTTCAAGCTCTTCTTCGCTTTCAATAAGATAGCTATCCTCGCAGAAATTTTTAGATATTAGGTAGAGTTGTTTTGTGTTTGAGCTGTTTTTTCCGCCGATTATTATCATCACGTCAGCTCTTTTTGCTAAATTTTTAGCAGCCTCTTGGTTTTCAAATGTCGCGTTGCAGATCGTGTTAAAAACGCGCAGCTCTTTTACATGAAGCATGAGATAGTTTGCGATCTGCATAAATTTCTCAACTTTTCTAGTAGTTTGGCTAACAAGCGCGACCTTTTGCTTAAATTTAACGCCCTCTAGCTCACTCTCTTCAAGCACGACATAGACGTTGCCCTTAGCATATGACTTCACCCCTTTTACCTCTGGGTGATGCATGTCGCCAAAGATCACCACATCATAGCCCTCTTCGCTCATTTTTTCGCAAATTTGTTGCGGCTTTGTCACAAACGGACAAGTTGCATCGATCACTTTTATATCGGTTTTTTTTAGCTCTACAAGGTCGTTTTTAGTGATGCCGTGAGTGCGAATGATTGCCTTTTTCTCATCTTTTAGCTCGCTTATGCCCTCAAGCGTCTTTACATTGTAGTTTTTCTCAAGCCTATTTATCTCTTCATTGTTATGGATGAGCGGACCGATAGTTGCGGCATCTCCAGCATTTTCAGCTATTTTTATAGCCCTTTTTACGCCAAAGCAAAAGCCATAACTACTAGCAAGCTCAATCTTCAACTCTAGCTCCCATTTTCTTTAAAATTTCAGCAAAATTTGGAAACGAAGTGGCGATAAATTCGCTCTTTTCTATCTGCATGCCACATTTTAGCCCAAGTATGGCAAAGCTCATGGCGATCCTGTGATCTCCGTGGCTATTAATAGTGGCAAATTTAGCCTCAGAGCCATTTATGATAAAGCCATCTTCAAGCTCGCTAGCATCGACGCCGCACTGCTTTAGCGCATTTATCGTGACAGCTATCCTGTCGCTCTCTTTTACGCGAAGCTCTTTTGCGTTTGTTAGCTTGCTTTGACCCTTAGCGCAGGCAAATGCGATGGCTAAAGCTGGGGCTTCGTCGATGAGCCACGAGATATTTTTGCTAACTTCTACGCCTTTTAAATTTGGCGAGTATCTAACCTCAATATCGCCGATATCTTCATATTTGCTTGAAGTTTTGTGAAATTTTATCTCAGCGCCCATTTTTTCTAAAACTTTGTAAGCTTCGATGCGAGTTTTATTTAGCAAGATATTTTTTAAAATAATATGCGAATTTGGGATGATTAAAGCCGCAACCGCAAAGAAAAATGCCGAACTTGGATCATTTGGCACATCTATATCAAGTGGTGCAAGTGGGGCTTTCATAGGCTCCAGAGTGATCTCTAAGCCGTCACGCTTTATATCAGCTCCCATGCCAGCAAGCATACGCTCAGTGTGGTCTCTACTTAGCTCTGGCTCACTAAATTTGCAGCCATTTGAGTAAAGAGCCGCCAGCAAAAGCGCACTTTTTACCTGAGCTGAGGCGATCTTACTATCAAAACTAAATCTTTCAAATTTCGTCCCTCTTATGCAAAGAGGAGCGTTGTTTGCGTTGTTTGCACCATCTATCTTTGCACCCATCTCATTTAGAGGCTTTGCTATCCTTGCCATCGGGCGAGAATTTAAATATTTATCGCCACTTAGCACGAAAAAGCCCTCTTGTGCGGCTAATAACCCCATAAAAAGTCTCATCGCCGTGCCCGAGTTGCCACACTCCAAAATTTCATTTGACTCTTTTATCTTTTGTGGTGGAGTGATTATTATCTCAGCTCCGTTATCTTCGACATTTGCACCTAAGAGCTGAACGATCTTTAAGGTATTTAGCGTGTCGCCTGCTCTTAGATAGTTTCTAACGCGAGATGGTTTGTCGCTTAAAAGCGAAAAGATCGCACATCTATGCGAGATAGACTTATCAGCCGCGATGTCGTCGATGGTTAAATTTAGACTTTTTTCTAGTGGATAAATTCTCATCTTATTCCGATATTTAGTTTCTCTTTTAGCTCGCTTAAAATTTTATCCATAAGCGCGTTTATATCGTCATCTTCAAGCGTTTTTTCCATATCTTGGAATGTAAATTTAAGGCTAAGGCTAATAGCGCCGTTTAGTTTCGCATCTTTATATATATCAACCGGCAAGAACTCTTTTAGCTCTTTTAAATTTAGCCCTCTTATGCACTCATAAATTTGTCCAGCCTCGAAATTTTCAGGCACGATTAGGCTAAGATCCCTTGTCGTGCTTTGAAATTTTGAGTATGGCACTGCAAGGATTGGCTCAAATTTAAGCTTTACAAAATCAATCTCACAAACATATGTTTTTGGCAGATCTCTTTTTGCCTCTACCCTCGCATCAACTCTGCCGATATAGCCGATCTTTTCTCCATTTTGATAGATGTGTGCCTGCTCGTATGGGCTAAGATATGAGATCTCTCGGCAAGGTTTTAGCTCAAATTTACCTATTACATTTTGCACCATCGCTGCAAATGCGTAGAAATTTGCCTCCTCGCCCTTTGCGCCGTTTATCAGTGTTGGCTCTTTTAAAAGCCCTGATACGACAAAGCCTAAATTTAAACCTTGATTTGCATTTTCGTCAAAAACTTCGCCAAGCTCAAAGAGCCTAACTGAGCGCTTTGAGTTTTTGATATTTTTCTCGCTTGAGCTTAGAAGGTGATTAACAAGTGCCGGTCTAAGCGTGTTTAGCTCGTTGTTTATAGGATTTAATATCTTGATCTTGCAAGGTTTGAAATTTAGCTCACTAAGCTCATCAAGGCTGTCAAACACGTAGTGCACGCTTTCGAAAAAGCCATTATCGGCTGCACTGCGCCTTAGATTTAAAGCATTTTTATAGTCAAAATATGTCTTATTTAGCCTATTTTTCTCAGAGAAATTTAACGGCGTTGAGGCGATATTGTCGATGCCTATTATCCTTACGATCTCCTCGCAAATATCATGCGAATTTACGATATCATGGCGAAATAACGGCACTTTTACGTTAAAGCTCTCTTGCTCAACATTTACCGCGATCTCAAAGCCAAGTTTCTTTAAAATTTTAACGACATCATTTCTTGCAACCTCTTGTCCGATCATATTTTTAAGCTCGCCAAGTGAGATGCTAAGCGTGATAGGCTCGGTGTTTAGAAGTGATTGCTGTGAGCCAGCAAAAAGGCTTAGGCTATCTTTAAAGCCAGCTAGCCTTTTAAAAAGATAGTCCGCCCCGTAAGCTAAATTTGGCTCGCTACCACGGCTTGAGCGATAAACCTGATCGCCTTTTGGTAAATCTTTATTTTCAAAAATGGCTTTTGAGACAACATCTGGTTTTACGTAGCTAGCCTCTACCAAGATCACCTTTGAGCCTTCATCAACTCTAGCCTCGTCGCTTTGGTAAATTCCAGCAACACCTAAATTTTTATCCTCACAAAAGACCACGCACTCGCCATTTTCGCCATTTTTGATGTCAAAAACTGCTTTTTCGCCATCGCCCACAAGCTTAGCGTGATCATAAGCTCTAAATAGAACGCCCGTGCAAAATGTCGCGTATTCAAGCAGTCTTTCTACCAAATTTGTCTTTTGACAATCAATTAAAGCTAGCCTCAACCTAGTTAATAAATTTTCACTTAATGCATTTTTTAGCTCAAATGCTTTATACAAAAACGAGCCATTTACCTTATCTTCAGTTCGCACAGACGCGATCCTGCCGATGCCTAGTAAATTTTCGCTATCTTCATTTTCGTGGCTATCTTTCATATTTAGATCAAGTGCGGTGCAAATTTCTCTTGCGATGCCGTGTAAATTTTGGCAGTCGCCTCTGTTTGCTGTGACATCAACCTCGATGATCACATCTTTAAACGCTTCAAATTCGCCAAGACTTGTGCCAAGTTTTAGCTTGCCGATACTCTCATCAAGTGGCAAGATACCGTCGTTTGTCTTAGGTAGTCCTAGCTCAGTTGAAGAGCAGATCATACCACATGACTCGATGCCTCTTAGCTTTGCCTTTTTGATCTCAAGACCATTTGGCATCGTCGTACCAATGAGCGCAACTGGCACAAACTGACCAGCCTCGACGTTTTTGGCTCCGCACACGATCTGAAGCGTTTCGCTGCCAACATCAACTTGACAAACGCTTAGTTTATCGGCGTCTGGGTGTTTTTCTCTACTTTTTACGTAGCCCACCACAACGCTTTTTGGTAAATTTATCTCTTTATAGCTATCAACTTCTAAGCCGATAGAGTTTAATGTCTTTGAAAGTGTCTCGCCGCTAACCTCGCTAAGGTCGATCCACTCGTTTAACCAATGCTTTGAAATTATCATTTAAACTGCTCCAACAATCTTAAATCTCCCTCAAAAAGTGACCTTAGATCAGGCACTCTATGAAGCAACATCGCAAATCTCTCAACCCCAAGGCCAAAGGCATATCCGCTTACATTTTTATAGCCAACCGCTTTAAATACATTTGGATCGACGACGCCGCATCCAAGCACCTCAAGCCAAGTAGTCTGCTTGCACACCCTGCAACCCTTGCCGTGGCAGAATATACAACTAATATCAACCTCAGCGCTAGGCTCCGTAAATGGAAAGAAGCTAGGGCGAAAACGCACTTCAACATCGCCAAACATATGCTTTAAAAAGCCCTCTAGCATTGATTTTAAATTTGCAAAGCTAACTTTGTCTGCGTCCTCTACCACAAGGCCCTCGACCTGGTGAAACATCGGTGTATGCGTTAAGTCCATATCGCGTCTAAAGACAGTGCCTGGCGCTATCATGCGGATAGGCGGCTTTTGATTTAACATAGTTCGCACCTGAACTGGGCTCGTATGCGTCCTTAAAAGTCTAAAATCATCTAGGTAAAATGTATCTTGCATATCCCTTGCTGGGTGGTATTTTGGTAAATTTAGCGCCTCAAAGTTGTGAAAATCATCTTCTATAAGCGGCCCAGTCTCGAGCGAGAAATTTAGAGCTAAAAAATACTCAATTATCTTATCCATCGTAGCCATCACAGGGTGCAGCGCCCCGCTAGCAACAGGCTCGTTAAAAAGAGTGATATCAGCGGCCTCTTTTTTCATCTTGTTATCTATCTCTTGCTCGCTAAGCTCGGCTTTTTTAGCTTCTATAAGCGCGCTTAGCTCATCTCTTTGCTTATTTAAATTTGCTGCAAATTCCTTCTTCTCATCCTCGCCAAGCTCTTTTAGCTTTGCAAAGCCTTGCGCCAAGATGCCCTTTTTGCCAAAAATTTCTACCCTGACCTTCTCAAGATCATCAAGAGTTGAAATTTCATTTTTGATTTTGTTAATGAAATCTTGCAATTTTTTACCTTTATGAATTTTTGCATCGATTTTATAGAAAAAGAGTTAAAATCAAGATAAAAAGCGCGAAATTTAAGCACACTTTGATATAATTTCTCAAACTTTCAAAGGAGCTAAAATGACCATATTTGAAAAGATCGTTGCTGGTGAAATTCCTTGTAACAAAGTGCTTGAGAGCGAGAAATTTCTAGCTTTTAACGACATCAACCCAAAAGCGCCGATCCACATCCTCATCATCCCTAAAAAACACTACAAAAACTTCCAAGAGATGGATCCAGTTTTGATGGGTGAGATGACTAAATTTATCCAAGAAGTGGCGAGCTTAATGGGCGTTGATAAGAGCGGTTACCGCCTCATAACAAACTGCGGCGAAAACGGCGGTCAAGAGGTTATGCACCTACACTTTCACCTACTTGCTGGCGCAAAACTTGGCTGGAGCGAAGGCGTAGCTGATCCACAAAGCACATTTTAAAAAATTTAGACTCTTTTTGAGTCTAAATTTCACTTCAAAATTTTACTTCAAAACTCAAATCTTAAATTTTATAAACTTAAAGTTATTCTTTAGTTCATTTTGGGTCGAATTTATCTCGCCAAGCTCTGATTTTACGAAGTTTGTAAGCTCTATCTTGCTCACGCTTGGAGATAGGATTTTTATATACTCTTTTTGGTTTTTAAGCTCTAAGTTGTTGCTAAAAAGAAGCACTCTAGCATCTAGCTTTAGCCCAGCTCTAAGCTCAGATATCGTAGCTAAAAGCTCTTTTATATCAAAGCCCTCCGCCGTTTCATCCACAAGTGCTAGCGAGCAAGGTTTCGTCTTTATCTTTATCAAAAGTTCGCTAAAGCTATTTGCCACCTCAAGCGTGTTTTGAAACTCGCCAAGAGCGCCAGCAAATATCTTATTTTCAAGCTTCGTGCTCTTATAAATCACTATATTTTCATTTTTACTAAAGTATCTATTTTCTTTACTTGGCTTATAGTTTTTTATAAATTTAGGCAAAATTTGATTTAACTCATCTTTGCTAAAAGGCTTTCTGATCTTCTCATCAAAGGCAGGCAGTAGCTCTCTTTCAGGGATGTTTGAGGTATTTGAGACCACGGCGACTAAATTTAGCTTCTCTTCTTGAAGCGATCTTATCTCTTTTACGAAATTTGCCACACCATTTTCAAAAAATGAAGCATCGATAAAGACTGCGTTAAATCTATTTAAAAGAAGTGCTTGTTTAAGCTCTTTGTGGCTGCTAACGCCTATGACTTCGCAGTCTAAGAAGCTAAAAGCACGTGAAAACATCTCAAGGCTAAGTGGGTTTTTGTCGCAAAGCAAAAAGAGCACCTTCTCTTCAGCCAAGCTCTCGCCCCTATTTTTCTCCATATAAACAAGCCGCGCAACGCTAAGTGGCGTGAGTGGATCTTTTAGCAAGACCGCATTTTTTATATTTATATTTTTACTAGCACTCTGCCTTGCAAAGACGATGTCGTAGTTTTTCGCTAGTGCTTGGTTGTTTGAGATGATATTTTGAAACCTAAGCCCCATATCTTCTAAAGTAGCTGCGAAAAATTCATTATATTTTGCATTTATATCAGGCAGATACGCGATCCTTAGCTCGTGATTTAGGCTGAAATTTTGCAGTTTTTGCACTTTTTTTAGACTAAGGATAAATTTAAACTCATTACCAGCTCCGCCAAGCGTGCTTATGTCAAGGCTTGAGTTAAAAAGCTTTAGATAAAAGCCGGCAAGTCTTAGATAAAACTCGCTCTCTTCGTCATTTATCTCATTTTCATCTTCTGCGTTTAGTGCTTTTATCTGCTCTTCATTTATGAAAATTTGATTTGTCCTTATCTTTGTTTCGATTAGCAAAAGACCACTTTGGCTAAGAGCGTCGCTGACATTTTTTATCTCTACTATCAAGTTGGCAAATTTATCGCATTTTGTCACGACAGCTTGCATGATAGAGCCAAAGACGACGCTTATCTTCTCGCTATCGCCCTCTAGCTCGTCACTAATGTTTGCATCAAGGTAGGTTAAGAAATTTAGCTTTTTCTCTTGCGTGAAAGGTATCTGCGCTTCAAGTATGTTTGAAAACAAAATTTGTGGGTTAAACGGCTTTAAATTTAGTCCAACTTCGCCATTTTTGCTATCAAGCAAGCCTTTTATATTGCTGTAATTTATCGCGATTATCTGGCTATTTTTTTCTAAATTTTCAAAAACAAGCTCATTTTTAAGGACATTTTCATCTTTTTTTAGCGTAGCGACCGAGCTTAAAATTTGCTCTTTTGAGAGGTAAAATTTCTTATTTAGCCTAACTAGCAGCCTATCTTTTATCGCTGTAAAGCTTCTTTCTTGCTCATACTTTTGAAGTAGCTCTTTATATAGTGCGATGAAATTTTCTATTAAATTTTGTGGATTTCTATCTCCTTTTTTTAAGACCTCATCTCTTACAAGCTTCATTTTTTGGTTTAAATTTTCTAGATCTTTTAGCCAGATGTATGTTTTATAGCCAGCATAAAAGAGCCAAAGCGATAGAAAAAACATCAAAAATATTAGACTAAGCACCTTTACTCTAAAGTTATCATTTAGTCTCTTTAGCTCGTCACTTAAGACATTTGCTATCTTGCTAAAGAGCTTGGCTCTATTGCTTTCAAAGGTATATATCTGCAAAATTTCATCACGTGTTAGCTCATTTTTTAGCTTTAGCTTAAGGCGGATCTCGTCATAGCCCTGAGAGATCTCTATATTATCAAGCCTATCTATATCTCTTATTATGTTGTCTTTTATATCGCCATTTGGGAGTAAATTTGCATTTATATCGTTGTATTTAAGGCTATCTAGAGATTGTTTTAGCGAACTTTCGGTAATTTTTTCTTTACCCATAAGCACGGCCAAGATGTGCTCTTTTGTGGTATTTACGTTTTGAAGCAGCTCATAGGTTCTAAGTAAAGAGAGTATATGACGCTTGATATCAATGTCTAAAGCAACATCTCTAAATAAAATTTGCCCACTTTCAACAGCAGAATTTGCTAACTCAACAAAGCTAAGAAACGAGAGATTAGAGCTCTCCCAACTTGCATTTGCGTTTTTTAAAACTTCATTTAGCCTATCTCTTATCCTTTTATCATCTGGTGTGTTAGAAAGAGTATTTGATAAACTTTTTACAAACAAATTCTTAGCAGCATTTGCCTCTCTTAAAGCCGTCTCGTCTTGTGGCGACCTAGTTTTTTCATATCTTTCGTAAGCAATTCTTTCTGAAACGATCGCATCTAAGGTTTTTCTTATCAAACTTTCTCTTTTTACCTCGCTATTTATGCCATAAGAGATCCTAAATTTATCAAAGTAGAGAGCGCCACTATAAAAGCAAGCCATAGCCGCCAAAAATATCGGCAAAAGAACTAAAAATTTACTAACCCTCATTGCCAAGCCTTTTTGAAAATTTATTGCAAAGCGTGCTTATTTCGCTTAGTCTTTCATTTATCTGAGCGATCTTTTTGATCTTGTTTGGTCTGGTAAGTAGTGCATCGAAATTTGCCACAAGCGGAGTGATCTTTAAATTTAGCGCTGGCTCTTTTAAGATCTTTATGCTCTCTTCTAAAAATTTAGTATCTCTTGCTTGCACCGCACTTTGGATAAAGATCATCTTGTCTTTTGCTTTGCTTAAAAATATACCAAGATAGGTCGCAAACTCGCTTTTGCTTAAATTTAAAAAGCTAGCAGTCTCACTAAACCAGCTCTCGTTTAAGACCTCTTCTTCTTTATCCAAAAGCTCTTTTTCATCTACCTTTAAATTTGGCAAGCGAAGTTTGGTCTTTGCTTTTATCGCAGCTTGCTGGTTTTGGCTGTAAATTTCTGTTTGATCGAGGATTAAAAGCTCAAAATACTCTTCATTTTTTACTGAGCTGATCTTTGAAAATTTAAGCGTCGCATTTAAAATTTTGCCGTTTTTGGTCTTTAAATTTACTCTTAAATTTGGTCTTTTAGCTAGATAGTCTATAAAAACTCCAGACTCTTTGTAGTCTAAAACTAGCTCGTCAATGTCTTTATGCTCGCTTAAAAACTCCCTTATATCTTTAAATTCAAGCAGACCAAGAGAGATATCTCCCATCGCCAAAATTTGACCGTTTTTGTCGTATATTATCACTTCAAATTTCCTTCTTTGAGCGTTAAAAGCTTTGCTGCTACGCTTTTGTTTGTTATTTTTGCCACTTCGTCTAAATTTGCTTCGCTGATTTTATCAAAACTTCCGTAAAAGCTGATTAATTTCGCGATACTGCCCTCAGATACGCCAGCTTGTCTTAGCACTGATCTTTGCATATCGTTTTTCTGCCTTGTTTTTCTGTGAAAACCGATGACAAATCTATGGCTCTCATCGCGCATCTTTTGGAAAAACTGCAGCTTTTTATCGCTCGTGCTTAGGCTAAAACTGCCATTTTTTGTATAAATTTTATCTTTCGCCTCGCCCTTTGCGCGGTGAGCTTTGGCATCGATCTTTTCTTTTGAGATAGCGATCACATCGACGTTTGCCCCACTGCTTGCTAAAATCTCGCAGGCTAAATTTAAAAGCACTTCGCCACCATCAATAACCCAAAGATCAGGCGGGCTAAGCTTATCAAACCTAAGCGCTCTAGCAGTGAGGCTCTCTCTCATCTGATCGTAGTCGTTTTTGGAATTTAGATGCATGTGGCGGTAGTTTTGCTTCGCCCACTCGCCATGCTCATAGCGCACCATCGCTCCGACACTTGCCTCGCCAAAAAGGTGTGAGTTGTCGTAGGCTTCGACCACGTAAGGCGTGTGAGCAAGACCAAAGTACTCTTTTATCTCGTTTAGTAGCTCGTTATCGTGCGTTTTTAGGTATTTTTCGATGCTAACTTCAGCGTTTTTTGTAGCGATCTCGCAAATTTTACGCTTATCGCCTATTTTTGGGCAAGTGATGCTAAATTTACGCCCAAATCTCTCGTTTAAAATTTCCTCCACCAGCTCGCTATCTTCAAAGTCCTCATGGACGTAAATTTTGGTGCTGATTATTGGCTGACCAGCGATAAAGCTTTTTAAAATGGCCTGCTTATAAGCCTCGTTTATCTCGTCTTTTTGAGCGTTTTTAGCCTGCGTGATATCGGTTTTTACGCCTGTTATCTTGCCACTTTGCACGCTAAATCTCACCGCACAGATCATATCATGCACGCAAGCGACTGAGTAGGCCTCAAAGTCTTCAAGCTTGGCAAGATCAACCTCGACCTTTGTTTGCATATTTTTAAGCGTTTGCATCTTATCTCTAGTCGCGGCTGCTTGCTCGTAGTCTTCGGCTTTGGCGTAGTTTAGCATGAGCTCTTCAAGGCGAGCGATTAGCAAATTTGGATTTTGCAAAGCGGCTGTGGCGTCAGCGACTATTTTGGCGTAGTCTTCTTTTGAAATTTTGCCCTCGCATGGGGCGTAGCAACGTTTTAGCTGATAAAATAGGCAGGCTTTTTTGCCTTTGATGCAGGACTTTTTCTGAACTAGGTTGAAATTTAGATAAAGCGCTTCAAGAAGCTCTCCTGCTCCACTAAAATATGGCCCAAAATAGCGTATATTTGAGCCTTTTACAACCTTTCTGGTGATCTCAAATCTGGGAAATTCATCGTTTAAATTTATAAAGATATAAGGGTAGGTCTTGTCGTCACGAAGCAAGATGTTGTATTTTGGCTTAAGCTGTTTGATAAATGAATTTTCAAGTATGAGCGCGTCTGCCTCGCTTGGTGTGACGATATATTCAAGATGCACCGCCTCGCTTATCATCTTTGAAATTCTTGGGCTTAGCTTTTCAGCTGGTGCTAGGCTTGGGGTAAATTTAAAGTAGCTTTTGACCCTGTTTTTTAAAATTTTGGCCTTGCCGACATATAAAAGTCTGTTTTGAGCGTCAAAATATTGATATACGCCAGGCTCGTTCGGAAGCGTTCTTATCTCGTCTATTAGCATCTTGCCTGCTCATTTTTCTTTAGCAAAATTTCTCTTAGCTCTTCAAATTTCTTATAAATTTGCTCATTTGTGGCTAAATTTTTAAACTCGCCTTTGCTTGCTGGAGTGATAAAATTTGATCTTTGCGTAGGTTGTGGCGTGAAAAATTTTAGATATTTGCTCACGATAAATCTTATATTTTCTTCTTTTTTATTTTTTATATAGTTGATCTCGCTAAGAGGTTTTGGCTCGATGACGCTTGCAAAAATGCTATTTTTATTAAATTTGCAAAAGGTTTTTAATAACCCTTTTATATCATTTATACTACTATCACGTCTAAGCTCCAAAAGCCCTGAGGGATGAGTGAGAACGAAGGTTAAAATGCCTTCTCTAACATAGCAAAAAGCTATGTAAAATCGCTTTGCTTTACCCATGAGGCGAAGAAGCTCTTGGCACTCGTCTGCCATGCTTAATTTTTCTTTATACAAAGGATTTTCGTGGATAGCATCTATCATAAATTTGGCGTCTTTCATAAGGCAATCTTATCATCTTTTATTTTAATTTTCGCTCTTTTTGCACTTAGTGGTTGCGGCTACAAGGACGATCCATTTTATGGCGATGCACCTGTGAAAGAGAAAAAAACTGACAAGATCAATAAAATTTGATCTTAAATTTCGCGTAAGATAAAAATGTAATGCAAGCTTAATAAATTTAACTAACCTAAATTTTAGGCTCATTTAAGTAAAATACGCAAATTTTTATCTTACAAGGAGAGTATATGAGGTTATTTGGACTTCTAGGCTTGTTTTTTGCTATAGCCTTTGGTGCTGACGGAGAAGCTGCGGCTATTGACTTAACTACTACATGGGCGGGAATTTTATCGCTTATCATTTTTGTTGTTGGATACTTTTTCATAGCAGCAGAAGAGAATTTCCACATCGACAAGGCAAAACCTGCCATTTTTATCGGCACTTTTATGTTTTTACTAATCGGCGTTTATATGCTTATAAACGGCATGGATGTGCATTCGCTAGAGCACGAGGTAAATCACCTGATCTTAGAGATAGCTCAGATCGTCTTTTTCTTAATGGTAGCGATGACATTTATCGAAGCACTTGTTGAAAGAGATGTATTTAACGCACTTAAATACAACCTAGTTTCAAAAGGCTACACTTACAGAAAGCTATTTTGGCTAACTGGTATTTTGGCATTTTTCATTAGCCCAGTGGCTGATAACCTAACAACAGCGCTTATCCTATCAACAGTCCTTTTAACGATAGATAGAAATAATACAAATTTCTTAGTCGCAGGTGCGATAAACATCGTCGTAGCAGCAAATGCAGGCGGAGCGTGGAGTCCATTTGGCGATATCACTACTCTTATGGTTTGGGCAGCTGGCAAGTCACCATTTTTAGACTTTTTCGCACTTTTCCCAGCTTCATTTATCGGCTGGTTTGTGACAGCGTTTTTGCTTTCACGCATCGTGCCAAATACTGCGCCTCATTTTGACGTGGCAAATGAGCCAAAAGTGGTTATGAAAAAGGGCGGTAAAGCTGTTATTTTTATAGGTGCATTTACTATCTTTTGTGCAGTTATGATGCACCAGTTATTTCACTTACCAGCGATGTGGGGCATGATGTTTGGCTTCTCACTGCTTAGCCTTTATACATATTATTTCAAAAAAGCTCACAAAGACGAAGAGCCTATGAACGTCTTTCATTATATGTCAAAGATCGAGAACAATACGCTATTTTTCTTCTTTGGAATTTTAGCTGCAGTTGGTGCTCTTCACTTTGCTGGATTTTTAAATTACGCTGTGTCACTTTATGATAAATTTGGCTCAACACCTGTAAATATCGGTGTTGGCTTCCTCTCAGCAGTCGTTGATAACGTCCCTGTTATGTCAGCCGTTCTAAAAGCAAATCCAGCTATGGGAGCTGATGCAGGCGAGGCTATGAGTCAGTGGTTACTAGTGACACTTACAGCTGGTATCGGCGGTTCGATGATCAGCTTTGGTTCAGCAGCTGGCGTTGGAGTAATGGGTAAATTAAAAGGAATTTATACCTTTGGTGCGCATATGAAATATGCATGGATGGTAGTTTTAGGATACATCGTATCACTCATTGTTTGGTATGTGCAGTTTGAAATTTTTCACATCTACTTTTAAAAGGTTATAAATGAACAATACGATTATAGTTTTGGACTTTGGTTCGCAGTACACTCAGCTAATAGCTAGAAGGCTAAGAGAAGAGGGTGTCTACACTGAAATTTTGCCATTTAACGCAAAACTAAGCGATATAAAGGCAAAAGATCCAAAAGGTATCATTTTAAGTGGTGGTCCAGCTAGCGTTTATGCTAAGGATGCCTACTTTTGCGATAATGGCGTCTTTGAGCTAAATATCCCTATACTTGGCGTTTGCTACGGCATGCAGCTACTTGCTCACACACATGGTGCTGAGGTTTTAGCCGCTGATCACAAAGAGTACGGCAAGGCTGAACTTAGCGTCGTAAAAGAGCACGATCTTTTTAAAGATACACCTTCAAAACAAATCGTATGGATGAGCCATAGCGACTATGTAAAAGACCTGCCAAAGGGCTTTGAGGCGATTGCGATTAGCGAAAATTCGCCTTATTGTGCTTTTGGCGATGATAAACGTAAATTTTATGCGATCCAGTTTCATGCAGAGGTGCAACATAGCGAGTATGGCACGCAAATTTTAAAGAATTTTGCTAAATATATCTGTGGCTGCGAGAGCACATGGAACATGGGAAGCTTCGCTAAAAATAAGATAGAAGAGATCAGAAGAACAGTGGGCACTCACAAGGTGCTTTGCGCAGTTAGTGGCGGCGTTGATAGCTCTGTGACTGCAGCACTTTTAGCAGCTGCTGTGCCTGAAAATTTGATCCTTGTTTTTGTCGATAACGGACTTCTTAGAACAAACGAAAAAGAGCAAGTTGAAGCTACATTTAGAACAAAGCTTGGCGTTGAGCTAGTTAGTATAGATGCGAGTGAGATCTTTCTTAGCCGCTTAGCCAGCGTCGTTGATCCTGAGAAAAAACGCAAGATCATAGGCGAGACATTTATAGAAATTTTTGAAAAAGAGGCTAAGAAGCATGGCGATGTGAAATTTCTAGCTCAAGGCACTCTTTATACTGACATCATCGAAAGCTCAGTCGTTGGCTCAAGCAAGACGATAAAGAGCCACCACAACGTTGGCGGCTTGCCTGATTGGATGACATTTGAGCTAATAGAACCGCTAAGAGAGATTTTTAAAGACGAAGTTAGAAAGCTAGGACTTGAGCTTGAACTAAGCCGCGAGCTAGTCTTCCGCCATCCTTTCCCTGGACCTGGCCTTGCTATCCGCATCATGGGCGAGGTAAATAAACCAAGCCTAGAGCTACTTCGCAAAGCTGACGTGATCTTGCGCGATGAGCTAAAAAGTAGTGGCTGGTATAACAAAACTTGGCAGGCGTTCTGCGTACTTTTAAATGTAAATTCTGTTGGCGTTATGGGCGACAACCGAACCTACGAAAACGCTGTTTGTGTGCGCGTAGTCGATGCGAGCGATGGCATGACTGCAAGCTTTTCAAGGCTTCCTTATGATCTGCTTGAAAACGTAAGCCGCCGCATCATAAACGAGGTAAATGGCATAAACCGCGTAGTTTATGACATCTCAAGCAAGCCACCTGCAACTATCGAGTGGGAGTAAGAACCCCTTAATTAAAGCTGGCCGATAGATGATATATTACGCCAGCTTTAATCCTGAAATCAAAATATAAAATTAGCTCTTTTAAATAAATGCTTTCAATAAGCTATTTAAAGATAAAAAAAGAGCACTTAAATTTATACCTTTTTTATTTTAAAGTAAAAATGTAGAGTAAAGTTACACAACAAAGTTTCTGTTAGATATAAGCAAAATAGTAAATTTACAGATGTCTAGGCGGTCATAGAAAATTTATGAGGCAAAAGCATTTTGCATAATCTTATAAATATCGCTTAAAAAAATATGCAAGCATCAAAGAATGTTTTCTAATTTGATATGTTTTTACAAAATGTCAAGTGTTTTTAATCAATAAGTTCAAACCAAGTTTTAAAATTGGTTGTAAATTTATATTTCTCTGATCCTACCGATAGCTTCAGCAAATTTTAGCTCTTTGTTTTCAAAGAGGTTGTACTCGATCGCATCTTTTTCGCTAAGTATGACGATAGTTGAGCCAAGCTCGAAATTTCCAAGACGCTCACCCTTTTTGATGTGTAAATTTTCATATTCATAAATTTGCGTAAAATTTGCCATCGCATTTGTCTGGATGCGATCATCAAAGCAAAATTTCATCTTACCAACGTTTAGTGCACCCACGAAAACTAGCCAAAGTTTTTTGCCATTTTTCATCTCACAAAGTAGCGCCACACGCTCGTTTTTGGTATAAAGGCTATCGACCTTGCCAAGCCATTTTACCGCCACACTGTAAAGCTTGCCTGGGATATAGACCGCTTTTTTTATCGTAATATCGCAAGGTGCATGATAGTGGTGATAGTCTTTTGGACTAAGGTAGATGTTGGCAAAATCAAACTCGCCCTCAAGCTCGCCCTGCCACAAAAGCTCCTTTAGCCCGTAATTCATACCTTTTATACTAAAAGCTTCTAGCTCTTTCGTGGTGCCAAAACTAAGGCAGGTACCATCAACCGGACTTATAAATATCTCATCTGCTACGTCAAATTCTCTTGGCTTTAAGAGCTCTCTGGTGAAAAGTTCGTTTAAATTTTTATACTCATTTGATGGCTTAAACTCGCTCATATCGATCTTAAATAGCTTTACATAAAAGGAGTTGATAAGCTCTTGAAGCGGCTTGAAAAAGTTTATTTTTGCTACCTTGCCAAAAATTTGAGAAAAGAGATTGTCCTTGTTCATTTTAGTCCTTGCTTAAATTTAAAATAGCGATCTCACTAGGAGCAAATATCCTAACCGGAGGTCCCCAAAATCCTGCACCGCTACTAACATAAGCTTGCATTTTATCATTAATCTTATAAAGCCCATGTAAAAAACCTTGATCAAGTAAAACCAAGAGGCTAAAAGGGAAAATTTGTCCAGCGTGCGTGTGACCGCAAAGGACTAGATCGACGTCTTTTTGCATAGTTTTTATAAATTTTGGCTGATGAGAGAGTAGGATGGTAGGCAAATTTGGGTCGCGTCCAGCTAGCGCTTCGTCTAAATTTGGCTCTAAATTTTTAAATCTTATACCAGCTAGATCATAAACCCCAGCTAAATTTATGCCAGCTATTTTTTCATTTTTATTGCCAAGTATCCTAATGCCAAGAGCGCGAATTTTTTCTAGTATCCCATCAACTCCGTGGTAGTATTCGTGATTGCCAGGGACATAAAAGGTGCCATAGGTGCTTTTAAGATTTTTTAATGGATCTAAAAAATCCCCTATAAGTTCAGCTCTCATATCAACCAAGTCGCCAACTATCACGACTAGATCTGGTCTAGCTAAATTTATCTCTTTTACGAGCTCAGCCACAAAGTCCTTTTGCAAAAACTCTCCAATGTGCACATCCGTTATCATGGCTATTTTTAGATCGCTTTGTAAATTTTTTATTTTTATACTAATCTGTCTAATCTTTGGCGGAGTAAGTGCGTTAAAAATTCCTTTCAAAAAGCAAGCAACTACAAAAATGACAAATGTCACATCAAAGCAAAATTTAATAAATTTTCGTCTTGTGGGATTAAAATGAGCTTTTGAACAAATAGATCTAACAACATCATAAAACAAACTAACACCAAATAAAAATAGAGAAAAACCAATGAGTGTCCCTGCTATCAGATAGAGTTCTATATTTAAAAAAGAAAATCTTAGTTGAAGAACAAATACAAACTCAAGCACACTAATAATATAGAAAAATATACGAATTTTTTTAAGGTGTGGGGCAAAAAAAGATACCTTTTTGATAAAGCGCTTGTATGAATATAAATTTGTAAGAACGCTAAAGATAAAAGCTCCGATGATAATGCGCAAAAGTCCCAAAATATCTCCTTGAAAACAAGGATTATATTTTATATTTTTAAATTTACATTATAAATTTTATTAATTATTTAGAACAA
>CABPVN010000003.1:103452-105554 GCA_902460825.1 Campylobacter concisus
ACAAAAATAATTATTAAAAGATATTTGCCTTAGGATAATAACTAAAAGATAAAATTTGGAATTTAAAAATAAAAAGGTGGGAAAACTCCCACCTTAAAAAAGATTACTGGACTTTGCCAGATTCAATTCTTTCTTTATAGATTTTGCGAAGTTTTCTTATATCATTTTTAACTTCGAATACACCATGCCAGTGTGAGTAGTCAGGGCCACCCATTAGAGCGCCTTGTCTCATACGACGACCTTCATGGTGCCACATATGATAATAGACATCTTGGAATTCATCTGACCAAGCATCTTCTAGTAGTAGGTTTTTAGCTTTCAACTCTTCAAGCATCTTAGTTGCTTCAGCGCTATAAACGTTATAAAGCTCTACTTGTTTATCACCCATAATGAAGAAGTTATCTGTGTGAGTTGGTGTATGGCAAGCTTTACAAACTAGTTTCATCTCAGCTCTTGCTGCTTCTGGTCCATTTGGATGACCTGCAAGTGGCGTTCCTATGGTTAGTTTGCCAGTTTTTTCGTAAACAACAGCAGCTTGTTCATCACCAGCTGTTCTTAGCTTACTGCTAATGCCCCATAGGTTCCATTTTAGTCTTCTTGAAACGTTGTGAGTTGTTGTTGTTTCACCAACACCACTCATGTGGCAAGCTGCACAAGTTGGAGCTCTAAAATCTGGTACATCCCATGTGTCAGGAGCAGCATCAAAGTTCCATTTGTGAGCTTCGCTGTTGTAGATATGACCGTGCATTGAGTTATTATAAATCTCAATATCTGGGTGATCAGGTCCAAGGTGGCAAGATGCACAAGCAGCTGGTTTTCTAGCTTCAGCTATATCAAATTTATGAACGCTATGGCAAGATTTACAATTTCCTACGCCACCATCAGGATAAACATTACCTATACCGTAGTTTGGCCAAGTCTCTTTTGTAGGTTTGTGATCAGCGTCTAGTTTGATGACGGTTCCGTGGCACTGAGTACAACCAGTAGCGTCTGGAGCCATTTTGTATTCTGGATGATCCATACCTTCATAGTGATACATTAGTTTTACCATCGCAGGGTTAGCATACATTTGCATAGCACCTCTTGCGTGACCACTCTTGATAGATTCATCGACCTCATTTTCGTGACACTTAGCACAAGTTTTTGGGCTAACTAGCATTGAAACGTGGTTGTTAGAATCTTTTGGATGCACCTTAACTGAAGCCATAGGATTATCTGCATTTACAGAGTGGCAATCCATACAACTTACGCCAACGTGAGCGTGGCGACTATTTTTCCAATCGGCAACTATGCCGGGTGTCTCTTTAGCGTGGCACTCAACACAGCTTTTTGATAAGTCTGACATTTTGTGAGCAACTTTAATGTTTTTTACAACATTAAGGTTTAAAGCGTCAGATTTATTTGCATCCATGTTTGCGGCAAAGCCAAAAGACATTAGACAGGCTAATAACATTAGCGACTTTTTAAACATCTCTCCTCCTTACTTGGTTTTATTGTTTTCTTGTTTTTTAATTGCTTCAAATTTATCGATTTGTAGTCCTAAATTTTTGTGACCAACATGCTCGTGGCAATCAACACATGATTTCTTATTAGGATTTCCAAGAACGAAATAATCTCTATGTGGCAAGAATGATTTACCAGCTTGAATAACATTTTTTAAATTTGAGTGGCAAGTCAAACATCCACTATCATAGACAAAGTGAGATGCATGCTCGCGTTTTTTACGCCAGTCGATCTTGTCTGTATCTGTAAAAAATGTCTTATAACCATCATTTATCGATACTTTAAGTTTTGTAAGTACATAGGTATAGGCACTTGTATGATTTAGGTGACAGGCTGAACATTCAGCTTTTATGCCAAGCTTGTTATTGCCGCCGTGCGCATCTTCATGATATGCAGCATTCATAGGATCCATCGTGTGACAAATGGTACAGACAAATCCGCTACCAGTCGCATGAAGTGCATCAGCTATGCCCATAGAAGCGATAAGGCCGATTACGATGCCTATTATCACAGATGACCAAACAAAAAATTTCTTCTTAACTTCAGCCAAATTTTCCTCCTGAATTTATCAATATATCGTAAATTTTTACGAAAATTTT
>CABPVN010000003.1:105768-110526 GCA_902460825.1 Campylobacter concisus
CTCGAAAAAGTTTCTGGAGTCATATTGAGAATTGATGAAATTTTTGTATGCTTTAGTTCATTAAATAGATCTTCATGATCTAAAATAAACCTAGCAACCTTCTCTTCAGAGCTTAAGATGAGCTCTTGATGAAGCAAATTCGTTGTTATTCTTATCTTTTGAGCCATTGATTTTAGAAATTTCATGCAAATTTCTGGCTTTGTTAAAAATTGTGCTTCAAATTTTTCATAATTTATCTTTAAAACTTCACCAGAGATAGTAAAAATGGCACTTGCTGGATAAGGGATATTTTCAAAATTTACAACTTCAGCTACAAAATTCATAGGTGCAAGCTGATGGATAAAAATTTCCTTGCCATTTGCCGTAGTTTTATAAAGTTTAACCGAGCCAGTTATCAAAAATGTAAGCCACTTTGGCTCCTCGCCCTCTATAAATAAAAACTCACCTTTTTTGTATTTTTTAACAACGCTTATTGCTTCAAGTTTGGCTAGGTCCTCGGCGCTAAGACCTTGAAAAAATGGGATTTGTTCTATCATATTTCACTCGCTTTTAAGATGAAAAAGCATTTTAGCATAAAAAATAGGACAAAATTTAACGGATTTCAAAGGGAGCTTTCTCCCTTTGATGAAAGAAATTATTTTTTAAGAAGATCTCTGATCTCAGTCAGAAGTGCTATATCAGCTGGAGTTTCAGGCTCTGCAGGAGCTGCCTCTTCTTCTTTTGGTAGTTTATTTTTAAGTGTATTTAAAGTTTTGATGACGCAAAAAATACAAAATGCAATGATTAAAAAATCAACCATTGTTTGTATAAATGAGCCATAGTTTATAGTAACTGCTGGCGCACCTTCTGCTGCTTCTTTTAGTGTTAGCTTAAGATCAGTGAAATTTACACCGCCTGTTATAACGCCAACCACTGGCATGATAATATCACCAACTAGTGATGAAACGATCTTTCCAAATGCCCCACCGATAACAACACCAACTGCCATATCTATGACATTTCCGCGCATCGCAAATTCTTTAAATTCGCTGATAAAACTCATTCTTTCTCCTATAAATAGTTAAATTTTCGTGCGGATTTTATAAAAAATATGCTTTGCTTAGCCTAAAAATTTAAAATTACATAACTTTAAATTTATCAAGCTAGTGTTATAATCCAAACTTCAAATTTAACGTAAGGAATGAGCTTATGTATCGTTTTGCACCCTCTCCAACAGGAGATATGCACATAGGAAATTTACGTGCTGCTATTTTCAACTATATTTGTTCTTTGCAAGATAAAAGTGGCTTTATTTTACGCATAGAAGATACTGACAAAGAGCGAAATATCGAGGGAAAAGAGAAAGATATCTTAGAAATTTTGAGCAAATTTGGCATAAAACCAGAGCAAATTTACATCCAAAGTGAAAATTTAAAATTCCACAGACAGCTTGCATCAAAGCTTCTCATCGATAAAAAGGCCTTTGCTTGCTTTTGCACCGAAGAAGAGCTCGAAGCAAAAAAACAAAAAGCAAAAGAGCAAGGCGTGGCATATAGATATGATGGCACCTGCGAGAGACTAAGCGACGCTGAAGTTTTAAACTGCGAAAAGCCATTTGTCATCCGCATGAAAAAACCAACACGCACGATGAGCTTTACAGATGCGATCAAAGGCGAGCTAAGCTTCGAGCCAGACGCTGTTGATAGCTTTGTCATCATGAGAGCGGACAAGACTCCAACATATAACTTCGCCTGCGCGGTTGATGATATGCTTGAGGGCGTGACCTTTGTCATACGCGGCGAGGATCACGTGAGCAACACGCCAAAGCAAGACCTCATACGCGAGGGCCTTGGCTACACTGGCAAGATGAACTACGCGCATTTGCCTATCCTTTTAAATATAGAGGGCAAAAAAATGAGCAAACGCGAGAACGAATCAAGCGTCAAATGGCTCTTTGAGCAGGGATTTTTACCTGAGGCGATCGCAAACTATCTGATACTTCTTGGCAACAAAACTCCAACTGAAATTTTTACCATCGAAGATGCGGTAAAGTGGTTTGATATAACCAAAATTTCACGCTCACCTGCTAGATTTGACGTGAAAAAACTTGAGCAGATAAATAGAGAGCACATCAAGCTTGCTTCAAAAGAGCGCATAAAAGAGATCTTTGCCGTGGATGAGAGTAAGGTTGAACTAGTTAAATTTTACACCCAAGAGAGCTCTCTAGTACCTGAGATAAAGGCAAAAGTAGAGGCTATTTACTCACCAAAAATAGCTCCAGATGAGTATAAAAACGAATTTGAGATCATAAAAAAAGCAGCTCGTAATTTAAAACCGTGCGAGAGCTTTGATGAGTTTAAAAAAGAGCTTATGAGCGCTACAAATTTAAAAGGCAAAAACTTTTTCATGCCGCTACGTGCGCTGCTTACAAACGACCTTCACGGCCCTGAGCTAAGCGAGCTCTATCCGCTCATCAAAGATGATCTAGGCAAAATTTTAATCTAGGAGCAAAAATGATACTTTCCACCCTATTTTCAGCGGTCGCAAACATTTTGCACCTTATCATCACGGTCTATACGTGGATCGTCATCGCAGCGGCTCTGATTAGCTGGGTCAAGCCTGATCCTAGCTCGCCAGTCGTGCAGCTACTTTATAGGCTGACTGATCCTGTTTATAGCTTCATCAGACGCTACATCAAAACAGAATTTAACGGCATCGACTTTGCCCCACTCATCGTGCTTTTAGCACTTCAACTCATAGATCAATTTTTAATAAGGCTTTTATTTGTTTTTGCTGCGTCACTTTAGTATCCTCTCTCTGGCCTGCGTTGCTCTTTTAGCTAAAATTTACACCTACGAGGAGCTAAAAAACGAGCCAAAAAGCCTTGCAAAAGACTACTACATAAACCGCCTTATAAACGAAGGCAGCTATACAAAGGAGCAGATAGCTGAGCTTTCACGCGACGTTTTTAGAAAAAGTGGCTTAGTTCAAAAATCAATCAATAAAATTTTACCTCCCAAAGCAGCCCCTAACAAGTGTCCTGGCATAAACGCAAGCAACATCACAAGTGCTAGCTTGGCTTGCCAAAATTTACTAACAACGATGAGCTTTTCTCTAAAGCTTGATAGCAAAACTCGTGAAATTTTAGCGGCAAATCTTGCAAGCACAAATCCAGAAAAAGCTAGAATTTTACGCACTTTAAACGAGCCAAACCCGGCTCTTAGCTTTGCAAATGCAAACGATGCAAAGAGCTTTTTAGAGCTTTTTAACGCTTCAAGTCCGCAAAGTAAAAGTGCTCTTTTTAGCGTAAATTTTGAAGCAAATTTTATGAACAAACTCTACTCGCAAAAGGGCTTTACAAATTTACTAAATGACGTCGTATTTAATAAAAAATATGAAAGCTTTAGAAGAAATTTACTAAATATAAACCCAGCTGTCACTGAGAAGAGCGACGCATTTACACTTGGTCTAAACGCCATCTTACTAGGTCAAGACGATATCGCCTTTAGTCTTTTTGCAAGAGCCAAAAGTACATTTGAGAGGGCTTGGCAAAGGGATAATGCGACATTTTGGCAGTATCAAATAAGCAAAAATGAGGCCTTTTTAAAGGAGCTAAGCGCTAGCAAGGACGCAAATATCTACTCGCTTTATGCTAGAGATATGATAGGTGGCGAGCCACTTGAAGTGATCGTGCCAAGACCTAGCAAGCAAAATATCGAAAATTTTGATGTGAGCGATCCATTTTTATGGAACAAAACCACGTCCCTTGCAAAAGATATGAACGCCACGCAAGCAAGCGAATTTGCTATGAAATTTTACACAAACGAGAGCATCGGCGCATACGCATACTTTATGCAAAAGGCGCATGGCTGGGAGAAGCAGTACTTTTTGATGCCAAACTCACCAGAGCTTGAGGACATCAGCACTGAGCGAAAGTCGATGATCTACGCACTAGCAAGGCAAGAGAGCCTCTTTATCCCAAGCGTCGTTTCTACCTCTTACGCCCTTGGCATGATGCAGTTTATGCCATTTCTTGCAAATGCGATCGGCAAAAAAGAGCTAAAAATTCCAAATTTTGACCAAGACGATCTTTTTAAAACAGATGTTGCATTTAAATTTGCAAATCACCACCTAAACTACCTTGATAAATTTCTTTACCATCCGCTCTTTACGGCCTACGCGTATAACGGCGGCATCGGTTTTACCAAAAAAGTCATCACAAGAGATGATATGTTTAAAGAGGGTAAATTTGAGCCGTTTTTATCGATCGAGCTAGTCCCTGTTGCAGAGACTAGAAACTACGGCAAGAAGGTGCTTGCAAACTACGTGATCTATATGGCGCTTAATGGTTCCAGTATAAAGATTTCGCAACTTTTCGAAAATTTAACAAAACCGGCTTTGACTGATAAATTTCGAAACTAAGCGCAAGATCGTCACTTTGCTTACTTGGTGCGGTCACTTCGTAATAGACCGCCCAAGGCATAGAAAATCCAGCAAATTTAAGCATCTCGTCATTTTCATCAAGCAGCCTTGCATTTGTGGCATTTGAGTCGCCATTTACCTTTATATTGCTCAAATTTTGCGCATGCTCTTTTGGGTTGATGGCTACTAAAAAGTGCTCTTTGCTCTCGTCTAAATTTGAGTTATATATAGGATTTAGATAGGTTGCGATTATAAGCGTTCTATCGGTGCCATCAATGATCTCACTCTTGCTTGTGTAGGCTAAAAGCTCATTTTTTAGTGGCTCATGCACGATCACTTTTTGATCAGCACAACCAA
>CABPVN010000003.1:110594-121621 GCA_902460825.1 Campylobacter concisus
AAATAAATATAAAAAATAGTGTAAATTTTCTCATAAAAAACTCTTAAAATATTAAAGTTTCTCGCATTTTATCATTTTATTTTTTAAAATTCACTCATAAATTTTAAAGCCAATATGAGCTATAATCGCAAGAAATTTTAACGAAAAAGGCTCTTATGAAAAGACTTGCCATTGCTTTTTCTGGCCCCTCAAATAGCGGAAAAACGACGCTTATCTTAAAAGTCGCAAAAAAATTTATAGATGATGGGCTAAAGGTCGTTGTAGTCAAGCACGACCCAGGCGACAAGGCCAAATTTGACGTTGAAGGCAAGGATAGCTTTAAATTTTCTCAGGCAGGAGCTGACGTAGTCGTGATGAGTCCGACTAGAACGACTTACTTTTCGCAAAGCTCGCAAGGCATAGACGAGGTCATAAGGATGATCGGCGAGTTTGACATGCTCTTAGTCGAGGGACTAAAGACACTGCCACTGCCAAGACTAAGCGTCTTTAGAGGCGAGATCGATGAAGCATATCTTAGCTTTTCAGATGCGATCGCCACTTATAAAGAGCATATCCCCTACGAGATCACAAATCTAAATTTAGACGATATAGACGCCATTTGTGCGTGGATAATCAAAAATGCAAAGGCTGTATAATGCAAGAACTAAACCAAATTTTTAACACCATAAAAGATATCGCAAAAGAGATAAGCGAGGTGATAAAATACGCCGATCTTGGCTATACAACTCACGAAAACGCAACAGGCGACACCCAGCTAAAACTTGATGTCAAAAGCGATGAGATCATCACAGCTAAATTTAAGCAGCTTTCATGCGTAAAAGCGCTAATTAGCGAAGAGAAAGAGGATGAGCTTGAGATAAATAAAAACGCTAAATTTATCATCGCTTATGATCCTCTTGATGGCTCGAGCCTAGTTGATGTAAATTTCGCTGTTGGCTCGATCTTTGGCATCTACGAAGACGAGGTAAAACCAGAAAATTTAATAGCCGCAGCTTACAGCATCTATGGTCCAAGACTTGAGCTGGTAATTGCTGAGAAAAAGGGCGCTTTGCCTAAATTTTATAGGCTTGGCAAAGATGGCGAGTTTAAATTTATAAAAGAGCTTGAGCTAAAAGAAAAAGGCAAGCTAAACGCCACGGGAGCTACGCAAAAAGGTTGGAGCCAAACGCATAGAAATTTCATAAACGAGCTATTTAACGAGGGCTACAGGCTAAGATACTCAGGCGCTATGGTGAGCGACTTGCACCAAATTTTATTAAAAGGCGGCGGTCTTTTTAGCTACCCAGCAACGAGCGATCATCCAAATGGCAAGCTAAGGGTTGTCTTTGAGGTGTTGCCATTTGCCTTTATATATGAAAACGCAAAGGGCGCAACCTCAAACGGCAAAAATCAAACACTTTTTGATATAAAAATAGAAAAAATTCACCAAACTACGCCATGCTTCTTTGGCTCACGTGATGAAATTTCTCTTTTGCATAAATTTTACGAGCAAAAATAATGCAAGAAGCACAAGCAAACGAGCCACTTGACGCATTTGAGCTAGCCCTAAAACAAAAGGCAAAAGTTATGCAAGAGTGCCAAGAGCAAAAAGGTCGCAAAAGCTGTTTTAACTGCGAGACATTTTTTGACTGCGAGACGAGGATAGAGTATGTAAATAGCTGCTACAACTCGATGTCAAAAGGCAACACCGGCAGTGACGGCGGATTTGATTTTTAAATTTAAAGGACAAATATGAAAGAAAAAGCTTATATAACTACTCCGATTTATTACGTAAATGACGTGCCACACATCGGTCACGCCTACACGACTATCATCGCTGATACGCTAGCTAGATTTAACCGCTTGCAAGGCAAAGAGACCTACTTTATGACTGGCACAGACGAGCATGGTCAAAAGATCGAGCAAGCAGCTCGCGCTAGGGGCAAGACGCCAAAAGAGTATGCAGACGAGATCAGTGCGAAATTTAGATCGCTTTGGGACGAATTTGAGATAAGCTACGACCACTTCATAAGGACAACCGACGAAGAGCACAAGCAAACCGTGCAAAATGTCTTTGAAAAGATGCAAGCAAACGGCGATATCTACAAGGGCGAGTACGAGGGCTTTTACTGCGTTAGCTGCGAGACATTTTTCAACCAAAGAGACCTACTCGAGGACAACCGCTGTCCAGACTGCGGCCGTGTAACATCTTTGGTTAAAGAAGAGAGCTACTTTTTCAAGCTTTCAAAATATGAAGACTCACTTTTAAAATGGTATGAAAACGACGAGTCTTGCGTTATCCCAAAGGGCAAGAAAAACGAGGTCGTAAGCTTTGTAAAAGGCGGACTAAAAGATCTCTCTGTGACAAGAACGAGCTTTGACTGGGGCATAAAGCTACCAAAGAGCGCAAATGACGACAAGCACGTTATGTATGTCTGGCTTGACGCACTCATAAACTACCTAACAACACTAGGATACTCAAGAGATAACGCCAGAATGGACCTTTGGCCACACACAACACATATCGTTGGCAAGGACATTTTACGTTTTCACGCAGTTTATTGGCCGGCATTTTTGATGAGCCTTGGCTTGCCACTGCCAAAACACGTCGCAGCACACGGCTGGTGGACGATAGATGGCGAAAAGATGAGCAAAAGCAAGGGCAACGTCATAAACCCAAGAGAGGTCGCAAACGCTTATGGGCTTGAAAATTTCAGATACTTTTTACTTAGAGAGGTACCGTTTGGACAAGATGGCGACTATAGTCAAAAAGCCTTGATCGAGCGCATAAACTCAGAGCTTGGCAACGGACTTGGTAACCTGCTAAGCCGTATAGTAGGCATGAGCGCAAAGTATAGCGACTATAAAATTGACTCAAAAGACTTGATCAAATTTCATAAAGCCGAGCTTGATGAGGCGAAGGGCTATCTTGATGAGGCTATTAAAAATTTAGAAAATTTAGCTACAAACCGCTATTTAGAGGATCTTTGGAAGGTTGTAACTCTCGCAAACGCAGCCGTTGCGAAGTATGAGCCATGGTCGCTTGTAAAAGCTGGCAAAAGTGATGAGGCAAACGCACTTGTGGCGCTTTGCGCAAATTTACTTGCTAAAGTTGCCATTTTGCTTAGCCCAGCTATGCCAAAAACTTGCGCTAAGATAGCTGACACGCTTGGCTTTAGCATAGATACGGCTTCTTATGAGAGCCTTGTATTGAAAAATGAAATTTCAAATTTTATGGCAAAAGCTACTGAGCCACTCTTCCCAAGGATAGAAAAAGAGCTAATGGGCGAGGCAAGAGACCTAAAAGAAGGGCCAAAAGTAGAGGCAAAGGCCGAGCCAAAAGAGGAGAAAAAAGAGGATGAGATCATTAGTATCGATGACTTTGCAAAGATCGTTATAAAAGTAGGCGAAGTGCTCGAGTGTGAGAGGGTCGAGGGCAGTGATAAGCTGCTTAAATTTAAGATAGATCTTGGCGAGGAGCAGCCACGTCAAATTTTATCTGGTATCGCCAAATACTACGAGCCTAGCTCGCTTGTGGGCAAGCAAGTTTGCGTTTTAGCAAATTTAAAAGAGCGAACGATGATGAAAAAATATGTCTCACAAGGCATGATCCTAAGCGCATCAGACGGCTCACTAACGCTTCTTGGCACGCAGGGCAAGGTCAAAAACGGCGCGATCGTTGGCTAAATGACGATAGAAAATTTAACCCACATAATAAATGGGCAAATTTTAAACAACCCAAGCATCTCAAGCGTGACTAGCTTCGCGTTTGAGGCCAAAAATATAAAACGAGGCTACGCTCTCATCGCCACGCAAAGCGATCAGATCGCACCTGCGATAAAGCAAGGTGCCTATGCTATCATTAGTGAAGAGGATATCACGCCAAGCGACGATGAGATAGCCTTTATCAAGGTAGCAAGCCTGCAAACTGCCATCATCAAGCTCATGCGCTTTGAAGCGATCCACAAAAATATCAAATTTTGCGCGGTCAATCCCTTCATAAAAGCGCTTTTAGAGAAGTCGCACCTTGAAAAAAACGCCCACGTCATACCTGAAAATTTAACCGAGCTTTTTTATAAAATTTTCCATGCAAATTTGTTTGACACATTTTTTAGCGACGATACGAGGATACTTCAAAGGCTCTCGCTACTTTACGAGACAGCCTGGACTGACACAAACATAAGCGTGCTAAATCCAAGCTCGATCTTTTTTACAACGCTTATTTACGATGACAAATACTATCAAAATTTATCCATCCCACGGGTTTTTGCTGGGATGTTTTGCGGACTTCTTGGCTATCTTAAGAAAAATAATATCGGCTTTAAAGTGACAGAGAGCAGAATTTCATCGCACTTTGACCCAGTCTTTATCGACAAAGACTTTAAGCCAGTTGGTTTTGGTAACAGTTTTAGAGCGGTGATAGCTGAAGAAGACGAGGAGTTATTTTTGACTGAAAGCATATTTCTAAGGCGAAATTTTAGTGAGAGCGAACTTAAATTTTGCCTGCCAAAAGATAGCACACTAAAGGTTGAAAACGCCATTTTTTATGAAAATTTAGACGAGATAAAGAAGCTACAAAATTTCGTCTATGCCCTTGTGCTTTGCAAAAAAGAAGAACTACTTGATAGCTTAAGTCAAAGCAAAGAGCAAGGCGGACTCTTTTAAATTTAGAGCCAGAGCCTAAGCTCTGGCAGTTTTTTACTCACCTAAGAAGTATTTTAGATCAGCTTGCGCGTCGCCGCTAATTGGTCTAACGTTAAATTTATCCACTAAGAAATTTATGATCTCTTCATTGAAAAATTTAGGCAAGCTTGGTCCTACGTTGATGTTTTTGATACCAAGGCTAAATAGCGCTAGCAAGATGATGACCGCTTTTTGCTCCATCCACATTAGCACGATAGAAACTGGTAGGTCATTTACTGCGATGCCTGTTGCCTCGCTTAATGCTAGAGCGATCTTAACTGCGCCGTTGCTGTCGTTGCACTGGCCAAGGTCGATGTAGCGTGGTAGCTCGGTGCCTGGGACGTTGCCAAAGTCGATGTCGTTAAATCTAAATTTACCGCAGCTTGAAGTAAGTATCACGCAGTCTTTTGGAAGGCTAGCAGCTAGCTCTCTATAGTACTCACGTCCCTTGCCAGGTGCGTCACAGCCAGCGATCACGAAAAATCTGCGGATCTTGCCAGTGTTTATCGCGTCTAAAATTTGTGGGGCTAAAGTTAGGATAGTCTTGTAGTGGCCGCCAGTTACTAGGCTCTCGTCGCTATCAAAGCCGCTAACATCGCCACAGGCTAGTGCGCACTCGATAAGTGGAGTGAAGTCGTCGTTTTCGATGTGTTTTACGCCGTTTGTGCCTGCGATCGAGTAGCCAAATAGCCTGTCAGCGTATGTGCAGTTTGAGCGTAGTGGCACGATGCAGTTTGTTGTCATTAGTATCGCACCTTTAAATTCGTTAAATAGCTTGGTTTGGTCAAACCACGCCTTGCCGACGTTGCCTTTTAGGTGGCTATACTTGCGTAGTTCTGGGTATCCGTGAGCTGGAAGCATCTCTGAGTGAGTGTAGATGTTGATGCCTTTATCTTTTGTCGCCTCAAGTAGCGCTTTTAGAGCGTGCAAGTTGTGTCCGCTTACTAAGATCGCCTTGCCCTCGACCTTGTTTTGGCTCACTCTAACTGGTGTTGGGATGCCAAATTTAGCCGTATGAGCCTCGCTTAGCAGGTTCATCACCTCAACGCCAGCACCGCCTACTTCAAGAAGCTGCTTGATGTGCTCGTCGAAGTTGAAATTTGAGTTTGTAAGCGTGAAATAAAGCGTATCAGCCATAACGCGATCAACATTGCTAGTATCAGCGCCAAGCTCGTGCGCGTGGTGGCGGTATGCGCTAAGGCCTTTTAAGCCAAAAACCATCGTATCTTGCAAAAGCGCTAGCGTGTCGCTCTTGCCACAGGTGCCCATAGGCTGGCCCTTTGCACCGCATCCGTCCTCAGCACTCATCTCGCACTGATGGCAAAACATCTTCATATCTTTCATCTTTTCTCCTTGTGAATTTAAAAATTTAAGCGGATTTTATCCTATGTGGCTAGCCATTTTAGTTGATAGCAGTCAAGGAAATTTAAATTTAAATTTTAGTTATTAAATTTAAGATTTTATGATTATGGATATCAAAATAATGATTTGAAATTTGGCACAAAGAGTTAAAAAAATTTACAAAAAAACGATTTACATTTGAAATTTATTTAAAAGGATAAAAATGAAAAATTTATTACTGGCGATATTTGCCGCCTTTATGCTTTGTGGCTGCGCTCCAAAGGGGATATTTGTGAGTTTGCCAGATGAGCAAGCGCCTTCAAGCATTAGCAAAAAGACAAAAATTTACATCGAAAGCGTCAAAGATGTGAGAGCTTTTGAAAACGACCCAAAACAAGCAAGCACCCCATCTTTATACAAGCACAATGTAAATGAAGTTAGCGCAAAAGAGAAGCAAAAATACATCGGCAGAATGAGAAATAGCTATGGCAGAGGGCTGTGGAACGTCATTTTAGAAAATAAACAAAGAACAACTAGCGTAGTAAGGGCGCGTATCGAGGACGCCTTTAGAAGCAACGGCTACCAGGTCATAAAAAATGAAAACGAAGTAGATAAGGATACGATAAGCGTCAATGCAAAGATAGAAAAACTTTGGACTTACTTAACGCTTGGTGCGGTAAAAGTTGGTCTAAACGCTGATATAAGCACCAGTTTAAGCGTAAATAATAAAGAGCTAAGCACGGTCATAAACCGCAAAGAGGAGTACTTTTTGGTAAATCAAAATGACTATGCAAATATCATCAAAAGCTCTTTGGCTGAGTATAAAGAGAAGCTTGCAAAACAGATAAGCGAGCTAAATTTGGAGTAAATTTTAGGCTAGCTGCTAAATTTATAGTGGCTAGCTTTTAAATTTCAAGGTAAATTTCATTTTTTATAAGGGATTTTATCAACGGCGTTTGCTTTTTTAAAGCCATTTAGCCTTAGCCTGCAGCTATCACAAAGCCCGCACGCCTCGTCCTCGCTCTCGTAGCAGCTCCATGTTAGCTCTATTGGTGAATTAAGCTCAAGCGACTTTGAGACGATATCAGCCTTGCTTAAATTTACAAGCGGCGTGATGATCTCACAAGAAAAATCAGCCGACGTGCCTAAATTTATCGCCTCATTTATGCTTTTTATAAAGCTCTCTTTGCAGTCAGGATACCCAGAGCTATCCTCCTCTACCACGCCTATGTAGATTGCCTGCGCCCCCTCTTTTTCGGCAAGTGCTGCGGCGATTGAGATAAATACGCCATTTCTAAACGGCACGTAGGTATTTGGTACGTCCTTGCTGACGCCATCTTTTCTTATCTGCAGGCTCTTATCAGTTAGCGAATTTCCGCCGATCTGTGCTATAAAGCTAACGTCTAAATTTATCTTTTTAACCACGCCCAGTCGCTCACAGATCTCATCAAACGCGCGCTTTTCTCGCTTCATTGTTCTTTGGTTATAGTCAAAATGAAGTGCGACCACATCATATCCAGCCCTCTTTGCCATCACAGCGCAAAGCGTGCTGTCCATGCCGCCGCTCATTATACAAACTGCTTTTTTCATATTTTGCCCTTTAAATTTGCTAAAATTATACAAAAATTTACTAAGGACAAGCCAAAAATGATACTTTGCGAAGAGAGTTATCCAGAAATTTTAGATCAAATTTGCTCATATCTAACGCCTGGAGAAGTTGAGCTTCTCTTTATCAATAAAGATGAGATGAGAGAGCTAAACAGATCTGAGCGTGGCATAGACAAAACCACTGACGTCTTAAGCTTCCCCCTTGAGCTTGTCATACACGCCCCACTTGGCTCAATAGTCATAAACAAAGATATGGTAAAAGAAAAAGCAGCCGAGCTAAATCACAGCGAAGAGGCTGAAACTGCGCTACTTTTCACACATGGCTTGCTGCATATCTTGGGTTACGATCACGAAAAAGATGATGGGCAGATGAGAGAGAAAGAGTGCGAAGTGATAGCTAAATTTAACTTGCCAAAGAGCCTAATCGTAAGAAGCGAGGACGTTAGGCTCATTGATCTTATAAACAAAAAGGGCTGATAAAGCCCCTGATTTAAAGAGCCTCTTTTTTTGTCTCTAAATTTTCAACTTTTGGCGCAAAAGCCTTATTTATCTTTCTTATCCAGATAACAAGCGAGATAAATAAAATGAAGTAAAGCACGTAGCTAGCGATAGGCCAGCTAGTGTTTGTGCCGCTATCTTTTATCGAGATCGCGTTTCTAAACTCGTTTAGCATAGAAATTCTATATCCGTAGTATTTGATAGTGACGTTTTTATCGCTATTTGTAAAGCCTTGCGCCTTGGCTTGGATGTCGGCTGAGTTAAATTTAAAATAAAACGGAAAACCCCACGCCGTATCTTCGTTTCTATAAGCCATAACTTTTTCAGCGTTTTTCGCATCTTTTGTGTAGATAAAATAGACATCTCTTACAGGCCCATCGGCTGGGTTTTTAGCGTCTATTATGCCATCTTTATCCATGCGTTTTACGTCGCCGCCAGTTATTTGCACGCTTGCGTAGTGCGGAAATGAAAAATCAACCAAAAACGCCAAAAACAGGTGCAAAAGCACGACAAATGTAACGCAAATTCTCTTTAAAAATGTCATCATTTCTATCCTTTAAATTTGCGCTATTTTATGAAAAGATAGCTTAAATAAAGGGGCAAAGCGCCCCCATAAATTTAAGCCTTTTTATTAAGCATAAATTTTAAAAGCTGTGCAAAGAAGCAGATGCCGCCGATTATTAAAATCGTATCGCCAAGCATCCTTAACCATCTTAAATTTTGCAAGTGCGACTGCTGTAAAAGCTCAGCACTTCTTGCATACCACATGCCCTGCTCCAAGCTTGCAAATGCTTGATAAATTCCTATTGGAAGTAGTGAAAGCACGATCATTAGCATAAGTCCTGCATTTAGTCCCCAAAAGCCAACTTTCATCAGATTTTCATCAAATTCTTGCCCTTTAAATAAATAAGTAGCCACAAGCCAAACAAAGCCAAGTGCCAAAAATCCATAAACACCAAATAGTGCCGCGTGTCCGTGAACTGGCGTTGTATTTAGTCCTTGGATGTAAAATAGTGAAATTGGAGGATTTATCAAAAATCCAAAGACGCCAGCACCTAGCATATTCCAAAAGGCAACTGCGATAAAGCAATAAAGTGGCCACTTAAGCGTTTTAGCCCAGCTTTGAGCAAACTGGAGTTTGTAGTGTTCATATGCCTCAGCTCCAAGCAAGACCAAAGGCACGACCTCAAGCGCTGAAAAGCTTGCACCAACAGCCATTATAGGCGTTGTAGTGCCTGCAAAGTAGAGGTGATGGAAGGTGCCTGGGATCCCGCCTATCATAAAGAGTGACGCACTTGCAAGCGTTGAAAATGTCGCAAATCTTTTTGAGACAAGACCCAAAGAAACAAAGACAAAGGCAAGTGATGCTGTCGCAAATACCTCAAAAAAGCCCTCAACCCAAAGGTGTACAACCCACCAGCGCCAGTACTCCATCACTGGAAGCGGACTTCTTTGACCATAAAATAGTCCTGCTCCGTAAAACAAGCCAACCGCAACCGCCGACATAGCAAAGATAGCAAGTAAATTTTTATCGCCTTTGTTTTTAAACCCACCTGCAAATCCATGAAGAAGCAGAAGCATCCATATGACAAGACCGACAAACAAAATGATCTGCCAAACTCGTCCAAGATCGATATATTCATATCCTTGATGTCCAAGCCAGAAGCTTAAATTTATAGGCATGATGTTTGCGATAGCTAAATATTCGCCCACAAAACTGCCAACTACAAGGAAAAGTAGCGCGTAAAAGAGCAGATCAACGCCAAGCTTTTGAAATTTTGGATCCTTGCCGCCATTTATGATAGGGGCTAAAAATAATCCAGCTGCTAAAAATCCGGTCGCTATCCAGAAGATGCTAGCTTGTATATGCCACGTTCTAGCAAGCGAATAAGGAATGTAGGCTGATAAATTTATGCCATAAAATTCTTGTCCTTCGACTGTGTAGTGAGCCGTAAAGCCGCCTATTAAAATTTGAAACGCAAATAGCGCCAGCGTGACAAAGAGATACTTTTTAAGCGCCTTTTGTGACGGAGTTAAATTTAGCTTTTTAAGCGGATCTTCGCTAATTGGCTCAAGCTTTTCATCATCTTTTTTGCCGTAAAATGAGCTAAACCAAACAAGAAGTCCAACGCCAGTTAGAAGTATCACGACGCTTGCGATCGACCAAAAGATATTTTCGCTTGTTGGCACGTTATCGATTAGCGGCTCGTGTGGCCAGTTGTTTGTGTAAGTTGCCTCGCTACCAGGCCTGTTTGTCGCTGTCGCCCAGGCTGACCAGAAGAAGAAGTTGTTTAGATCAGCTCTGTCGCTTGCACCTGGGAGCGTGTTTTCTTTCATCGCATAAGCTTCTCTTAAAGATTTAAACTTAGGATCATCTCCAAAAAGTGCAGCATACTCGCTAGCTACTTGACTTACAGCCTTTAGCCTATCAGCGCTTAGCACAAATTTATCGTCCTTGACACTATTTTCTCTATACTCTTTTTTAAGCAAAACCTTTAAATTTGCCTTTTGCTCGTCATTTAGATCGGTGTATTTTAGATGATAAATTTCATCAGCTTTGATCTCTAAAAAGGCAACTAACTCTTTGTGAAGCCAGTCCGCACTCCAATCAGGCGCTTGATATGCCCCGTGTCCCCAAACAGAGCCAACCTGCATACCGCCTATGCTTTGCCAAGCCTCTTGACCTTTATAGATACTCTCTTTGTCGATTACGACCTTGCCATTTTCGTCAGTGAAATTTACAACTGGAGGCGAATTTCTATAAACCTCAACGCCATAGTAGCCTAAAATACTAAAGCAAACTACCAGCACAGCAACAAGTGCGAGCCAGTATCTTTTGTATTCACGCATTGATTCTCCTTTTTTAAAATTTAGGAGAAAGTTTATCTCATTTCAAAATAGTGACTAATGACATATAT
>CABPVN010000003.1:121769-135796 GCA_902460825.1 Campylobacter concisus
ATTTTACATAATATTAATGTAAATAGCAGTAATATATCAACTAAACTATTTCACACGAAAAAAGGAAAAAATATGCAAATGAATTTCATGCACAAAGTGGCTAAAATAGGCCTTGTTGCTTCACTTTTTACAGCTCTTAGCCTAAGCGCTGCTGAGTCTGCTAGAAGCATAACCGATATGCAAGGCGTAAAAGTAAGCGTCCCAGAAAAGGTTGAGAAGATCGCAGCACTGTGGAATGCAAACAACGAGATCATCCTAGCACTTGGCGGTATGGATAAGGTTGTAGCCACAACTGATCTGATCAAAAACAACAAGTGGTTTGAGCACATCTATCCAAGACTTAAAAATTTACCAGCTGCACTAAACGGCAAAGACCTTCAGATCGAAGAGCTTGTTAAACTTGCACCTGACGTTATCATAGTGTATAACAAAAATTTTCAAGATGAACTTATCAAAAATGGCTTTAGCGCGGTAAATTTGATCTTTAGAGACTATCCAGATATGGAAAAAAGTATCTACGCAACAGCTGAAGTTATAGGCACTGATGATGCTAGAAAAAAAGCTGAAAAACTTGCTAATAAAATCCACGATAACTCTGAGTTTGTAACAGCAAGAACAAAAAGTATCCCTGATGCTAAACGTCCAAAAGTACTTCACCTTCTTGGTGGTGCAAATTTGCTAAAAATTGATGGTACAAACACCATCCAAAACACTTGGATCAAGCTAGGTGGCGGTGTAAATGCTATCAATACTGAGGGTTCAATGATCGAAGTTAGCGCTGAAGAGATCATCAATGCAAACCCTGATATCATCATCGTTGGTGGTAATGACACAGACGCACAGATCAAAAAGATAAAAGAGCACCCTGCATTCTCTGGCTCAAACGCTGTTAAAAACGGCAAAATTTACGGCAACCCAAAAGGTGTATTTAGCTGGGATAGATATGGCGCTGAAAACGTACTTCAAATTTTATGGGCAGCAAAAACTATCCAACCAGATCTATTTAAAGATGTCGATATGAAAGTAAAAACAAAAGAGTTTTATAAAGAGTTTTTAGGTCACGAGCTTACCGACACAGAGTATGGCTATATCTTAAAAGGCCTAAATCCAGATGGTAGCAGTAAGTAAGATATGAAAAACGCAAATTTTTCAATAGTTGTTATCTTTTTAGCTCTACTAACGCTTGTTTGCGCCTTTGTCGCACTTGGCGTTGGTAGATTTTACATACCTTTTAACGACGTCTTTAGCGTGCTAGCTCACGGCTTTGGTTTTGGAGATGGCGCAGCTAGCAACATCACAAATGTGATAGAAAATTTACGCATACCGCGCATTATAGCCGCTATCTTAGTCGGTGCCGCTCTTAGCGTGAGTGGTGCAGCCTATCAAGGCGTCTTTAAAAACCAGCTAGTAAGCCCTGATCTTCTTGGCGTATCAGCAGGCGCTTGTGTGGGTGCTGCAACTGCGATCATCTTTGATCTATCGCTACTTTGGATACAAATTTTTGCATTTGGCTTTGGCCTAGTAGCCGTTGCTATCACGCTAGCCATACCTAAGATGATGGGGCGCACGAGCACGCTTATGCTGGTTCTTTCTGGTATCATCGTAAGTGGCCTCATGGGCTCAATAATCGGCTTTTTAAAGTATGTCGCAGACCCTGAGACAAAGCTACCTGACATTGTTTATTGGCAGCTTGGTAGCCTTGCAAAGCTTGATAGCGATAACTTAATATACGTAGCTCCAGTGATGATCATCTGCGCCATTTTGCTAATAGCCATGAGCTGGCGTATAAATTTGCTCTCTCTTGGCGACGAGAGTGCGGCAAGACTAGGCGTAAATGTGGCTTTTGAGCGCGCTGTCATCATCATCTGCGCTACGCTTCTTACAGCGTGCAGCGTCTGCATAAGCGGCATAGTCGCTTGGGTGGGACTTCTCATGCCTCACTTAGCGCGCATGCTAGTTGGCGCAAATAACATAAAAAGCATGCCTGCAAGCATATTTATGGGTGCGATATTTTTGCTTTTTGTAGATACTTTAGCGCGCAGCATAAGCGTGAGCGAAGTGCCTCTTGGCGTACTTACTGGCTTTATCGGCACGGTATTTTTCGTCTGGGTTTTATGGCGAAATAAAAAGGTTGCGTGATGCTTGAAGTTAGAAATTTAAACTTTAGCTACCCAAATGGGGCTGGCAAACTAGAAAATGTAAATTTAAAGATAGGTGCTGGGGAAATTTTAACCATACTTGGTCGAAATGGAGCTGGTAAATCAACCACTCTAGGCTTAATAAGTGGCTCACTAAAGCCAGTTTCTGGAGAGATCTTTCTTGATGGCAAAAACGTAGATAGCCTAAGCAACAAAGAGCGCGCTAAGATCATGGCGTATGTCGCTCAAAGCGAGGTTACAGAGTATGACTACACCGGACTTGAGTTTATCACGATGGGTCGCGCGGCGCACCTTGGTATCTTTGCAAGACCTAGCAAAGAGGATGAGGAGATCGCTAGAATTTACACCAAAAAGCTTGAGATCGAGTATCTTGAAGATCGCTTCATCACGCAGATGAGTGGCGGTCAAAAGCAGATGTGTATGATCGCTCGTGCGATGGCTGCGCAGCCAAAGATGATCATATTTGACGAGCCAACGAGCGCGCTTGATTTTGGCAACCAGTATAAATTCCTACGCACCGTCAAGTGGCTAAAAGAGCTTGGCTACTCGGTCGTGCTAACCACTCACAATCCCGACTTTGCCGTGCTTCTTGGCGGATATGTCGCTCTTGTAAAGGGTGATGGCGAGGTTGGTTTTGGCACGGTTGATGAGATCATCAGAAGTGAGAATTTAAGCCAGCTTTACGGACTAAATTTAAACGTGAGCTACATCGACGAAGTAAAAAGAAACTGCTGCCTCACTTATCCACTATAAATTTATCTGCTCTTAAATTTTTAAGGGCAGATAGTCGTTTTATCTAAAAATTTCTACTTAAATTTACTAATCATAAATGCTAAAATGCAAAATAAATTTAAAGGAAAAACAATGGCTTACCCGCTACTAGGCACAAAGATCGTGATCGATGAGGAAAAGGTTTTAAGAGAGAAAAAATATAAGCTAGACGTGATCTATGAATATTTAGACCAACTTGCCAAGCAGTGTGACTTAATCAAAATTGATAAAAACACCTTTCACGCAAAAGGCGATGAAAATGACTTGGCAAATTTGGGTCTGTTTATGTGTAGATATGCGGTAGAGAACGAATGGCTGACAAAGAATATAAAAGAGTGGATTTGGATTAGCGAAAACTCTGGGAACAAAGATATGATGGCGAAATTTAAGAAAGAAAATATAGGAGTTTGGGAGTGAGCGATAAAAAAGAGTAAATTTATCTCACACATTAAATTTCATATAAATTTTAAAAAAGAGCCTGCGAAAGGTTAAATTTTACTAGATAAGATAAATTTAGGTATAGCGTAAAAATAAAAGTGCTCTAAAACCCTGAGCCATTTTGCCACAGAGAACCAGACTGGTTTGCTAGCAACCTTTTTAACAGCAATATTAAAAAGTCGCGATAAAGCTAAATCAACCACGTAACAGTTGCCATTTTCTATCAAATTTAAAGCTAGCCATAAAAGCTTGCACCCTCATCTTAAATTTGACGCAAATTTAAATCCTCTTAGCCAAAAGTAATCATCTACCATAAATTTAATACAACCCACAAGATCAAATTTGAGCGTTATTTTTAAATTCCGCCACTCTCGCCTTTGCAGCCTGCGTGATATCATCCTCGTAGTCGTAGAAGTTAAAGGTCGCTCCGTGCTGGAAAAAGCCATTTAATATGTCGCCACTTTGTCGGTTTTTCAGATCAAGCTCGGCCACCTTAAAGCCGTCATTTGTCGCGCAAAATTCTTTTAGCCTAGCTGGCGCCTCTTTTAGCTTGGTAAATAAAAAGCAGTATCCATCGCCGCCATTTCGCCCCACTCTACCGCGCAGCTGATGAAGTGTGGCAAGCCCAAGCCTCTCAGCGCCCACGATCACTATCGTGTTTAGTCTTGGTAGCGAGATACCGACCTCAACAACGGTGGTTGAGAGCAAAATTTCGCCCTCTTCTCTAAATCGCCTTAAAATTTCCTCTTTTTCTTTGTCTTTGCCGTGCGTGACGAAGACATTTTTGAAATTCTTTAGCCAAAAGCCCTGCGCCTCGCTTAGACTTTGGTAGTTTGAGCTCTCGCTGCTCTCAACTAGCGGATAGATGATGGCTACTTGAAAGCCGCCCGCAAGCTGTTTTTTGATGTGAGCGAGCAAAAAGCCAAACTCGCTAGCGCCTAAAATTTGGCTCATTATATTTTTCTTAAACGGCATCTGCTTTAAAAAGCTAAAATTTACGATCTCAGACTGGATTAAACTTAGCGTCCTAGGTATTGGCGTAGCTGAAAACTGCACGAAATTTGCTCGCTCGTCCTCGTTTGAGGCAAGCTCTTCTATCTTTTTGCGCTGGTTTGAGCCAAAGCGGTGCTGCTCATCGACCATGACAAGTGGCGAATTTGGCAGCTCGTGAAAGAGCAGCGCATGCGTACCAACGATCAAATTTGCCCCGCTAAAGTCTATCTTTTTCTCCCCGCTTCGCACGAGCATCACGTTCATAAAAGGCGGTAGTAGCCTCTTTGCTTCGTTATAAATTTGCTCGCTTAAGATGCTTGTTGGCGCCATCAAAATGGCACTTTGAGAATAGACGCTAAGAGCAGCTGCTAGGATAACTAGCGTCTTACCGCTTCCCACGTCGCCCATTATGACGCGCCTTTTTGCCTGAGTGGCAGCAAGGTCGTCTCTGATGTCATTTATAGCGTTTAGCTGGTCGTTTGTCGGCGTAAATGGCAAGCCATTAAGCCAAGAGCCTATGTCAAAAAGCTTGATTTTTGGGCTTTTAAAGTAGGTTTTTTTAGCACTTAGCTTTTTTATGTAGTTAAAAATTTCTACAAATTTTAAGATTTCCATGCCCTCGCCCTCGTTTTTTAGGCGGTATAAAATTTGCACGCTTTGCTCGTCTAGCCGCTGCAAATCAGCTAGAAATTTAGCCTCTTTTTCATTTAAACCCTCGGACATTAAATTTTGCAAATTTAGATATTTTAAGATGAGTTTTTTTAGCTCTTCATCTTTTAGCTCGGTCTTAAATTTAGGCACGATCTGGCCTATTTTTGTGGTGATCTTTGGATTTACTATCTGCCACGAGCCAAAGGCGTAGGAGCAAAGCCCATATATCGCCATCTCTTTGCCAAGCTTAAAAGCGCCGTAATGCCAAGACTTTGCGTTAAAAATGACGATCTTTACGCTACTTTGCCACTGCTCGCAAAAGGCAAGTGCTGTCAGCATGCCAGGGCGTGAGGCGAGCGAGGTGATCTTTACATTTATGCAGACCTGCCCTTCTCTTGGGCTCTTAGCGATCGTCGTATCCTCAAAGCCCTTTGGCAGCACAAGAGCAAGGTCGAGCAGGCTAAGCACGCCTATTTTTAGAAGTTTTGCTCTGTCGCTTGCTTCAAATTTCATTTTTTAGGACGCAAAAACTTAGCTCGTTTATCTCTGCGTGGGCTTTTATGAAGCTATTTAGTTCGCTTAGCGAAAGGGCTGAAATTTTATCCAAGTCCTTTAAAAATGCCCCAAGCTCGCCATGTTCGTAAAACTCGCCTTGCGCGATGTCAAGGCGCTTAAACAGCGTCTCAAGCCTAAGTGGCAACGAGCCAAGTAAAAATTTCTTCGCCTGCTCAAGCTCGGCCTTGCTAACGCCTTTTTTGCTAAATTTTAAAATTTCCTCTTTTATAACAGCGATCGCCTCGTCTTTTTTCTCATTTTTTGTCTGCATGTAGCCATAAAGCTGGCTATAAGAGAGATTTAGCAAATTTCTAGCGTAGGCGCTATATGCAAGCCCTCTTTTCACGCGTATCTCCTCCATGAGCCTCGAGCCAAAGCCACCCTCGCCTAGGATAAATGTCGCCACTGCGGCCTTGTATTTCTCTTCAGGTCTTACATTAAACGGAGCGCCAAAGTAGATGTAGGCCTGCTCGCTTTGCCTAATGATCTCGCTGCTTTCACACTTGCCGCTTGGGCTAAAGCGCTCTAGTTTTCGCACCTTGCCAGGTTTTAAAATTTCTAAAACGCTAGCAAGCTCTTTTGTTTGCCTCTCGTCGATGTCGCCACCAAGCACGCAAAGCAAATTTGAAAGGTCTAAATGCTCGCTTAAAAACTTTCTCACATATTCAAGCGTGATCGCTTTTATACTCTTTTTAGTGCCGATACTAGGCTCTGAAAGCACGCTTTTTGGGTACAAAAGCTCAAAAAGACCCTGCCTTGCCACGTAGTCAAAGTCATTTTCATTTGCTGCGATCTCGCCAAGTGTGACGGTTTTGCACCTATTTAGAATTTCATCTGTTAAATTTGGAGCGCTTATAAGTTCTTTTAGCTTGCCACACGCAAAGGCAAAGTGCTCTTTTAAGCAATTTATATCGATGCAAAATGTCTCAAAGCCGCAGCTTGCATTTAGGCTAATAGCTCTTACTTCAAGCTCTTTAGCGAATTTGGACGAGCCTAGCTTCATATCGCCCTCGTTTAGCAAATTTGCACTTAGCCTTGCAAGGCCTGCTAGCTTGCCATTTTGCGAGCTACCAGCTGCTTTGAAAACTAGTTTTAGGCTCACTACTGGCATCGCTTTTGAGCTTTCAAAAACGACTGGAATTTTTACATTTTTTACATTGATATCTAAAATTTTCATCTAAAATTTCTCCAAAATATCGTAGTTTGTGTTGCGCTTAGCTGGAATTTCTCCGACATCTTTTATAAGCTCGATCATCTGGTCTTGATTCATCCTAAAGCTTGCTCCTGCGGCCTTTACGACGTTTTCTTCCATCATCGTGCTACCAAGGTCGTTTGCACCAAAAAGAAGCGCTAGCTGGCCTACGTAGCTGGCCTGCGTGACCCAGCTGCTTTGGATATTTTTAAAGTTATCCAAAAAGAGCCTTGAGACTGCAAGAAGCCTTAGATAGACGTTTGAGCTTTGCTTTTTGATCTCTGGGAATTCTTGCATGAGCTTTGTATTTAGCCCTTGAAAGCTCCAAAGTATAAATGCCCTAAATCCAGCCGTTTCATCTTGTAAATTTCTGATATGCTCCCAGTGTTCCACGATCTCACGAGTGCTCTCAACCGTGCCAAACATCATCGTCGCAGTCGTTTTCATGCCAAGCTCGTGCGCCTCTTTGTGTATGCGAAGCCAGTCTGCGGTGTCACACTTTTTAGGGGCGATGATGTCACGCACTCTGTCGCTTAAGATCTCCGCTCCAGCCCCTGGCATCGAGTATAAGCCCTTTTCGTTTAGGCGTCTTAAGACCTCTTTTGTAGAAATTTTTGAAACTCTTGCGATGTAGTCGATCTCAACGGCAGAAAAACCATGTATCGTGATGCTTGGATAGTGCTTGCTGATGTAGGCGACAAGCTCCTCGTACCACTCGATCTTTAGCTTTGGATGAACGCCACCTTGAAATAAAATTTGCGTGCCGCCAATGGCGATAAGCTCCTCGATCTTCTTGCCGATCTCCTCAAAACTTAGCACATAAGCGTCCTCTTCTTTTGCGTGGCGGTAAAATGCGCAAAATTTACAATCCACCCAGCAGACATTTGTATAGTTGATGTTGCGATCTACGATGAAGGTCGTTATATTATCTGGATGAAGCTCTTTTTTTCTAGCTAGCGCCATCTTGCCAAGCTCGTAAAGCGGTGCATTTTCTATAAGATCGATGGCTTCATTTACACTAAGTCTTTTCAAATTTAACCTTTTATTTTACTTATTTTTGGGCGAAAGTTTAGCCAAAAATGCTTTTAAATATGATAAATCGTTTCGTTACCAAATTTTAACCTTTAGTAGATAGAATATGGCACTTTTTTGAAGGAGTAAATATGAAAAAGATCGTTTTAGCCGTAGTTGTAGGCCTATTTTTAGTTGGTTGTGCTAAAAATGAGCCAAAGCCAGCTGAGCCACAAGGTGCAAGCTACGGATGTGTTCATCATCAAAAAATGATGCAAGGAAATATGTCAAACTGCCCTCATCACGGCATGCAAGGGGAGATGCATGGGCAAATGCCAGCAGGCTGCCCAGCCCACGCAAAATAGATAAAGTGCCATTTGGCACTTTATTTTAATATAACTTTGTCGCCTTTAGTACCTAAAACCTGCACTTTCTCGCCGTTTTTTAGCGCTCCGTCATACTTCCAAAGAGTGCCTTTAAAATAGACCATATTTTCTCTGATCTCGCCAACGCCAGCTTCGTCTAAAAATTCCTCGTTAAAGCTCTCTTTTTTAGCCATAAATTTACTCTTTAACGGCGCTTTTAAGAGCACAAGCAAGATAAAGGCAAGCACTAGGACAGCTAAAATTTGAAAGCTCCACTCAAAACCAAAGCCAAAATTCACCGCCCCAACGATGATAAAAGCGACGCCAAAAAAGAGCAGATAAAATGAAAATAGCATAAGCTCAGCCACGCACAAGAGCGCGCCTATGGCTATCATTATAAAAGGACTTATCACGCCTTATCCTTAGCTAAGAAATTTTTTAAAACACTAAGCGAGCCGATGAGTTCAGCCGCCTCATAAGGGACTAAAATTTTATCTTTTGAGCTATTTTTAGCTAGCTCGCTAAATGCCCCGACCCTGTCACGCGCAAGCAAAAATTCAGCCGCATTTGCATTTTTGCTCATGCTATCATTTATCATATCCATAGCCTCTTTTTGAGCCGTTGCGATGGCGATTTGCTCATATTTTTTCGCATCAGCCATACGCTCGATCGCCTCAGCTTGAAGCACTTTTTCTTGTTTTAGCGCCTCTGCGTTGCGTATTAGTGCCTCTTTTTCAGCCAAGGCTTTTAGCTCGATCGCGCGCTTTTCACGCTCGGCTTTCATCTGCATATTCATCGCCTCTTCGATGCCAAGTGGGACAGAAATTTCAGAAATTTCAACCCTCATGATCTTTACGCCCCAGTTGCCAGCTGCGTCGCCAAGAGCCACTTGAAGTGCGGCATTTAGGCGGTCACGAGAGCTTAGCGTATCGTCAAGATTCATCGCGCCTATCTCGCCACGAAGCGTTGTCATGGCCAAATTTGCAATGGCGCGTTTGTAGTTATCTACGTTATAAACCGCCATTTTTGCATCAAATACCTTTAAAAATACGATACCATCGACGCTTATATTAACGTTATCTTTTGTGATGACTTGCTGTTTTGTGATATCAACAAGCTGCTCTTTTATAGTTATGATCGCCCTTATCTGATCGACAAATGGGATGATAATGTGAAATCCCCCGTCAAGCACCTTGTGAAATTTACCAAGTCGCTCGATCAGCAAGTTATCTGCTTGCGATACGATCTTGATGCCAGCTTTTAAAAACAAAAATGCAAAAATAACCAAAACAACGACTAAAACGCCAAATGTCTCAACTTGCATCTTCTCTCCTTTAATTTATAATTTGTTATTTTCTTAAGTATTATAATACATTTTAAATTTTATTTTCAAAAAGGATCAGCATGAAAAAATTTATCTTTGCACTAAGTGCGGCTCTACTTTTAGCAGGTTGCGCTACGTCAAACCAAAGCGCAAGCGTCCCACAAGGCAAATGTGAAGTAAAAGGTAGCTGCATGGCTCCAGTAAGTAGCATCGAGGGCACTTACAAGGCTTTCTTGCCATGCGCTAGCTGCATGGGCATAGACTCAACCCTTACACTTAAAAAAGACGGCACATTTGAAAGCGTGATGAACTACAAGTCAAAAGACAACTATAAAGCCGTTAGCAAGGGCAAATACTCAGTAAAAAACGGCGTTATCACAACCGTTGATGAGTATAAAGAGAAGAGCTTTTATAAGATCGAGGGTGAGAGCCTAAAGATGCTTGACATGGATCAAAAAGAGGTCACTGGCGAGCTAAAAGATAAATACATCTTTAAACGCGTAAAATAAATTTTAAAGGCAAAATGATATAATTTTGCAATTTTTAAGGAGTTGCAAATGAAATATCTTTTTGCCATACTTATCTCATTTTTTATCATCGGCTGCGCCAAAAATGAAAATTTAAAGCCACAAAATCAAGAACAAACACAAAAATCAAAAGAAGAAAAACCTCTTCTTAGAGACGAAAAACCCAAAAAACCAGAAAAACTAATACTTTCAAACTCTATCTACACGAGCTACTACACGACCTTGCCATGCTCAAACTGCGAGGGCGTGAAGACTATCTTAACTCTAAATAAAGACAAAACCTACACAAAAACTATGCTTACGATGGATAAGGCTGCTACCTTGGTAGAAAAAGGCGGCACTTTCGATGTCGATGAGAGCTCTATCGTGCTAAAAGATGAAAGTGGCGCACTTAGCTACTTTGTGCCAAACAAAAACTCACTTCTTCAACTTGATGATAAGAAAAATAAGCGAGTTGGCGTGCTAGCTCAAATTTATAACTACGAGCCAGTAAATAAGGCTTATAAAGATAGTTTTTTTGCTAGATTTTCTAAATTTAAAGACAAAAATGGCTTTTTAGAGCTTGTGCTTGTGCCTAGCAAAAACGGCGCAAAGATAAGCTTTTACTCATCGCTAAAAAATGGCTCGCCACTTTGTAAATTTAACTCAGAGCTGCTTTACGACAAGGGCATTTTTTACCTTTTAGACGAAAAAGGCGTGGCTTTAAGCGTGCATAAAACTGCTAACGACATCTTCATAATCGCAAACGATAAAATTTGCAAAAATGCTCACATAAGCGGACACTACAAAAGAGAAAAAGGCAGATCTAGCCTCTTTGGCAAGGGCTTTTTTGCAAAACTTACAAATGAGTCAGCAAACGCTGATGTGATGAAATTTTATGGCGCAAAAAACATAAAAAGAGACAATACTAAAAAAGAAAATAGCTACATCGTCACAAATAAAAACGAGAGAATTTTTGAATACACCTTGCTAAATGGCATCATTACAAGCATTGAAATTTACTCAAATGAGTTTAAAACTCCAGAAAACATCAGCCTAAAGTCAAATTTCAAAGATATAAAAAACGCACTTGTCATCTCTAAATTTCAAAGCGACACAAACAATATCTATCTAAAAATAGACAGCCACAACATGCTCATAAAGCTTAAAAATCCGCTCGCACAAGAGATAACAAACTTAAACCAGATACCAGACGAGGCACAAATAGAACAGATAACTCTGATGTGGAACCAGTAGTTTGAAAGAGTATCTTAAGCTTTTAAAGGATGAGAGAAATTTTCGCCTTTTAAGCACCATCCAGCTCATGTGCTACTTTGGCGTGTGGTTCTCGCACACTGGCATCTTTACGCTACTTATCTCGCTTGATGCTCCTGTTTGGGCGCTCACGCTAAGTGCGGCGATGGCGTTTATCCCGGGTGTTGTCATTGCCCCATTTAGTGGCATTTTGGTTGATAAATTTAGCCCAAAACCGATGCTTGTGATCATGATGGCTGTTGAGACCATAAGCGTTTTTATGCTGCTTTTTATAAATTCGCTTGATTATTTATGGCTACTTTTGCTTATCATTTTTATTAGAAACGGCGTTGGCGGGATGTATTTTCAAGTAGAGATGAGCGTGCTACCAAAAATTTTAAGCAAAGAGAACCTAAAGCTTGCAAATGAGATCCACTCGATCATCTGGGCGGTCTCATATACCGCTGGCATGGGACTTGCTGGCGTTTATATACACTTTTTTGGCATCAAAAGCGCCTTTTTGCTTGATGGAGCTCTTTATCTTTGCAGTTTTGGCTTTTTATATCTTTTAAAGCTAGACGAGCTAAAGCCAGAATTTATAGAAAAACCTCTAAAAATGCTAAAAAATGGGCTTAAATATCTAAAAGAAAATAGGCTCATCGTGCATCTTATATTTTTGCACGCCTTTGTTGGTATCACAGCTTATGACGCACTGATCGCGCTTTTGGCCGACTATAAATACGCAAATTTACTCTCAACCTCGCTAGTTATTGGCCTATTAAATGCCTCAAGATCGATCTCGCTTATGTTTGCGCCAGCCTTGCTTAGTAAATTTATGAATAAAAAAACGCTCATCTACATTTACATCGGTCAAGGAGTTGGCATCATCATCTGGGCACTCTCTTTGCAAAATTTTTATCTCTCACTAATTGGCATCATCTTTGCTGGATTTTGCACGTCAAGCCTTTGGAGCTACACCTACACGCTACTTCAGCAAAACTGCCAAAAAGAGTTTTACGGCAGAGTGATCGCGTATAATGATATGGTTTTTCTTGGATTTAGCGCGCTTATCTCATTTGCGATCGGCTTTTTATACGAGCTTGGACTAAGCGTGGAGATGATCGCAACCTTTATGGGAAGCCTCTTTTTCGTTGGAGCCTTTTACTACCACGTAGTTTCAAAAAGGTATGAGATAAAGTAGTTGCGTCTAAATAGCTAGAAATCCAGCCATTTATATTTTCTTACTTTCTAGCAGCTTTTACCGCTTCAAGTAGCTCTTCAAAGCCAGCTTTACTTGAGTGCTCAACATCTTTTAGTATCTCGACACCTGCTAAATGTCCCTTATCTTTATCAGCAAAAATCGCCATAGCCTTATCTAGTCCGTGATGGACATTTTCGTGGTGCGCAGCTATGCTTGAGAGGGTTCTTGGATCTTTTATGATGGTGTTTTTCACATCTTTTTCATACCACTTGCCAAATCTACACTCATGCACGTCTTGAATTTTATTTATCTCGCCAAGCAAAACGCCTCGGTAGCCATTTAGCTTCATGTTGATGTGATCTATCTTGCCGTTACTGACATTGACCTCATTTGTTACGTTTAGGGCTTGATTTAGGATGTTTTGCGTGTTGGCATTTACGCTTGAGATGTTGCCCTCAAAGCCACCTAAAATTTGCATCGCATTTGCTGAAATTTTAGAGAAACTCTCGCTCATTTCGATCATTGTGTTCGCACTTTGTTTAAGGCCATTTATATTTACTTCAACCTCAAGTGTCGCCTTTTGCGTGCGCTCAGCAAGCTTTCTAACCTCATCTGCAACGACCGCAAAACCTCGTCCATGCTCGCCCGCACGAGCCGCCTCGATAGCAGCATTTAGCGCTAGCAAATTTGTCTGATCTGAGATGTCTTTTATGAGATTTATGATCTCAACGATAGAATTTACGCTTCCATCAAGCGAAGAAGCATCGTTTGAGAGATCGCCGCTCATCTGGCTCACTTGCTTGATCGAGCTTAAAATTTCAGCCGTTTGAGACTTGAGCTCGCCTGTTTCTTTGAAGGTTTTTTCATTTAAATGGTTTATATTTTCAAGCATTTTTAAATTTTCTTCGATGGTTGATTGCAAGAAGTTCATACCATCTTGATAGCTAGTAAGCAGCAAATTTACAGCCTCTTGCTTATCCTTAGCTTGCTCTTTTGGCTCGCAAGTTTTGGCATTTTTTAGCTCATTTTTAAGTGCTAAAATCTCAGCCTTTAAAGATTCATTTTCTCTTTCTAAAGCTTCATTTTTACTACCAAGCTCTTTATTTTTGCTGTCAAAAAACATTTTTCATCCTTTAAAATTTGTAAATTTCGCGTAATTATATTTAAATTTATTTCATAAAACTACAAACCTTCAAAATATTTTATATATTAGCTAACTCTTTTATTTTTTCAAACCATCCTTTTATTTCATCAAAAACATCAAGCTCTTCAAGCATTTCTTTTGTGAGTTGTTTTGAAAGCCTGCCATTTAAAATAGCCTTGATTGCCTCTTCTGTTTTTGCTCCGTGCATCCTGCTTGTTATAAAAGACGGAATATCCTCAACATTGTAATCGTCTATGCCGGATAAATCTATCCCGAATTCCTTCTCAATTAAGCTTTTATGAATGTAATTTTCCATCTCTCTTTTTTGAGTTGTTATAGCACATGACCCATCTTTCCTTGAATTTACTTTATCTATTTCTTCCTGATATTTATTCGTATTTTTACCAGAATTTAGATCACTATCGTATATATGAAACTCTATTATATTTGAATCTTTAAGATA
>CABPVN010000003.1:137227-170448 GCA_902460825.1 Campylobacter concisus
AATGGTATTATGCTTATTTGTTCTTCTTTCAAATCTATAATATTTTTAAAATCACCTATGTGTTGATTAATATTGAGTAAAAATTTTATATCATTTTCTCCTTCAACAAAAACTACAACTTTATGCTTAAAGAATGGGTGAATTCCTAAAGTATCGGATATTGCTTTGAGCTTATTCTCAGAATTGTCTATAGTAGCAATATCATTATCTTTACTAATCAATATTAGATTTTCTACTCTAGCCATTTTTGCTATTTCTGGAGTATGGGTTGTGAGTATAAGTTGATAATTGTCTTTATGAGATAGCTCTTTTAGTGCTTCTATAAGCATTTTTTGATGATTTGGATGCTGTGCGGTTTCTGGTTCTTCTATGGCATAAATTATATCCTTATCCTTATCCTTATTTTCATCACTCTCCAGTTTTCTTTCGGCCTCGGCTCTGAAATAATTTAATAATACCATTCTTCTAAAACCGCTTCCTCTTTTATTTAAGGCAATCCCATTGTCACTTTCCAAACTAAATGAAAATAAAGTATCTAAACTTTTATTACTGATTTGTGGTTTTAAAGAATTTGTATTTTCTAGCCCCATTTCTCTCATTTTATCTATTGTTTCGTTACCTATTTTTGTTAATTCTTCTTCTAATTGACTTTTTATTTCGTTAAATTGTTCTTCAAATCTCGCTACGGCTATTTTTGTTGCGCTTTTTAAAGGATTTTGTATATCGGCATCGCTATCCTTATTTGCTCTATCGCTCTGAAATAAAAAATATAAAGGCAACCTTTTTTTAACTGCTCCCATATGGCTTTGGCATCTTCTTTTGTTATGTCAATTTTTGTTTCCTCAAATTCATTGCTTACCTTACCATACAACGCCTTTCTTATTTCAGCATTAGTTCGCTTATCTATATCTTTAACCTCTTCTTCATTAAATTTCTCATTTAGCTTCTTTTTTAAGTCAGAAATTTTCATGTTAATTAGCGGCTCATTGGAGTATTCCTTCGGATACTGCGCTTTTATAAATACTTTTTCCTTTTGTAATTTTTCATTTTTGATTTCAAATTCTTTTACTATCTCTAAAGAGTTATCGTTATTCAAAAGATGTTCATCTCTCAATTTTGTTTTATTAGAGGCATCTATTAAAATTTCCTTTTCACCGTCAACTATAAATTCTGCACCTATAATAATTGTATCGCCTTCAGAATTCTTACTAAAATCGGTCATATCTATTTTTATTGTACCGCCTTCAAGAAAAATATCCAAAGCTTCTAATATAGTAGATTTTCCTACATCATTTTGCCCAATGATGACATTCATACTTTTATCAAAAGGTATTTTTACATCTTTATACGACCTAAAATTTTTTAATGTTAAGCTTTTTAATTTCATTTTTCAACTCCTCAAATTTAGCTTTTTAGCCACTCATTTAAAATTTCTATCTGTTCCTCCACACTTTTATTTGACGTGCCGCCTTTTGAAGTGCGGGCCTCTTTTGAAGCGTGAAGATCTAGAAATTTAATAGCATTTTCATCTAAATTTTCATCGACACTTTTTAGCTGCTCTTTGTTTAGCTCACTTAGATCAAGCCCCAAGCTTTCAGCCTTTGCGACAGCCTTGCCGGTGATAAAGTGCGCCGTTCTAAATGGGATATTTTTCTCACGCACTAGGTAGTCCGCTAGATCAGTGGCACTTAGATGGCCAGTTTTTGTCGCTTTTAGCATATTTTTTTCATTAAATTTAGCTGTTTTTATCATCTCATTTAGGATAGTAGCCGAGCTTAAAATGGTCGAAACACTATCAAAAACGCCCTCTTTATCTTCTTGCATATCTTTATTATAAGCAAGTGGCAAGCCTTTCATCGTCGTTAGCAGCGCTACTAAATTTCCATTTACACGCCCAGTTTTGCCACGTATGAGCTCAGCGACGTCTGGATTTTTCTTTTGAGGCATGATGGAGCTGCCCGTGCTATAAGCGTCACTAATGCTTACAAAGCCAAATTCTTGTGAGCTCCAGAGTATGAGCTCCTCGCAAAGTCTAGAAGCGTGCGTCATAAAAACACTAATGTTAAATAAAATCTCCAGCGCATAGTCACGGTCGCTCACGCTATCCATCGCATTTTGCGTGCAGCCTGCAAAGCCAAGCTCGCTTGCAACGATGCTCCTATCTATCTTATGTGGCGTGCCTGCAAGGGCTGCTGAGCCAAGCGGACTTAGGTTGTTTCGCTCATACGAGCTAATAAAACGCTCAAAATCCCTCTTAAACATAAAAGCGTACGCTAGCAAATGGTAGCTAAGGCTTACTGGCTGGGCATGCTGAAGGTGCGTGTAGCCTGGCATTAGCGTATCTTTGTGGTTTTTGGCTAAATTTGTAAGCGTGGCGATGAGCTCTTTTATAAGAGAGGAAATTTCTAAATTTTTCTTCAAAACATAAAATTTAAAATCAAGCGCAACTTGATCGTTTCTGCTTCTAGCTGTGTGAAGTCTGCCGCCAAGCTCAGCTCCGATGATCTCGCAAAGGCGCTTTTCAACGGCCATATGGATATCCTCGTCCTCTATCTTAAAAGCAAATTTACCAGCTCTCATCTCAACCAAAACCTTATCAAGCCCTTTTATGATCGCTTCTGACTCATCTTTTTTTAAAATTCCACAAACTCCAAGCATCTTTGCATGCGCTTTACTGCCAGCGATATCCTCTTCAAAAAGATTTTTATCGAAATTTATAGAAGCGTTAAATTCCTCGAGCAACTTCGAGCTAGCCTCGCTAAATCTACCCTCCCACATCTTTTTATGTGCATTTTCATCTTTTTTCATAGCTTTGCCTTTGATTAGTTTTGCATGATTTTAACAAAAAGGTGCTTAACTAGGCTTTTACGAGCATTTTAAAAATAAATTTTTGGTCAAAAGAGTGAAATGTAATATAAAAATTATGCTATAGTAGTAAAAAAGTTATATATATAATTTACATTTAAGGTTATTAAAATATAATTCGCCCAGCAACTTTTTAAAAACTATTTCAAGTTTTTTGATTTATTGCCGATATAGTTTTAAATGAAGAAATAAACTAAAAAGGAAGGACGATATGCAAATAGATGCAAATATGAACTCAAATGTTTTCTATCATAACGGCTACACATCTATATCATCAAGTAGCGCTAAAACCAGCATATTAGTATCTTCTGGTTATGGCACAAAAGATATCGTTAGAAGTAATGATGTGCATGTCGAACAAAGAGAAGAAGTTAGACAAAAACCTACAATTATTAGAAAAGAAGATGTCACAGAGTTACAAAAAAATTTAGAAAAATTACAAGATCAAAGAAGCGATATAGCTGATCAAATTTCAAGCATCCAGAACCTGAAAGATCGTGATTCTATGCAGATGCTTCATCATCTAAATTTAGAACAATCAAGCATTCAAAATAACATTTTAAGCATTAAAACTCAGATGACAGAAATGGTACAGGCTTAAGGCTAAGCCTTACCGATAATAGTTTTTAAAACCAAACAAAAATCCTCTAAAAAGTATCCCATTGACTTATAGAAGTTACTGTTAGCATTTTGTTCAAGCTCTTTTGCAAGTTGCTCGGCATATGGCAAGAAAAAAGAGAGGCTAAAAGCAGCAAGAAGCTGCATAGACTCTTTTGTCGCCTCTTTTTTTAAGATATTTGCTATCAAAATGAGCTGATTTGAGATGCTATCAACCTCGCCCATTTTTGGCTCAAAATTTATAGCCTTATAAAATTGTGCCAAATCATCTTTTGCACTTGAAAAATAGTAGCTTGCTTCAAATTTTGCCTTTAAAATGACAAAATCATCACACAGAGCTGCACTGCTCTCATCTTTGATAAATTTAGCGTAAAGCTCATTTCCTTTTACGTTCGCATCACTCTTTGTCTGCGTTATCCACGCACTTGTCTTTTTGATACGCATAAAAGATGAGACGCCCAAGATGCCATTAAAATTTGTAGCAAGTGCAGCAGCTACGACGCTGTAAAGCTCTCCAAGTCTCAAATTTAGTCCTTAAACTTCAAATATCTAAGTCTAAGCGCATTTAGAACGACAGTGACCGAACTTAAGCACATCGCCATCGAGCCATAAACTGGGCTTAAAAGCAGTCCAAATACCGGATATAGCACGCCAGCAGCCACTGGTATGCAAATGGCGTTATACATAAATGCCCAAAACAAATTCTCTTTTATGTTAGCAATAGTCGCATTTGCAAGCTTTACAAGCCCACTTACGCCACGCAGATCGTTTTTTACAAGCACGATATCGCCAGCGCCTTTAGCGATGTCTGAGCCTGAGTTCATAGCGATGCCAACGCTTGCTTCTTTAAGCGATGGCGAGTCGTTTATGCCGTCCCCTACAAAGATCACGCCACCTCGGCTCATGAGCTCTTTTACCTTGTTAAATTTATCCTCAGGCAGCATATTTGCATAATATTCGCTCACATTTAGCTTGCTAGCGATATTTGCCACTACTTTTTTATCATCACCTGAGAGGATCACGCTTTGTAAATTTAGCCTTGAAAGCTCGTTTATAACGTCATTTGCTTCATTTTTTAGCTCATCACTTAGCGTTAAAAAGCCGCTAAATTTTTGATTTAGCGCACAAAGTATGACGCCGCTTCCGTCACTTGTAGCCTCTTTTATCGCCTCACTATCAGCTTCATTTAGCAAGATATCGTTTGCTGCGAGCAGCTTTTCATTACCTATTATTATCTTGTTACTCTCGTCTTCATAGACGATGCCTTGACCAACTACGTTTTGAAATTTGCCATTTAGCTTTTGTAAATTTATGTAATTTTGTTTTGCGTATGTTACGATCGCTTTTGAGATCGGATGCTCGCTTAAATTTTCAGCAGATGCCACTAGCTCTAGCTCTTTTTCGCTCAAATTTGAACTTTTGACGCTGATTAGCCCCTTACTTAGCGTGCCAGTTTTGTCAAATGCTACAAATTTAGCATCTTTTATAAGCTCCAAAACCTCTGGATTTTTCACCAAAATCCCAGCTTTTGCACCACGCGCGAGCGAGCTTACGATTGCTATTGGCGTGGCAAGTCCTAGTGCGCATGGGCATGAGATGATAAGCACGCAGATCGCGCTAGAAATCGCATAGGCGAAATTTCCACTAAAAATTATCCATATAAAAAATGTAAGAACTGAGATCGCCACCACACTTGGTACAAAGATGTTTGCTATCTTGTCAGCCAGCCGTCCGATAGGCATCTTTTTGGAGCTAGCGTCGCTTAACAAGCTTAAAATTTGAGATAGCAAGCTCTCGTAAGAACTCTTTGTTACCTTGACACTTATATAGCCATTTGTGTTTAGGGTGCCAGCAAATACGCCATCTCCCACCTCTTTATAAACTGGCAAGCTCTCTCCTGTAAGCATAGAAGCATCTATCTCAGCGCCACCTTGAACTATCACGCCATCACTTGGGATGTTGTAGCCATTTTTTACGATGACGATGTCGCCTACTTTTAGCTCATTTACATTTACCTCTTTGCTCTGGCCGTCTGGCATGACCAAAAAGGCGGTCTTTGGCGAAATTTTAAGTAGCGTCTTTAGGTAGTCACCTGCCTTTGCCTTTGAGCGCTCTTCAAGATACTTGCCAAGCAGCACAAAGGTTATTATCATCGCTGCGCCCGAGATATAGACGTTTTTTAGATCATCTGGGATAAAATTTGAAAAGATCACAACAAAAAGCGAGTATAAAAACGCACTGCCGCTTCCAAGAGCTACAAGCACGTTCATATCGTAGTTTTTGTTTTTAACAGCCTCTATGGCGTGAGCAAAGAAGTCTTTGCCGCTAAAAGCTAGCACCAAAAACGCTAAAACTAGCATGAGTAAATTTACTAGCAAGTTATGAGGCGCGAACATCTCAAGTGCCATTATCACGATGCTTGCGATAAATGCAAATATAAATTTATTTCTTATCGAGGTTATATGCTCGTCTCTTTTGGCTTCAAATTCATCAATATTTGTCGCCACAAAGTAGCCGAGCTTCTTTATCTTTTGCTCTAAAACTTCACGCACGCTGGCGTCTTTTAGGACAAACTCACCGCTTGCGTTTGCAAAATTTACATTTGCTTCAAGCACCCCATCTATCTTTTTGGAAACTTTCTCGATAGCGTTTGAGCAATTTACGCAGCTCATTCCCGCTATATTTAGCTTGACTTTTAAAGGCATATCAAAGCTCCTTTATAACGTCAAATCCCAGATCAGCCATTTCTGATTTAAATTTCTCTACATCGCCATCTTTTATATCAAGGCTTACTTGCCTTGGCTCTTTGCTAAGATCGACTTTTATCTCGCCAAAGTCATCTTCAAGTGCGTTTTTTATAGTATTTGCGCAGTTTTGGCAATGCACGTTATTTACCTCAAATGTTTTCATATTATCTCCTTTATCATGTGGTCGTATTCGTGTAAATTTATGATCTTTTTGGTGTTAAATTTAAAGCCAAGGCTCTCGTAAAATTTACGAACTTTTGGCTTATTTACATCAACTATCAGCGAGACCTTTTTATGTCCTAGCTCTTTTGCTTTGGCAAATGAGTGCTTGATAAGCTCTTTTGCAAGCCCTTGGCCTCTAAATTTCTCATCCACAGCGATGCTATCTATATAAAACTCATCGTCAAAGCACTCTTTTTCTATCTGGGCATCTTTGCCAAGCGCCTTTAGATGCTGTGAAATTTCACTATCAAGCTGAGCTACGTCGCCACCAAAATATGCACACATAGCAGCGATGATCTGCTCGTCACGCTTATAGACATAGACATTTTTATAGCTAAGTCTATTTGTCTCGCTTTGAAAAAATTTCTCTAAAATTTCGTCACTTTTTGCAGGATCGTCGTAGCCACTTAGCTTGTAGGCGATATCCTCCATGGCTAAATTTAGTAGTTTTATGCAGATTTTTGCATCTTGTTTTTGAGCATTTTTTATCATGAGTATGATTATATGCCTTTAGCTTAAATTTTTACCAAATATTATTTTTAAATTTGCAAATTATGCACTTTAGCAGGCAAACTAAAAATGTTTTAAAAAAGTATAAAATTTTTTTAGTTATAATCCGTAAAAAATTTATTTAAGGATATTTATGGGACGAGCATTTGAGTACCGAAGAGCAGCAAAAGAAGCTAGATGGGATAAGATGAGCAAGGTATTTCCAAAACTTGCAAAGGCTATAACAGTAGCGGCAAAAGATGGCGGATGTGATCCAGATATGAACCCAAAACTTCGTGCAGCCATCGCAGCAGCAAAGGCTGAAAATATGCCAAAAGATAACATTGATGCGGCTATAAAAAGAGCAAATGGCAAAGATAGCGCAGATATCAAGACTATCTTTTATGACGGCAAAGCAGCTCACGGCGTGCAAATCATCGTTGAGTGCGCTACTGACAACCCAACAAGGACAGTTGCAAATGTAAAAGCGATATTTAGCAAAAATGGCGGAGAAATTTTGCCAAGTGGCAGCCTTAGCTTTATGTTTACAAGAAAGAGCGTTTTTGAGCTTGAAAAACCAAGTGCTAATATCGAAGAGATCGAGCTTGAGCTGATTGATTATGGACTAAGTGACATTGAAGAAGATGAAAACGCACTATTTGTTTATGGTGATTACGCAAATTTTGGCACACTGCATGAAGGGATAGAGAAGTTAAATTTAGTAGTTAAAAAAGCTTCACTTCAATACTTACCAAATCAAACCGTGAGCCTAGATGAAGAGCAAATGCTTGAGGTTGAAAGGCTTCTTGACAAGCTAGAAGACGACGATGACGTCCAAGCAGTTTATACAAATATCGAGTAAAAAGGAGCAACATGCGTTTTGATGAGTTAAAAGTCTATGATATAAATTTAGACGAACTAAAAAAAGATAAATTTGCGGTTTTAAAGACAGAAAAAGGCGATATCAAACTTGAGCTTTTTGCCGAGGATGCACCGCAAGCTGTTGCAAATTTTGTCCATTTGATAAAAACAGGCTTTTATAATGGCCTAAATTTCCACAGAGTTATACCAAATTTCGTCATCCAAGGTGGCTGCCCAAATGGCACAGGCACAGGCGGTCCTGGCTGGAGGATAAAATGTGAATGCGATAATCAAAAGGTAAAGCACGAGCGTGGCAGCCTTAGCATGGCTCATGCAGGTCGCGACACTGGCGGATCGCAGTTTTTCATCTGCCACAGCAAGCAACCTCATCTTGACGGCGTGCATACAGTCTTTGGAAAGTGCGTTGATGACGAGAGCTTAAAGGTGCTTGATGCTATCAGACAAGGCGACAAGATCATCTCAGCAGAGATCAAAGAGAGCCTATAAAAGGGGAATTTATGGAGAGTGCAAAAACGCAAAAAAGTCTCTTTGTGAGGCTATTTACCAATCTCGCCATTTGGGTTGTGATAGGTATAGTTGGCGGTGTTATCGTCGGTATGGTCGCACCTGAGCTTGGCATAGCGAGCAAGCCAGGCATTGATTATTTTATAAAAGCCCTTAAAATTTTAATCGGCCCTATCATCTTTTTAACAATCGTCTCAGGCATCGTCGGACTTGAAAGCTTAAAAGATCTTGGCACCATCGGACTTAAGGCATTTATCTACTTTGAGATAGTTAGTACGCTTGCTCTTGCTGTTGGTATCATCTTTGGTGAGACGCTTCGTCCGGGGCACGGCATGAACCTTGACTACACTCAGCTTGACGCCTCAAGCGTGGCTAAATTTACATCTCAAGCTGGAAATATGGACGCAAATAGCGGCTTTTTAGCACATACACTTCATCTTTTAAGAGGTGCTGTGCCAGTAGATGACATCTTCCCTTACGTGCACATACTTGATCCATTTATAAAGTCAAACACACTTCAAGTACTTTTCATGGCGATAGTCGTTGCCATCGTGCTTTCGTTGCTAGCGCATGATAAAAAGCAAGCTTGTCTAAAACCGCTTGAATTTATCCAGCACTACGTCTTAAAGCTACTTACTTGGCTTATGCTATTTAGCCCAGTGGCTGCCTTTTCAGCGATGGCTTATTTGATCGGTAAATTTGGCATCGGAACGCTTCTTGGTATGATGGAGCTTCTTGTTGTTATGGCACTTGCAAGCTGCTTTTTCATCTTTGTCGTGCTTGGCGTCATTTGCTACTTTGCCAAGGTCAATGTCTTTAAATTTATGCGCTTTATCTCAAAAGAGGTCTTGGTAGTTTTTGCTACAAGCTCGAGCGAGACAGCTCTTGCACCACTTATGCAAAAGCTAGAAGCAGCTGGCATAAATAGAGGCGCAGTAGGCCTTATCATCCCGACTGGCTACTCATTTAACCTTGACTGCACCAATATCTATCTAAGCTTAAGCGTTATCTTCTTAGCTCAAGCGTTTAATATCCCGCTAAGTTTTGAGCACCTAATAAGCATTTTAATCGTGCTAATGATCACAAGTAAAGGCGCGGTTGGCGTTACAGGATCTGGCTTTGTCGTCCTTGCTGGCACACTAAGCGCACTTCCAAGCACTGGCATACCAGTAGTCACCGTGGCTGTGCTACTTGGCGTTGATAAATTTATGTCAGAGATGCGTGCTGTTGGTAACCTTTGCGGTAATGCCGTTGGCTGCATGATCGTTTCTATCTGGGACAAAAAGGTCGATATGGAGAAATTTAGATACGCACTAGATCATCCAGACGAATTTCACTTCCACTCATAATAGAATTTTTTAAGGGGCAAATCGCCCCTTTTTATCTTAAAATTTACTTCAAAACTTAAAGTGCTTATCCCCTATTTTTGCAATACCCAATGAAAATTTAGAAATTTTATTTTTAAATATAGAAACTAATATTATAATTATTGAAAATTTTAATTTGGAGGAGCTATGAAGACATTAGGCATCATAGGCGGCATGGGACCACTTGCCACGGCTGATTTATACAAAAAGATCATCGATATAACCCCAGCAACTTGCGATCAAGAGCACCTACACATCGTTATCGACTCATACGCACAGATAGAAGATAGGACAAAATTTATCATGGGCGAGGGAGAAAGTCCGCTTCCAAAGCTGATTCAAAGTGCTAAACTTTTAAAAAATGCAGGATGCGATGCGATGCTAATGGCTTGTAACACAGCTCACTACTTTGCTCCAAGCATCGAAAAAGAGGCTGGAGTGAAAATTTTGCACATTGCAAAAGTTACAGTAGATGCCTTGCAAAAGAAATATCCACACGCTAAAAATATCGCTGTCATCGCAACAAGTGGCACAAAAAAGGCAGGCGTTTATGATCAAATTTTAAAAGAGCGCGGGCTAAAGAGCGTGGATTTTAGCAAAGAGACGCAAGATGTCATCATGGAGTGCATCTACAAGGGCGTCAAAGCTGGCAAGCTAGAAGAGTATGTGCCAGTGTTTTACGAAGTGCTTTCAAACATTGAAGCTGACGTTTATATCGCAGGCTGCACTGAGATACCGATGTTTTTACCATTTATCAGCAGCGAGTATAAATTTATAGATGCGACATTTGAGTTAGCAAAAGCTGGCGTAGAATTTGGACTAGAAAAGAGAGTATTTTGATTAAATTTAGCCAGACACCTGGCTAAATTTTCGTTTTAACTGCAACTTACACTAAATACAACAGCAACTTTTATAGTAGAAATTTGATATCAAATTTAGCTGGAGCATTTTGGCTAAATTTTAGCTCTAGCTACAAAGATTGCTTATATTAAAAATTTTTGATATCTGATGGGTGATTTTTAGAGCTTGCTTAATAAGTGTAGTTTTATAGCGAGAAACTTTAGAAAGTCTAGTGAAATTTAGTATTTTGATTTAAATTTAGCTGGTGTGTTTTGGCTAAATTGTAAATTTTTTACTGCAAAGATCACTTGTATTAAAATTTCTGATGTCAGGCGATTAAATTTTTCGAGCATTTATAAAGAGTAATTTTTTGATGAGAAAATTTTAGAAAGTCTCGTTAAATTTAACCGAGCTATTTCGCAAAATGTTTTAAATTTTGTATTAGAAATTTAAAAAAGAGCTATATTTCACAGCTCTAAAATTTTTACTATTTGATAGTTTAAATTTAAAAGCCTTGTAAGGATTTACCCACAAGGCTATAAATTTAAGCTTTTGGGCCAGCTTTGGCGTACTCAACGCCCTCTTTTACATCTTCATAGCGTTTGAAATTTTCAACAAACATTTTAGCAAGCTTGTCGCGTGAAATATTGTACTCAGCTGGGTGTGTCCATGTATTTATTGGATTTAGCAGTTTTGTCTCTACACCATCAAGCTCTTTTGGGATAGCGAAGTTAAATTTATCAAAATTTTCAAATTCGCATTTTGTGATGCTACCATCAAGGATCGCATTTATGCAAGCACGTGTTGCTTTTATGCTCATGCGCTTGCCAACGCCGTAAGCACCGCCGCTCCAGCCTGTATTTACAAGATAGACATTAACGCCGTGTTTATCGATCTTCTCGCCAAGCAGTTTTGCATAGACGGTTGGGTGAAGTGGCATAAATGGCTCGCCAAAGCAAGCGCTAAAAGTAGCGACTGGCTCGGTGATACCGCGCTCTGTGCCAGCAACTTTTGCTGTGTAGCCACTTAAGAAATAATACATCGCCTGCTCTTTTGTTAGCTTTGCAACTGGAGGAAGCACGCCAAAAGCGTCAGCGCTTAAAAAGATGATATTTTTTGGATGGCCAGCACTTGAGCTTGGCTCGTAGTTGTCGATGTGATAGATCGGATAGCTCACGCGTGTGTTTTCAGTCTTTGAGCCATCTTTATAATCAACCACGCCGTTTTCGTCAGCCACGACATTTTCAAGTAGTGCATCACGCCTGATCGCTGCGTAAATTTCTGGCTCGCTGCTTGGATCAAGGTTGATACATTTTGCATAGCAGCCACCCTCAAAGTTAAACACCCCATCATCGTCCCAGCCGTGCTCGTCATCGCCTATTAGTTTGCGTTTTGGATCGGTTGAAAGTGTCGTTTTACCAGTGCCAGATAGGCCGAAAAATAGCGCCGTATCGCCCTTCTCGCCTACGTTTGCAGAGCAGTGCATGCTTAGCTTGCCCTCAAGTGGCAACCAGTAGTTCATCATAGAAAAAATGCCCTTTTTCATCTCGCCGCCATACCATGTGCCACCGATCACTGCGACATTTTCTTCGACGTTAAATATGACAAAAACCTCTGAATGTAGTCCGTCAGCCTTGTAATCCTCATTTTTTGTCTTGCAAGCGTTATATACTACAAAATCAGGCTCAAATTTAGCCAGCTCTGCTTCACTTGGACGGATAAACATATTTTTTACAAAGTGCGCTTGCCACGCTACTTCAGTGACGAAGCGGACTGATTTTTGGCTCTTTTTGCTAGCTCCACAAAATGCATCTTGGATGAAAATTTCTTTACAGCTAAGCTGCTCTTTTGCTTTTTTAAGAAGCTTGTCAAATAGCTCTTTTGTGATAGGTTGATTTATCTTGCCCCAAGCGATGTATTTTTGGCTTGGATCTTGCTTGACAAAATACTTGTCTTTTGGGCTTCTACCAGTAAAGATGCCAGTATCAACCATAAATGTGCCGTTACTAGAGACTCTGCCCTCGTTGTTCGCCTTTTCAAGCTCAAAAAGCTCGTCGTAGCTTAGATTGTGATTTATCTTTTTGATCTCTTTTAGACCTAGCTCGTCTAGCTTATTTATCATGTTGTTTCCTTTTAAATTTTCGTTTCTTTATAAATTTGACCTAAAAGTCATCAAAATGTTAATCAAATTTCGCTTAACACTATCTTTTTAAAAGTGGCAGATTTATTTAAATCTAGCCACCACTTGATTGTTCGCGACACTTTGACCTTTGCTAACCTCGATAGAGCCTATGATGCCGTCTTTTGGGGCCTTAACCTCTATCTCCATCTTCATCGCTTCAAGCACAACTACGGCCTGACCCTTTTTTACATGATCTCCTGCGCTTACTAAAATTTTATGCACAGCGCCTGGCAAGCTTGCAACGATGTCATTTTCTGTTGCGCCTGCTACTGCACTTTTGGCATTTTTTACGCTCTTGCCTTCAACTTCAGTGATTGATTTTACTTGGATGCTGTCGTTAAAGCCTTCGCTTACTTCGACATTGTATCGGCTGCCATTTACGACGACGCTATATCTGCCGCTTTGAGTTTGTCTGCCCTCATTTGCCTTAGCGTTTGGATCAATCTTTCTTACATTTACTTTGGCCTCACCTTTTAAGAATGCGATGCCTTTTTCTTTACAAGCTGCTGCGATAAAGACGTTTTCTTCGGTAACTTTGATCTTATTTTGTTTTAAAATTTCTTTTACATGCGCAAGTGACTTGCTCTCATCTTTATCAGCTATATCAACTGCATGTTTTGTAGTTGGTTTTAAGCCTAGCTGCTCGCTTGCAAGCTTAATGATCTCTTTATCAGGCGTAACTGGGGTCTTGCCAAAGTAGCCAAGCACCATTTTGCCGTATCCCTCAGCGATCTTTTTCCACTTGCCAAACATCACGTTATTAAATGCTTGTTGGAAGTAAAACTGACTAACGGGGGTTACCGAAGTGCCGTATCCGCCCTTTTGCACCACTTCGCGCATAGCAAGTATGACCTCTGGGAATTTATCTAAGATGTTGTTATCTCTCATCATCTGAGTATTTGCGGTGAGCGCGCCACCTGGCATAGGTGAAAATGGTATGAGTGGGCTTACTTGCACAGCTTCAGGCGGTAAGAAATACTCTTTTAAACAATCATTCAAAACGCTTTCATATTTTAAAATTTTCTCCACGTCAAGTCCGCCAAGATCGTAGTTTTTGCCTTTTACTGCGTGAAGCATGGTTAGGATATCTGGCTGACTTGTGCCGCCACTTACTGGGCTTGCGGCTAGATCTATGCCATCAACGCCAGCTTCAAGCGCTGCAAGATAGCAAGCGACACTTACGCCTGCAGTTTCATGCGTGTGAAGTCTGATATGAGTTTTTTCTGGGAGTAGTTTTCTAGCCATTTTTATGGTTTCATAGACCTTTTGTGGGCTACTTGTGCCACTTGCATCTTTAAAGCAAACGCTGTGATAAGGGATATTTGCATCTAAAATTTCTCTTAAAATTTTTTCATAAAATTTAACATCATGAGCTCCCACACAGCCACTAGGCAGATCCATCATAGTAACGACTACTTCGTGTTTTAGCCCGTGATGAGCGATCCTCTCGCCTGAATATTTTAAATTTTCAACATCATTTAGTGCGTCAAAATTTCTAATAGTAGTAGTTCCGTGTTTTTTGAAAAGTTTTGCGTGAAGGTCTATTAGTTCGCGGCTACCGGTGTCAAGTGTGACAGTATTTACGCCCCTACTTAGGGTTTGAAGGTTTGCTTTTGGTCCTACGATGCTTCTAAATTTATCCATCATCGCAAAAGCGTCCTCATTTAGGTAAAAATAAAGGCTTTGAAATCTAGCCCCACCGCCAAATTCAAAATGCTCTATGCCAGCTTCCTTGGCTGCTTCAAGCGCGGGCAAAAAGTCGTTCATAAGCACTCTAGCGCCATAAACCGACTGAAAGCCATCTCTAAGTCGTATCCATAACATCGATAAATTTCTTTGCCATATTTCACCTCATTAAATTTATAAATTTACTAAAAAGCGGTCATAAAAAATGGCTAAATTTGACAGAAACTCAAATTAGCCATTTTGCTTGTTTTTGGTATTTTACAACCAAAAACTTTTATATCATTTAAAAAGTGAGAGTAAGAAGTTAAATAATCCGCCGTGGCTCGCATCAAGCATCGGCTTTATCTCCATCAAAAAGACGCAGAAAAAGACTAAAACTGCCACTTGGATGATGATGTAAGGCACCACGCCTTTATAAATAGCAGCTGTTTTTATCTCAGCAGGTGCGACTGATCTTAAGAAAAATAGACTAAATCCAAATGGCGGCGTCAAGAATGAAGTTTGTAAATTCATAGCAACTAAGATCGCTAGATAGACTGGGTTTATGCCTAGTTTTGCGGCGATTGGCACCAAGATAGGAAGCACGATATATGAAATTTCAACAAAATCTATAAAAAAACCAAGCACAAAGATAACAGCCATACTAAAGATGATAAAGCCCCACTTCTCGCCTGGTAAATTTGTCATGAAATTTTCAACTATCTCATCGCCTCCAGTGTAGCTAAAGACCATAGAAAAGGCAGTCGCACCAACAAGTATAGCAAAGACTAGAGCTGTAGTTTTTACGCTCTCAGCCAAAGCCTCTTTCATCATAGAAAATGAAAATGTCCTATAAAATATTGCCAAGATGATAGCGCCAACGCAGCCAAATGCTGAGCTTTCAGTCGGTGTAGCGATACCTGCAAAAATGGATCCTAGCACACAAATAACTAGTAAAAGTGGCGGGAAGATCGCAATTAGCGCTCTAATGATCTGCTTAAATTTACTAACGCCGCTCTCATCTTTTACGATAGGAGCAACTTCTGGCTTAAGATAAGCAACTATCAAAATATAAACTATATAAACTCCAACTAGCGTGAGTCCTGGCACAATAGCTTGGTGAAAAAGCTCACCAACTGGCACTGAAAAGATATCGCCCAAGATGATAAGCACGATAGAAGGTGGGATGATCTGACCAAGCGTACCAGCAGCGCATATCGTACCACAACCAAGGGATTGATCGTATTTATACTTTAACATTACAGGCAAGCTTATAACACCCATAGCAACAACGCTAGCTCCTACGACGCCAGTTGATGCTGCAAGAAGCGCGCCAACCAAAATGGTGCTTATCGCGATACCGCCTCTGATTTCTCCAAAGAGCATACCCATGCTCTCAAGTAGTCTCTCAGCTAGCTTTGACTTTTGAAGCACGACGCCCATAAAGACAAAGAGTGGAACTGCTATGAAAATTCTACTCTCCATGATAGAAAAAATCCTATAAGGCATGAAGTTAAACATATCTTTAAACACTTCTATACTGCCAAGTAGTCCATCGCCATCGCTAAGGCTCTCTATGACGCTGCCAACCATGCCAAATATCATCGCGACCGCACCAAAGGTAAATGCCACTGGAAAGCCAATGCCAAGCATCAATAGCGCGGCTATAAACATTATTAAACCAGCCATTATTCCCCCTTTTTAGCTTTTTTATAAAGATTGAAATTTCTTATAAAAAAGCCAATCGCAAAAAATACAAGCACATAAAATGAAAAAGGGATCATCGCTTTTATGATCCATCTATGGGTAAGACCGCCTGGATCTGCGCTGGCCTCTGCCGAGCTATACGCATCTCCTACAAATCCAAATGATAAATTTGAAACCAAAAGCGCAAATGGTATGATAAAAAATACAGTGCCAAGCATATTTACAAGAGCTTTATTTCTTTCTGAAAATTTAGCATAAAAGATATCAACTCTAACATGTGCGTCCTCTTTTAGAGCATAGCTCATGCCAAGTAGAAATATCACAGCAAAAAAGTGCCACTCAAGCTCCTGAAATGCAACGTTGCCGTAAGAGAAAAAGTATCTTGCCACAACGTTAAAAAATACGTCTATTATCATCAAAGCCATAATAAACATACAAATATAGCCGACTATATCACCAGCTTTGTCAAAAAATCTCTCAATCTTATCCATTAAAAACCTTTAATAGTTCATTTATCATGATGATGAGCACACAAACTGGTGCTACATATCTTAGTAAAAAATACCATGTATTAAATACAAAATCACTCATATATGGGCTAAATAGCACATATAAAGCATCTTTTTTCATAAAATATCCTACAAATATCGCTCCACCGATACCGCTAATTGGTAGCAAGATATTTGAAGCAGTAAAGTCTAGGAAGTCAAAGAAATTTTTACCAAATATCATAAATTTATCGCCAACATTTTCTATATTTGATAAAAGACATAAAAATCCCACTATGAAAATCCCAGCTCCAACTATGCAAAGCGCTTTTTTTCTACTCATGCCATACTCTCTGATCAAGAAAAATGCAAATGGCTCAACTATAGAGATCGCTGATGTGATACCAGCAAAGATGAGCGCAGCAAAAAATGCCACAGCTAAAATTTGACCTATCACGCCAAGCTTAGCAAATAGCGTTGGTAGCGAGATAAAGACAAGCCCTGGACCTTGAGACGGAGTAGCTCCAAATTCAAATATAAAAGTAAAGATAACAAGACCTATCATGATAGCAAGCGCGATGTTTATAAAGACGATGCTTAGCGTTGAAGTGGCTAAATTTGTATCATCGCTTAGGCTAGCTGAATAGGTAATGATCGCTGCCATGCCAAGAGATAGCGTCCAAAATGCAAGTCCAAGAGCTAGCAAGAGTGAGTTAAATGAAATTTTACTAAAGTCAGGGATGAGCAAAAACTCGGCTGATTTAGAAAAGCCATCCATCGTCATAGAAAATATAAGCATGATCAAAACCATGATAAATAGGCTTGGCATCATCCAAACATTTAGCTTCTCTATGCCGCTTTTTACGCCTTTTGAAAGGATGTAAAAGCAAGCTGCAAATGCTATAACAAAATATAGCGTCTGCTCGCCAAGACCATGCGTCAAAAGATCATTAAATATCACTTTTGAGCTATCTATATCGCTTGGCAAGCCAGAAAAAGATAGGACAAAATACTTAAAGACCCAGCCTATTATAACGATGTAATATGATGAGATGATAGCTGCTGTAACCATGGCTAAAATTCCAACCAGCTGCCATAAATTTTTATTTTTAGCTGCCAGCTTTCTAAAAGCATTGACGCTGTCACTCTCGCTAAGCTTGCCGATACTAAGCTCCGCCATAAAGATAGGCACGCCGACTAGAAAAGTTATCAAAAGATATAGGATAATAAACGCCGAACCGCCGTTTTCACCAACCATGTATGGAAATTTCCATGCATTGCCAAGTCCGACAGCCGATCCAGCGACTGCTAGGACATAGCCTATTTTAGAAAATTGTTCTTTTGCCATTATGAGATCTCCCTTATTAGCACCACTAAGACTAAAATAGGTGCTACAAACCTTATTAAAAAATACCAAATTTTAAATACAACCTTGCCCATATAAGGCACAAATAGCTCTTTTAAAAGCTCAAATTTCATAAAGTAGCCAACAAAGATAGCAAACAAGATGCCACCAAGCGGGAGCATGATGTTTGAGCTGAGATAATCAAGCAAGTCAAAAAAGCTCTTACCAAAAAATGTAAGTGCATCTTTAAATTCGTTTGTGCCACTTAATGCGCATAAAATTCCTAAAATATAAACCACACAAGCGACAATTAGGATCGATTTGTTTCTACTAAAATTTAGGCTTTTGCTTAAGAAAAATATAAACGGTTCAACCATTGAGATAACCGAGGTGATGCCAGCAAAAAATAGCGATATAAAAAATGTAAATGCCAAGAAATTTCCAAGCAAGCCAAGCTTAGCAAATAGCGTTGGTAGCGAGATGAAAGCAAGCCCTGCGCCTTTTGATGGCTCTGAGCCAAACTCAAATGTAAATGTAAAGACGATAAGGCCGATGATGACGCTTATTATGATATTTGCAAAGACGACATAGAGCGATGAGGTAAATAAATTTGTATCATCACTTAGACTTGATGAGTAAGTAAGTATGCAGCCAATGCCAACGCACATCGTAAAAAAAGCAAGTCCAAGAGCGTTTAAAACAGCTGCTTGATCTATCTTTGAAAAGTCAGGCACTAGTAGAAATTTAGCCGCTTTATCAAAGCCCTCCATGCCAAAAGAGTAGCCAAGCATAAGCATAAGCAAGATAAAAAGAGCTGGTATGAGATAGACATTTATGCGCTCTATGCCGCTTTTTACGCCTTTTGTAAGGATGAAAAAGTAGGCAAAAAATGCGATGCTAAAGTATAAAATTTGTTCATTTATGCCATTTGAGGTGAAATTTACAAAAAACGTCTCTGAGCTTGCCATATCTTTAGGTAGCTCGCTAAGACTTAAAATGACGTATTTTAAAACCCAGCCAATGATGAGCGTGTAAAAAGATGCGATAAATAGCCCAGTCACCATGATAATACCGGCAAATTTCCAAGAGCTTGCCCCTTTTGTAGCTAGGCTTTTGAACGCTCCAACCGTATCAAGGCGTGAAATTTTACCCATCGCCATCTCAGCAAAAAATATGCTAAGACCAACAGCAAAGGCAAAAAATAGATATACAAGGATAAATGCCGAACCGCCGTTACTGCCGACCATGTATGGAAATTTCCATGCGTTACCAAGGCCAATAGCCGCTCCAATTATAGAAAGGATAAAGCCAATTTTACTAAATCTCTCTGCCATTATTTACCTGCCATCTGGTAGATCATTATCGCACAAATGGCAACTGGCACGACATATCTTAAGAAAAAGTACCAAATTTCAAAAAATGCTCTTCCCATAAAATCGCCAAAGAGCAGATACAAACTCTCTTTTTTGAGCCTGTAGCCAACAAAAAAGCTAAATACGATAGCACCTATTGGCATCATGATATTTGAAGTGAGAAAATCAAGCGCATCAAAAAATGGCTTACCGCAAACGCTAAAAGCACTTGATGTGTCTGAATAATATGAAAGTATGCAAAAGATGCCCAAGATATAGACAAAGGCACCGATGTAAAGAAGCGCCATCTTTCTTGAAATTTCAAATTTCCTAACCAAATAATAGGCAAAAGGCTCGATCATCGAAACCGCGCTCGTGATACCAGCAAACAATAACGATACGAAAAATGCGACCGCCATAACGTTGCCAACAACGCCAAGCTTTGCAAAAAGCGTGACAAGCGAGATAAAGATAAGGCCTGGACCACTTGCCGTGCTATCAGCACCATAAGCAAATATGAAGGTAAATACGACAAGGCCCATCATAATGCCTATTAAGATGTTTATAAAGATGATAGAAAGCGTTGATTTTATTAAATTTGTGCGCTCTGGTAAATTTGCAGCGTATGTCGGTATGACGCCAACGCCCATAGATAGCGAGAAAAACGCAAGGCCGAGAGCTTGCAAAACAACATCTGGCGTGATCGCACTAAAATTTGGTACAAATAAAAATTTAGCCGCCTTCACAAAGCCATCTCCCATGCTAAGTGCGTAAAAAAGCATGCAAACTAGCAAGACAAAAAGGCTTGGCATCATCCATATATTTAGCTTTTCGATGCCACTTTTTACGCCTTTTGAAACGGCAAAAAATACCATTAAAAAAACTAGGCAAAAGCATAGCACGGCGCTGGTTAGATCATTTGCCAAAAGCGTGTTAAACTGCGCTGCAGCCTCTTTTGTGTCAGATAAAAGCGGCGAAAAACTAAGATAGATATACTTTAAAATCCAGCCAATAACAACCATATAAAATGAAGCTATAAGGATCGCACCGATCATGAAAAAGCCAGAGAGCGACCACGCTTTTTTATGCTTTGGAGCAAGTTTATAAAGTGAGCTTACGATGTCACTTTCGCCAAGTTTGCCAATGCTAAGCTCCGCTAAAAACGCCACAAATGCGATAGCAAATGTAAGAAGCAAATACAAAATAATAAATGCCGAACCGCCGTTATTTCCCACCATCGTAGGAAATTTCCAGGCATTGCCAAGACCCACAGCAGAACCAGCCATAGCAAGGACAAAGCCTATCTTTGAAAATTTCTCGTTTATCATTGAAAACCTAAGATTAAGAATAAATTAAATTCTTTCAAAGATAGCATAAAAAAACTTTCATTTTTCTAAGCCAAGAATTTTTTATAGGCAATTTAAATTTTTAGTGTTTTTATTTGAAACAAAGTTTTGTTTTTGTAATATTACGGCTCATAAAGTTTAAGTAGGGGACAGATCCGAAAGAGCTTTAAAATTTTAAAGGAGCAACGATGAAAAAGATCGTGTTTTTAATTCTTGGTCTTGCTGCATTCGCATTTGGCGCTGACGGCGAGATGATCAGATCATATTCAGTTATCGCTGGCGGTATCGGCCTTGGCCTTGCAGCTCTTGGCGGTGCTATAGGTATGGGTAACACAGCTGCTGCAACTATCAGCGGAACAGCTAGAAACCCAGGTGTTGGTAGCAAACTTATGACTACAATGTTTATCGCTCTTGCGATGATCGAAGCACAAGTTATCTACGCACTTGTTATTACACTTATCGTTCTTTACGCAAACCCAATGCTTGGCTAAGCGTAAAGCTTAAATTTAGCCCCTTTTTGGGGCTTTTGTTCTTTTTTGCGATCATGGTGGAATTGGTAGACACGCTATCTTGAGGGGGTAGTGCCGCTAGGTGTGCGAGTTCGAGTCTCGCTGATCGCACCATCTTATCTCTCTTTCTAAATCAAAATCTTAAATTTCTAAGCTATAAAAAAGGAAAATTTTATGTTAGACAAAAGACTTGCTTTAAAACAATTGCAAAATGAAGCAGACGATGCCGCTATATACTCACTTCTTGAAGCTAGCGAAAAAGTCGAAGAGAACAAAAAGGTACTTCGCAAATTAATCACCAAAGAGAGACGCCACTATGCTTTTTGTCAAAAGATAACTGGCGAGAGCAGAAGTGCAAATTTATTCAAAGTCATCTTCTATACGATACTTGTTAAAATTTTTGGTACATCTTTTACTCTAAAATTTATGGAGTCACGCGAAGAAAATGCTGAGAAATTTTATCTTGACATAGTAGATGAATATCCTGAAGCTCGTGATATTTACGAAGAGGAGATGAACCACGAAAATAGTCTAATCTCAATGTTAAAAGACACAAAGCTCGTAAATGCTGGTGGCATCGTGCTTGGCATGAATGATGCTTTAGTTGAGCTAACAGGCACACTTAGCGGTATCGCGCTTGCATTTTCAAATACAAAATCAGTTGGCGCAACAGGCCTTATCATGGGCGTGGCAGCTGCACTCTCTATGGCTGGCTCAGCATATCTCGAGTCAAAAGAAAATCCAAGCGACGAAATCAAACCACTTACCTACTCGCTCTACACAGGCGGTTCGTACATCATAACAACGGCATTTTTGATACTTCCATTTTTTATCTTTACAAGCGGTCTTTACGCCGTCTTGTCGATGTTTTTCTTTGCGCTAGTTGCCATCATCACTTACAACTTTTATATAAGCGTGGCAAAGGAGCTTAAATTTTTACCAAGAGTGATTGAGATGTGCGTGATAACTTTTGGCGTTGCGATCATTTCTTTTGGCATCGGCTTTTTGGTTAAACACTATTTTGGACTAGATGTTTAATCCAAAATTTCATACCAAGTGTAACTATCATCCCCAAAATTACCACTAAAAAGTGGCTTTAAATTTAGATCAAGGCTCAAATTTTCACCATTTTTAAAATTTGAGCTTTGATAGATAAGTAGCCACTTTACATTTGCTAGCTTGCCCTCTTTTGCAAGTTTTAAAAACTCGCCAGCTCCTTCAAACATGCAAACTCCTTTTAGATCAAGCTCTTTTTGAATGCTAACTTTGCGATTTGGTACGCTAAAAAGTGGCAATGTTTCATCAAATTTATCGTCTCTTGAGTAGATTATGACGTCTGGGTTTTTGCCATTTTTTATAAGTCTGGTATCGAGCCTTGGTCGGTCTGTCCGCACTGTGTTGCCACCGATCACCAATGTATCTATGACGCTTCTTAGTTTATGCACATGCGTGCGGCTAAGCTCATTTGTGATGATGCCACCGCTTGCCACGCCATTTTTACTAAGAGCGATTTTTAAAAAGCTAAATCCACCATTTTGATATGCCAAAAATGGCTCAAGCAGCTTATCACAGCGCTCTTTTAAAATGCCAAATTTAACTTTCACTCCAGCACTTTGAAGCAAATTTCCACCGCCACTTGCTATTTTATTTTCATCGTGGCTGCCAATTATAACCTCACCAAAACCAAGCTCTTTTAGCAAATTTGCACAAGGTGGCGTTTTGCCGTGATGCGAGCAAGGCTCAAGCGTGACATAAGCTTTTGCATTTTTTAGTAAATTTGAGTGGTTGTTTAGTATAAATTCATAGGTAAATTTTAGCTCTAAAAGGCCAAAATCGCCATCTTTTATCTTAGAGCTAAATTTAGCGTTATACGCTTTTATAAAATCATCTTTAAATTTTTCACTTTTTTTGCAAAGCGCAAAGAGTACCGCTGTCGGTTCAGCGTGTAAATATCCAGCCTTTTCATGAGCCTTGCAAGATAAAATTTGCCTATTTTCATCAAGGACAAGGCATCCAACGGCTGGATTTGGATAGGTCAGGATCTGAAATTTCCAAGCCTCACTTAAAGCAAGGCCCATGTAAAATTCGTCGTTCATCCATGCCTCTTTAAAAAACACACCAGCCTTTGCCAGTGTGTTTTCTTAAATTTACGACAAGCCGTCGATCTTGCCGTCTGCGTCTATCCTCATATTGACCGCAGCTGGCACTTTTGGAAGTCCTGGCATCAGCATGATCTTACCGCAAACCGCGACGATAAAGCCAGCTCCCGTTCTAATGTCAAGGTCTTTTACACTAAAAGTAAAGCCCTTTGCTCTACCCAAAAGCTTCGCATCGTCGCTAAATGAATACTGCGTTTTTGCGATACAAACTGGCAAATGGCTCAAATTTAGCTCTTTTATCATCTCAAGTTTTTTAAGAGCGGCCTCTTCAAAGACTACCTCGCCAGCTCCATAAATTTCCTTAGCGACCTTTTCGATTTTAGTTTTTGTATCATCGCTCATCTCGTAGGTGAAATTTATCTTGCTTGGCTTATCGCACGCTTTTAAAACTAGCTCGGCAAGCTCAAGTGCACCTTTGCCACCTTTTAAGAAATTCTCACAAACTGCCATTTCTACGCCAAGCTCACGGCAGTACTCTTTTACGAAATTTATCTCTTCATCGGTGTCAAAGCCAAATTTATTAAGCGCCACAACCACGTTTTGACCAAATTTACTTTTTAAATTTTCGATGTGTCCGCCAAGATTTTCGATACCTTTTTTAAGTGCATTCATATCTGGTTTTGTGATCTCGTCTTTGTTTGCTTCGCCGTTATATTTTAGCGATCTGATCGTGCTTACAAGCACCACAGCGCTTGGTTTAATCTCGGCAACCCTGCATTTTATATCTAAAAATTTCTCCGCTCCAAGCTCCGAGCCAAAGCCAGCTTCAGTGATGACGTAGTCAGCTAAATTTAGAGCTGTTTTTGTTGCGATGACTGAGTTGCAGCCGTGTGCGATGTTTGCAAATGGGCCACCATGCACGAGCGTAGGTGTGTGTTCAAGCGTTTGAAATAAATTTGGTTTGATCGCATCTTTTAAAAGTATGCAAACAGCATCTTCGCAACCTAGATCACGCACATAGATAGGCTTTTTATTGCTATCATAGGCGACCATGATGTTTGCCACGCGCTCTTTTAGATCTGATAGGCTTGTGGCTAGACAAAGCACAGCCATGATCTCGCTTGCGGCGGTGATATTAAAGCCATCTTCTCTTGGCACGCCGTCCGTTCTGCCGCCCTGACCCACAGTGATAAATCTAAGCGCGCGGTCGTTCATATCCATACAGCGCTTCCATAAAATTTTCTCGATTTTTAGTGGGTTTTCTTGATAGAGACTATTATCTATCATGGCAGAAATGAGGTTATTTGCCGATGTTATAGCGTGAAAATCGCCAGTGAAGTGTAAATTTAGATCCTCCATCGGCGCAAGCTGCGAGTAACCACCACCTGCTGCTCCGCCCTTTATGCCAAAAACTGGTCCCAAAGATGGCTCGCGAAGTGCTAGGCAAACCTTTTTATTAAGTGAATTTAATGCGTCAGCTAGGCCGATCGACATAGTCGTTTTGCCCTCGCCGTATGGGGTTGGGTTAGTCGCGGTGACTAAGATGAGCTTTGAGTTTGATGGCTCAAGTCTAGGGAAAATTTTGGCCTTAAATTTGCCGTAAAGCTCAAGCTCGTCTTCGTTTAAGCCTAGTCTTTCGGCAACTTTACTGATGTGTTCTAACTTCGTTTGGTGAGTTATCTCGATGTCGCTTAGCATTTTACCACTCCAAATATGTTTTTGCTTTTTTTATCTCACTGATGTTGATCTCAAAAATTCCCTCTTCGTTTTCTACTGCGATGTTCTCTTCGTCCGCTTTTACAAGCCTTCCTGCAAATTTCTCAGCCTCGGTTTGAATTTTAACTAGCTCACCAACACTCGCTTTAAAGTGTGAAGGCTTACTAAGCTTTCTCTCAAGGCCAGGCGAGCTAACCTCAAGGTTATAATCCCCGCTAACTGGCGGTGTCACGTCAAAGATAGGCGAGAGCAGACGGCTCACTTTTTCGCAATCATCAAGGCTCACTCCGCCATCTTTTGTGATATAAACTCTAAAAATAGCCCTGCCATTTTCATTTGCGATCTCGCTGTCGTAAAGCTCGACGCCGCATTCACGTACTAGTTTGTCTAAATTATCCATTTTTGTTTAAATCCTTTGAAATTTTATCAAACAACTTATCCATATGGTTTTGATACTCTAATCTATCGTCAAATTTAAAGTGAAAATTTGGACATCTATACCAGCCCTCAGCCGCCATGCAGTGGTTTTGCAAATGCCTACAAACGCGCTTTAGATGCCCCAAAATATACTCTTGCTCGCGCTCATCAAACATCATCTTGTCAAGATAGACAAAGGCGTCGTATCTGCCCTTTTTGCACTCGACGTCAGTGACACAAAGTCCATTTAAAATGCTATCTTCAAGAGTGGCTAGAGCCTCTGGTATGAGCTCTTTTAGCACACTCTCTGTTCTCATACGCTTTATTTCGTTAGCGTTCATAGAGTAGCTTTCTCCTTGACTTCTTTGAAGCTTTCGATGTAGTCATTTTCTCTAATGTCGTTGAAATTTTCAATGCCAACGCCACACTCGTAGCCTTTAGCAACTTCTTTTACGTCATCTTTGAAGCGTTTTAATGAACTAACTAAGCCCTCATAAACGACCACACCTTCTCTAATAAGGCGAATTTTTGCCCCTCTGTTTATCGTGCCCTCAGTGACGATACATCCAGCGATAGTGCCAACTTTTGGCACGTGGATCACTTGGCGAACCTGTGCTTGACCAAGCTGCTCTTCTCTGATGATAGGTGACATTAGTCCGCCTAAAATAGCCTTCACGTCGTCTATTAGATTATAAATAACATTGTAAGTTTTTATCTCGACGCCGCTCTCTTTTGCCTTCTCTTTTATCTCGCCAGTTGGCCTTATGTTAAAGCCAAGGATGATACAGTCGTTACTTGCGCTTGCAAGTGCAACGTCGCTTTGCGTGATGCCGCCAACGCCTGAGTGGATCACATTTACTCTGATCTCATCATTTGCTAGTTTTTCTAGGCTTGCTTTTAGCGCCTCAAGCGAGCCGCCAACGTCAGCTTTGATGATGACTGGAAGTGTTTTTAGCTCGCCCTCAGCTATCTTAGCGCTAAGCTCATCGATACTAACCTTTGTGCTCTTGCTAAGCTCTTTTTGGCGGATATATTCAGCCTTTTTCTGTGCGTATTCACGAGCTTCTTTATCAGTTTTTACGCCTATTAGCGTCTCGCCAGCCTCTGCTATCTCGCTAAGACCTACTATCACACCACATTCGCCTGGTTTTATCTCTTTTAGTGGCCTACCCTGATCATCAAGCAAGCTTCTTATCTTACCGTATGCAACGCCAGCTACGACTGTATCTCCGACATGAAGCGTACCGTTTTCAACGATGATGGTAGCCACTGGACCACGGCCTTTTTGAAGTGAGCTCTCGATGACAGTAGCTTTTGCGTTTGCCTTTGGATTTGCCTTTAGCTCCAAAAGATCAGCTTGTAAAAGCACGATCTCAAGTAGATCATCTATGCCCATACCTGTTTTTGCAGAGATCGGCACAAATTCATACTTGCCACCCCACTCTGTTGGCATGATGTCAAGCTCAGCAAGACCGGTTTTTACTAGATCTGGATTTGCTGACTCTTTATCCATTTTGTTTATAGCGATGATTATTGGCACACCAGCGGCTTTTGCGTGGCTAACTGCCTCTTTTGTCTGTGGTTTTACGCCGTCATCTGCTGCAACAACGATGATAACTATATCAGTTACGCCAGCACCCCTTGCACGCATAGCTGTAAATGCCTCGTGGCCTGGAGTGTCGATAAATGTGATGTTTCTGCCATTTTTATTTACCATATAAGCGCCCACGTGCTGAGTGATGCCACCAGCCTCGCCTGCTGCTACGCGAGACTTTCTTATGTAGTCAAGTAGCGAGGTTTTACCGTGGTCAACGTGACCCATGATGGTTATAACTGGCGCTCTTGGCTGAAGATTTTCATCATCTTTTATCTCCTCTTCATAGGCTGCTACGTAGTCAAATTCTTTTTGATCGTCGATGATATTTACCTCGACGTTAAACTCATCAGCCAAAATTTCTATCGCATCTTCATCCAAAAAGTCGTTTTTAGTTGTCATCATACCAAGCATAAATAGCTTGCCTATGACCTCGCTTGGCTGCTTATTTAGCTTTTCAGCAAATTCATAAACACGAATTTCTTTTGGGATATTTATCGAAGTTACAGCTTCGCTATTTTGTTTATTTTCAGGCTTTTTGTGTTTTTTTCTAGCTCTTCTTTGTATGCCACCCTCGCCAAACGAATTTATCGTGTTACTAACAGTTGTCTTCATCGCACTTGGCTGTTTTGTCCTTTGCATCGGAGCTGGAGCTGGGGTTTTAAAGCTAAAGTCAGGCAACACCACCACATCTTCATCTTCAAGCACGATGTCACCAAAGTCGCTTCCGCCAAGCAAGTCCATCTTCTCAGCGCTATCTTTTTTGCTCACAACTGTTACTTTTTTCTCTTTTTTCTTTTTTCTGGCCAAATTTTCATCGCTAGCAGAGAACATACTCTTAAAATCACTAATGTTAGTAACAGCCGCCTCAACCTTTTTCTCATCTTTTACAGGAGCTGGCGCCTCGTAATCTTTTTTCTTTTTAACTATCACAAGACCTCGTCTTTTTTGAGTGACATCAGCCAAGCTCTCTTTTGGTTTTGGTGCTTCTGCTGGCTTTTGCTCGACCTTTACAGGCTCTTCTTTTTTAGGCTCAGTTTTAGGTCTTTCCTCTAAAATTTGAACCTCTTTTTTAGGCTCTGCTTTTGCCTTTTCAGGCTTTGGCTCAGCCTTAGTAGCTGCCTTTTTAGGCTCAGTTTTAGGTTTTTCTTCTTTTTTAGCTGGCTCTTTTTCTGCCTCTTTTTTAGGCTCTTTTTTTGCCTTTGGCTCGCTCTTTTTCTTTTTAAATTTATCTGGTATTACGCCAGTTTGAACGTATTCATATATTGCTTCAGCCTCTTCAAGGCTCACAGCATTTGAGTGAGTTTTGACCTTTAGGCCTAGTTCTTGAGCTTTTTCGACTATCTCTTTACTTGGGTAGCCAAGCTCATTTGCGATCTCTGAAATCCTAACATTGCTCATTTAAGAGTATCTCCTTTAACTTCGGTGCGTCAAGTCCGAGGGCACCTTTAGTTTGTTTATCAATTATTTTTTTTAAAATTTTGTCGTCTTTTTGCAAACAGCCATCACATAGATAGAAACTGCGACCATCTCCTTTGCCGCACTCTAAATTCTTGCCTACCAAGCGGTATCTTTTTAGCAAGTTTTGAGAAAATTTAACTTTGCAAGCGACGCATGTCCTTACTGGATTATTTTTATTCATTATACCTTTTTAAACTTGTTTTTAGCTTTGCGTAATTTCGTATCCATCGTTATCAAATGAAAAAATTTCCACTCTAAAATCACCAAATTTACTCTTTAAAACATCTTGTAAATTTTTAGCATCATCTTTGTAAGCGATGTTTAAAAAGCTTGAGCCTGAGCCTGAAAGTGTGCTCATTAGCGCTCCATTTTCATAAGCTACCTTTCGCACTTCAAAAAGCTCTTTTAAAGCGCTCATTCTGCGCTCTTCATGCATCATATCTTCACTTGCTACCCTCAAAAGATCATATCTTTTTTCATAAAAACAAGATGTCAAAAATGCAGCGTGAGAGAGGTTATTTACGCACTCTTTCATAGTGTAGTTTTTTGGCAAAATTTGTCTTGATGATGCGGTGCTCATCGGCTTATTTGGGATGACGACGACTGCTTTTATATCATCGCTTAAATTTATTTTATTTGCATAAACATTGCCGTTTTTTACGATCGCGCTAATAAATCCTCCATGAACTGCTGGCGAGATATTGTCTGGATGGGTTTCATAGATGATAGCTTTATTTAAAACGACGCTTTTGCTAGCCTTAAATCCTGCCATCTCATAAGCTGAAGCTATGGCTCCGACAATCACTGCAGAGCTGCTACCAAGCCCTCTTGAAAACGGGATATTGTTTTCAAAAACTATTCTGAAGTTTTCATTTTTGCCGGTTAGCTCTAAAAAAATTTCATTAAAAATGCTTAGAAAAATGTTGTTTCTTTTTAAATTTGTGCTATCACTTCCCTCGCCATTTATAGAGACTGAGCTAAATTTAGATGGTTCGATCTTTACGCTATTAAAAAGCTTTAAACTAAGTCCTAAAGCGTCAAAACCAGGTCCTAAATTTGCACTTGTGGCAGGGATTAAGATATTCAAATTTTCTCCTAAACAGCTTGGATGATATAATTTGGAAGTGTATCTGAATTTAGTTTTAATTCATCTAAATTTAAAGGCAACACAAATCTCACTGGCTCAACTTTTTCAAGTGAAATTTCGCCATTTTTCAAGACAAAGCTTAAATTTTTATTTGCCCTGATCGCTTGGCCGCCATTTAGACTAAAGCCACTAACTGCGTAAAACTCGCAGCCCTTTGCCAAAGAAAAAGTTTTCAAGATGACGTAGGCCACCTTTAGCCCCATGAAGCTGCCTGGCGTGTTTGCATAGATGATCTTTGTGATGTTAAATTTAGAGGATAAATTTTCTAGGATTTTTATCAGAGCTTCACTGACATGCTCGTCAGTTGTGATCTCATCAAATTTTACGCCATCTTTATAGACTCCAACTAAAAGCGGAGTCGATAAAGAGACTACTAAAATTTCAATATTTTTTATGCAAATACCTTTTGATACTCTTTTAAAAGCTCGCCACTAAGCGTTGCGATCTCGTAATTTTTCTCATCTGCCATTAAAGCAAGTGTTAGTTTGTGGTTTAGATCGTGGCTGCCCGCAAATGCTGTGTAGTCACCTAGTAAAGGTGCTCCAAGCAAGCTCAAATCGCCAACTGCATCTAAAATTTTATGCCTTACAAACTCATTTTCAAATCTCAAACCCTCTGGGTTTAAAATATGCGTATCATCGATAGCCACGGCGTTATCAAGAGATGCGCCAAGGGCTAAATTTTGGGCTTGCAAGCGCTGCAAATCTTTTAAAAAACCAAAAGTTCTAGCACGAGCTATATTTTTTACAAATGAGCTCTTGCTAAATTCAAAAACATATCTTTGTTCGCCGATAACTGGGTGGTCAAATTTGATTGTATAGTCAAATTTTGGATTTCTTGAAGGCGAAGTTCGCACAAATTTTGACCCCTCAACCACCTCGACTTCGCGGCGGACAAGGATGACTTTTTTACCAGCATCAAGATGCCTTATACCAGCTTCGTCAAGTAGCATACAAAAGCTTATCGCACTGCCGTCCATGACAGGAATTTCGTTTGCATCAACTGAAATTCTAATATTATCAATGCCGTATCCATTTACAGCTGCCATTAGGTGTTCTATCGTGCTGATAAAGCCCTTTTCGTTGCCAACGACGGTTGCCATTTGCGTATTTATAACGTTTTTAGGCTCAGCTTTAAAACTAATACCAAGATCTTCGCGGTGCAAAATAATGCCTGAATTTGCATCAAGAGGTTCTAGTATAAGTCTTATCGGCTCACCCTTGTGAAGCCCTATACCAACGGTCTCAACGCGTCTTGCGATAGTAGTTTGTTTCAAAAATTTTCCTTATATTTTTTTGTTCGCTTATGATAGCACTAAAAAATCAAATTTGCAAATTTAATTCTTATCTATCATCGCCTTTGCGGCATCTAAGACACTTGTCACATTGTCTTTTATCCACTTTTTATCCATCCATTGCTGAGGTCTTACCTCTTCGCCTTGGACCAAAATTCCAAAGTGAAGGTGATCTCCAAGTGCAAGACCGCTCGTTCCAGTTGTGCCTATTTGATCGCCAGCAGCAACCATGTCGCCCTCTTTTACTTTAGCACTTGAACAGTGTCCGTAAAGTGAATAAAGTCCAAATCCATGATCGATCACGATGTTTAAACCATAAATTCCATTCTCAGATGCTAGCACAACGCGACCTGCATTGCTAGCTATTATCGGAGCTGATGCCACGCTTGCAAAATCTATACCCATGTGCCACGACTCACTTACTTGCTCATTATTATATGTATAGAAGCGGTGGTCAGCAAAATCAGCCACTTTCTTGCCATTTCTAAGCGGGTAAAATGGAATTATATTAAAGCCGTTTGTGATGTCAGTATCGACGTTTGAAGTGAGAGCTGTTATCTTCTCTTCATTTGAGTTTCTTAGAGTTTCATTGACAAATTTCATCTTATCAAGCCTAGAAAGAGCGTTTGGATCTTTGGCGTATTGATCTGTTAGATCAACGATCTTTCCGTCTAAAAATCTATCATTTAAAGCAATGGTTGAAGTTTTGTATTTTACATTTTCGTAAAAATATCTCACGTGAGACTTGCTCTCGTTACCTGCAAAGTCTCTTGCGATGACCTCAGCGCTAAAGTTTTCAACCTGCACTGGCCAAGCAACAAGTGCTGCGTAAAAGCCCTCTTTGTAAAATGGCACGGCCTTAAATTTCTTACCAAAATTTGTCTGGACATAGACCTCTTTTAGCTGATTATCAGTCGCTCTAAAGACAACAACTGCGCTACCGCCTTTTGAGATAGAGTAAGACTGAGAAAGCACGTAAAGATCAGGCTTAGAGGTATCAAGTACGACTTCAACTTTTTTGCTTGCTTTATTGCCTGTAAAAAAGCCCCATTTGCTAGTATCGACCGCCTCTATACTCATCTCATAAGTATCTTTTTGAGCAAAAAAGCCAGTCTTTGGGAAGGTTAAATTTACATCAAGCTCAGTGCTTGGATTTTGTATGATTTGATTTAGTAAATTTAGGTCATTTTTACCGTCATTTATGCTAATGCGCACAAATTTTATACCACTGTCATCTTTAAATTTGATATTCATAGGCGAGCGAAGGTTCCAATAAACCTTATCAGCAACGCCGATAATTGGCTCATTTCGCTCAAAGTCTTTCGACATCAAAGCATAGCCAAAGCCACCAGCTAATATCAAAACAAGTAAAACTACAACAATACCAAAACCGCCTATTCCACGTCTATACATATATTATTACCTTAAATTTTATTTGCGAAATTTTACATTTAATCAATAAATTTTTAGTTAATTACAAAATTTCTCTTACAGCTCTAGCTTCGCTCATCCAGTCAAAAAGCTCATCCCAGCGCTCATCTTTTATGAGATCTTTGCATAAATTTAGCTCTTTTTCAAACATATTTATCGCGGTAACGACATTATTTTTATTTTGCTTAAAGATATCGCTCCACATAAATGGTGAGCTCTTTGCTACACGTATCATGCCCTTAAATGTCGGTCCTCCAAGTGCAACGATATGCCTTTTATCCTCTTCTTTTAAGATCCCGCTAGCAAGCGAAAATGCAATAGCGTGAGGCAGATGCGAGATGAGACCCACGTGATGATCATGCTCTTTTGCACTCATGAAAATGATCTTCATACCAAGGCAAGAAAATAGCTCAACGCTTCTTTTCACATGCTTTTCTGCGCTCTCAGCAAAGTCGCAAACTATGACAGTTGCCCCTGTGTAAAGTGACTTAAAGGCAGCCTCAGGACCAGAGTACTCGGTACCTGCCATAGGGTGAGCTGGGATGAAATTTTTACGAATTTTTTCTGGCACGGCTTCTATTATCTTTTGCTTTGTCGAGCCAAAATCAATGATCGTCGTATCTTCGCTAATGTCAGTTAAATTTTGCACGATGCTTACGATGGCTTCGACTGGCACAGCCAAAAAGATGATATCACACTTCTTTTTCATCTCATCGATGCTTAAAATTTCATGCACCAAGCCAAGTTCGAGCGCTTTTTTACTGTGATTTTCATCTTTATCATATCCGCTGACACATGAGATCAATTTTTCATCTTTTAGCGCAAGACCAAGCGAGCCACCCATAAGACCAAGTCCGATGATACCTATTTTCATAAAAAACCTTTAAAATTATAAAATTTAAATTTTTTAAAAATAAAATATGATATTATACGC
>CABPVN010000003.1:170561-177777 GCA_902460825.1 Campylobacter concisus
CACTTATACTAAAACTCTAGGTTAAATTTAATGAAAAAGAAATTATTTTTACTAGCACTAGCTTTAAGCGGTCTAAATGCACAAACGATTCAGTCAATAAATTTCAAAGGTCTAATCCACCTTTCACCTGATGTAGCCACGCAGATAATGGGGCTAAAAGTCGGTCAAGAGCTAACACCAAAGCTTAGCGATAAGGCTATCACAAATTTGTATAAGCAAAATTATTTTGATGATATCTACATAGAAGATACAGGTAATGGCAATCTTTTAGTAAAAGTAAAAGAGAAGCCAAGCGTGGCTAGAGTCGATCTAAAGGGCGTTGTGACAAACGACAAAACTGCGATCGAATCGCTAATCAACATAAAACCTGGCAATATGTATGATGAGCTAACTATCGAAAAAACAAAAGAGAGAATTCGCCAGTACTACGAGTCAAAGGGCTACTTTGACACAGTTGTAGATGTAGAAAAACAGCCAGTTGCAGACAACGACAGCTCACTTTTCATCACTCTAAATATAAACCGCGGCGAAAATATGATAATCAAAAAGGTAAATTTAGTCGGCGCAAAAGAGTTTGACTACGATGATATCGAGCCAGTAGTTGCAAACAAAAGTAGAGAATTTATGGGCTGGCTTTGGGGCAGAAACGACGGAAAAGTTAAACTTTTTGAGCTTGAAAATGACCCAGCAAGAATTCAAGATAAGTATTTTCAAAAAGGTTATCTAGACGCGACTGTTTCGTCACCTTACCTAAATGCGTCATTTGATAACTACACAGCTGACCTTACATACTACATCCACGAGGGCGAGCCTTATAAGGTTTCAAATGTAAGTATCACAGCACCTGAAGAGCTAGGACTTGATACTAAAAAGATCATAGATGATTTTAGACTTGAAGCTGGCGATACGATGAACTCAGCAAGACTTCGCCAAGATATGAAAAAGCTTGACGATATGGTCGCTGACAAGGGCTATGCATTTGTCAAAGTCTATCCAAAGACTGATAAATTTGATGAAAATAAAACAGTTGATATCGACTACGAAGTTGATCCTGGCGAAAAAGTATATATAAGAAACGTTCAAATTTCAGGAAACGATAGAACAGTCGATCGTGTCGTAAGACGTGAGCTATATCTAACTGAGGGAAATTTATATAGTAGAACCGACCTTCAAGACTCAAAAGATGCATTAAAAAGAACAAGCTACTTTGATGATGTCGAGATAGAAGAGGACCCGGTTGATAAAAATACAGTCGATCTAAAAGTAAAAGTAAAAGAGGCATCAACTGGCTCTATAAGCGGTGGTATCGGATACGGAAGTAGCGATGGCTTGCTACTAAACGCTGCACTTTCTGACACAAACATCTTTGGCTCTGGCCTTCAAGGACAAGTAAGCGTAGATAAGAGTGATAGAGAGCTTTCAGGTCAGATAAGTCTTACAAATCCAAGAATTTTTGACTCAGAGTATAGCCTTGGCGGAACACTATATGCAAACGACTATGACTGGAGAACATATAAAGAGAGAAGCTATGGCTTTAGCACAACGCTTGGTAGAAAATTAACTAGAAATTTAAGTGCATCACTTACTTATAACATCGAGCAAAGTAAAGTTACTCTAAAAGATGATGAGCTAAGAGATATTAATAGATACACAGGCAAAGAAATTTATAGAGAAGGCAAGGCTATAAAAAGCGCTATCACACCAGCTTTGACATATAACAGCACTGATGATTACTACTTGCCAAGACGCGGCATCATAGCTAGTACATCATTTGAGATAGCAGGACTTGGTGGTGATATGGATTTTGTTAAAAACCGCACAAATTTCAACTACTATCTAGGTCTTAGAGAGTACATAGACTACGATCTTATCTTAAGATATAAAGCAAGCTTTGGCAAAATTTGGGAGAGAGGCTATACTCCGATCAACGAAAGACTTTACCTTGGCGGTATAAGAAGCTTACGTGGTTACGAGAGCAGAACTGTATCTCCAAAAGTAAAATATAATGGCGACTACTATGAATACGGCGGCGAAACATCATTTAACAACTCAGTTGAGATGAGCTTCCCTATAATAGAGCGTGTCAAAATGCGTGGCGTTGTATTTTATGACTATGGTATGATCGGCGAAAATAGCCTAAATGAGATAAAAAGATCATCAGTTGGTACAGGTATCGAGTGGATAACACCTATCGGACCACTTCAACTAATCTTTGCAAAAGCTCTTAAACCTAAAGAGGGCGATGATACAAATACATTTGAATTTACTATCGGAAGACGCTTCTAATAAGATACTTTTAAGGGGCTAGTTTGCCCCTTAAATCCCCCGCAAACAAACAAACTTTAAGTCATATAAGAAAAAGCAAGGCTAACATTAGATATAATCCCACAATTTTTAATATAAGTGGGTAAAAAGATGAATTTCTCAGACATTTTTTCAAAGATAAGAAAAGCTCAACCTCGTCCAGAAGAAGCACCTACACACTGGGTAAAATGCGACAACTGCCACTCACTGATGTATTACAAAGAAGTTGAGGCTTGTTTTAATGTATGCCCAAAATGCGGCTACCACATGAGATTAAAAGCTGATGATCGCATAAATTTGATCTGCGATGAAGGTAGCTTTGTAGAATTTGACGCAAATTTAAAACCAGTAGATCCTTTAAATTTTGTCGATAAAAAATCATATAAAAAAAGAATCACAGAAAATAAAGAAAAAACAGGACGCACAAGCTCAGTGATATGTGGCGAAGGCAAATGCAACGGACAAGAGATCCAGCTAGTTGTTTTTGACTTTGGCTTCATGGGCGGCTCACTAGCTTCAGTCGAGGGCGAAAAGATCGTAAGAGCGATAAAACGCGCGATCGAAAAACGCCAAGCCTTGATCATCGTAAGCGCATCTGGTGGCGCTAGGATGCAAGAGAGCACATTTTCTTTAATGCAGATGTCAAAGACTTCAGCAGCCCTAAAACTTCTTGATGAGGCAAGGCTCCCATATATTTCTATCCTTACAGATCCTACGATGGGTGGCGTTAGTGCATCATTTGCATGGCTTGGAGATCTAATAATCGCTGAACCTGGCGCGCTAATAGGCTTTGCAGGACAAAGGGTCATCAAACAAACCATAGGCGCTGATCTTCCAGAGGGCTTTCAAAGGGCTGAATTTTTGCTTGAGCATGGCCTCATAGATGACATCGTGCCAAGAAGCGAACACAAAAAATATATAAGCGATATGGTTAAATTTCTTACAAACAACAAAGCTATGATCTCTAAAAGCGAAGTGACAACTCCTAGCGAAGCTAGCTTTGAGCTAAAGCTAAAAACCAAAGGGTAAGTTTGGAAATTTCGGTTTTTAGCATTCAAAAATCATCGCGTGACAACTTTGAAAACGAGATACAAGAATATATAAAAATGAGTGCAAAATTTGCCAAGATAAACGACAAAATCATATTTAATGAAAAGATAGCAAAGGCTCAAAGCAGCGGTAGAAGCGATGCGCTAAGAGCTTATGATGAAATTTACGAGCCAAATTTAAAAGGCTTTTGCGTGATGCTTGATGAAAATGGCTCACAGCTTGACAGCCAAGAATTTGCTCAAATTTTAAACTCAAATTCACAGATCAATTTTTTCATAGGTGGAGCTTATGGGCTTAGCCAAAATCTAAAAAATAAGGCACAAAGAGTCGTAAGCTTAAGCAAGATGACTATGGCGCACAAAGTCGCCAAGCTCGTACTTTTTGAGCAAATTTTTAGAGGACTTTGCATAAATGCAAACCACCCATATCACAAATAAAGGAATATAAAATGACTCAAAACGAGCTAAATTTTTTCAAAAAGCTACTTGAAGAGCGAAAATTACAAATCAAAAAAAATATTTATGACTCATCAGTTGAAGTAAGCGGTTTAAGAGATAGTGGCGTAAGCGATGAATTTGACATCGCTTCAGTAAATACCGACCAGCTTATAGAGCAGTCTATCTCAACCCAACAACGAGCCGAGCTTCACGAGATCGACGAGGCGCTTGAAAAGATAGCAAACAAGACTTATGGAATTTGTGACATGTGCGAAGAGGAGATCGGCATCCCTCGCCTAAAAGTAAAACCGCATGCAAAATACTGCATAGCTTGTCGTGAGATAATAGAAAAAACAGCAAAAAACTAAGGAGAAAATATGAAAACTAGAAAATTTCTCGTCTACTGCATCATCTACACAGCAGTTGTTGCAGGACTTACCTATTCTCTTAATAGTTCAGACTTCACCTTTGAGCTCTTAGGTCAAGCCATAACCTTGCCAGTAGCTGTCTGGGTGGCACTTCCAGTAGCCCTTTTGGCGCTCCTTGCCCTACTTCACATCGCATATCATGGATACGCCTTTTATAGATATAAAAAATGGATAAAAAAAGATAGTCAGCTCTACAAAGACTTAGCAAAAGAGACGCTTCTTGGCTTTGAGAGCAACAAAGACTTTAAAACCGATACTTACAAGATCGCCTCACAGCTCACACGCTCTATCTCACCAGTAGGCGAGCTTAAAGATGTTGGTGTTGATGACGGCGAGATAAACAACATCTTACAAACCATAAAAAGCATAAAAAACAAAGAGATCGTCGATCTAAAGAAATTTAGACTAGCAAAAGATAGCAAGCTAAACATCCTAAACGAGCTAAACAAGATCGAGCAGCTTCCTACTTACTATCTTGATGTGCTTAAAAATCAAGAGCAAAACGATAGCCTTAAAAAGGCAGCCTTCGATAAGCTCATAAAAACAGCTTCATTTAGCGAGATTAAAAAAATCGATCCAGAGCTAGCAAGCGAAGATATAATGACCATTATTACGCGTTTTGTAAATGATGAGATCGACCTAAGTAGCGATGAAATTTTTGGTCTTCTAAACAACGCTAAAGTAACAAAAGCACAATACGACAAAGCAGCCATAATGCTTAAAAATAAACTAAAACCAGATGCGTTTATCGGCATCTTTGAGAAGCTAAAAAGCATCCATGCTGATGCTGATGAAGCCTACGTATATGCGCTATTTGAGCTTCAGATGCTTGATAAAGTAAGAGAGGCTATCGAGGGTAGCGACCCTGATGAGTTTAAAGAGATAAAGGTTTTACTATTTTTACGAGATAACGGCAAAATGGTGCCTAGCTCGCTATTTTTTAAATGATAGACTTTAGTAAAAAGCCACTTTTCTTAGCGCCACTTGCTGGCTTTTCCGACCTGCCGTTACGAAGTGTCGTCAAGAAATTTGGCTGCGACGTTACTGTTAGCGAGATGATCAGTGCAAATGCCCTGGTCTATGAGAGCAGCGACAAAACCCTTGAAATGCTTAAAAAATCCCCAAACGAAGAGCCCTACGTCGTCCAGATAGCTGGCAGTGATATAGAAAATTTAAAAAAAGCCGTGCAGATAATCAATAAATTTGATGGAATTTATGGGCTCGATCTAAACTGCGGCTGCCCTGTGCCAAAGGTCGTTAGACAAGGCGCGGGATCGGCTTTACTAAATGATCTTGATAAACTTCAAAGCATCATCTCAGCTATAAAAAGCGCCTCAAACAAAGAGAGCCTAAGCGTTAAATTTAGACTTGGCTTTAACGACAAAAACGAAGAGAAAATCGCAAAAGCCTGCGAAGAAGCCGGCGCAGACTACATCGCAGTGCATGGGCGCACCAGAGCTGGCGGATACAGCGCAAAGGTTGATTACGAAGCGATCGCAAGAGTAAAGGCGAGCGTGAAAATCCCAGTCGTCGCAAATGGCGATATAAACGCACAAAATGCAGATGAAATTTTAAATTTCACAAAATGTGACGCCTTAATGATCGGCAGAGCAAGCATCGGCAACCCTTGGATATTTCACGAGATAAAGACCAAAAGTAGCGTGGATAAGGCGTTAAAGCAAAAAATCATCCTAGCTCACTTTGATGCGATGATCGAGCACTACGGCGAGCACGGACTTTGTATATTTAGAAAACACTTGCACCAATATAGCAAGGGCATAGATGGCGCAACAACCTTTAGAAACGATGTAAATTTCATCAAAGATATGACAGCGATGAGAGAGCGCATAAGGGAGTTTTTTGCCTAGATGCAAGGCTACATCCTGCGCGTGCAAAAGGTCAGAGACGAGGACCTTTTAGTCTTTGTACTAACGCCAAATTTGCTCGTAAAGTCGTATAGGTTTTTTGGCGCACGACACTCAAACATCATGACCGGCTACAAGATCGACTTTGAGCTCGAGCAAGAGGCGAAATTTCTACCAAAGCTTAGAAGCATACTTCATCTTGGCTTTAAATGGCTGCTAGAGCGCGACAAGCTCATCATTTGGCAGCAGTTCATGCGCCTACTTTATGATCATCTAAAAGAGGTCGAGCAGCTCGATGAAATTTATTTTAACGAGCTTGATCGCTGTGCCAAACAGATGCAGCTGCAAAATCCAAAGCGCCTCATTATCGAAAGCTACGTCAAAATTTTAGAGTTTGAAGGCAGGCTTCACAGCGAGCTTGAGTGCTTTATCTGCGACGAGGAGATAGAGAGTGAGCTTTGCTTAACTCGTGGCTTTTTGCCCTCTCACAGGCACTGCCTTGATAGAAGCGAATTTGACGCTAGCAAGATCAAAAATTTATTTGATACAAAAAGCACGATCGAGCTAAACGACGATGAGATAAACCGCCTTTATAAAATTTTACTTGACGGGCTTTAGGCTTTTACTTTCGTCCTCTCATCAAATTCTTTTAAAACATCCATTATCTTACTTGCTAGTCCCTCAAGCGTTTGATCTTTTTTAAGCTCTAAATTTCTAAGCTTTAAAATCCTAGCTAGTATATCTTTTAGATCTTTCTTACCAGATAGTATCTCATCATAATAAGCCTTTGGTATGCCTATCTCGCTTCTATCTTGTTTTGTAATTATCTGATAGTTTTTATACACGCTAAGAGCCTCGTCAGTTATTCTTGTTGTGCCACCTTGTAATACAAGACCTTGCTCGTTTTTTAAAAATGCTACAAAGATTTGCTCCTTTGTATAGCCTTGTTCATTATCATATACAGACATATCAGGCTTGAAGTCATATCCAGCACTACTAACCCACATATAAGGGATAGTATGCTCAGTTGTCATCACTTCTGGAGAGAAGTCAAGGAAATTTCCATTGACTTCTACATTTATATCGCTTAGATCATCCCATAACTTATGTGCATCTTCTGCGTCTTGGGCTG
>CABPVN010000003.1:177798-186060 GCA_902460825.1 Campylobacter concisus
TTTCATTGCTTCTATCAGTTAGTCCATCTATCTCGTCACTTGTCATCCTACCCATTAGATATTCGAAATGATCCATTTTTTTATCTTTTGAAAAGTAGCCCTTTGGCATCTTTGCTAGATCTTCATTCGAGTAAAACTCTTTACCCTTACTAATAACTCCAGCTGAAATTTGATCAAAAATTTTATAGTACTGCTTGATAGTATTTGCTAGATCGATATTTGCAAAGCTATCCTCTCCAAAGAGTTGGTTATCTTTTTTTGTTTCCATTGAAAAATTTATACTATTTGGGTGCTTTTGATTGTGTAGCACTATCGCATCAAGTGTGCTTTTGTGGATTTTAAAGTCCTGTGGCAAGCCTGCTGCTTTGTTAAAATCAGCTCCCATAAATCCTTTAGCATCTACACTATATCCATAACCCTCTTGTGAAGTAAATTTAGCCTGATAAAGAGAGTCGATACTGCTAGATGAAACAAAGTCATTCTTAGGAATAGTGGTTTGGCTGATCGAATTTATATTTGGAGTGTTAGGCAAGAAATTTGCAAAGCCTTCGCTTTTTGTCTGTTTTTGATAGTGCTGTTTTGTTAAGATGGAGTTATAAGAGACTTTCATAGCTTACTCCTTGAAATTTAGCTTCAAAGAGTAAGCAAAAGTTGTGCCGAAAAATTTAAGCGAGATAAATTTATGTTTGCTCGCTTTGAGATAAAAATTTTATCTATCAGTAAAAATAAAAGCAAATTTATAGAAAGCATCTTGTAAAATAAACCTATCCTGAAAAAATGTACCGCTTTTTATAAAAACTGTACCATACTTTTAGGAAATTTTAAAGAAAGGGAAACTGCAAAAAGGGCAGTTAAAGTATCGATAAGTAGGACATCTATGGTGTCAAGGGGGAGAATTGAACTCCCGACCTCCGGCTTATGAGACCAGCGCTCTAACCAGCTGAGCTACTTTGACAACTTAAAATAAGTTTTGGATTATACAACCTAAGAACTTATTTTTAGCTAAAATTTATCTCACTCAAATTTTATAGATAAAAAAGTAAATTTGACTGCAAAAGCAGCCAAATTTAGTTAAGCTTTTTTAGTGAAAAATCCAACGTAAATAGCGTAGATAAAGCCGATCACTACGGCATACGGGGCAAAAGGTGTGATGCCAGCTCCTGAGCTTGCTAAGATAAAGTTGTGACTTATCGCAGCTCCAGCTCCCATGCCTAAAACAAATACAGCTGAGCTTAAATTTCCAGCTCCCATTTGCACTAGATGTTTGCCAGGGCAGCCGTAGCTTAGGCTAAAGCAAAGGCCAGCTAAGCTCATACCTAAGAAATTCCAAAGCATATCATTGTGAGCGATAGGTTGTCCTTCAAAGCCAAATTTGTATTGATTTAGCACTAAATTCGTTACGCTTGCGCAGACGATGATAGAGATGACGCCATAAAACATCGAAAAGTCACGCTCAAAAATTTTACTGATAGCTCCCACTGAGCAAAATTTACTTCTTTGCATAAATGCACCGATGACAATGGCACAAATAAGTGAGATAAATAAATTTGCATGCTGTGAGCCTGGACCTTTTTCTGAGCTAAATAATGCGCCATTTTCGCCAAGTTTTAGACCAAAGATAAGTGCTAGTAAAAGCAAAATAGCGATAATCAGTGGCAAAAACCCGATAGCTTTTGCAGTGGTTTCACTCTCAGGTAAAATGTAGCCATTTTTCTTAAAAGCTCGTCCCACAAAGACACCAGCAAACAAGCCAACAACGCCAGCTATGGCGGTCATATCTCCGCCTCCAAGACGTAAAAACGCTCTCCAAGGACAACCTAAAAATATGAGGCAGCCTATCATCGCAAACACGCCTAAGAAAAACCTAGAAAATGCCGCACTGCCAGATACTGGAGTGAAATTTCTACTCCAAAGCATGCTAGCTAGAAAGCCTCCGATGATAAGCCCTAAAATTTCAGGCCTTAGATACTGCACGACTTTGGCCTGGTGAAAGCCAAGCGCACCCATGCTATCTCGTAAAAAACAAGCCGCACAAACGCCCATATTTGCTGGGTTGCCAAAATGAACGAGCACCGGACCAAGTATGCCAAGGCTCGCACCTGCGATGATGTAAAGTAGTGTTTTGTTCATGTAAATTCCTATGTAAAGGTAAAATCAAACTGATTTCTTAAACGACATTTTAATAATCATTAAATAAAATAAAGATTAATTTTTTGTAAAACAGAAGTGGCTAAAATATGCAAAAATTTCATAAAAAGGATAAATGATGAAAGATTTTATGAGCTATGCAGATAGCCTGAAAATTCTAAAAGATACGATAAATGCGTGGGAGAAGGTCGAAAAAGTAGCTATCACAGATGCGCTTGATAGAAATATCGCCTACGATGTGAAAGCTACTGAGAACTACCCAGCAAAGCCAGTTTCGGCGATGGACGGCTACGCTTTTGCCTTTAAAGATGGCCTAAACGAGCTTGAGCTCATCACCGATCTGCCAGCAGGTAGTGACAAAGGGCTACATGTAGAGGGCAGCAAATGCGTCAAAACCTTCACCGGCTCGCTAATGAGCGAAGGTACCGACACTCTTGTACCAGTTGAAAATGTCGAGGTAAGTGGCTCAAAAATAATCATCAAAAAGAGCGTGCCAAAGGGCTTTGCCGTGCGAGCAGTGGGTGAGAGCTACAAAAAAGGCGAAATTTTAATAAAAAAAGGCACACGTCTAACTTACGCTGAGATCGCGCTTCTTGCCGAGCTTGGCGTATTTCACGTAAGTGTCTTTATCCGCCCAAGAGTGGCGATACTTGCAACTGGCAGCGAGATAAAAGACCTTGGCGAGCCTCTTGATAGCCCAGCGCAAATTCACAGCTCAAACCACGTAGGCATCGCTATGCAGATACGCAAAATGGGCGCGGAGCCGATCCTTTGTGAGATCGTAAGAGATAAGGCCGAGCTTGTCGAAAAAGCGATCATAAATGCACTAAAATCAGCCGATATCTTGGTGACGACTGGTGGCATCAGCATGGGAGACTATGACTTTGTAAAGGGCGCTTTAAATGAAAACTTTAGTCTCATCATCGAAGGCGCTGCGATAAAACCAGGCCGCCACATCAGAGTGGCAAAATCAGGCGACAAATACATCTTTGCACTACCGGGATTTCCGTATTCGGCGATGGTTATGTGCGTGCTTTATGTAAGAGTGCTTATAAACACTTGGTTTAGCCAAGAAGAGCCAAAGATCACGGCGATAATGGACGAAGACTACAAAAAACGCTCGCCATTTTTGGAATTTACAGCGGTAAATTTAGAAAACAGAGATGGCAAGGTCTTTGTAAATTTAAACGGTAAAAAGCTAGGTAGCTCGGCGATCGTAAATAACCTAACAAACGAAGCTGCACTGCTTATCATCCCAAAAGAGACAGAATTTATCGCAAAAGGTGAAGTGGTAGAAGTTTTAAAGATGCCTTGCTAAGGGTAAATTTATAGCCCTTGAAGCACTACGACGTCGGTTATCTCGGCGTCTTTTTCTATCTTAGCGTCTAGCCCTTTGGCTATTTTTATAGTGATATCTTTTGTTTGATTTGGCGTTAGAAAGATCAAATTTCTAACGTCGTTTTCGTATTCGCTAGGTCTTTCGTAGTAGCCGTTTATGCCGTGCTTGCTCTTATACTCTGGCTTTATGAAATTTAGCCTAAAAATATCTGCGCCATACTTTAGCGAGTACTCTTTAAATTCATATTTTCTTTGGCTGGTAGTCTTAAAGTTTTCATTAAATAGCTTTAAAAGTGCCTTGTCGCTAACGTCTCTTGCGTCGCTCTCTTTTAGCACGATCTCGTCAGCTCCGTTTGGCTCTTTGTACTCGGTGCCGTTTATGGAGTATATGGCGACGTGCATGTTATCCCTTTGCGATGCAGCACTTTTCATGAAAAACCTTAGCCTTGGATTTTGCGTGATCTGCACATCTTTTGGAGTTATCTCGTTGCCGCTGCTATCAACGTATTTTATCCCCTCAAATGTAAGTAAATTTGACTTTTTAGCTATGGATAGCGCGCAGCCTTTATCACTTAAGCAGTGATGAACTAGGTCTTGCATAAGAGCATGGTTGTCATTTACTCTTTTAGCACTTAGTGCGCTCTTTGGTACGTGTGCTACGCAGGTGCATGGCGAATTTGCCGAGCAGCCAACTATCGGCGAGCCTAAGAAGTCTTGACCCAGTATGAGCGGTATGCCATTAGATGTGATACTCCTGCCAGCTTTGCTTTTTAGCACCACTTGGCCACCATGCGGGCAAGTGATGATGTCGTCTTCTATGACTGGGTGAGCTGTGAAATTTGTAGCTACTGCACCAGAAGGCATGCTTTGATGATTTACCGCCTCTCTATCTTGTGCTTGCTTCTCTTTTTCCTCATCATTGTTAGCTCTTTTTAGCTTTATATCCAAGCTACCCCTATCTATATCATACCCAAGCACCCTTATGCTTGTGTTTTTATTTGTGATATCAAGAGAGCCTTTAGAGCTTTCATCATCTCTTGGGCTAAAGTAGTAAAAAGGCTTTTGCTCATCTTTGTTTTCATATAGATCGTGCTCTTTTTCATCTTTGAAATTTGTAAAGCCAAATTTATAGTCTTTAGCTTCATTTGCACCTTTTAGAAGTGTAGCGTTTAAGAAAAGATCGACCTTGTAGTTTTCTAGAGTATCTATATCAAATTTATCTCTTATCTTGTCATATATCCTTTCAATATCCACTATGTCTTTATCTTTTGTAAATATAGCAATGCTCTCTTTATCTTTATCCACATATACGCTAGAACTAGCTGATAAAAAGCCAAATTTTATCTCGCCTCTATCTTTTACGTCGTATAAATTTATAGAGCCACTCTGCGTGCTGTTGTCAAATAAAAGAGAGTAGGTCTGCTCTGATCTTTTCATAAAGTATGCCTTCTCATCTTGCGATGAAAGAGACCTTGTGAAATTTGACGTATAGGTGTAGAGCTTGCTAGCTTCAGCCTTGGTAGCAGTGATATCACTAGAGCTCTCATCTACTACCTTGTATGTCCTGCACTTGTGCATAGCTCTTTTATCTTCTATGCTTTCACATCCGTTTTCTTTAAATTTCTCAACTTCATCTTTGCTTATTATATTTGTGTATCGCTTCTTGTCACTAAGCTTAAATATATCTTCTATTATTAAGGCTTCTTGCTCGTCTTTTAGGTAGTGATCTGTGCGTATATCTAAGTCGTGTTTTATGTTGTTTATAAGTATAAGTAGTAGCCAGTTTTTGTTTTTGTTATATGTAATGGGCGAAATGGTGGCTTTATTGTCCATGTTGAAATTTACGCTATTGTATTGCATAGATAAATTTGTATCTAGATCAAATATAAGCTTATAGTTTTGCTCCATAAATTCATTTAGATATAAAAACGTACCTTTTAAGCTAACATTTTTTGTCTTTTCGTCATTATCTTTTTCCTTTAAAAGATATGAGAAAAAGTATAGTGTAGTAGCCGTATATGTAAGAAAGTGCGAGCTTATACTTATATCTGTTTTTGGTATCGCATCTACGTTGCCTATATTTATTAGCACCTCATTGCCATTTATATCAAGCCCAAGGTCTTGTATAGCGTTTTCATAGAGTTTGTTGTTAAAGGCTAGGCTATCATTATCAGTCTTTGCGTGGTATATGTTATTAAAATTTAAAGGTGCTGGTAGGTAGGTGTGGTCTTTATCTGCTAAGGATAAATTTTCTTTAAGTTTTTCATAGTAAGGGACATTTCTTTTACTAAAAAGATATATGATCTCTTTTCTAATGAACCTTGGCATGAGATCAATAGATGGGATGCCTACTCTAGTTTTCATATAATCTGTTAATATCCCAGGAGAGTTAAATGTATAAATTTCATCTACATATTCAGCAAAGGTAAAAGCACATATCTGAGTTAAGTATCCACCAAGTGAGTGACCACATATATTTATCTTTTCACCTTCTTTTAATATAGGTATAACACTATCTAAAAAGAAATTTATTAAAGAATTTACCTGTATTGGTATCTCATTAATTGTTAGCTCTATATCTGCAATTAAGTCTCCTGGAGTGATCTCAGTACCTCTAAAGGTTAATATTTTTTTGCTGTTGTCCTTTGTATCTTCAAAGAGCGTGGCACTAAAACCTAGCCCATTATTTTTTTGATGTTTTAGAAGTCTAAATCTTGATGTGAAATTTTTGGTACGTTTGGAGAGATTGTCTATTGTGTAAAATAAATACTGCTTTTTATTTCGAGGGACTTTTATAAAATTTTTTATTTGATTAGAAATTTGTACTTTTTCTTCTTCTAATTCATCATCTTCTTTTGGTTTTTGAATAGTTAAGTCTTGCATAAACCTAGCTTCGACACAAAGAGCGTAAGATGTAGGAGTACCAGCAGCTTTTATGGTATTTCCGCTTTCATCTTTAATGTCAAATTCTAAAGTATGACCATAATTTACATTATCAGCATAATCCCATCTAGGATTTGGCTTTTTTAAAATTCTCTCATTATGAAATTTATCCGAAAAACTCCAAATTTCATTTTCGTCTATATACTCAAAAAAAGCATAAGCAACATCGGCTATATCAGCATAGTCTTTTATCTTATTTACCATTTCTTTATTTTTTAAATTTTTAAGAGTATTCATTTATTTATCCTTATCTTTATTGCTGATTTTTTGAAATTTGTTGTCTATCAAGTAAAAATAGTTATCTCCAGCTACGTTTATATATCTATTCTTGGTAAATTTTATTCCACTTGCTTCATCGCCTGAAAGTGTATATGTTGTTTCAACAACGTAGTAGTCTAAACTTAGATCGATTACTCTTACTTCATCATTATCATCTATATAAAAATAGCCCAAGTCATAAGATGGTTTAAATTTTTCATAATCTTCACTGCCAATAAATTCTTTTATTTTATCTTTGTAAATTTGTGGAGTTTTTATCTTCTTTCTAGTTTCATTTTCATAATCAACCCATCTGAGGTAATATTTTTTTCCATTAGATAAAACTCTAGGTAATTTTTCATTAACTGGCGTCATATCAACTGCATAACGATTTTCGGCTAATTTTTTACCACTTAAGCCTTTTGTCATTATTCGTCTCTCTTCTTCTCTCTTATCTATCTCCTTCTCTAGCTTTTCATCAAATACATAAACACCACCATATTTTTTAGCAATGCTCTCTTGTTCGCTAGTTAGATCAGAAATTCTTATAAAGCCATTAAAATAAGCAAGTGGTAGCAGTATAAACAAGCAGATAAAAACTATAAATTTTACTTTTTTCATCATAAATCCTTTTAAATTTAAAACTATACAAGATAGAAATTTCTCATAATCTTATTGTGAATATATTTATAATATTATTAATTTATTATGCCACTGATAGCGCGCAGCCTTTGTCGCTTAAGCAGTGATGAACTAGGTCTTGCATGAGAGCGTGGTTGTCATTTACTCTTTTGGCACTTAGTGCGCTCTTTGGTACGTGTGCTACGCAGGTGCATGGCGAATTTGCCGAGCAGCCAACTATCGGCGAGCCTAAGAAGTCTTGACCTAGTATGAGCGGTATGCCATTAGATGTGATACTCTTGCCAGCTTTGCTTTTTAGCACTACTTGGCCACCATGCGGGCAAGTGATGATGTCGTCTTCTATGACTGGGTGAGCGGTGAAATTTGTAGCTACTGCACCAGAAGGCATGCTTTGATGATTTACCGCCTCTCTATCTTGTGCTTGCTTCTCTTTTTCCTCATCATTGTTAGCTCTTTTTAGCTTTATATCCAAGCTACCCCTATCTATATCATAGCCAAGCACTCTTATGCTAGTGTTTTTATTTGTGATATCAAGTGAGCCTTTAGAGCTTTCATCACCCCTTGGGCTAAAGTAGTAAAATGGCTTTTGATCCTCTTTGTTCTCAAAGAGATCGTGCTCTTTTTCATCTTTGAAATTTGTAAAGCCAAATTTATAGTCTTTAGCTTCGTTTGCACCTTTTAGAAGTGTGGCGTTTAAGAAGAGATCGACCTTGTAGTTTTCTGGGTTTTCCACGCCAAATTTATCTCTTATCTTCTCATATATCTTCTCAATATCCACTATGTCTTTATCTTTTGTAAATATGGCTAAACTCTCTTTATCTTTATCCACATATACGCTAGAGCTAGCTGATAAAAAGCCAAATTTTATCTCGCCTCTATCTTTTACGTCGTATAAATTTATAGAGCCACTCTGCGTGCTGTTGTCAAATAAAA
>CABPVN010000003.1:186360-187635 GCA_902460825.1 Campylobacter concisus
TCCTGCACTTGTGCATAGCTCTTTTATCTTCTATGCTTTCACATCCACCTTCTTTAAATTTCTCTACTTCATCTTTGCTTATTATATTTGTGTATCGCTTCTCGTCACTAAGCTTAAATATATCTTCTATTATCAAAGCTTCTTGCTCGTCTTCTAAATTGTGATTAAATATCTTAAAGTCGTGTTTTATATTATTTAATAGTATAAGCAACATCCAATTCTTGTTTTTATTATATAAAAGAGGTGGTAGTGTAGCTTTGTTATCTATATAGGATGTCTCACTTTTATATGCTAAAGATAAATTTGTATCAAGATCAAATATAAGCTTATAGTTTTGCTCCATAAATTCATTTAGATATAAAAGCGTGCCTTTTAAGCTCACATTTTTTGTCTTTTCATCATTATCTTTTTGCTCTAAAAGATATGAGAAAAAGTATAGTGTAGCAGCCGTATAGGTGAGAAAGTGCGAGCTTACACTCACATTTGTATTTAGTATCGCATCTACGTTGCCTATATTTATAAGCACCTCATTGCCACTTATATCAACCCCAAGGTCTTGTATAGCGTTTTCATAGAGTTTATTGTTAAAGGCTAGGCTATCGTTGTCTGTTTTCATGTGATATATGTTATTAACATTTAAAGGTGCTGGTAGGTAGGTGTGGTCTTTATCTGCTAAGGATAAATTTTCTTTAAGTTTTTCAAAGTAGGGAATATTCTTTTTGTTAAAAAGGTATAAGATCCCTTCTTTAATGGATTTTGCCGTAGCATCAACAGGTGTAACTCCTACTCTAGCTTGTATATAGTCTGTTAATATACCAGGTGAGTTAAAAGTATAAATTTCATCTATATATTCTGGAAAGGTAAAAGCACATATCTGAGTTAGATATCCACCAAGAGAGTGACCACAGATGTTTATCTTTTCGCCTTCTTTTAAGATAGGTATAACATTATCTAAAAAGAAATTTATTAAAGAATTTACCTGAGTTGGTATCTCTTTAATTGTTAGCTCCATATCTGCGTTTAAGTCTCCTAGAGTGATCTCGGTGCCTCTAAAGGTTAATATTTTTTTGCTGTTGTCCTTTGTATCTTCAAAGAGTGTGGCACTAAAACCTAGTATGTCATTTTTTTGATGTTTTAGAAGTCTAAATCTTAATGTGAAATTTTTGGTACGTTTGGAGATTTGGTGGTAGCCTTCTTCGTTTACAAAGATGTGTTGTTCTTTTGTATCTTCATAAACAGAGATAAAGTTCTTTATTTTATTATTGATCTTAATAT
>CABPVN010000003.1:190240-194132 GCA_902460825.1 Campylobacter concisus
TCATAAATCCTTTTAAATTTAAAACTATACAAGATAGAAATTTCTTATAATCTTATTGTGATTATATTTATAATATTATTAATTTATTATGCTTAGTTGAGGTTTATTGATTATAAAATTTATCAGACACACTCCAAATTTCATTCTCATCTATATACTCAAAAAATGCATAAGCAACATCGGCTATATCAGCATAGTCTTTTATTTTATTTACCATATCTTTATTAGTTAAATTTTTTAAGGTATTCATTTATTTATCCTTGCTTTTACTACTGATTTTTTGAAATTTACTATCTATAAAATAAAAATAATTGTCGCCACTTATATTTATGCTAGTTTCTTTGTATAAACGTATTCCGCTTGCTTCATCGCCATATAAGCCAAAAATTTTATATCCTTTGTAATAATTTACACCTGTTTTTATAGGGATAATGTTTTTATTATCATCAAGGTAAAAATAGCTCATACTAATAAATGGTTGCCATTTGTAAAATTTATCTTCCCCTATAAACTCTACTATTTTATTTAAATAAATTTCTGGCACTTCTGCCTTTTTATTAAAATCATTCCCGTAATCTCTTGTGGTAACGTAGTATTTTTTACCATTAGATAGCACTCTAGGTAATCTTTCATTCATAATAGCTTGATCGTTCAGGTCAAAATCTCTATTATTGTTTTTAAAGAAATCATCAAGGTATTTATCCCTCTCTTCCTCCCTCTTATCTATCTCTTTCTCTAGCTTCTCATCAAATACATAAACACCACCATATTTCTTAGCAATGCTCTCTTGTTCGCTAGTTAGATCAGAAATTCTTATAAAGCCATTAAAATAAGCAAGTGGTAGCAGTATAAATAAGCAGATAAAAACTATGAATTTGACTTTTTCATCATAAATCCTTTTAAATTTTCACTATTGTCTTATCTTTTGCTTTAAAGTCTTATTGTGATTAGTTTTTGTGGTGGTTTTAAATTTTAAAAAGCAGGGAGAGCTCCCTGCTGAGGTTATTTCTCTTCGTTTGTTTTGATGTAAGCGTAGTCAGAAATTTTAGTCCATTCTCTTGCTTTTTTGAGGAAAGCTCTTTGAGACTCGACGATCTCTTTAAATAGTGGATCTTTTGCGCTCTCTTCATCAAGTAGCTCGTTTGTAGCCTTTTTAAGAGCTGCGATGACCTCTGGTGGGAAAGATTTTACTTGGATGTCTGGATACTCGGCCTTCATCTTGTCCCAGTACTCTACGTTTGCGTAAAATACCTTAGTATTTACATCCCTTGCTACTTCAGCGGCAGCCGCTTCAAAGATAGCTTTTAGATCATCTGGAAGTTTTTCATACGCATTTTTGTTGAAGAAAAACTGAGTTTCGCCATCTGGCTCTTGCCAGCCTGTGTAGTAGTATTTTGCCACTTTGTGAAAGCCAAGCGCCATATCGTAAGCTGGGCTAACCCACTCGACTGCATCGATAGTGCCCATCTCAAGCGCCATATAAAGCTCGCCTGTTGGGATAGTATTGATGTTTGCGCCAAGTTTAGCGTAAATTTCACCGCCAAAGCCCGGAATTCTAATCTTTAAGCCTTTGATATCATCAACTGACTTGATCTCTTTTTTAAACCAGCCGCCCATTTGCATGCCAGTGTTGCCAGCTCTAAAAATTTTGATGTTATATGGGTCAAAAACTTTCGCCTCTAGCTCTTTGCCGCCGCCAAATTCATACCAAGCTGTTTGCTCGTCGGTATTCATCATAAATGGTGTCGCTGTAAAGAACATTGTCTTAGGGTCTTTGCCTTTGTAGTAGTAGCTAGCTGTGTAGCCGATGTCGTACTGACCGCTCTTTGCAAAGTCAAGCATCGCAAAAGGCGACTTGTGCTTTGACGGGTAGTCGATCCTGATCTCGATGCGGCCGTTACTCATCTTTTCGACCTTATCTTTTAGCTCTTTTGGCACGTCACCAAGCACTGGCATAGTGCTCTCCCATGAGCTTGCAAGCTTGAGCTTATAGACTTTGTCATCTCCCATGGCAGCGCAAGCAAGAGCTGCTAGGCCAAGAGATGCTAATAAAAATTTATTCATACTCTCTCCTTTAAAAATTTTGCCTATTATACAAAAAATTTACATTATTAAATTGTGTTATAATCGCAAAAATCAAATTACAGGGCATAAAAATGATAAAAAAGACGAAAATTGTAGCGACTTTAGGGCCAGCAAGTGACAACGAAGAGACGATGGAAGCGATGGTTAAAGCAGGGGTTAATGTTTTTCGTTTAAATTTTAGCCACGGAACACACGAATACCACAAATCAAACATCGACAAGATCAGAAACATCGAAAAAAGACTAAACAAACGCATAGGCATCTTGCAAGATATCTGCGGACCAAAGATCAGAGTTGGCAAGCTTAGCGAGCCATTTTACTTAAAAGCTGGCGATGAGCTTAGCATATACGCAGAGGATATCGTGGGCGAAAAGATCGAAAAGGGCGTTTATAGAGTGAGCCTAAATCAGCCTCAAATTTTACCTATGCTAAAGGCTGGCGAGTACGTTTATCTCTATGATGGCTCGATCAGAGCAAGAGTTGTAGGCGAGGGCAAAGAGGTGGTAAAAACCATCATCGAAAATGACGGCATTTTAAACTCAAACAAAGGGGTAAATTTCCCAAATACCACCCTTGGTATCGAGATCATCACGCCAAAAGATAAAGAAGATATGGAATTTGGCGCAAAACACGGCGTAAATTTCGTCGCCATTAGCTTCGTGCAAGACGCAAATGACGTGATAAAAGCGAGAAATATCTTAAAAGAATTTGGCTCCAAAGCGGCTATCTTATCTAAGATAGAGAAATTTGACGCGGTTGAAAACATAGACGACATCATCGCAAAGAGCGACGGCATCATGGTAGCTCGTGGTGATCTTGGCATAGAAGTGCCATTTTACAAGGTCCCAACCATACAAAAGCTCATCATCAAAAAGGCAAATGCAGCAAGCAAGCCAGTCATCACAGCAACGCAGATGATGCTAAGCATGGCTGAGCATGAAACTGCTACAAGAGCGGAGATCAGTGATGTGGCAAACGCCGTGCTAGACGGCACTGACGCAGTTATGCTAAGCGAAGAGAGTGCGATCGGCAAAAACCCAGTCGCAGTCGTAGAGGCGATGAGCAAAACGATCATACAAACGCAAAGCATCTATCCATACAATAAATTTGACGAATTTGACTTTTTAGACGAGACAGACATGGTCGCAAATAGCGCAGCTTCGCTAGCTGTTCGCATCAAGGCAAATGCGATACTCTCTATCACAGGCTCAGGCAAATCAGCCATAAAGCTAGCTAGAAACCGCACAAACATCGACATCATCGCCATCGCGCACGACGAGCAGACAGCTCACATGCTGACCCTTGCTTGGGGCGTGACGCCAGCGCTTGTGCTTGAAAAGACAAAGCTAAATGTCCTACTTGCAAATGTCATCAAAAAGGCTTACGACGCTGGATATGTCGAGCATGACAAGACCTACCTCGTCACGGCTGGCCACCCAACAGGCGTAGAGGGCAGCACAAACCTCATACGTATCATCAGACGCGACCAACTTGATTATTACTTAGACCTTGCAACCGAGTAAATTTATGGATTTAGTGCCTGATATTTTGGGCACTAAAATTTCTTTTAAATTTATGCGCTTTTATGCACTTGCCTTAATTTATATTTCTACATTTTTGCCACTAAATTTAGAAGCGTGATATGCCGGATCTAAATTTGAAATTTAAACTATGTGCTTTAAAATAAGACTACTACTTTTTTGCAAATTTAAAAATTCCATTCACTCGCAAGAATTGGCTACTAAAATTTGGCTTCGCTTGCCGCTTAGCTCAAATTTTAGAGCCGAAATTACTCGTTCATGAAATT
>CABPVN010000003.1:194404-217232 GCA_902460825.1 Campylobacter concisus
TAAGGGGACGGCTTCGTAATTCAAGTCCCCTTGTCTCCCTTTTGGATAAAAAGAAATTTACAAATTTAGTCAAGCTATCTTTGCAAATTTTAAAATTCCATTCACTCGCAAGAATTGGATACTAAAATTACTTGTTCATAAAATTTTAAAATTTGCCAGAATTTTGTGCATTTGGTCTAGTTGTATAATCGCATTCAAATAAGATTTTGAAAGATTTTGTGACACCAAATTTAGCGTCACAAATCAAATTTATTTTTTCTTTTTGCCTTTTGGCTCGTCGCCTTTAAACCAGCTTTTTATCTTATCAAAGACGCTCTCATCGGTGCTTGACTTGCCTGAAACTATGCCAAAGCTAGCTTGAAGTTTGTTTAAAAGCTCTTTTTGCTCGTCGCTTAGTTTATCAGGTGTTTGGATAGAAATTTGAGCTACAAGTCTGCCTTTTTTGCGTGAATTTACGCCCTTGATGCCCTCATTTTCAAAGATAAATTGCTGTTTATCTTTCGCGCCAACTGGTAGTTTTAGCTCGGCTTCACCGCGAAGTGTTGGGATTTTTATGCTCTCGCCAAGAATAGCTTGGGTAAAAAATACTGGAATTTCTATATAAACATCGTCATTGTGGCGGATAAAGTGCTTGTCGTCTTTTACGTTTATGCTCACATAAAGATCGCCTTGAACGCCGTTTGCACCGATGTTGCCTTTACCAGCGACCCTCATCCTCATGCCACTATCAACGCCCTCTGGGATCGTGATCTTGACACTTTGTTGCTGGATTTTATAGGCTTTTGCGTTGCAATCAGGACATGGCTCGCTTATCACTTCGCCAGATCCGTGGCAGTATGGGCACTCTTGAACGATATTCATAAAGCCATTTCCACGTGTGATCCTGCCGCTACCGCCGCAGTGCTGGCAAGTTTTGTTTTTGCCATCTTTGCTACCTGTTGCGTTGCAGGTCGGGCAAGGCACTTTTTGATCAAATTTGATCTCTTTTTCGCAGCCAAAAACAGCTTCGTTAAACTCTAAATTTATAGGAATTTCAAGGTCGGCTGAGTATTTTTCGCTTCGTCTTTTTCTCTGTCTAGAGCCACCGCCAAAACCGCCACCAAAAAACGAGTCAAAAATGTCTGAAAGGTCAAAATCAGCGCTAAAGCCACCGCCACTGCCAAATCTACCCTCAAGCCCTTCTTTGCCGTATCTATCGTAGATAGAGCGCTTTTGCTCATCGCTTAAGACCTGATAGGCTTCGTTTATCTGTTTAAATTTCTGCTCAGCCTCTTTGTCGCCAGCGTTTCTGTCTGGGTGGTATTTTAAAGCGAGCTTTCTAAAGGCTTTTTTTATCTCGTCGCCACTTGCATTTCTTGAAATTTCAAGGATCTCGTAATAATCAAATTCCACATTTTTCCTTGTTTATTAAGCTTATTTTAAATGCGAGATTTTATCCAAAAAAGTTTAAATTTAAAAAAAAATTTACATTTTTGCCGTATAATCTCTACTATTTTTCAATGAAAAGGATGATTTATGATTAACGTTTTAATGATAGAAGACGATCCAGAATTTGCACAAATTTTATCTGAATATCTTGATAGTTTTAATATAAAAGTGACTAACTTTGAAGACCCATATCTAGGCCTTAGCGCAGGGATAAAAAACTATGACCTGCTCATACTTGACCTTACATTACCTGGCATTGATGGTCTTGAAGTTTGCAAAGAAATTCGCCAAAAATACGACATCCCTATCATCATAAGCTCAGCTCGCAGTGACATCAGCGACAAGGTTGTTGGACTTCAGCTTGGAGCGGATGATTATTTGCCAAAACCATACGATCCAAAAGAGATGTATGCTCGTATCACAAGTCTTATTAGAAGATATAAAAAGACAAACGAAGTGCAAGAAGAGGTCGTTGATAGCGCATTTAGGATAGACGACAAGCGCCATGAAATTTACTTTAATAATGAAGCCCTTGCTCTTACGCCAGCTGAATATGAAATTTTAACCTATCTCATCAAACAGCACAGCTTTTCAGTATCTCGCGAGCAGCTAGTTTATAACTGCAAGAGCCTAAAAGACAAGGACTCAAAGAGCTTAGATGTCATCATCGGACGCCTTAGAACAAAGATCGGCGATAGCTCAAAAGCGCCAAAACATATATTTTCAGTTAGAGGCATAGGATATAAGCTTATCGGATGAAATACTCCATAACCACCAAGATAACTATCATCTTTGCCATCGCTTTCTCGCTGATGTGCTTGCTTTTTGTAACATTTGCAAACATTCAGCAAGAAAGTGCGCTTGAGAAGCTAAAAGATAAACAAATAAGCGCTATGAACTATCTTGTGGCGCTTTACGAGCGTGGCAATCCTCCAAGAGATTTGGAGCACTACTTTAAAAATTTCAATCTAGAATACGTCGGCAACAAAAATTTAGCCACCTCAGTTACCTCAAGCGGAAACGCCATTTTTACGCAGCACACGCCTCTTGGCATGATGCAGTCGGTTAATTACAAAGGTGATTTGTATCTGCTTATCAAAAATCCATCTTTTCAGCTCTTGCTTGAGAGCAACGACGCAAGGCACGTAAATGACCCGCTTTGGGTGGCATTTTTGATCATCTCGGCTCTGCTCATCTCGCTTTATGTCTCGGTGCTTAGAAGCCTTTTGCCGCTTAGAAGACTTAGCAAAGATATCAGGAAATTTGCCAGCGGAAACATGGAGATGGCGATGACTGCTAGGCTAAATGAAAACGAGCAAGACGAGATCGGGCAGGTCGCGGTCGAGTTTGACAACGCCGTTTGCAAGATCAGAGAGCTCATCCGCTCAAGGCAGCTATTTTTACGTGCGATCATGCATGAACTAAAGACGCCTATAGGCAAGGGTAGGATCGTCTCTGAGATGGTGGCAAACGACACTCAAAAGATGAGGCTCATAAACGTTTTTGAGCGCCTTGAGATGCTGATAAATGAATTTAGTAAGGTCGAGCAGCTCCTTTCAAAAAGCTACGCGCTAAACTATCAAGAGTGCCATTTTTCACTCATTCTAGAGCAGGTGCAAGATATGCTCATGCTTGATAAATTTGAAGAGCGAGTGAGCTGTGACATTAGAGATGACGTCATATTAAGAGTGGATTTTCAGCTTTTTAGTTTGGCGATTAAAAATTTGATAGACAATGCCCTAAAATACGCAGAAGACAAGAAAGCCATCTTGATCTGCGATAGCGAATTTATAGCGGTTAAAAATTTAGGTAAAAAGCTAAATCACCCGATTGATTACTACAAACAAGCCTTTGTTAGAGGCGATAAAGTGAGTGCGGGAAGCGGCATGGGGCTTGGACTTTACATCATCGAGCAAATTTGCCAGATGCAAAAATTTGAGCTTGTTTATGACTACGAAGACGGCTACCACGTCTTTAAAATTTTACTTCGAGCAAAGGCAAAACGCGCATGAAAAGGGGCTTAGAAAAATTTAACGAGCTAACTGAGTCATTTGCTAAGCTCCCAGGTGTCGGTAAAAAATCAGCCGCAAGATTTGCCTACTTTGTCTGCATGCAAGATAGCTTTGCAGGGCTAAGGCTCGCGCAAAATATCGAGGATGCGGTGAGATTTATCAAGCGTTGCGAGCGTTGCGGTGGGCTAAGCGAAAATGAAATTTGCGACATTTGCAGCGACGAGAGCAGGGATAGCGAGGTCATCTTGCTAGTTGAGAGCCCAAAAGATATCTTGGTTTTTGAGCAAAATGGTATCTACAACGGCCTTTACTTCGTGCTTGACGAGATCGACGAGGACACCATAGAGAGGCTGCGAAGCGCTATCACGCAAAATGGCTCAAAAGAGGTCGTCTTTGCCTTTACACCGGGGCTAAATTCAGACGCGCTCATGCTTTATGTCGAGGATAAGCTTGGCATGAGTGAAATTTCATTTAGCAAGATCGCTCAGGGCGTGCCAACTGGTGTAAATTTAGAAAACGTCGATATGCTCTCACTCTTAAAAGCCTACGAGAGCCGCACAAAAGCCTAATTAAAATTTCTTTTAGTTATAATCTCACCTAAATTTATAATATTTAGTCCGCGCAGCCGCCGCTAAATTTAAAGGATAGAGATTGATTTTACTTATAGATAACTACGATAGTTTTGTCTTCAACGTCGAGCAGTACGTAAAAGAGCTCACAAATGAAGAGGTTAGATGCGTTAGAAACGACAAGATAACGCTTGAAGAGATCAAAAAACTAAACCCAAGTAAGATCATCCTAAGCCCAGGGCCAAAGCACCCAAAAGATAGCGGAGTTTGCTTAGAAATTTTGCAGGCCAACCTTGGCGTGCCGGTGCTTGGCATTTGTCTTGGACACCAAGCCATAGGGCTTAGTTTTGGCGCAAAGATAAAAAGACTAGACGACCCGCTTCACGGCAAGACCTCGTTTATAGACGTGAAAAACAAAGAGCCGCTCTTTGCAGGGCTGCCTGAGCGCTTTGAGGTTATGCGCTACCACTCGCTCTATGTCGATGAGCTCCCAGCTTGCTTAAGCGCCGATGCGGTCAGTGATGATGGCGTAGTTATGGCACTTAGCGTAAAAGATAAGCCGATCTTTGGCATCCAGTTTCATCCTGAGAGCTACTTCACGCAATACGGCAAAAAGATCGTTGAAAATTTTGTAAATTACAAGGCAAAAAAAGAGGTAAAAGAGCCAAAAATCCGCTCACTTAAGCCATATCTTATCAAGCTTCAAGAGAACATCCCGCTTGATGATAGCGACTTTGAGCAAATTTGCGAGATAATAGCCAGCAAAGAGTACGAGATCGTGCAGCTCTCAGCCCTTTTGGTGCTAATTAGTGAAAAGAGCCTCTACCCAAAAAGCCTTGCTGCGCTTGCAAAAAATATCCTAAAATACTCGCAAACTTACCGCGACGACACGCCTATGATCGATCTTTGCGGCACTGGCGGCGACGGCTTTAAGACGATAAATATCTCAACTACGGTGGCATTTATCCTTGCAAGCCTTGGCATAAAGGTCGCAAAGCACGGTAACAAGGCAGTTTCAAGCAAGTCAGGCAGCTCTGATGTGCTTGAAATTTTAGGCGTAAAAAGTGAAAAATCACTGGCAAAACAGCGTGAAAATTTAGCTAGTAAAAATTTAGCCTTTTTTCATGCGCCATTTTTCCATCCGCTAGTTGGCGAGGTGAGAGAAGTGCGTCAAAGACTTGGTATAAGAACCGTATTTAACGTACTTGGACCGCTTTTAAATCCAAATTTAAACCTCACAAACCAGCTAGTTGGTGTCTATCATAAGCCAGTGCTAAAACTCTATGCCCAGACGCTTAAGATCCTTGGCAGAAAGCACGCTTTGGTCGTCCGCGGCGATGACGGACTTGATGAGATCACGCTTTGTAGTGAAACGAGCGTTGTGGAGCTAAAAAATGGCGAAATTTTTGAATACAGCATCACGCCAGAGCAGTTTGGCTTTAAAAGAGCGCTTCACAGCGACATCGAGGGCGGCACACCTGAAGAAAACGCAAAAACCTTGATACGCACGCTAAAAGGCGAGGAGCAGGGGGCGAAATTTGATATCGTGGTCTTTAATGCGATGTTTGCACTTTACGCGGCTGATGGCGCAAAGAGCCCAGACGAGGCCAAAAAAATGGTTTTAGAGGCGATAAATTCAGGCAAAGCGTATAAATTTTATGAAGAGTTTATAAAGGCTGGGGCTAATGGCGCTAGTTAAAATTTGTGGCATCAAGACGCTAGATGAGGCGAGTGCGGTTTGTACTTTGGATGTTGATTTTATAGGGCTGATATTTGCTAAAAGCAAAAGAAGGGTTGAGCTAAATTTAGCTAGGCAGATAGCGAAATTTGCTCACAGCAAGGGCAAAAAAGTGGTTGGTGTTTTTGCGGAGCAAAGTGAGTGCGAGATAATGGAAATTTGCCAGTTTGCTGGTCTTGACGTGGCTCAAGTGCATGGAGTAGTGAGTGAAAATTTAGAGGCAAATTTAAAAGATATGGGGCTTGAGATCTGGCAGGTTTTTAGCGTTAAAGATAGCTTGCCAGAGGTTGATTTTAAGCATTTTGACATGGCGCTTTTTGACTGCAAGGGCGAAAATGCCGGCGGAAACGGCACCAGCTTTGAGTGGGAAATTTTAAAAGAGGTCAAGTTTAAATTTGGCATGGCTGGGGGCATAGGCGAGCACAACATAAAAGAGGCGCTGAAATTTAGGCCATATCTAGTCGATATCAACTCCAAAGTCGAGGACGAAAACGGCATAAAAGATGCGCGAAAGATAGAGAGAATTTTAAAGATCATAGGTGAGGTAGAAGATGAATAGTAAGGCGTATTTTGGAAAATTTGGCGGGCAGTTCGTGCCTGAGACGGTGATGTTTGCCCTTGATGAGCTAGAAAATGCTTATGAGAGCATCGCAAAGACAAAAGAGTTTAAAGACGAGCTTGATGATCTTTTGAAAAACTACGTTGGCAGGCCTAGCCCGCTCTTTTTTGCAAAGCGCTTAAGCGAGCACTACGGACATGAAATTTACCTAAAAAGAGAGGACCTAAACCACACTGGCGCGCACAAGATAAATAACGCCCTAGCTCAAGCGCTGCTTGCTAAAAAGATGGGTAAAAAGAAAATTTTAGCTGAGACTGGAGCTGGTCAGCACGGCGTGGCAACAGCGACTGCAGCGGCACTTTTGGGCTTAGAGTGTGATGTGTATATGGGCGCAACAGACGTGGCTAGACAGCAGCTAAATGCCTTTCGCATGCAGCTTCTTGGTGCAAAAGTGGTGAGCGTAGAAGATGGCTTAAAAACGCTAAAAGAGGCGACTACAGCAGCCATACAAGCGTGGGTAAATGAGATAGAAAGCGCGTTTTATGTCATTGGCTCAGCCGTTGGCCCACACCCATATCCAAAGATCGTGCGTGATTTTCAAAGCGTGATCGGCACAGAGGCAAAAGCTCAGCTTGAAAATTATGGCAAAAAGGCTGATTACGTCATCGCTTGCGTTGGTGGCGGCAGTAATGCTATTGGCATTTTTAGCGCATTTTTGGACGATGAGAGCGTAAATTTAGTAGGTATAGAAGCTGGCGGACTTGGCATAGAGACGCCTTATCACGCTGCTACGCTTAGCAAAGGCAAAACCGGCATCATCCACGGCATGAAAACAACCGTCTTGCAAGATGAGTACGGCATGATCTCGCCAGTGCATAGCATCTCAGCGGGTCTTGACTACCCAGGCATCGGCCCAGAGCACGCCCACCTAAACGATATCAAAAGGGTAAAATACGAAGCTGTAACCGACGATGAGTGCATAAATGCCTTGTATTTTCTAAGCAAGATGGAGGGCATCATCCCAGCCATCGAGAGCGCGCATGCGGTGGCGTATCTGGAGAAGCTTTGCCCAAAACTTGATAAAAAAAGCGTCATCGTCGTAAATATCTCAGGCAGGGGCGATAAGGACATAAACACAGTCATCGGCTACGAAAAAGGAAAAATTTATGGATAAGGTTAGAAACGCATTTAACGGCAAAAAGGCAAACATCGGCTACATCGTGGCTGGTTATCCAAGCTTAGAAAAAACTAAGGAATTTTTAGAAAATTTAGATGAAAGCACGCTTGATCTGCTTGAGATCGGCATCCCATACTCTGACCCGCTGGCTGATGGCAAACTCATCGCGCAAGCTAGCTTTGAGACAGCTCAAAGTGGCGTAAATACCGACGTTGTCTTTGACATGCTTGAGAGCTGTAAGGCAAAAGTGACAAAGCCACTTGTTTTTCTAGTTTATTACAACATCATCTTTGCTTATGGCGTTGATAAATTTCTAAAAAGATCACGTGAAGCAGGAGTTAGCGGCTTTATCGTGCCAGATCTGCCTTGCGAGGAGTGCGAGGAATTTGCTCTAAAGTGCAAGGAGCTAAATTTATGCCTTGTGCCACTTATAAGTGTCACGTCTGGGGGCAGGGCGGATGAGATATTAAAATTTGGCTCAGGATTTATCTACGTGCTAGGTGCTATCGGCGTTAGCGGTTCAAAAAGAGCCGATGAAGATAGGATAAAAAATTTAGTCCTAGAGCTTAAGAAAAAGAGCGATCTGCCAGTGGCTGTGGGCTTTGGCATCAAAAATAAAGATGATGTTAGCGAAGTGAAAAAATATGCTGACGCTGCGATCATAGGCACGCAGATAGTCAAGCTTTGTGTTAAATTTAGCGCAAAGGAGCTAGTTAAAGAGGTCGATAAACTCTTTTAAAATGCTTAATAAATTTATAGCTAATTTAGTAAAGCCAAAGTATAATTAACGCGCATTTCAAGTCTTAAGGAAGAAGATATGAGAAAAGTTATAGACGAAGCCACGAGCTATCTTTGCAAGGATACTTTGGGGCTGGATTTAGAGTTTGGCAAGAGCCTTGGTAAAGGATTTTACGGGGCTAGCATACCAGTTTATAAGGGCAAAAGCGAGTATCAGTTTTATCTATTTTTTAAAAAAGATACTTTGAAAATTTTCATGAATGCCTTTTTTGGTCATGAAGATGTCGATGGTGGCGATCTGGACGATCTTTGCAAAGAGATAGCCAATCAAATCATCGGCAAGGCTAAAAATCTGCTAAATGAAAAAGAGCCAAATGCTTATAAACTCGGAACGCCTGAGTTTTTGGGCGAGGTTGAGAATTTTGGCATAAAGCTAAAAGAGAAATTTATATATAAGATAAAAAATAGAACATTTCAAATAGGCTATAAGATACAATGAACGACGAAGGTGCGATAGAGACACTAGAACAGCTAGGGCTTTTTAAGAGCTATGACGAGCTTATGGATATAAGCGTTGATTTTATAGCTGAGCTAGGAACTACCACAGTTAGCATAAATGAGCTTTTGAAATTTGAAGCTGGCTCGGTCATAGACCTCGAAAAGCCAGCTGGCGAGAGCGTGGAGCTATATATAAATAATAGAATTTTTGGAAAAGGCGAAGTAATGGTTTATGAGAAAAATTTAGCCATCAGGATAAATGAAATTTTGGACTCAAAGTCAGTTATTCAGTACTTCAAAAAAGAACTTTTATGAAATTTATACTATTTTTTGTGCTTTTTGCTACGCAGATCTTTGCCTCAAACTTGCTAACATACAACATCTATGAGCGCACCGACAGGGTCGACATCATGCTTAGCTTTGATGCGCCGTATGAGGGCAACATCTTTCAAAAGCGTGAAAAAGATACGACCTCTTTGATACTAAATTCTCTAAGCTACGATCAAAGCACAAGCAAGGATATAAACTCAAAGATCATTCAAGAGCTTGAGATAGAGCCAAAGCAAAACTCTTTAGTTTTAAATTTACGCTCAAACGATGCGATCATCGTAAATGCTTCAAAGACAACTGACAGCTTCGGACTTCGCATCCGCGTAACGCTAAAAAACACAAAAACGCAAGTGCAAAATATGCCTCAAGCAAGCGCAAAAATAGAAACTGCTAGCACGCCAAAGACAGAAAATGAACCTATGGTTAATATTGACTCAAGATACTTCATCGTCCTAAGTGTGCTCATTGCGCTTCTTATATTTTTATATGTTTTTAAAAGATATATCACTTCAAAAAGTAGTGACTTTAGTGGATTTAAAACGCCACAAAATCAACCACAAAATGACACAAAGTCGATGAACTGGCTACTTAAAAATCAAAATAGCGGCGTCAATATCATCTACGAAAAATACCTTGATCGCACAAACAAGCTAATGCTTCTAAGCTATGAAAATAGACGCTACCTAGTGATAGTTGGTAGCTCAAACGTCATGCTTGATAGCTTTGGCGAGGAGAAGATCCAAAATGAGCAGGACTTTGCGGTATTTTTTGAAGAAAATAAGAAGAAACTTGGTTCATTCTTACAAGAGCGTCAAAATAGCCTAAATAACTACAAAGATAAAATGAGCGGGGAATTTTAGTTGCGCTTCGCTACTAAATTTAAAAATTTAGAAGAGTGTTTTCACAAATTTTAAAAGTGGCTTCGTATCCGCCATGAAGTTGCTAGCCTGTGAAGTAAAATTTGAGACCTTTCTCGCCTTTTTGGATAAAACAAATTTACAAATTTAATAAAGATCTTTCGCAAATTGTAAAATCTTACTCACTCGCCTTAGCAGACTACTAAATTTAGGCTGCACTTCGTTTAGCACTAAATTTAGAGCCGTGATATGCTCGCTCATAAATTTGAAAATTTACTAGAATTTCAATAAACCGCATGCAGTGCTTTAGCACTATTGCATGCCCCTTTGAATGTGCGAGGGGTTTTTACTTGGGCTTCGTCTCGTAACTGCAAGCAGACAGGGGATTTAAAAAGGGGGATAAGGGGACGGACTTCGTGTCTGCCCTGCAGTTGCGAGCCTGCGAAGTAAAATTTGAGACCTTTCTCGCCTTTTTCAATAAAAAGAAATTTACAAATTTAGTCAAGCTGTCTTTGCAAATTTTAAAACTTTCACTCGCTCGCAAGAATTGACTACTGATTTTAGGCCTCGCAAAGCTTGCCACTAAAATCAGAGCCGAAATTACTCGTTCATAAAATTTTAAAATTTGCTAGAGTTTTTAACTGCATATTAGTGTATGCCCCTTGAATGTGTCAGGGTAGATGGATTTGTTAAAGAGAGGTGGAAGAGAGCTTCTTTGCTTTGTGAGCTCGCAACTGCATGCAGACCGTAATTCAAGCTCTCTTCTCACTTAACAAAGAAACAAAATTTAAATTTCTAAAAATCTATTTTTGCAAATTTTTAAAATTGTCAGCTACTTTTGATCTATACAAACGAAATGGCAAAAATTTCAGGTTTTGCGATCTTTTTTATCTCTTCTTTTGACATGGCAAATTCTTTTGCGCCCTCTATTTTTAGTGTGTGGCCGCTAAATTCAAAGCTTAAATTTAGCTTCTCACAGGTTATATCAAGTGCCTTGGCTAGCGCAAGGATGAAGCTTAGCCACCTTACACACTCAGCCTTTGGTAATAAATTTTTATACTTTTCAAACTCATAAATATTTTTCTTGCCATTTGTGCCGATGACTGCGGCTATTAGTGCCTTTTGCTCGTGTGAGAAGCCGTAGTTTAGGGCATTTAGTATGATATAGGCCGAGTTTTTGTGATCGCCGTAAAAGCCTATCTCTTGACCGACGTTGTGGAGCTTTGCAGCAATTAGCAGCGTCTCAAGATAGCTCTCATTTAGCCCATGAAGCTTTTTAAGCGCCACAAAAATATCCTTTGCATATCTTGCCACGGCTTTGTTGCAAGAGAGGATGAAGCGATCTTGCAGGCTTTTGATGCTTGGGTTAAAATTTTCTGGAAATTTAAGACTTGGACGCAAAAAGTCTTTTAAAAAGACGCCTTCTCTTACGCCAACGCCACTTGTGATGACATTTTTGGCATTTAGTGCCTTGGCAAGGGCTAAAAATATATGTGCGCCCTCTCTGATGGTGTCATATCTATCTTTTTTTATGGGGAATTTATTTAGTTCTAGCACGCTAATGTTTGCGATGCTCTCGATGTAGGCTTGCTCGTCGCTAAGCTTGTAGCAAAAGCCATGTAGTGATGAGAGCGGATATAAATTTTTGCTCATTATGGCCGATGAGATCGCTCTTAAAGAGCCGCCGATTGCTATTAAATTTGGGCACTTAAATCGCTCATCTATCTGCGCCGTGATCTGCGCCAGAAATTTTGGTAGTTTGTTTAAATTTTTCTTATCAAAAAATAGCTCTTTTAGCCTCACTGTGCCTATATCAAGCGAGAGGACATCGACTATCTTGCCGTTACTTATCCTAGCAAGTTCGGTAGAGCCTCCGCCGATGTCGATAGTGACGCACTCGGCTAGATTGTGAAGCAAATTTTTAGCCGCTATCGCTCCAAAAGTAGCCTCTTCTTTGCCGTCAATCACTTTTAAATTTATGCCAAGTTTTTTTCTTAAAAGAGAGATCAAAACGCCTGAGTTTGGGGCATCTCTAAGCGCTGAAGTGCCGACACATAGGACTTTGGAGCATTTATAGCTTTTTATGATGTTGTCAAATTCGCCAAAAGCTTTGATCGCTTTTTGCATTGAAGCTTCTGAAATTTCGTTGTTTGAGCCGTATCCACCTTCGCCCAGTCGCACTTTGGTTTTGTATTCAGCTAGTATAAAAAATGCTAAGCGTGATGTGCGCTCAAATATCGCCATACGCATAGAATTTGAGCCAAGATCGATCACTGCGGTCCTCTTTGCCATTTTTTATCCTTTTAAATTTAAAACGAGGCTTGCAACTGCTCCGTTTGTGTTCTCTCTATTTTTGATAGATATCTCAGCCCCAAGTGCCTGTGCTGCGCCTTTTGCGAGAAATAGTCCAAGTCCAGCACCACCTTTGTTGCCGTATCTTTTAAATGGAGCAAACAAGTCCTTGCTCTCGTCTATGCCCACGCCCTCGTCGGCAACCTCGATGATAAATTTGCTCTTTTCAAGCCTTGAGCTAATCGTAATCGTGCTATTTTTTGGAGAAAATTTTATAGCATTTTGGACGAAATTTTGCACTATGTGAGTTAGTAGACTGGTTTGGATATTTAGGTTAAAAATTTCAGGTTTTAGATCGAGTGCGAGATTTTTTTCTTCACCTTTTGCGAGCACCTCGTAGTTTTTGCCTAGTTTTTTCAAAAATGCGATTACATCGGTATTTACTGGCTCTTCAAACTGCGCGCCCTCTTGACGACCTATCTCAAGGACTGAGCCTATCATAGCGTTCATGCCGTTGATCGCTTCATTGTTTGATTTTAGCGCTTCTATGTATTTTTCGCTCTCGCGTGGTTTTAAAAGCGTAACTTCGTTTTTGGTTTTCATAACGGCAAGTGGAGTTTTTAGCTCGTGTGCAACGCCTACAAAGAGCTCTTTTTGGTATAAAACGAAAGTTTGTATGCGAGTAATTAGCTTATTTATGCTATTACCAAGTGGTAAAAACTCGTCTGGCAGGCTTTTGATGTCGATCTCTTTTAGAAATTTCTCATCTAAATTTGTAAGCTTGTGACTTAAAATTTTTATAGGTATTAAAAGCATTCTTGATAAAAATAGTGCATAAAATAGTACCAAAAGTATCGCTGTGACGTTTACAATTATAATATCTATAAAAATTTCTTCGACTATCTGGCTTTGAAGCGTCGTATCTTTTTCTAGGACTAAGTAGCTACTGTCATCTAGCCTTGTTGTTAGAGTGGTTATACTCTTATCTTTTATCTTTTGCATCACAAGGTAGGGCTTTTCGCCTTTAAGCTCACCCGCTTTTACGGTGGTTAGAGTTTTGTTTGGGATTTCTATAGTAAAAGTTTTTAGATTGTTAGGATTGAAATTTTGTGGATTGTTTTTGTAAGCTGTGGCTTGCTGGTTTAGCTCACTAACTACGCTTTGAAAAACGGTGACTCTTATGTAGTGATAGAGCATCACCGAAACAACGGCAATTAGCATCATCGCACCAGATGCTAATTGCAGTATAAATCTATTTCTTAAGCTTTTTTGGGAAAGCAAAATCTATATCCGCGTCTTCTAACAGTTTCTATTGTCGAAATATTTAGCGGTTTGTCCATTTTTTGGCGAATTTGGTTGATAGCAACCTCGATAACGTTTGGAGTTACGAGCTCTGGCTCTTCCCAGATAGCGTCAAGTAGTTGCTCTTTAGATACGATTTGATCTGAGTGTCTTGCAAGGTGAGTAAGCACCTCAAATGGCTTACCTTTTAGCTCGATGTCGCGGCCAAGATATGTGATCTTCTCTTCGTCAGGGTTGATGATGAGCTCGTCTATCTTGATGATATTTGTGCCGCCAAAGCGTAGTCTAGCCTCTAGTCTAGCTACTAAAATGTCAAAATCAAATGGTTTTTTGATGTAGTCATCAGCGCCAGCTCTAAGCGCTTTTATCTCGCTCTCTTTGTCGTCTTTTGCAGAAAGAACTACGACTGAGGTGCGTGGAGATTTATGTTTTATGATGTTTATAAGATCAACGCCGTCACCATCTTGAAGCATCCAGTCAGTTAAAACTAAGTCATAGTTTCTGATGCCGATGTAGTACTCAGCGTCTTTGAAATTTTCAGAGCTATCTGTCTGATAACCAAACTCTTGCAACCCCTCAGCAATCGTCTTATTTAGCGTTACTTCGTCTTCTACTATTAAAATACGCATTTCTTTTCCTTAAACTAAAATTTATGGTCGATTGTATCATAAATTAAGAAATATTTCAAGATACTTTAATAAATTTTTAAAAAACAGTGCTGATTTTTGCACCGACAATTGCATTTGGTAAAATCTCGGTTTTTAAAATCTCCATATCTAAGCTAGTAAGCGAGCTAAATCTCTCTTTTAGCGCTTTGCAGGTTGTTTCTAGTGACTCTTCTACGCTTTGAAATTTCATCTCATTGTAAAATTCTTTTATAAAATCCGCCACCAAAACGTAATCAATCAAGCTAGTTGAGCGAAATTCTAAGCTTACTTTTACCTCTTGCTTTGCAACTCTCTCAAAGTCAAACATCCCGATGACGGTTTGAAATTTATAATCTTTAATGATCGTTGTTATTTCACTTTTCATACGACTTTTTGCTCCTTGCCTGAAAGCAGGCGAACGATATTTGGTATGTGTTTATAAACCACCAAAAATGCGATGATAAGTATCGGCGCGTGAGTGTAAATTTCATCAAGCTCTGGGTGGATGATAAAGCTTGATGCGATGAGAGCTATCAGCGCGCATAACGAGGCTAGAGAGCTTATCTTTAAAAATTTACCGACCAAAAACCAAACGACAAGAGCAATGATGATTTCAACTGGTAAGAAAAATGCGAGTACGCCAGCCCCAGTTGCCACGCCCTTGCCACCTTGAAAGCCTAAAAATATAGAAAAACAATGCCCCGCAACGCTTAAAACTGCCATCGTCCAAAGCACGCTTTGGCTAGCTCCAAGCAAAGAGGCTATGATGAGTGGCAAAACGCCCTTTAAAACGTCACAAATTACGGTTAAAATGGCTAGCTTTTTGGCGAGTTTTGGGTTTGTTTGCTTTAAAACCCTTAAAACATTTGTCGCGCCTATGCTTTTGCTACCCTCTTTTTTTATATCAACATGTCCGAAAATTTTTGCTAGTATGAGCCCTGATGGGATGCTGCCAAGCAGGTAGCTAACGGCATAAAGTATTAAATTTTGCATATTTTACCTTTTAAATTTAAAGAGAAATGATATTAAAAAAATACTAATTTTTTTATAAATCATCTCCACAAAAGCACGATTTTTTCGTCGTAGATGTCGCTTTTCTTTGGCGAAATTTGCGTTTCGTTTATCGTGATGTTCTTAACATCATTTGCCTCTTTTAGCGCATCACACTCTTGTGCAAATTTCTCCTCAAGCTCGCTTATGGCCAAATTTATATCATTTACGCTTTGCTCGCTAAGTTTGACGTCGCTTCGCTCTTTTAAGACCTTGTTTGCGCTTCTTGCACTTGATGCGATCTTGCCCGCGTTTTGGCGAGATAAGAGCTTGTTGCCAAATATCGCTCCAAATATGCTTGCGCCTATATTTATAGCTGCGTCAAGGCCGCTTGCTGTCATATCTTTTTGCTCTTTTTCAAGCTTTGCAAGGGCTTTATTTAGCTTATCTTGCAAGCTCTTTTGCTCTTTTTCAAATTTAGCCGTGAGTTTTGCGGTTTGCTCCTCTAAAATTTCGTTGCACTTATCCTGAAGCCTTATGAAAAACTCCTCTTTTGACTCGTTTTCTTTTGAGTAAATTCCCATCGCCTCAAAGGTGTTAAATTTGAAATTTCTATACAAAAATTCTTTAAAATCTTTCTCTAAAGCGTCAAAATTCTTAGCACTCGTTACGAAATTTGGCACAGCTGCAAAGCTTGCACCGCTTGGCTCATTTTCGCTTGCATCAATGCGCATGCCTTCGCTAGCCTCGCTCCAGTTTGGCTCTTTGTCATTTTCATTAAGCTCATAAAGGTAGCTCACCTCGCAAATGCTATCTATGCCCTTTTTAGCATCATAAATTCTCACCTTTGCGCTTGCTAGTAAATTTGGCGTGAGGCTTTTTGAGTTGGCGTAGAGCTGTGTGATCGCACTTGAGATGATAGGTTTTGCGCTAAATTTCATCTCGCTTTTATCTACATTTTGGCTGCTTAAATTTTCTTTTTTATCTTTCATCAAATTTGAAATTTGCTCGCGGCTAAGCGGACCTTTTAGGTAGCTAAGTGCCCAGCGAGTGGAGATGACGCTTAGGCCATCTTCGTTTATATTTTTGAGTAAGAAATTTCTTTTGGCTAAATTTGATATGAGATTTTCAAGTGAGGCTTTGTCTAAGCTTGAGCCTGCGATGCCGCTTAGACCGTCGATCACGCGGGCTTTGTCCTGCGCTGTCTGGAGGCGACCGATGAACCAAGTGCCAATGTTGCTAAGGCCTTTGTAGTCAAGATCGACCGGGTTTTGCGTGCTTAAAACGCAGCCAAGACCAAATGCACGAGCTTGTTTTAAAAGCGTGAGCATAGGCGTTTTTGACGGCGGATTTGCGTTTGGCGGGAAGAAGCCAAAAATTTCATCCATATATAGGATCGCTCTAAGTGAGCTAGTGCCCTCTGTGCTGCGCATCCACGCGATGATCTCGTTTAGTAAAAGGGTGACAAAAAACATCCTCTCAGCGTCATTTAGGTGTGAGATCGTAAAGATATTGCACTTTGCTTTGCCATTTTCGTCAAAAAGCATCTTTGAAATTTCTAGTCTAACGCCCTGCGTCCAGCCCTTAAAGCTTGGGCTTGCGATAAGCGCGTTGATCTTCATGGCAAGCTTTAGACGCTCACTGCTTGGATAGAAGGTATCTACGTCAAAAACGCCTATCTTTTTAAACGGCGGATTTGCTATGAAATTTATAAGCTCCTCGATGCTGACGTCTTTTTGCTCTTTAAATTTGCTCTCAAATATAGTGGAGATAAGCAGCTGCTCTTTTGAGCTCATATCCTCTGAACTCATGCCAATAAGCGATAGCACCGATGCTGCGAGTGAGTTTATATAGTTGCTAAAAATTTCTTCGTCACTAATATTTGGGCAGGCAAAGTCGCTAAGTAGCGCCACACCTATGCCAGCTGAGCTTTTTGGTGTGTAGATATTAAAGCTAGCGCTATCTTTTAAAATTTTTACTCGCTCAAGGTCTTGAAAGCTCGACTCTATGCCGTTTCTCCAAAGCTCGGCCTGAGCGGCGGCAAATTCCTCTACGCTTTGTCCTTTGTTTGCAGCCTCTGCTTCATCGACGTATGGTAAAAAATCCTCCGCTCTCATCTGCGGAAAGGTGAGGGCTAAATTTGTGATATCGCCCTTTGGATCGATGATGATAGAGGGGATGTTGTCTATGCAGGCCTCTTCTAAAAGCGTGATGCCAAGACCTGTTTTGCCGCTTCCAGTCATACCGATAATGGCTGCGTGGGTGGTTAGGTCCTTGTTTTTATAAAAAAATGGCTCTTTGTCTTTTAGTCCGATGTAAAAAAGTTTTAAATTTTCTTGTATGGTTTTCACTAATTGCCTTATTCGTATAAATTTATGCGTGAGCGAAGCTCGTCAAGCGTCTCTTTGACGCGCTTTTGCGTGAAGTCTTTTATCGTTTTGTCATCATCAACTAGCTGCATGCAGTATCTGATGTAGCCCTTGTATGCTAGCTCAGTGACAAGTTTTAGCTTTAAAGAGACGTTTTTTACTTCATTTGGTGAGAGCAAGATGTCAAAATTTGCCTCTAACTCTTCGCCGTCTTTAAAATTTGTAGCTTGTGAGCTTAATATACTCATGCCGCCCTCTGAGATATCATAAAGGCTGCCAACAAGCTCGCCTTGCTCTCCTTTTAGAGAAATTTTGGTAAAGCGGTTTGGTAAGACGCGCTGGAATTTTCTCTTGTTTGCATGCATGGTCGCTGTGCGTGAGAAATTTGAAAGAGTGACGCTTTTATCGGCGATATTGTAGTCGATGATGTCTGCACGAAGTTGCTTTGAGAAGAAGCTATTTGGCAGGATAAAGCCCTTGCCATCTTGCTTCATGGCTAAAATTTGCATCATATCTACGCGAAAAACGACGCTATCTTCTTTAACCTCTAAAATTTCGGCTTCGTATTTTATATTTAGTCCGTCGTATAAATTTAAAAACTCAGGGCGGACTTTGGCGTTTTTCATGCGGGTAAATGTGTTGATCGGATCTTCGTAGAAAAATGATCCAGTATCGATCATCGTTTTTACCGTGGCTTCTTGGTGATCCTGCGTGTTATATAAAATTTCTTTCATCCTTGAGACTGCATTTACAAAATAGCCAACATATACTGCATCATCGCAGGCGTGACTAAAATTTAGTGTCAAATTTAAGAGCAAGAAATTTACTAGCTCATCTTTTGCGTTTAGTTTTGGTATTAGGCTGTTTAAGTCGTCGCGAATTTGTGTGGCATTTGGTTTTTGGATGAGTAGCGCGTCAAAGATACTCTCAAGGCAAATTTTCATCTGCTCGTGTGGCACTACAAGGGTTAGTTGTCTGCAAAATTTGATGCCCTCATCTATAAATTTAGCTCTTAAACCAAGTATGCAATCCTCGCAATTTTCGACAAGTTCTTGCCTGCCCTTAAACTCCATGGGGTCTCCAAAAAAGGTTATTTATTAAAACATCGCTATCATATATAAAGTTATATTAAAAAAATATTTAAATTTGTGTAGAGAGGAAATTTCTAGGCAAAGCTGCCTAGAAATTTGAATAATTATAGGTTGCTTTCGTTGTGCGAAAGGTAGTCAGCAACACCTTCAGTGCTTGGTTTCATACCAGAATCACCTTTGTGCCAGCCAGCTGGGCAAACTTCGCCGTGCTCATTTGTAAATAGCATAGTATCTACCATTCTGATCATCTCGTCGATGTTTCTGCCAAGTGGTAGGTCATTTATAACTGCGTGGCGAACTGTGCCATCTTTGTCAAGTAGGAATGAACCGCGAAGTGCTACGCCAGCGTCTTCTAGAAGTACGTCAAAGCCACGAGCGATTGATTTTGTCATGTCGGCTACGATCGGGAAGCGAACTTTGCCGATACCGCCTTTATTTACTGGAGTCTCTTTCCATGCAAAGTGTGAGAACTGGTTGTCGCAAGAAACTGCGATAACTTCGATACCGCGTGACTTGAACTCGTCATATCTTTTATCAAACGCGATGATCTCGCTTGGGCAAACGAATGTAAAGTCCATTGGGTAGAAGAACACAACAGCGCCCTTTTCGCCGATGTTTTTGTAAAGGTTGAAATCATTTACAATTTGATTGTTTCCTAAAACTGCTGCAGCTGTAAAGTCAGGTGCTTTTTTTGTTACTAACATATTTTCTCCTTAATAATAAATTTTATTGATTGCGAAATTATATCCATAAAAATTTAAATTCAGATTAAATGTATCTGAAAATTTAAAACATTGTAATTTTAATATGCATTTGAAAATGAATGGAAATTTTTTAAAATTTATAGAGTGTGTTGTAGAAATTTTATTAAATTTAGAGTTTTGGGTGCAAAAGCGGTTAATTACAGATCGCTAAAATTTCTACCGCCAAATTTTAGTATCGCCGAACCCCAAGTAAAGCCACCGCCAAATGCATCAAGAAGCAAAACTGAACCATTTTTAATGCGTCCATCCTCGTATGCATCATTTATCGCCATTGGGATCGAAGCAGAGCTTGTGTTGCCATATTTTGCAACCGTCAAAACACACTGCTCGTCAGTGAAATTTAGCCTATTTTTTACGGCGTCTATTATCCTGATATTTGCTTGATGAGGTATGAAAAAGTCGATATCTTCGCTTTGCATTTTGTTTGCGTGTAAAATTTCTATCACGCTTTTGCTAAGCGTTTGAACCGCTATTTTAAAAACCTCATTTCCACTCATGTGGATGAAATTTAGTCTATTTTTTAGCGTCTCATCGCTAGCTGGAAATGCACTACCACATCCCGGAGTTATTAAAAGCTCAGCCTGTTTACCATCGCTTGCAGTGTGGATGTCGATGATCTCGTTTTCTTCGCTAGCGCTTATCACTGCTGCTCCTGCTCCGTCGCCAAAAAGTATGCAAGTGCTTCTATCTGTGTAGTCGATTATAGAGCTTAGTTTTTCAGCTCCTATGATCAAGACATTTTTTTTAGCACCACTTACGATAAGAGAATTTGAAAGCTCCAAAAGATAGATAAATCCTGTGCAAGCCGCACTTATATCAAAAGCTGTAATGCCAAAATTTAAGCCTAAATTTGCAGCTATCTTGCAGGCAGTTGAAGGCATGCAAAGATGATCTGGAGATATTGTAGCGCAGATTACCGCATCTATTTGTGACTTTTCAAGCCCTGAGCGTTTTATGGCTAGCTCGGCAGCTTTTGTGCCAAGATCGCTTGTAATCTCAGTCGTTGCGATATGTCTTTGCTCTATACCGGTTCGCTTCACTATCCACTCATCGCTTGTATCAACCATTTTTTCAAAATCAAAATTTGTTAAAATTTTTTCTGGGACATATGACGCAATGGAGATCAATGAAGCTTTTGGCATATTTTACCTTGCAAAGTGTGAAAGTTCTTCTTCTATAACTTTATTTATATTTGAGTTAGCAAATTTAATTGCTTGAAAGATTGCATTTTTTATAGCTTTTGAGTTGCTTTTGCCGTGGCTTATGATGACGCAGCCATTTACGCCAAGAAGTGGCGCACCGCCATACTCATCGTAGCTAACCTGTTTTTTTAAAGTTTTGAAAACATTTCTCATAAGCACTGATCCAGCCATAGCAAGGGGCGATTTTTTGACTTGCTTTTTGATGATCTTGCCTATGGCATCAGCGACACCTTCGCTTGTTTTTAGCAGGATATTTCCCATAAAACCGTCGCAAACCATGACATCAATGCTGCCATCAAAAATTTGATTGCCCTCTGCATTACCAACGAAGCTATCAAGTCTAGAAACTAGTTTAAAGGCCTCTTTGCTGACTTCATTGCCTTTGCTCTCTTCTTCGCCGTTTGATAAAAGACCCACTTTTGGCTCTTTCCTACCTAAAATTTCTTTTGCGTAGGCTTCACCCATGATGGCAAATTGAAATAAGTGTTCGCTTCTGCAATCAACATTTGCGCCAACGTCCAAAACCAAAGTAGCTGTCTCTTTTGAATTAGGCATAAGCGTAGCGATTGCTGGACGAGATACATTTTTTAATCTACCAACTCTTAACGTAGCTAAACTCATAGTAGCACCGCTGTGACCAGCAGAAACGACAGCATTGACATTTTTGTCTTTTAAAAGCTCAACAGCTTTGTAGATCGTGCTATCTTTTCTTTTAAGTGCGTCTGTCGCTCCGTCTGACATCGAGATGACTTCGGTAGCTTCTATAAATTCTATATTTTTTAAATAGGGTTGTGGGATGAGTGGTTTTATGGCATTGCTATCGCCAACTAATACAGCTTTAAATTCTGCCTCTTTCAGTGCCTCGATAACGCCAGATATTATAGGCTCTGCACCAAAATCACCACCCATAGCATCAATAGCAATGCGAATCATATTTTAGTATTCACCTGTTGTTTTGTTTATGCGGTGAGGCATTTTCCAAGAACCATCTTTGTCTTTTACAGGCACTGGAAGTGTAACTTTGTAATGTGTTCTACGTTTTGCTGCACGAGAATGACTCACTCTTCGCTTTGGTACTGCCATTTTACTCTCCTTTATAAATTTTTACATTTTTCACAATAAAAATAATCGCTCTTAAAAGCTTCTAGCTCGCTTTCAAAAACTTCTTTTAAATCAATATTGCCATCAAAAAATTCAACCGTATCGCTAAGCTCATTTTCTCTGTCTTTATAGACACCGTCACTTAAATTTAGCTCTACGTCTTGATCGATAGGCAACATAAATTCATCACCGCATCGATCGCAAATATATTTTATCTCGCCCTTTATAGTGCCTTGGCATTTTACTAAAAAAGGGTCTTTTCTTTTTAAAATTCCACTAAAAACTAGATCATTGTTTCTTACTAGCTCAAAGTTTATCTCTTTGTTTGCTATTTTAGAAAACGGAATAATCAAGTTTTAGTCCAAAATTAGCAAATTTCTCTTGAAGCAAAGAAGAAATTTATCTCATTTACAGCGTTTTCTAGGCTGTCACTTCCGTGAACTGCGTTTGCGTCAATGCTATCAGCAAAATCAGCTCTAATTGTGCCAGGAGCTGCTTCTTTTGGGTTAGTTGCACCCATTAGCTCGCGGTTTTTAGCAACTGCATTTTCGCCCTCTAAAACCATAACCACAACTGGTCCGCTTACCATAAATTCAACTAGATCGTTGAAGAAAGGTCTATCTTTATGAACTGCATAAAATGCTTTTGCATCGCATTTGCTAAGTTTGATTTTCTTTGCAGCTGCGATTCTTAAGCCATTGCTTTCAAATCTATCTATAATCTTTCCAACAACATTTTTCTTAACAGCGTCAGGCTTAATAATAGAAAGTGTTCTTTGCATAAATTTTCCTTAAAATTTAGGTTATTTAAATGAAGTTGGCAATTATATCAAATAAAGCTTAAAAATAAAATAGGCTCAAATTTGAGCCTAAATTTTGTAAATTTATTGGATAACTGGAGTGCTGCCAGTGCGAGCGTCAGCACCGATTTGATCACGTGAAGGTTGTCCTGCTACTACGGCATCCCAAACGATGCAACCATCAGTTGGACAGGCAGATGCACAGGCTGGCTCGTCGTTGTAACCTACGCACTCAACGCATTTGTTTGAATAAACATAGTATGTATCTGCTCCAGTTGGGTTATCGCTATCATCAACAATAGCTGAAACTGGGCATTCATCGATGCATGAACCACAGCTTATGCATATATCGGTTATTTTTACAG
>CABPVN010000003.1:217379-222237 GCA_902460825.1 Campylobacter concisus
CTTAAATTTTCATAGCACGCTTAATTTCTCTAAACTACTTTATAAAGTTTTTATCACTTTTAGACTAAATTTACAGATTAAAATTTTAAAAAGGTCGTATAAATTTAATGAATGATACTATAAAAATTACCGGTGCAAGAGAGCACAATCTTAAAAATTTAAATCTTGAAATTCCTAAAAATAAATTAGTAGTTTTTACTGGTCTTAGCGGCAGCGGTAAGAGCACGCTAGCCTTTGACACGCTCTACGCCGAGGGGCAGCGCAGGTATATGGAGAGCCTTAGCAGCTACGCTAGGCAGTTTTTAGACCGCGTGGGTAAGCCTGATGTTGACAAGATCGAGGGTTTAACGCCTGCAATTGCGATAGACCAAAAGACAACTTCAAAAAATCCTCGCTCAACGGTTGGCACGATCACTGAAATTTATGATTATCTAAGGCTTTTATATGCAAGGGTTGGCGTGCAGCACTGCCATAAATGCGGCAAACCTATCTCAAAAATGAGTGCGAGTGACATCATAAATGAAATTTCAAAGCTCCCACTTGGCGCAAAAGTGATCATCTATGCGCCGCTAGTTCGTGAGAAAAAGGGTACATGGGCGGATCTGATCGAAAATTTACGCCAAAAAGGCTTTGTAAGGGCGCAGATAGATGGCGTGGTGGTGAGGCTTGATGAGGAGATCGAGCTTGCAAAAACGAAAAAACATACGATAAAGGTCATTGTTGATAGGATCGCTATCGACGAGCAAAATCACGAGCGCCTAGCAAGTGACGTCGAAAAGGCACTAAATGAGAGCTTTGGTGAGGTCGAAATAGAGATCGCAAACGCTGGCGAGCTTGGCTTAAAAGAGAGTTTTATACATTACAGCGAGCACATGGCTTGTTTTGACTGCAAAATTTCATTTACGCCGCTTGAGCCGCTAAGCTTTAGCTTTAACTCACCAAAGGGTGCTTGCGAGCACTGCGACGGACTTGGCATAAGATATAGCCTAGATATGAGCAAGATCATCGATGAAGAGAAGTCGATAGAAAATGGCGCGATCAAGCTACTTTACGGCTACAACATGAGCTATTACTATAAATTTTTACTTGCTTTTTGTGAGCAAAATGAGATCGACATTAAAAGGCCATACTATGAGCTTAGTGAAGATGAAAAGAGGCTCGTTTTATATGGCAACGTCAAGGATGTTGAGTTCTTTTGGAAGCGGAACAAGCTACTTAGAAAATTTGATGGAGTGGTTAAAATTTCACACGGGCTTTTGAAGGATTACAAAGACTTTGACGAGTATATGAGCGAGAAAATTTGTGACGCTTGTAACGGCCACAGACTAAAGCCTCAAAGCTTAGCGGTCAAGGTTGCTGGCCTTGGACTTGGTGAAATTTTAGATATGAGCATAGAAAATTGCACCGCTTTTTTCTCAAACGAGAAAAATTTTGCCTATCTTAGCGACTACGACAAGGCGATCGCAAAGCCTATCTTAAAAGAGATCAACGAAAGGCTTTTCTTTTTGTACGACGTGGGGCTTGGCTACTTGTCGCTTGGGCGTGATGCTAGGACGATAAGTGGCGGCGAGGCGCAACGTATAAGGATCGCCAGTCAGATAGGAAGTGGGCTAAGTGGCGTCATGTACGTGCTTGATGAGCCAAGTATCGGCCTTCATGAGCGAGATACTCTAAAACTTATAAAAACGCTTAGAAATTTGCAAGCCAAAGGCAACTCTGTAATCGTCGTCGAGCATGATAAAAAGACGATAGAGGAGGCTGACTATATCGTAGATATCGGCCCTGGAGCTGGTAAATTTGGTGGTAGCGTGGTCTTTGCAGGCACGGCAAAAGAGCTTTTAAGCTCAGACACTCAGACTGCACAATACATAAATGGTAAGAAAAAGATCGACTATCAAAAAAATAGAAAAGCTGAAAAGTGGCTTGAAATTTCAAATGTAAATATCAACAATATCTCAAATTTAGCCGCTAAATTTCCGCTTAGAAACCTTGTTGGCATCACCGGTGTCTCAGGATCTGGTAAGAGCTCGCTAGTGCTTCAGACCTTGCTTCCAGAGGCGCAGGAGCAGCTAAATAGAGCTAAAAAAGTAAAAAAAATAGCTGGGGTAAATTTAAGCGGACTTGAAAATTTAGACAAGGTCATATACCTTGATCAAAGCCCGATCGGCCGCACTCCACGCTCAAATCCAGCGACATACACTGGCGTGATGGATGAGATAAGAAATTTGTTTGCGCAGACTAAAGAGGCAAAGCTTAGAGGCTATAAAATAGGGCGCTTTAGCTTCAACGTCAAAGGAGGGCGCTGCGAGAAGTGCCAAGGCGAGGGCGAGATCACGATCGAGATGCACTTTTTGCCTGATATAAACGTGGTTTGTGATGTTTGTAATGGCGCTAGATATAACGCTCAGACCTTGGAAATTTTATACAAAGGCAAAAACATCGCCGAAGTGCTAAACATGAGCATAGATGAGGCGGTTGAGTTTTTCAAAGCTGTGCCAAAGATCGCTTCAAAGCTCACCACGCTGCAAGACGTGGGGCTTGGCTACATAACGCTTGGACAAAATGCAGTCACACTTAGTGGCGGCGAGGCGCAGCGCGTGAAGCTAGCAAAAGAGCTTAGTAGAAGCGACACTGGAAATACGCTTTATATCCTTGATGAGCCAACGACAGGGCTTCATTTTGCTGACGTAGATAGGCTTGTAAAGGTGCTAAATCACCTGGTCGATCTTGGAAATTCTGTCTTTGTTATAGAGCATAATATGGATGTCATCAAAAACTGCGACTATATCGTCGATATGGGACCAGAGGGCGGCGCAAAAGGTGGAAAAGTGATAGCGTGCGGAAGTGTCAAAGAGGTAGCTAAAAACTACAAAAAAAGTGGCAGCTACACAGGGGAATTTCTAGCGCAAGAGCTTGAAGAGATGAAGAAAAAATAAAACCTGCTTTTATGCTAATATTATGAAAAAATTAAGGGATAAATTTTGAAAATATTGCTTTATAACGTGACAACTGCACTAAAAATTGGCGGTGTTGAGACATTTTACTACTCAGTAGCAAAGGAGCTTATCAAAGAACACGAGGTGACCATTTGCACTGGCAGAGGTAAATTTATACCAGCATTTTTAAAAGACAGTAGCATTGATCTAAAGATGTTTGGCTTTTGCCCTAGGGAAAAAGTCATAAAAATAGGCAATAGATTTAGAAAATTTATTGAAAGAGTTAGTTTTTATTTTAATGCTAGAAAATTTTTAGAGTTTGAAAAATTTGATATTTTAGTTGTGCATAAACCATTTGATTTTTTTGTTGCATGGGCTTTAAAGAGGCGTGATAAGAATTTAAAAGCAGTATTTGTAAGCGGTGGCGAGGATTTTTACTTTTTTGATAAATTTTTTATCAAATTTATAGATAAGATCATTAGCGTTAGCGACGCAAATGCAGAGATTTTAAGAGAAAGATATGGCAGAGAGGTTAAAGTCGTTTATAATGGCGTAGATAAAGAGAAGTTTTATCCAGATGCATCACTAAAAGAGAAGACAAGAGAGAAATTTGGTATAAAAAGTGATGAAATTTTGATAGGAAGCGTTGGTAGAGTAGTTGGCTGGAAAGGCTTTGGTATGATGGTAAAAAATATAGACAAGATCAAAAATGCCAAATTTATGCTAGTTGGCGATGGAGAAAATTTACAAAGCCTAAAAGAGTTAGCAGCTAAGCTTAACTTAAGTCAAAAGGTCGTTTTTGTTGGTGCTATCGGACATGATGAGCTAAATGAGTACTATAACGCTTGCGATGTCTACTTGCAACCAAGCATAGGCCATGAAGCTTTTGGTATAACCGTCATTGAGGCATTAGCAGCTAATAAGCCTTGCGTAGTTAGCATAAACGGTGGCATGAAAGAGATCATAAAAGACGGAGTAAATGGGTATAAATTTAAAATTTCTGATGAAAGTGACATGATAGAAAAGATAAATTTAACGCTAGAAAATATAGAAAATTTAAGACCAAGAGAGAGTATGAAAGGCATGTATGAGTGGTCAAAATTTGCACAGGAGCTAGTTGAGGTATGAAAGGATTTTTCCAAGAAAAGCTAAAAGCTAGCAGATATTTAAATATAGCAATTTTAATTTTTTTATCTTTGTTCCTAATAGGTCAGTATAACGAACACATAACTGCTATTAAAAATTTAGCCATATATTTAGCTCTATTTTTAACATTGATCCTTTTTGCAGTCGATACTAAAAATGTTGTACAAAATATAAAGAACAATGCAAAGAACAATAAAGCTATTTTGTTGCTATTTTTGCTTTTAAATTTATATGTTTTTGGCATATCATTTTTTCCTTATGATGCTACGCAAAATGCAGCACTTTCAGCGCTTAATGAATTTAAAAGAGTGTTTATATTTATTTTTATCGTTCTTCTTTGGCATGATGGTAGCTATAAAAACTCAAAATGGTTATTTTTTGCTATGGTTGCAGCACTTAGTATAGATAATATACATTTTTTTGTAAAAGGGATAGAAGATGGCACTCTTTTAAATTCAAAAAATGAAAAAGACCAATGGACGCAACCTATAGATAGATTTTATGCAGGCTTTTTTGATAGTTTATTTATTTTTTCTTTGGTCTCAATATTTTTTATCAAAAATAATTTTTACAAATTTTTTATCATAGTTTTTAACATTATTGTTAGTTTAATTTTTATTTTGCTTACAGGAGCTAGGGGCTCATGGCTTGCACTTGCCATAAGTTTGATGGTTATGTTGGCTCTAACTTTTAAAAATGAAAAAATTAATCTTATAAATAAAAAATCCATGATATTTTGTCTATTTTTACTTGCCGTCTCTGCTTGCATCTATCAC
>CABPVN010000003.1:222835-229184 GCA_902460825.1 Campylobacter concisus
TACGCTTTTGCAGTTAAAAGTTGCTCAAGGATTTTATACTTCTGGTAGAGGAGATATTTTAACAAAGAGGTTGCCGCTTCTTTTTAACTCTGATAGAGCTTATATAGGTATAGGCTTTGGTGGTAAACAATATACTAAATTTTTAAATGACAAAAATGTTAATAATGATGACCTTGGCCCAACTGGTGTAGGCGCTGATGGAACCAAGTATCCGCATCATGACGAGCCAGTATTTATTGGTCAGTATTATCATTACGGTATAGTAGGTACTGCTTTTTTTGTTGCGCTTGTTTTTTATATGCTTTTTGTTTCTTTTAAAAGGTATTTGTCAAACAACAAATTTTATATAGCAATATTTGGAAGCATACTTTGCACTTATATATTTAGGGGATTATTTGAAACTATGTACTTTACTCATCTTTATGTAATGCTTGGTCTTTTTATAGTGTTTTTGTGCAAAAATAAGGAGTGATTTATGAAACTGTTTTACATATATCCAGAACAAATTCCGCAAGGTAATGCAAGAGAGATAGCAATACTAAATACATTTTTTGAGCTTAGTAATATGTGCGATGCTAAGCTGGTTTTACCGCAGTCTCCTTTAAATTTAAATGAGGTAAATGAGAAATTCGCTTTAAAGCTAAAAGCTAATGATATATTGTTTGTAAGAAAAAAGATTCTATTTTTAAAAAGTAATAAAATTTTTAACTTTTTTCTAAAAAAGATAATAAATAACTATTCAAATAAAGACGCAATATTTTATACGAGACATTTAAAGATAGCTAAATTTTTACTAGAAAATAAAACGCCCGATCAAAAGGTTGTATTTGAAGCGCATGAGTGTTTTACTTTGGGTAACAAAGCACTTTATGATATGGAAAAAGAGATACTACAAAATGCCGATTTTGTATTTTCGCACAATAGCAGTACGCTAAATGAGCTTAGAAAATTTTTTGGCTTACAAATAGCAAATTCGGCAGTTGTTTATAATGGTTGTAAGCAAGATTATGATTTTAAGAAGAAAGATTTTGATTTTTCAAGTATAAACTATTATGGCTCATTCTTGTTATGGAAAGGCCTTGATTTGATGCTATATTTTGCCTTAAAAACTAGTATAAAACTAGAACTTTATGGCAAAAATAGCGGAAATAGTTTTATGACTTTAAAAAATACTCTTAAAGAAAGAGATATTGAAAATTTGGTATGTTTTAAAGGATTGCTACCTCAAAATGAAGTTGTAAAAAGTCTTATTGAAAACAATACTATTTTGATAATACCTAGTGTAAAAAGTGATTATTCGCTTTATAGCACTCCATTAAAGCTTTTTGAATATATGGCAAATTCAAATGTCGTCTTAGCTCCAAATTTCCCACCAGTTGCTGAAATAGTAAAAGATGGCGAAAACGGTTTTTTATATGAAGCGGGTGATGAAAAAAGTTTAGAAGAAAAATTTAACTATATAAAGACTTTAAGTAATGAAGAGCTAAATAAAATTTCAAAAAATGCCTATGAAAGTATGAGTGAAAATACTTGGCAAAATAGAGCTATAAAAATAATCAAAGAATTAGAAAAGATAAATTAAATTTGTTAAATTTTTGAGTGGATTTAAAAGAAAAAGGGGCGTTCGCCCCTGGAATTATGCAGCTGGATAAACAGATACTTTTTTTCTGTTTTTATCAAGTCTTTCAAATTTTACAAAGCCATCGACTAATGCAAAAATAGTGTGATCTTTGCCAAGACCTACGTTATTTCCAGCGTGAGTTGCTGTTCCTCTTTGGCGGATGATTATATTTCCAGCACGAACGAACTCGCCACCAAATTTCTTAACACCTAATCGGCGTCCGATACTATCACGGTTATTTTGGGTTGAACCTTGACCTTTTTTGTGTGCCATATCTTATCTCCTTAAGCTGCGATACTTACGACTTTTACACGTGTAAATTGTCTTCTAAAGCCGCGTTTTAGTTTTGAGTCTTTACGTCTGCGTTTTTTGTAGATAACTACTTTTTTGTCTTTGCCTTCATTAACGACCTCAAGAACAACTTTTGCACCCTTAACAAATGGCGCACCTACCTTTACTTCGCCGTCATTTACAGCTAAAACTTCTGTAATCTCAACGGTTGATTTAGCTTCAGCGCTAAAGTGATCTAGCTTAAGGAACTCGCCCTCGCTAACACGATATTGCTTACCGCCATGCTTAAATATAGCGTATTTTGACATACTCTACCTTTCTAAAATTTGGTAAGACCAAAAAGCACTTTTTTGCAAAAGATTTATGGAGCTTTGTTGGTTGTAAGGTGTGAATATTAGCCAAAAGTTTATAAATTCTACTTTAATGCGCCTGATCTTATGATCTCATCAGCTAAATTTCTTATCATAGATGTGTGATCTAAGAAAAATGTTTTATCACTTGGTAAATGTGGCTGATATACCAGCGTTTTAGCTACTGGTGCGCTTAAGATCACATTTATCAGTTCAAGCTCAGGCGGAAAAGTAAAATAAAGTTTTGGCTTAGGAATTTCATTTTGAAAGAGCCTCTTTGCGTAAAATTTACTGAAATTTTCATTTTTTGGTAGCTTTATCTCTTTAAAAAGCTCAAATGGCAAAAAGTAGCGCGCCAAGGCATGAAGTCCGTGCGCAAAGATGTAGAGGCGTTTTTCAAATTTAGGCGCATCTGTCCTGCCAAAAGTGGAGCAAAATTTCTGCAAATGCTCGCTCATAGCAGCCGTATCTTTTTCATGCAAGGCAAGTACAAATTTAACCGCCTCTCTTTCATTTGCTGGCTTTTTAGACTCTGCAAAAGTGCGTGCCTTTTCTAGGGCAGGGGCAAGTAAATTTTCATCTTGCCAAAGCATCGCCGTTAGCAGATCATGCATAACACATAGAAATTTATAGCCGTTTTTGCTTGGTGGCAGGCCTTTTGGAAAGATACTTGCCATGCTATCTGTGTCACCACAAGCGATAGCAAAAAACGCAGGGATCAGCTTCTCACACTGGTCATATCCGCCGCTGCAGCCTGGGAGTAAATTTAGCTTAGCGTATTGAAAGATAAGATCATTTAGTGCCTCGGCATTGCCATCAGCTAGGCACTTTTCAAGGCAAAAGTCGTAGCGTCTAGCTCTTGAAAAAGAGAGTAATCGTATGAGCTCACATAAAAAGTCGTATTCGTTTAAATTTTTCTCTTTTATTTCGGCGTAAATCATTGCATACTCGTCTAAAAGTAGCTCTTCGTCGCTTTTTGGTGGTTTTTTGGCTTTGAAAATGTTAAATAAGCCTTCTAAAAATGACATTTTGCATGCTCCTTATTTTTGCTAATTTTAGCCAAAAACGCCTAAAACGGCTTAGTTTTTTTGAATTGCAAAATTTAAATTTAGCGGATAGTTTAACCGCATTTTGGCTATAATCGCCCAAATTTAAGCGAGCTTAGGACAAAGATGGCAGGCGAAGATCAGGAAAAAACCGAAGAAGCGACCCCCAAAAAGATAGAAGACGCCAAAAAGGACGGCAACGTCCCCAAAAGTCAGGATCTATCAGGCTTTGTGACTCTAGTCATCGCCATTGGTGTGCTGCTTGCGATGCTAAATTTTATGAAAGATCAGGTCATCTCACTTTACATCTACTACTCTAAATTTATCGGTCAGCCACTGACTTTGCCAACGGTAAAAATGATCGTTGTAAATACCTTTGGCAGGGCGCTTTTGATGATCCTGCCAGTTTGCATCTGCGTTGCGGTTGCCGGTATAATCGCAAATGTAATGCAGTTTGGCTTTATATTTACCACAAAGCCTATAACACCAAATTTTGGCAAGATAAATCCGCTAAAAGGGCTAAAAAATTTATTTTCTATGAAAAAGGCGATCGAGAGCGTCAAAATCGTCGTTAAGGTAAGCATCGTCTTTGGAGTTGGATTTTACTTTTTCTTGCAGTTTATAAAAGAGCTTCCGCACACGCTATTTTTGTCGATGTTTGACCAGCTTGCGTGGCTAAAAGAAAAGCTCATCATCCTAGTTAGCGTCATGCTTTTTATACTTTTTGTGATCGGTCTTGCTGACCTGCTCATCGTGCGTTTTCAGTATTTTAAGGACCTTCGCATGAGCAAGCAAGAGATCAAGGACGAGTACAAGCAGATGGAGGGTGATCCGCAGGTTAAGGGCAGGATCCGCCAAGCGCAAATGCGTGCTGCCAAGCGCCGTATGATGCAAAATATCCCACAAGCTGACGTCGTCATCACAAACCCAACTCACTATGCCGTGGCGATCAGATACGACAAAAGCCGTGACGAGGCGCCGATAATACTTGCTAAAGGGGTTGATTTCTTAGCGCTTCAGATAAAAAAGGTAGCGGTTGAAAACGGAGTGCAAATTTATGAAAACCCACCTCTTGCAAGGGAGCTTTATAGAGTTTGTGAGGTCGATGATACGATACCAGCACACCTTTTTAGGGCTGTGGCTGAGGTGCTAAGCTTTGTTTATATGAGTAATAAGCAGAAATTTCAAGATAAGCTTTGAAAGCAGTAGGTTAAATTTTTTTATAAAAATGGTAGTAAATTTTGTAGAAAAAAGACAAGCTGCCTTTAAAACAGCTTGTCTGAAATAAAATTTTAGTTAAGATATCCGTAGATATTTGCTAGCACCCAGCCAACAGCACAAGAGCTAAATACACCTATGAAACCAGGGATGATAAAGCTGTGGTTGATTACATATTTACCAATGTGTGTTGTGCCTGAGCGGTCAAACTGCACGGCTGCAAGGTCGCTTGGATATGTTGGAAGGATGAAGTATCCATAGCAAGCAGTAGCAAACGCGACAATAACGCCTGGGTGAACGCCTATTTGAACAGCAAGTGGCACAAATGTAGCAGCTGCAGCAGCTTGAGAGTTTAGGAATTTTGATATAAGCATACCAACTATGATATACATCCAAGGATATGCTTTCATAACCTCACCAAGTGAGCCTTTAAGCATATCAATGTGAGAGTGGAACATTGTCTCAGCCATCCAGCTAATGCCGTAAATCGCAACAAGTGCAACCATGCCGCTGTGGAAAATTTCATTTTGACCAATTTTGGCTGCTTTAATTCCTGAGTAGATCATCATGATAGATGCTGCTAAAAGCATGAAAATTTGGATCGTATCAACCATGCCAAGTGGCGCAGTCTTTTTCATAGTATCTTTTACTACTATGTTAGCGTTTGCGATAGTTTCGCTTTTATCTCCTGCAGTGATAACAACATCAGCGCCGTTTGAAACAATGCTTTGTGTTACCTTGTTGTCTTTATCTAGCACTTGAACGCTTGTAAATTTAGTAGCATCTTTTACTTTATTGTCTTTTACGTTTGAGACGATTTTGCTATCGCCAACCATAGAAACAACTTGTCCATCTTTAACAGTGATGTTTTTAACTGTTTTTTTATCTACGATTATTTCTATTGATTTACCAGGAACATTGCTTGTCCAGCTTGGGCGAAGTTGTTTGTAATAACCCAAAACCGCAACGACAGCGATTGTAGCAAGGAATATCCACATAACATTCCATTGTTTTTTTGGTAAATGCACACCGATCAATGAATGTGCCTCATCAGAACCATATATATATTTTCTTTGCTCTGGATCAGCTATTTTTGCTTGGAATTCTGGATCTTTATCAAGATCTTTACCTCTAAATACTGAGTAAGTTCCTATGCAAAGCACACCTAAAAATGTAGAAGGAATGGTAACTTTTAATAGATCAACATAACTTGTAAAGCCCTCAATATGGACTGTGCCAGTACCAAGAAGAACAGCAACCATAGACACACCAGCAACTGAAACTGGGCTTGCGATAATAGCAAGTTGTGATGAGATCGTAGTAGCTGCCATCGGACGTTCTGGACGGATACCACTTTTCATTGATACGTCATAGATGATCGGTAAAAGTGTATAAACTGTGTGACCTGTGCCGCAAAGCACTGTTAGTGTCCAGCCACAAATAGGCGCAAGATAACAAACTGTTTTTGGATGTTTTCTAAGCGCTCTTTCAGCGATCTGAAGCATAACATCAAGACCACCAGCCGCTTGAAGTGTAGCACTTGCTACAACAACTGCGAGAATAGTTAATATAACATCAATAGCAGGCTTACCTGGTTTTAAATCAAATGCAAATACCAAAATAACAAGACCGATGCCACCAAGGACACCAAGTGCCATACCACCTTTTTTTGCTCCGTAGAACAAACAGCCGAGCACGACAATCAATTGTAAGAAAAACTGCGTACTCTCAGACAAACTTGTAAGAAATTCCATGATTTCTCCCTTTTCGAAAATTACGTAAATAGTATATAAATATTAAAATTAAATACTAATTAAAAAAGA
>CABPVN010000003.1:233727-234362 GCA_902460825.1 Campylobacter concisus
ACACTGCCCGTGACTATACAGACGAGGAAACGCCTTGCTCCATCTCGAACCAAGAAGCTAAGCTCGTCCTGGCTGATGATACTCTCCCTTACTGGGATGTTGGAAAAGTAGGTCGTTGCGGGCTTTGTTGTTTGTCTGCTTTAACTATTACATTGTTTGATTCTGTTTTTATTAGTGTTACTTTCTACTTAAGTATAAAATATTGGTTTTTTTTAATTAGGTTTTATTGATTAAATGTAGTAAATTTTTTAAATGCTTTAGACTGAATTTAACTTAATGATAATATTAATATGATCCTTTGCTTGAAAAGCAAAGAACAAAACCAAAGATCGAGCTACAATTACTTAGGCTAGAAAAGACGTATATTTAATTATTTGCCTTAAATTAAAGTTCTCTAACATATACTAAAATTTGATATAAAAAGTTTTTTAGAATTCTAATAATATTTTTATTTTTTAAAATAGCTATGAAGTTTGAAAGTACAAAATTTAAGCTGCTTGATGCAATAGACACAAGTAGTGACAAGGTAGGCTTAGTTAAGAAAGTCTTATTAAACAAAGACATAAGCGACGAAGTAAAAGCTAAAGCAGTAAATAGGCTAACTAAAAATAAAATTAGTCAAGCAACTAAAAATA
>CABPVN010000003.1:235986-299534 GCA_902460825.1 Campylobacter concisus
AACGAAGATATTTTTAAAATAACAGCAAAAAAATTAGAAATAAAAAGAATTTTATAATGATGCAGCAATTTCTAGCAAAATAGCAAAACTATTATTTCATGATATATAGGTTTATATATGCATTAAACTACTAGCCTACCTTTATAAAATTCTCTTGGTTTTTAAAAAACGGTTTTAGTGCCTCGTAGGCTGTTTGTATTTTTTTAAATTTAGCGTTATACTCGTTTTTGATGCTTTCGCTCTTGTTTGAGTGTCTATCTGGGTGATAAATTTTAGCAAGGGCTAGGTAGCTGTCTCTTACGGTTTCGAAGCTGTCGCTATTTGAGCAGCCTAAAATTTCAAAATTTTCTTCTAGTAAATTTGCCAAAGCGCTAAAGCGACTTTTGAATTTGGCTGAGTTTTGGATCTTGTAATTTCTTTTGAACTCTTTAAATTTGACTTCATTGTAGTTAAAATTTACTATAAATTTTAGATGTTCACGTCTTGAAATGATCTTTTCAATCAAGCCAAAGTCGCTTTCTTTTTTTATCTTTAGGCTAAATTTATGATTTTTTTCATCAAATTTAGATTCATTGTCTTTGAAATTTTGCAAAATGTAGCTAGCAAAAGCTCTTGGAGTATTATTTAGCGTAAAGATCATCTCGTCGTTAAGAAAGTCGATGTCGATGTTGTAGATGTTTGTTAGAGCGTTTCTTTGCACTAAAGATAGTTTTATGGTTTTGTATTTTGCAAAGGTTACGTCAAGCTCGTTGCCCTGTTTTTCATAGAGTTTTTTTATAAATTTTAAAAAGCATTTTCGCTGTGGGATCTCGCTCTCTTCGTAAAAAGAGATGATCTTGTCTTTGTTTGCTAGGGTTTTTGTGAAATTTTTACTTATCAGTGCGCGAAGCTCGCAAAAAAGGGCGTCGCTATCGGTTAAAATGCTTAAAGATTCTAAAGTTTGGGTTATATTCATGGGTTTCTCCATTCAAAATATCCCTATTTAAAGCAACTAGCGTTCCAAAGTTAAATTTTTCTGATATTGCTATCTTTTGTATATGCCAAAAACTCATCTCTTAGCTTTTGTTCTTTGTGTAAGATCGCCTCCTCTTTTGTGTAAGAAGCGGCTTCTTTTTGGGGCTTTTTTGCCACGCCTTGCTCTTTTGTAAGCTCTTTTTTGATCTCTTTTAGACTATCGAAAAAATCGTTCATTTTTACTCCTTTTATTCAAAGGATTTTACTAAAAAGGTTATAAATTTAAAATGAATACAATCTCTTTTTAAGGAAAGTTTGGTTAATATCACAACTTAATTTTTCATGTGCGCTCGTAGCTCAGCTGGATAGAGCATTTGATTGCGGTTCAAAAGGTCAGAGATTCGAATTCTCTCGGGCGCACCATCCTTTTCTCCCCAAATTTTATTTTCAGACTACTTTTGAGACTAGTTAAATTTATAAAAAACTCTATTTAGATATAGCCCTTCAGCAGGTGCTGGTATGCGAGTTAGAGCAGGACGTCCATTTAGTGAAGCTTTGATGAGCTTGCCACCATCTTTTTGCTTTAGCGCTTTTAGTAAATTTGCAACCATGAGGCGTACTTGGCCGCGCAAAAAGCCATTTGCCTTAAAAACGATGATAGTTTGCTCTTTGTATGCGTAGCAAAATGCTTTGTAAATTTCGCGCACTGGGCTTTTTGTATCACTTCCAGTTTTCATATATGCGCTAAAATCATGCTCGCCGATAAAATTTCGCAAAATTTCATTTGCTCTTTTGGTGTCAAATTTAGGCAAAAACACCTTGTAGTTTGAGCTAAAAACATCAAATTTGCCGTGATCTATCACATATCTATAAGACCTTGCGACCGCATCAAATCTTGCTTGAAAGCTCTCATCTACTAAATTTATGCGTTTTATGTGAATGTTTGGGTGTGCGTGGCGGTTTATGAGATCTCTTAGGCGTTCTAAATTTGTAAAGTGATCGCCGCAAACGACGCTTGAGCTTTGGTTGTTTGCGTGCACGCTTTTATCGGTGCGCGAGCTAGAGACCACTCTTTCAAAAATGCCAACGTGAGCTAAGGCGCGCGCAAGCTCATCCTCTACGCCATTTTCGTGTGGCTGGGTCTGCGAGCCTTGAAATTTCGAGCCATCGTAGCTGTAGATTAGCTGAATTTTCATCAGTATCTTCGTGTGATCTTGGCTTTATAAAGCAAGATGCCGGCTAGTAAAAATACGAAAAATATGAGCGGTATCGCTAGTGCTGGCTTTGATGAAAAGAGCATTATGAGCGTAAAATAGCCAAACAAAACGCCAAAAGTGCCAACATAGACCATGCCCTTTTCGTATCTATATGTGACGATGCCAAGGCTGATAGCAAAGAGCGTGCTGGCAAGCGGGAAGAGGGCCACTAGGACGTAAGTGCTAAGGTCTTTTCTACGTTTATCGCTGCTAGCTGCCTCCGTCCAGTACTCTTTGATGCTGCCAACGTCGCTTATTTCCTCGCTTTGGGCGGTTCTTATCTTCATTGATTTGAAGTTGCTTTGGTGGTAAATTTCATCTTTTATGTCATACATCTTTCCTTCATTTAAGGAAAGTTCGATGCTTTGATTGACATTTGTTATCTTTGCGTTTTTGGCGGTTATTAGGCGCTGTGAGTCTTTAACAAAGGGGTTAAACATCACGATATCTTTGTAAGTCGTGCCGTTGCTATCCTCCAGCTCGCTGCCCACATAGACCATCCAGTCGGAGAATTTTTGTCCAAACTGGGTTGGCTTTAAATTTAGCTTAGCAACCGTCTTTTTATAGTCGATGAAATTTGCATTTAGCTGGGCGGCTATTGGTATCATGACGATGGCAACTACCAGCAAGGCAGCGCTTAAAAGAGCTGAAAATGCAAGAAAAAACCTTGCAATTTTGTTTGGCGAGCCACCAAGTGTAAAGATAACGATACTTTCATTCTCTTTTGATAGCCTAAAAAGTGTCATCGCAAGTGAGACGAAAAACGCGATAGGCACGACAAAGAGTAGCACGCGCGGGAGCATAAATGAGTAGAGTTTAAAGAGCTCGCCAAAGCTGATCTCGATGTATGAGGTGATACGCGCGATCTGGATGAAAAAGACGATCGACATGATCAAAAAAAGCGTACTAAATAGCGATGCAAACGTGCCTAGGAAGTTAAACAAAAGATATTTATTTACTCTACTCATAAATGAACCTTAAAATTTCTAAAATTTGCCCGTCAAAAGCGTAGGTGACAAGCAGCCCCAGGCTTAAAAATGGCACAAAGGCTAGCTCGTAGCCCTTTTTGCGAACGAGCGCATAGACTGGAAGCGTAAGAAGTGCGGCCAGATAGATCGCCACAAGGGCTACCTTGACTGGTAAAATAGCTCCGATGATCGCTGCGATAAATATGTCAGCACTGCCCATGGCTTCGCGCTTCATCGCATAGCTCACGACAAATCTAAGCGCCAAAAATATAAATCCAAAGAGGATTAAATTTAAAATTTGAGCAAAATTTCCTTTAAAGATAAAAAGCAGCAGGGCGTAGCCAAATGCAAAAAATAGCGCTGCAAAAAGGAGCGGATCTGGCACGGCTTTATATCTTATATCTATGACGCTAAGGGCTAGTAGCATGATAAAGCAAAGCCCTAAAAATAGCGTATAAAGCAAGGTTTCTATGCTCAAAATTTCGCCGCACTCTTTAAAAAAGCAGATCAGAAAAAGCAGGCCAGAAACTAGCTCAACTAGCGGATAGACAAGGCTTATCTTTTGCTTGCAAAAGGCGCATTTGCCACCTAAAAATAGCCATGAAAAAAGTGGAACGTTGTGATAAAAATTTAGCTTGTGGGAGCACTTTGGGCAGTGTGAGGCTGGGAAATTTATACTTTCACTTCGTGGCAAGCGGTATATCAGCACATTTGAAAATGACCCCACGCAGATGCCAAAAACAAAAGCAAAAACGGCAAAAAAGATGACTAGAATATCCATTATCTCACTAAACTCCGCCAAATCTTCGCTCTATATCTTTAAATTTAGCAACGATGCTTGCAAGCTCATCCTTGCCAAAGTCAGGCCACAGTGTCGGCGTGAAAAAGAGCTCCGCGTAGCTTGCCTGCCAGAGCATGAAATTTGAAAGCCTGCTCTCGCCACCAGTCCTAATGAGAAGATCCACCGGCTCACTCTCATCAAGCGCCGCATTTAGGCTCGCTTCACTTATCTCGCAATCTTTTAAATTTAGCTTTTTTATGGCTCTTATGATCTCATCTTTTGAGCCGTAGTTTATCGCTAAATTTAAAAGCAAATTTGTATTTTCCCTTGTTGCGTCTTTGGTGATCTCTATCTCATTTTTTAGCTCATCGCTAAATGGCGAGATGTCGCCGATCGTGTTAAATTTGATCCCATTTTTTATAAAATCATCACGCTTTAAAAGAAGAAATTTCTTAAGCAAATTCATCAAAAAATCAACCTCTTTTTGCGGTCTTTTCCAGTTTTCGGTGCTAAATGCGTAAAGGCTTAAAATTTTTACTCCATTGTCGATGCAAAATTCGCACATATCGCTCACCACATTTGCTCCAGCCTCGTGCCCATTTGTCCGCAAAAATCCACGCTTTTTCGCCCAGCGTCCGTTGCCGTCCATGATGATAGCGAGGTGGTTAAGTTTGTTCAATATCTAGCCTTTAAAGTCAATTATCTGCTCTTTTTTACTCCAAAGAGCGCTTACGTTTTGCACCATAACTGCGGCGCTGAATTCGCTTTTTAGCAAGCTCGCGACGTTGCTAAATGGAGTTGCGATCTCATATAAATTCTCATCTTTAAATTTAAAAATAAGCGGCGCAAAATTTGAAAAAACAAGAAAAACTCTCATCTCATTTGCCTCTTTTTTAAGCTGGAAAATGCCGTTTGTACCGCTATACGCAAATGGTATATGCACGACGTTTTCTTGTAGAGCAAAGAGCATTCTTGCTAGCACTCTCATCTCATCTTTTGTTTTAACTTCGCTTAAGTTTTTAAATAAATAGCTGTAAAGCCACGATAAATTCTCGTTTTTTACCAAATTTTCTATCAAATTTAGCCCGTCAGCCAAAACGTCCTCATCTAAAATTTTTGGTTTTTCGTATAAATTTTTTATGACGATGTTTTCGCCCTGACTATGCACCTCGCCCCAGTATCTTGAGCCCACGTTTAGCTCTTTTACGCTTTTTGTGTTTAAATTTCTATTTGCGAAATTTAAGATGTATCTGTTAAAGCCGACCTTTTGGCTCACCAAAATGCTAAGTGGCAAGGACGAATTTATCGCTACTAGCGGAGCTTGGCTGTTATTTGCTATCTTTTGGACGCGTGAGATCTGCTCTATCATAAATTTGCTGCTAGCTCCACGATACGCCCTGCGATCTCGTCTTTTGAGGCAAGCGGCAATAAAATTTCACTATTTTTTGTAATGAAATTTACCTCGTTTTTCTCGCTTGCAAAGCCATTTTTCTCGCCTAAAATATTTAGACAAACTGCATCAAGCTCTTTTTTTTCTAACATTGATCTAGCACTTTTAAGAGCGTTTTCGTTTGAAATTTCAAGTTTAAAGCCGATCTTTTTACATTTAAACTCTTTTAAGCTTTGCAAAATATCGACATTTTTCTTTAGGTTTAAATTTAAGCTCTCTCCAACGTTCTCTTTTTTTATCTTGCCATCAATTTTTGTCGGTACAAAATCGCTCACCGCAGCACACATTACAAGTAAATTTGTCTCCTCGCACTCGCTCTTACAAAGCTCTAAAAGCTCGCTACTTGAGCTAAATTTAAGGCTATCAAATGGCTCGTTTGCAGTTTCAAAGCTAGCAAGCAGTTTTACCTCTGCACCTGCGTAGTAAAAGGCTCTAGCTAAGGCTCTTGCCATCTTGCCGCTTGAAAAATTTGTAATGGCTCTAACGTCATCTATCTTTTCAGTCGTTGCACCGCCCGTTATCACTACTTTTTTGCCTGCAAAAATGGGCTTGCTAAGCCTTTTAATGGCAGCTTCTACTATCACTTCAGGGCTTGCAAGACCTCCCTTGCCAACGTCGCCGCAGGCTAGAGTTTTAAGCACTGGCTCAACCACTAAAGCGCTGTTTTTCTTTAAAATTTCAAGAGAATTTTGCGTCGCAAAATGCTCGATCATATTGTTATTTGCAGCTGGGGCAACGACTAAAGGCACGTGTGAGGCGGCGATTAGCGTTTGCATAAAGACATTGTCGCAGATGCCAGCTGTTAGCTTATTTATCGTATTTACCGAGGCAGGCGCGATGAGAACTAGATCCATTTTAGAGTAGGCTATGTGATTTACGCCGTCTTGCCAGTTTTGCGTTTGTGAGCTTAAAATTTTATGCTCGCTTAGTGCCTCAAAGCCGCTTACACTGCAAAATTCAAGCGCTCCGTCACTTAAAGCCACATAAACATCAGCGCCTTGCTTCTTAAGCAGCGATAAAATTTCGAATGCCTTATAAAAGGCGATACTGCCGCAAACGGCAAGTAAAATTTTCTTATTTTTTAACATCGTCTTTGCCAAAGAATTTCTCAAAAAAGCCGCTTTTGTTCTCTTGACGACCTCTGCTAATAGCTAGAGCGCCACTCTCAACGTCTTTTGTGATGGTGCTGCCAGCTGCGATGATGACATTATCAGCGATATTTACAGGGGCGACTAGCTGTGTATCTGAGCCAACAAAGACGTTTTTGCCAATCTTTGTTTTGTATTTTGCCTTGCCGTCGTAGTTGCATGTGATCGTACCACAACCGATATTTGTGCCACTTTCTATCTCGCAGTCGCCAAGGTAGCTCAAATGCCCAGCTTTTACGCCGCTAAGAACGCCTTTTTTAACCTCGACGAAATTTCCTATGTGCGTGTCAGAAATTTCAGAATTTGGCCTGATGTGAGCTAGTGGGCCGATGTCTGAGTTTTTGATGACGCTGCTTTCTATCACTGATGAGCTTTTGATGATGCTCTCGGTGATTACGCACTCACCAAGGATGCTTACGTTTTCTTCTAGCACGCACTCGCCTTCAAATTTAGCCCTGCTATCTATGAAAATGCTCTCAGGCATGCGCATCAAAACGCCAGCTTTCATCAAATTTTGTTTGATCTCATCTTGCATTATTTTTTCAGCGATGCTAAGCTGAAATTTATCATTTATGCCCATGAAATTTTGCTCATTAACATTTACTGCAACGCACTTTAAACCCTTTTCGTTTGCTATTTTTATGGTGTCAGTTAGGTAGTACTCTTTTTGTGCGTTTTGGTTGCTAATAAGCGGTAAAATTTGCTCCAGCGCCTCGCGTTTAAAGCAGTAGCAGCCAGCATTTACGCTCTTTATAGCAAGTTGCGCTTCGCTCGCATCTTTTTGCTCGACGATGGCCTCAACTTTGCCGTTTTTTATGATAACTCTGCCGTAGCCAAAAGGATTTGCCGCTTCAAATGAGCTCATAACTACGTCTGCTTCGGCATTTGCTAGACGCATAAGATCAGTTGATCTAACAAGTGGCATGTCGCCACAAGTGACAAGCACCTTTTCACCGCTTAAATTTACGCTCTTTATCGCGCCAGCAGTGCCTGGGAAATTTGCTAGATCTTGCTCGAAAATTTTAGTTTGAGGGAAAATTTCTTTTATCTTTTTGCTAATTAACTCTTTTTCGTAGTGAAGCACGACGCTAACGTCATTTGTGATCGCATAAGCTTGTTTTAATATGTGAATGATCATCGGCTCGCCGCATAGTTCAAATAGGACCTTTGGGCGTTTTGATTTCATCCTGGTACCAAGACCAGCAGCTAGGATTATGATTGAAGTATTATTGTTCATTTTTAAGCCTTTTAACGTTAAAAATTTCGCAGATTGTAGCAAAAAATGGCAAACATTTTTTTTAATTTAACGATTGTTTCAACAAAAAGCTAATAAAATAGCAATTCTTAAGAATTTATAAATAAAGCGAGTTTAAATGGATTTAGGAACCGTCGTCGGCTGGGTTTTGACCCTGGTGCTTTTGTTTGGATCAATGGCGATAGGCGTTGGTATAGGGCCATACATCGATATCCCTTCTGTGATGATCGTTTTTGGTGGTACTATCGGCGTTATGATGGTTGGCTTCAAGATGGAGACGCTTAAAGGTGTTGGTAAATTTTATGGTGTTGCTGTTAAGCCATCAGTTGTTGTAAATTTACCTGAGACTATAAAAAAAGTAGTTGATTACTCAACCAAAGCTAGGCGAGATGGCATCTTAGCACTTGAGAGCGAAGTAAATAACGAATCAAATCAGTTTTTAAAAAAAGGTCTTTCGATGGCGGTCGATGGCAATGAGCCAGACGCTATCAGAGCGCTTTTAGAGATCGATATCGATCAGACTAGCACAAGGCATGCAAACAACATCAAAATTTTCGAGCAAGTCGGTGGTTTTGCTGGTGCGATGGGTATGATTGGTACGCTTATCGGTCTTGTTGCGATGCTTCTTAACATGTCAGACCCTAGTGCGATCGGTCCATCTATGGCGGTTGCTTTGCTTACGACACTTTATGGTGCGATGATAGGTAACATCATCGGCTCACCTGTTGCAAATATCCTCTCGATCCGCGATGCTGATGAGGCGCTTGAGAAGCAAGTCATTTTAGAGGGTATCATGGCGATACAAGCAGGGGATAACCCAAGAACGCTTGAGGCTAAGCTTTTAGCATTTTTACCTCCAAAAGATAGAAAAAGTCAGTTTGAATAATGGGTAAATTAATAAAACCAGAAGAGTGCCCAAAGTGTATGCCTGAGTGGCTGGCTGCCTTTGGTGACCTTATGTCACTCCTACTTTGCTTCTTCGTTTTGCTCCTTTCTATGGCGACGATGGATGCTAAAAAGATGGAGGCTGCTGTTGGCTCGCTAGCTGGTGCGCTAAGTGTGCTAGAGGGTGGCGCAAGACCAGATAGTCAGGTAGAAAAAGAGACAGACCCTGAAAGCAGACGCACTCCAAAGCCAAAAGCTCAAAAAGGCGCTCAAAATGAGGTCACTTCGACTGTTAAAAAGATAAATGAGCTACTAACGGCTAGCGGAGCACCTGAGATCACGATGGAGGAGAGCGAGGATGGCTTTATCGTTAGGCTTCCAGCTGCGATGCTCTTTGACAAAGATAGCGCTGAAATTTCTGGCGAGGATGCGAAGCTCTTTTTAAAGCGAATAGGCATGATCATAGCCAAAATGCCAAATGAGGTAAAAACAAATATCATCGGATACACTGATAATACAAATCCAAGCAAAGACTCTATATATAAAAACAACTGGCAGCTCTCTACCGCAAGGGCGCTTAGCGTGCTTGAAGAGCTAGTTAGCGATGGCGTACCACAAGAGAGGCTTATCACTTCTGGCAGGGCCTCTTTCGATCCGATCGCTAGCAACAGCACAGAGGAGGGCAGAGCTAAAAACAATAGAGTAGAAATTCACTTCGTTTCGCTCGAGCCAAAAAATAAAGAGGCTACTAAGAAAAGTATCCTTGATACGAGGAATTAGTCGTGAAAGCACTGCTTAGCTTAGCGGTTTTGTTTTGTGTAGTTTTTGGCGCTGATCCTGCGCTGCCAACTATAAATTTAAGCCTAAATTCACCGCAAAATGCCGAGCAGCTTGTAAATTCACTAAATGTTTTACTAATCCTCACCGCACTAGCACTCGCTCCTTCGCTCATCTTTATGATGACGAGCTTTTTGCGCCTTGTCATTGTATTTTCATTTTTGCGTCAAGCTATGGGTACACAGCAAGTGCCACCTTCAACGGTGCTCATCTCGCTTGCGATGGTACTTACATTTTTCATCATGGAGCCAGTTGGACAAAGAAGCTACGATGAGGGCATAAAGCCTTATATAGCTGAGCAGATAGGCTACGAGGAGATGCTTGATAAGAGCTTAAAGCCCTTTAAAGAATTTATGGTCAAAAACACTAGAGAGAAGGATCTTGCGCTATTTTTTAGGATAAGAAATTTGCAAAATCCAGCAAATATCGAGGATATCCCACTAAGCATCGCGATGTCAGCCTTTATGATAAGCGAGCTAAAGACATCTTTTGAGATAGCATTTTTGCTCTATCTGCCATTTTTGGTCATCGACATGGTCGTAAGCTCCGTTTTAATGGCGATGGGTATGATGATGCTGCCTCCTGTCATGATCTCGCTGCCATTTAAGCTACTCATCTTCGTGCTAGTAGACGGCTGGAATTTGCTAATAGGAAATTTAGTAAAGAGCTTTCACTGATGAAGAAAATTTTATTAGCACTTTTGCCTTTGGCGCTATTTGGATCAAATTTAAGCGAGATAGCAAACAAGGCCACTCAAAACGAAATTTCAAAGATCAAAGAGCTTGAGCTAAAAAGAGCAAATTTAAGTGATGAAGCGACATCAAGCGCTTATTTGCCAAGCCTTAGCCTAGAGGGCTCATACGGCAAAAACGCAAGTACCTTCCCAAGCATAGTCGCCAAAGAGTCAGCTGGTGTGCTGGCAAGGATTGATTTTTTACTATATGATGGTGGAGCTAGAGAGGCTAGGCTAAAGATGAGCCAGCTTTTAAAAAACAAAGCCGCCATCGCAAGCGATGAAGCCAAAAACTACCTTGCATTTAAGGCTGTAAATTTATACTTTAACGCCTGCGCACTTGAAAATATAATAGCTGCCAAAAACGCTCAGGCAAATTTCTTAAAAGGCGTTTTAGACAAGCTTGAAAAGGCAAATAAAGCAGGACTTGCCCCAAAAGATGAGCTAGAAAATGTGCGGGCAAAATATCACTTGGCAAACAGCACGCAGCTTGAATACAAAAATAAAATGGAGCAAATTTTAAATGAGATAAATTTGCTAACAGGCGAGCAAATTTCGCCACTTAGTGGGGCAAAAATGGCTGAGATTAGCTCAAATTTAGCTTCAAAAAATGCCGAGCTTGATAGGCTAAGTCAAGATATATCTTTAAGCGAGGCTAAGCTTAGCGAGACAAGAGCTGGCTTTTTGCCCCAAATCATGCTCTATGACACATATGGATTTTATAAAAATAACTACGACATCGACCTTGGCAAATATAGCGCTTATCGCCCATATCTTGATAAATATCTAAAAGAAGATACACACGGCAATAAATTTGGCGTTAGCTTTAGGTGGAAAATTTTTGACTTTTTTGCCACTAGCAAGATGAGCCAAGCTAGCAAGATCGCGCTTGATGAAGCGAGGCTAAATTTAGAGTATAAAAAGCGTGAAAACGAGATTAAACTTAAAAATTTACAAAACGAGATCGCAACTCTCAGCTCAAAGATCGCCTCGTTAAATGAGTATGTAAAAGCAAGCGATCTTGCGCTTAGAGCGAGCTATGAAAAATATAACTCTGGGCTTTTAGGGTATAGCGACCTGCTTGAGGCACTTTCTCAGAAATTTGACGCTATTAGCCTTTTTGAAGGGGCGAAAGACGAGCTAGAGATAAAAAAGGCGGAGTATTTTTTTGAGAGCGGGGAGAGCATTTTAGAGAGGATTAGGGATTGAAAAAGCTGATAATTTTAATGATATTTTGCATCTTTTCATTTGCAGCAGAAGAGATTTTTGCTGATTTTGAAGTCTATGCTAAACAAAGCTCAAAGCTTGCATTTGAGAGCAGCGGCAAGGTGGATAAAATTTTTGTAGATGTCTCAAGCCACGTTAAAAAGGGCGACACTTTAGCTAGTCTTGATCAAACAAGCCTTGAGATCGCTCTAAAAAAGGCAAAAAACGACCTAGCGCTTGCCAAAAATGCCAAAGAATTTGCTAAAAGCACTTTTAATAAATTTAGCCAAGTAAAGGATGTCACCTCAAAGCAAGAATTTGATGAGGTAAAGTATAAATTTGATGAGGCAGCTCTTAGGGTAGAGAGTGCCCAGATCGCCATTTTAAACGCAGATGATCATCTTAAAAAGGCCGTTTTAAAAGCTCCTTTTGATGGCGTCATAGCTAGTAAAAATGTCGAGCTTGGCGAGAGCGCTTCGCCGCTTCAGCCAGCCTTCGTTCTAAACTCTGAGGAGGCTAAAATTTTAATAGCGATTGACGAAAAATACGCAAATTTAGTAAAAGTTGGCGACATATTTAAATTTAAGCTTGACGCGACAAGCGAGGAAAAAGAGGTTAAAATCGCGCTAATTTACCCAGAGATAAAAAGAGAGACTAGGAAATTTTACGCCGAGGCTTATGACAGCGGGCTAAAGCCAGGCATGTTTGGTCAAGGAAAAGTGATAATCGGCGAAAATAAATGATAAAAACAGCCATAAACCGCCCCATAACTACGCTTATGATATTTTTAAGCCTCGTTGTCTTTGGCATCTACTCGCTAAAGACGATGAATATAAATTTATACCCGCAAGTAAATATCCCAATCGTTAAGATCACAACCTACGCAAACGGCGATATGAACTATATAAAAACTAAGATCACGCAAAAGATCGAGGACGAGGTCTCAAGCATCGAGGGGATAAAAAAGCTTTACTCAACCAGCTTTGACAACCTAAGCGTGGTAAGTATCGAATTTGAGCTAAACAAAGACCTAGAGAGCGCTACAAACGACGTCCGCGACAAGATGCAAAAGGCAAGGTTAAACGCAAACTACGAGATAGAAAAGCTAAATGGCCTCTCTTCAGCCGTATTTAGCCTTTTTATCACAAGGCTTGATGGCAACGAAACCAAGCTCATGCAAGATATCGACGACGTGGCAAAGCCATTTTTGGAGCGCATAAGTGGTGTTTCAAAGGTCAAGACAAATGGCTTTTTGGAGCCAGCGGTTAAAATTTTACTTGATAGGTTTAAACTAGATAAGGCCGCCCTTAGCGCAAACGAAGTGGCAAATTTGATAAAGGTTGAAAATTTAAAAGCACCGCTTGGCAAGATAGAAAATGAGCAGATCCAAATGGCGATCAAGTCAAATTTCAGCGCCAAAAGCATAGACGAGATAAGAAATTTAACAATCAAACAAGGGGTCTTTTTAAAAGATATCGCAAGTGTTGATCTCGCTTACAAAGACGCAAACGAAGCAGCGATAATGGACAAAAAAAGTGGCGTTTTACTGGGGCTTGAGCTAGCTCCAGACGCAAACGCTCTGACAGTGATCGCTCTAGCTAAGTCAAAGCTAGATCAGTTTAAAAGCTTGCTTGGCAATGAATACGACGTAAAAATAGCTTATGATAAGAGCGAAGTGATACAAAAGCACATCGATCAAACCGCCTTTGATATGATCCTTGGCGTCTTGCTAACCATCGTGATCGTCTATCTGTTTTTAAGAAATTTCTCGATCACCATCATCTCAGTCGTAGCGATACCAACTAGCATCGTAGCGACATTTTTTATCATAAATGCCCTAGGATACGACATAAACCGCTTAAGCCTCATAGCGCTCACACTTGGCATCGGAATTTTCATCGACGATGCGATAGTTGTCACTGAAAATATCGCTAGCAAGCTAAAAGATGAGCCAAATGCCCTAAAAGCAAGCTTTGCAGGCATAAAAGAGATAGCATTTAGCGTCTTTGCGATTTCGCTCGTGCTACTTTGCGTCTTTGTACCAATAGCCTTTATGAGCGGCATCGTTGGCAAGTACTTTAACTCATTTGCGATGAGCGTAGCAGCTGGCATCGTCATCTCGTTTTTTGTGAGTATATTTCTTGTGCCAACGCTTAGCGCTAGGTTTGTAAATGCTAAGGAGAGCAAATTTTATATAAAGAGCGAGCCATTTTTTGAAGCGCTTGAAAATGGCTACGAGAAGCTTTTAACTTTAGCGCTTAAATTTAAACTCATATTTTTAGCCATAACGCTTGTGGTCGTTGTTTGCTCATTTGGACTGGCTAAATTTGTAGGCGGTGACTTCATGCCAAGCGAGGATAACTCGGAGTTTAACATCTACTTTAAGCTTGATCCTTCACTTAGCCTGCAAGCTAGCAAAGAGAGGCTAAAAGATAAAATTTCACTCATAAACGCCGATCCTCAGGTCGCTTACGCCTACTTCATCCTTGGCTACACAGACGCCAAGCAGCCTTATCTTGTAAAAGCTTACGTTAGGCTAAAGGAGCTAAAAGATAGAGCTAATCACGAGCGGCAAAACGCTATCATGCAGAGGTTTCGCGACAAGCTAAAAAGTGACGATATGAGCGTCATCGTGGCTGATCTTCCGGTTGTTGAAGGTGGCGATGTGCAGCCAGTTAAGCTTACTATTACCTCTGAAAATGGCAAAGATTTAGAGAAATTTGTACCAAAGATCAGCAAGATGCTAAAAGAGATAAATGACGCAACGGATGTAAATTCGCCTGAAGAAGATCTGCTAAAGCGTGTGCAAATTTCTATCGATGAAGATAAGGCTAAGAGACTAAATTTAGATAAAGCTAGCGTTGCAAGTGCTGTTTATAGCGCATTTAGCCAGAACGAGGTCTCTGTTTTTGAAAACGAAAATGGCAAAGAGTATGAGCTTTACATGCGTCTTGATGATAAATTTAGAAGCGATACAAATGATATCTTAAAGACTAAGATAAGGAGCAATGAGGGCTTTTTTGTCGCACTTGGCGATGTGGCGACGATTAGTTTTGAGCAAAAGCCAGCTAGTATTTCAAGGTTTAATAGAGCCGATGAGATCAAATTTCTAGCAAATACCAAAAACAACGCTCCGCTAAATAACGTGGCAAATGAAATTTCAAAGAAGCTTGATGAAATTTTGCCAGCAAATTTCAAGTATAAATTTCTTGGTTTTGTCGAGCTGATGGACGATACGAACGCTTCTTTTATCTTTACAGTGAGCGCTAGTGCGGTGCTTATTTACATGGTGCTTGCTGCGCTTTATGAGAGCTTTTTGCTGCCATTTCTCATCATGCTTGCCATGCCGCTTGCCTTTTGTGGCGTGGTGATCGGACTTTTTATAAGCGGCAATCCATTTAGCCTATTTGTCATGGTTGGCGTCATCTTGCTCTTTGGCATGGTCGGTAAAAATGCCATCTTAGTCGTTGATTTTGCAAATCACTTCGCAAATAGCGGCATGGAGGCAAACGAAGCTGTGAAAATGGCTGCTAAAAAGCGCTTAAGGGCTGTTTTGATGACCACTTTTGCGATGATATTTGCCATGCTGCCTCTTGCGCTTGGTAGGGGTGCTGGCTTTGAAGCCAACTCGCCTATGGCTATAAGTATCATCTTTGGGCTCATTAGCTCGACTTTGCTAAGCCTACTTGTCGTGCCAGTGCTATTTGCTTGGGTTTATAATCTTGATAAATTTATAAGAAAATTTTATGAAAGGGAGAGAATTTGAAGAAGATTTTGGCTGTTTTGCTCTTTGCTTTGCCTCTTTGGGCTGGAAATTTACTAGAGATCATCGCTCTGGCGCAAAGTGCGAAGCTTGAGAGTTTGAAAGAATTTAATAAAAACGAATATATAAATAAAAATAAGAGCAACAAGCTAAATTTATCCCTTGATGGCAGATATACCTTTGTGCCTGACGAGCTAAAGGGCGGGTATATGACAAAGGCTGGATCGATCACGGCAAAGGTCGAGTATCTCATCTTTGACGGCGGTGCGAGTGAGGCTGCGGATAAAATTTTAGACCACAAGGGCGTGGAGAAAATTTACAAAGATGAAGAGCTTATGAATCTCACTGCTTTTCAGGTCGCAAAGGTCTATTTTAACGCCGTTGCACTAAATTCTCTTATAAATTTAGAGACAAAATTTGTCGATAGCTTTGCCAAGGCTGCAGCTGAAAATGAGTTTTGGTTTGAGTATGGCGAGATCGATAAGAGCGAATTTGATGCGATAAATTTCACCTTAAATAAAAAAAGAGCCGAGCTTGACGAGCTTGGACTTAAGCTAGCTGAGCTAAACTCAAGGATAAATTTGCTCTCAAACGGCGAGATCGGCTTTAATGCTGGCTCAAAGATAGTGATGCCTGATTTTAGCAAGGATGATCTAAGCGCCAAACTTGGGGCGATGGAGCAAGAAAAATATATAAAAGAGCAAGAAAATGAGAAGCAAAAGAGCAAATTTGCTCCAAAAATTTACCTAAAAGATACGCAAAGTGTGAATAATAACAGCTTTAAAAAAGGCGAGAGGACGACTTCGCAGATGGCTGAGGCATACGCTGATGCGAACAAGCCTAGAGTGGAGTTTGAGTGGAAGCTGCCAGATAGCCTAAGCCTCAGCAAGCAAAGCCAAACTAAGCGCATAGAGGAGCAAAAGGCTGCGCTTGATCTAAGCGACGAAGAAAACAGGATAATGGCTAGGCTAAAGGATCTAAGGGGTGTGATAGAGGGCTTAAGTGCTAGGCTAAATTTAGACTCGCTAAAGCAAGATAGTCTTGATAGCGACTTTAATGATCTGCTAAATGGCTATCTTAGCGGCAAGGTAAAATTTGAGCAGTTTTTATTTGTGAGCGAGAAAAATTTTAGCGACAGGGCAAATTTCATCTTAAATGGCGATTTGCTCGAGCTAAACAAGCTTGAATACTTTTTTGAATGCGCAAGAAATATAAATGAGGTGGTGATAGAATGAATAAACTGATCTTCGTGACCATTTTGTGGGCGTTTAGCTTTAGTTTGATAGGGGAATTTTTAGCTGGCAAGGTCGATAGCTATCTGGCTGTTTTTGTGCGTGTGGCACTTGCTAGCATGGTCTTTTTGCCATTTACGAAATTTCGCGGGGTAAATCCAAAGCTCGCCCTTGGCATAATGGCGATAGGAGCGGTGCAAATAGGGCTCATGTATCTTTGCTACTACAACTCGTTTTTGTATCTAAGCGTGCCAGAAGTCGCGCTTTTTACCATTTTCACGCCATTTTATGTGACGCTCATATACGATGCATTTAGCTTTAAATTTAGGCCGCTTTATCTCTTTAGCGTTGGCGTAGCGGTCTTTGGAGCGCTTGTCATAAAGTATGGCGCGATAAATGAGGGCGTGCTAAAGGGCTTTTTGCTGGTGCAAGGGGCAAATATCTGCTTTGGAGCAGGGCAGAGTGCCTATAAGGCGCTTTTGGAGAAATTTGAAGTTGATCAAAAAAAGGTCTTTGGCTACTTTCACTTTGGGGCGTTTTTTGTGGCTGTCATAGTGCTCATAACCCTTGGCAATCCAGCTAAATTTCAAGTAGATCTAACCCAAGCTTTGGTGCTTTTGTGGCTTGGCGTAGTCGCTAGCGGGCTGGGATATTTTATGTGGAACAAGGGGGCTTGCGAGGTCGATAGCGGTGTGCTTGCCATCATGAATAACGCCCTCATACCAGCTGCTATCATCGTAAATTTACTCTTTTGGCAAAAGGACGCCAACCTAACTAGGCTCATTTTAGGAGCTGCGATAATGTATATCTCGTTACTAATTCACAATAAAATAATGAAATTTTATGGCGTAAAGGCTGTGTAAGGTTAAATTTAGGGTTAAATTTGAGTTATTTAAGCTAGGTAGAGAATTTTTAAAGCATCAAATTTGATCTTTTTTTAAGCGCCTTGCATCTTTACAAGCTGGGCGTTTAGCTGCATTATCTGAGCAAAGATAGCCCCTTTTTTGGTCTGAAGCGAGGCAACCAGCTCTTTTGCGTATGGATTTTTGCTCGCACTTGCTTGCTTTATCGCGCTATCGATCTCTTTTAGCTGTTTTTGCAGTTTTTCTAACTGCTTTTTTATGACATCGGCGCTACTCTCGCTCTCATTATTTGCATCGCTAGCTAAATTTGAAGCGTCATGTAAAATTTCGCTCTTATCTAGTTTTGGCAAATTTTTGCTTTTTAAATTTTCATCGTCAGTAGCCGTAGAGCCGTTTTTATTTAAATTTATAAAATTTGAGTTTATCTGCATCGCCTTGCCTTTAAATTTTAAAGCATATCGGCAAATTTAAGTAAAACTTTGACTACGAAAAATTTAGCAAAAAAATCAAAAACGATGCCACGCCAAATAGCGGTGGTAAAAGTGCTGCTGGCTTAAATTTAATGCATAAAAGCGTGATGGCGTTATAAAGTAAAAAGACAAATGTGCTTATGTGAAGATTGTCTGAGCTTAGTCTAAAAGCTAGCATTTTGCTTAAAATTTCATCAAAAATGCCACCATATCCAAAGAGATGAAGTAAAAAGCTTAGCGGATAAAATATGCTAAATATGTAGTTTAAAGCCAGCACGCTAAGCTGCAAGAGGCTAATGAGTGGGAAAAAGTAAAGCACCGCAACCTCCATAGCAAAAAAGACATATAAATTTAAAAGTAGCGAGTTTGCCAGCAGGCTAAATTTAGGCGCAAAGTATAAAAGATAGACGAAGATATAAAAGACGCCAAGGCATGAAAAATAAAAGCCAACACTAAAAAGAAACTGCGGAAATAGGGCGACGCTAAATAAGATAACGCCAAAGAGCGTGTAGAAATTTAATATCTTTATCTTTTTGCAGATCATGTAAAAGCCAGCCACGCTCATCAAAAATGCCCGCAAAAAGCTTGCTATAAAGCCGATCATGTAAAAGTAAAAGCAAAGCACCAAAAATACGGCGATAGTAAAGTCAAAAATGTAAGAGCGATATGGTAGATATCTTGTGTAAATGGGCTTAAAAACGAGCTTTAAAAGAAAAAAGCAAACCGCGCTTATGACGCCAAGGTGATAGCCGCTAATGGCGATAAGGTGCGCCACGCCCCAGTTTGAGACGTCATCTCTTAGTTCGCCAAAGACATTTGTGCCAAGAAAGAGCGCTGAGAAAAGCTGAGAAATTTTAGCGTTTTCGTGCTGGCTTGAGATGAAATTTATAGCTCTTTGCCTTAGGCTCTCATCTCTTTTGATAACGGCTCTATCGTAGCTTGGCATGTAAAATGTACCGCCAAGATAGTCTATAAAGCTCACGTCTATTGGCTGAACGCTAAGCGCCACTACATCATAAAGAGCGATCTCATCTTTTTTTGAAGCGGTTGTGTAAAAGTTAAAATTTGAAGTGTCAATCCTTATTATCTGGCGTTTTTTGCCGTTTCTCTCTTTGGTGAAATTTACGCTTACTTTGCCTGTGATATCTTGCTCGCCAAGCTCCATAAATGCGCTGTATTCATGAAATTTAAGCGCTAAATTTATACAAAAAATAAATAGGCAAAGCAGGACAAAATAAAAAATACGCCTGCTTTTTGGCAAATTTACTCTTTAAATTCAGTTGATTGCACTGGTGTGGTGGCGATATCGCAAAAGCGCGAGTACTGCTTTTGAAAGAGCACGTCGATAGATCCCACTTCGCCGTTTCTGTTTTTGCCAACTATTATCTCTGCGTTTTCTTGAAGCTTGTTAAAAACGTGCTCGCTTTTATACTCTTTGCCCTCGGCTGCTGCCTTGCTCTTTTTCTCGTTCTCTTCTTGCTCCAGATAGACCTCGTGCCTATAGACAAAAAGGATGATGTCGGCGTCTTGCTCGATCGCGCCTGACTCTCTTAGGTCACTTAGCATAGGGCGCTTGTTCGCGCGTGCTTCAAGGCCGCGGTTTAGCTGCGAAAGTGCGATGATAGGCATATCCAACTCGCGCGCTAGAAGCTTTAAGCCACGAGAAATTTCAGCTATTTGTATGTGGCGGTCGGCGTAGTTGTTTGTACTCATCATAAGGCCGATGTAGTCAATGACGCAGAGTGAAATTTCAGGATGAGCTGACTTTAGCTTGCGAAGCTGTGTCCTTACTTGGTGGATATTTACGTAGCCGCTATCATGCACGAAGAGTTTTGCGTGCGAAAATTCGCTGCATGCGTGGCTAAAGTGAGCAAGCTTCTCATCGTCCAAGGTCGCTGTCATTATCTCTTGAAGTGGGATCGAGGTCTTGTCTGCTAGCATCCTCATCATGATCTGCTCTGCTGGCATCTCAAGTGAGAAAAATACAACGCCTGCACCACTTTTTAAAACGTGTCCCATGAAATTTAGACAAAGCGTCGTTTTACCCATGCCAGGGCGCGCTGCGATGATGATGAGGTCGCCGTTTTTAAAGCCTTTTATCATCTCATTTAGCTTTTTAAAGCCGGTGTTTAGTCCGATGATATCGCGCTCGTTTAGGGCAGCTTGCTTTTGCATATGCACTATCAAGCTTTTTATGATATCTTCGCTATCTCTGATGCTGCCAGTGCCGCTGCCATCGACTAGCGAGAAAAACTCCTGGCTTAGCTCATCGACCATATCGCGGCTGGCTTTGTCTTCATTTACCTTGCTTGGGATGTCGTGGGCGATCTTGACTAGACTGCGTTTTATCGACTTTTCTTTAAGTTCATTTGCATATCTTTGGATGTCGATGATCGAGTTTGTGGCCAAAATGCTCGCCATGACGTTGTCATCATAGTTTTCGCCAAGCTTGTTTTTGATAAATGTCGATGCGATAGGCACGTCGCCGTTTAGACAATCAACCATCGCTTTGTAAATTTGCGCGTGAGCTTTTAGGTAAAAGTCCCCAGCTTTTATCGTGTCAAAAATTTCGCCCAAAGCGTCGTTGTTTGCGATGATCGAGCTTAGTATGGCTCGCTCCATATCAAGGTCGTAAAGGTTGCTAAATTCTATCTCGTTAAGTCTCTCTTTTGCCACTGCTTTATCCTCTGCTCTTTATCTCGTCGTCGATCTCTTGTAAAAATCTATCCACAAGCTCGCTCTCAGGCAGCCTTGCGACCACTTCGCCATGGCGCATGATCATGCCATTGCCTTTGCCAAATGCTATGGCTACATCTGCGCCTTTTGCCTCGCCGATAGCATTTACCACGCAGCCCATCACTGAGACATTTAGTGGCTCTTTTATCCCTTTTGTCTTTTCTTCTACGAGCTTTACTGCTGCCATGAGGTCAGCTTGCAAACGCCCACAAGTTGGGCATGAGATGATGTTTAGACCCTCTTTTTGGCGGCCGCTATCTTTTAATATCGCCTTTGCGACTTTGATCTCCTCTTCAAGCTCGCCAGTGATGCTAACTCTCATCGTATCGCCGATGCCTTCAAGTAAAAGCCCGCCAAGTGCGATGGCGGACTTGATAGTCGCGTGAAAAGTGGTGCCTGCCTCTGTTACGCCTAGATGAAATGGGTAGTTTGTCTTTGGGCGAAGCGCTCTATAAGCTTGCATAGTGCGCTCGACGTCGCTTGATTTAAGTGAAATTTTAATGTCCGTAAAGTCAAAATCCTCAAGAAGCTTGATGTTGTATAAGGCACTCTCCACCATAGCCTCAACCGTGCGGCCGTAGCGGTCCTCAAACTGCTTTTCAAGTGAGCCAGAATTTACGCCTATGCGGATAGGTAAATTTCGCTGTTTGCAGGCATCAACGACTGCTTTTATGTTTTTAGTAGAGCCTATGTTGCCTGGATTTATGCGGATAGCATCGACAAATTCGCTAACGATGAGCGCGTAGGTGTGGTTAAAATGAATGTCTGCAACGACTGGGATGGGTGAGCCAGCGACGATCTCTTTTAGCGCGCTGGCGTCCTCTTTGTCAAAAACTGCGCAGCGCACGATGTCACAGCCTGCAAAATATAGCCTTTGTATCTGCTCTAGCGTGCTTTTTACGTCCTTTGTCTTTGAAAATGTCATCGACTGCACGGAGATCGGTGCGTCACCGCCTATTAAAACATCGCGAATTTTTATCTGTTTTGTCGGGTATCGTTGCAAAATTTTGCCTTTAAATTTTATTGGGGATTATAAAAAAAAATGGCTTTTAAAAGGCTTGAAAAATTAATAAAGTTTTTAAATGCAGGCAGTTTGCAATTAAGGCTCATGTATCGTAAATACAAATTTTAAACTTTCATTCACCCCTAAGAATTGACTACTAAAATTTGGCTTCGCTTACCGCTTAGCTCAAATTTCAGAGCCGAAAATACTCGTTTAAAATTTACTTGACGCTTATCTGATGATAAACCGCATGCAGTGCGCTAGCACCATTGCATGCACCTTGAACGTGCGAGGGGTTTGGGGGATTTGAAAAAGGGGGATAAGGGGACGGCTTCGTAATTCAAGTCCCCTTGTCTCCCTTTTGGATAAAAAAGAGCTTAAAAATTAAAGTCTATATTTTAAAAGTAGAAATTTATTATTTTGCAAATTTTAAAATCCCATTCACTCGCAAGAATTGACTACTAAAATTTGGCTTCGCTTACCGCTTAGCTCAAATTTTAGAGCCGAAATTACTCGCTCATGAAATTTTAAAATTTGTTTGATATTTATACGCTACGAAATAAATTTGCAAATTTTAAAAATTTATTCACTTGCCTTTAACTAAAATTCACCGGATCTATATCGATATCGCTAAGTTCGCTTTTGCAGAGGTTTGCCGCTTTTAAAAGCATGGTGTGAGAGTTTGAGCGAAGCAAAATTTCATATCTAAATTTACCGCCAAGATACTCGATCTGACACTTGCCATATCCCACGATCTCTAGTTCATCGCCTTTTAGTGGCTCTAGCCTTTGCACAAATTCGTTCATTGCACCCTTTGCCGTGCTCTCATCTTTATGCGAAATGACCACGCGAAGCAGTCTAGTAAATGGCGGATAAAGAGCTTCTCTAAAAGGTATCTCATCCTTTAAAAATGCGTCGTAGTCGCTAATGAAGCTTTCGAAAAACTCCCTTTGCTTGCTTTGGATGATGACCCTGCCAGCTCCGTTTCTGCCGGCTCTTCCAGCTACTTGCATAGCGAGGGCAAGTGTCCGCTCTCTAGCTCTAAAATCAGGAAAATTTAAAAGCTCGTCAAAGCCCATGATGACGGCGAGCTCGACGTTGTGATAATCATGCCCCTTGCTTAGCATCTGCGTGCCAAGCAGGATGTCTATCTTACCATCGTTAAATTCCTTTAAAGCCTTTACGAGCTTGTTTTGCGTCGTGATCTCGTCTCTATCAAATTTAGCGATCCTAGCGTTTGCAAACTCAGCTTGCAGTCGCTCTAAAAGCTCACTCGTGCCGATCTTTTTAGCCTCTATCATCTCGCTACCGCACTGATGGCAGGTCTTTGGCACGGACATTTTATGCTCGCAGTATTGGCACTTTAGCACGTTTTGTTTTTTGTAGTAGCTCATGCCGATGCTACAAAATGGACACTTCACCGTCTCGCCGCAGTTTTTGCAGACAAGATACTTGAAATTTGCCCTTGTTGGCAGGCAGATGACGGCTTGTTTTTTGTTTTCAAGCGTCTTTGCGATCTGCTCTTTTAAAATTTCGCTTATGCCAGTCTCACTCTCGTCAAATATATAGCTCTTTTGCGACTCAAAATATGTCCCCTTTAGGCGAAAGTGCTCTTGCTTGTAAAAGCTAGTGAGGCTCGGTGTGGCGCTTCCAAGTACCACTTGCAGGTCAAATTTGCTAGTTAAAAAGAGGGCTAGGTCTCTTGCGTTGTAGTGGGGTTTTGAGCCTGTGTTTTTGTAGCTATCGTCGTGCTCTTCGTCGATGATGATGAGTTTTAGTCTCTCAAGTGGCAAAAATAGGGCAGATCTCGCACCTGCTATGAGCCTTGCCTTGCCGCTTTTAATATCCTCTAAAATTTGCTCTTTTTTCTTTGGCGTGATCTTTGAGTGCCACACAGCTACAGCCTCACCAAAGAAGCTCTCAAGGCGTTTTTGCATCTGCGGTGTCAGTGAAATTTCAGGCATCAAAAATAGCGCTTGGCCGCCTGCGTTTAAAATTTCTCTTATCTTTGCTATATAAATTTCGCTTTTGCCACTTCCCGTGTCGCCAAAGATGAGCGAGCTTTTTCGTTCGTTTATAAAATTTAGCACTTCTTGCTGCTTTTGGCTTAAATTTGGCGCTTTAAAGTCGGTTGCACCACTATAAATTTCATCATCCACAAGGCTTTGTGGCTCAAATAAATTTATAGCAACGCCAAGCTCGCAGGTGTAGTAGTAGGCGATAAATTTAGCCAAAGTTGCTTGGATGTCGTTTAGTTTGAGGGGTAAAATTTCATCAATAAAGCTTGTTTTAAAGCTTGGCTCATCTACTTCGCGCAGGATAAAGCCAGTTAAACTTTTGCCTCTAAGTTTTGCGGTGACGGCGCGATATGGCGCAATATCTAGCTCGCTTTTATATGTGAGCGCAGCTAAATTTACTCCGCTAAATACGACCTCGTAGTATCTCATCACTCAAGAGCGCTGCAAAGTCCGTCGCTGCTCGTGCAGTCAAATATTCCAGTTGTGTTGTCGTATTTGAAATTTGCTGTTTGTCCGTCTAGTTTGAAAGTGTATGTTGTAGCGCCTGTTTTATGCCAGCCGTTTTTTGTGCCGCTGTCAGCGATATTTACGCTTATTACTTTGTTAAAAAGTTTATTTCCATCATCAAGCGTGTCTGGATACTTTGGAGTGCCTTGTAAGACGCTATCGTTGTATTTTAGTGAGATGCCACTTTTTATGGCAGCGATTTGTGTTTTTGCATTTGCGACTATGGCGTCGCTTCTAGTAAAGAAAAGCTTTGGTATCGCAACAGCACTTAAAATGCCAAGTATGACGATGACAAATATGATTTCTATTAGGGTAAAAGCTCGTTTTTTCATTTATTTCCTGATTTTAGTTTTTCTTCTATATCTTTTGTCACGCCCTTGACGACGCGCAAATTTGTGTAGCTCTCGTAGCTCTTTTCGACAAAGGCGTTTATGAGCTCACGAGGCTCGATAAATTTCTTTCCCCCCATAAATTTCTGCCAGTCGCGCTCGAAAATTTCAGCAAAATCATCATCAAGCGTGATCGTATAGTCGCGAGATGATACGGTGAGCGTGATCTGTTTCATATTTTATGCCAAAAACGTCTAGCTTATCTACCAAGGACGGCTTCGATCTTTTTCATTACATCATCAGCTTCGCTATTTTTCTTATCAAGATCCTCTTCTAGGCGCATGATTTGATTGCTCTTTGCCTCATTTTGTGCTTTTAATGTTACGATCTCGTTACGTAGCTCTTCATTTACTCTGCAAACTTCATCGTATTTTGTGATGAGGTCATTTACTTTATCGCTTAGTGTGGTTAAGATCGCATTATCTTCAAACATAAAGGTTCCTTTAAAATAATAATTAATGCCGTATTCTAACACGCAGAGGCTAAATTCTTTTTAAAATTCTCATTTGACAAAGCACTATCTTTGCTATAAAATTCACCCAAATTTAAAGGCGATCAATGAGTAAATTTGAAATTTCATCTAAATTTAGCCCAAGCAGCGACCAAGCAAGAGCGATAAAAGAGATAGTAAAAAGTATAAAATCAGGCAATAAATACCAAACTCTTCTAGGCGTGACAGGGTCTGGCAAGACCTTCACCATGGCAAATGTCATACGTGAGCTAAACATGCCAACGCTCATCATGACACATAACAAATCCCTTGCTGCTCAGCTTTACAGCGAATTTAAGGGCTTTTTCCCTAAAAATCATGTGGAGTACTTCATAAGCTACTACGACTACTACCAGCCAGAGGCCTACATCCCACGAAGCGACCTATATATAGAAAAGGATAGTTCGGTAAATGAGGAGCTTGAGCGCCTGCGCCTCTCTGCGACGGCTAGTCTGCTAAGCTTTGACGACGTCGTCTGCGTCGCCTCAGTCTCCGCAAACTACGGCCTTGGTAATCCAAGCGAGTATAAAGGGATGGTGGCATATCTTAGCGTGGGCGAGAAGATAAGCCAAAGAAAGCTTTTAGAGCAGCTTGTGGATATGGGCTATAAGCGCAATGACAACTACTTTGACAGGGGAGACTTTCGTGTAAATGGCGATGTGGTGGATATTTACCCAGCTTATTACAACGACGAAGCCCTAAGGATCGAGTTTTTTGGCGATGAGATCGATGCGATGTATCATTTTGACGTGCTTGATAACAAGAGGCTAAAGGACATCTCTAAATTTACGCTTTATGCGACCAGCCAGTTCATCGTAGGCGCTGATAGGCTAAAGATCGCGATGAAAGAGATCGAAGAAGAGCTTGATGCGCGCTTGAAAGAATTTAACGAGCAGGGCAAGCTAGTCGAGGCGCAGAGACTAAAGCAAAGGGTGGAGTTTGACCTTGAGATGATGGCGAGCACTGGCATGTGTAAAGGCATCGAAAACTACGCGCGACATCTGACTGGTCAAAAGGCTGGAGAGACGCCGTACTCGATGTTTGACTACTTTGAGATAAGTAGCGAGGACTATCTGGTTATCGTCGATGAGAGCCACGTGAGTTTGCCGCAGTTTAGGGGTATGTATGCGGGTGATAGGAGCCGTAAAGAGGTGCTTGTGGAGTATGGATTTCGCTTGCCTTCAGCGCTTGACAACAGGCCGCTTAAATTTGATGAGTTTATAAGCAAAAAGGCGAAATTTCTCTTTGTTTCAGCCACACCAAACGAATACGAGCTTGGTATCAGCCAGGGGCACGTCTATGAGCAAATTTTGCGACCTACGGGACTGCTTGATCCGATCATCGAGATAAAAGATAGCGACAACCAGGTCGAGGCGCTATTTGACGAGGCAAAGGCGGTGATCGCTAGAGGTGAGCGCGTGCTAGTTACGGTGCTAACTAAGAAGATGGCCGAGGAGCTAAGCCGCTACTACATCGAGCTTGGCATAAAGGTCAAGTATATGCACTCAGACATCGACGCGATCGAGCGAAATGAGATCATTAGGGGGCTTAGAAGCGGTGAATTTGACATGCTAATAGGCATAAATTTGCTCCGTGAGGGGCTCGACCTGCCTGAAGTGAGCCTGATAGCCATAATGGATGCCGATAAAGAGGGCTTTTTGCGCTCGACCACGAGCCTTATACAGACGATGGGGCGTGCGGCTAGAAATGTAAATGGCAAGGTGTTAATGTTTGCCAAAAAGATAACTAAGTCCATGAAAGAGGCGATCGATACGACGACTGCTAGGCGTAAATTTCAAGATGAATACAACAAAGCTCACGGCATAACGCCGCACTCTGCAAGCAGGAATATCGAAGAGAGCTTGCACGTTGAGGATGATGGCGAAATTTATAAGCGTGGTAAAAATTTAGAGAAGATGCCAGCTAGCGAGCGAGCTGCTATCGTAAAAGAGCTAAGAAAGCAGATGCTTGAAGCGGCTGCACAGCTGGAGTTTGAGAAGGCGGCGGCGCTACGTGATGAGATAGCAAAGATGAGAAAACTTTAAAAAGGCTCGTCTCTTGCGCGCTTTTAAATGAACTAGAAATTTTCTCCCTTGATGAACTATGTGTTCTATCTTCGGTCGAAAATTTCTTCATAGCATTTAAAATCATCACAAGATACTTTGTCTTGATGCTTGGTTGTTAAATTTTAAAATAAAAATTACTGCAAAATACTGCCGCCAAAAGCCATGGTTCGGCTCTTTTATATCTTCAAATTTAGTCTTGTCACCTTGTATTGAAGCAAAAATTTCCTCTCTTTGGCAAGTTTTTGCCTAAATTTCAGCTCGTATCAAATTTCATCTACCAAGCAAATTTAAAGCCCAAAAAGTAAAATTTACAAAATCAGCGCTATGGGTGAGAAATTTGACTGTGTCTTTCGTTGCTATACGCTGTCAGCAAGCTATTTTTATAAATTTATATCTTGCTGACCGGCTTTAAAAAATAGCTAGAAACGGCGCAGATAAGCGAAACTGCGGCGATAAAGTAAAACGAGTGCGTTAGGCTAAAGATGTCAGCGATCTTGCCGATGACCGTTGCGAATATACCGCCGATAGTGATGCTAAGTCCAAGCGTTACGCCAGAGGCTAGGCCGATTTGATTTGGCAGATAAAGCTGTGCAAGGGCGATTGAGGGGCTAAAAGATAGGCTAATGCAGGCACTCACGCAGATGGAGGCCGCGAGAAATAGCGCGTAGCTGTCGATAAAGAGCATCAGCACGACTAGCGGCGCGGCGATGCTTAGGCTTATTTTGATGAGCCTAACTAGGCCGTATCTATCAGCTAGAGCTCCGCCAAATAGCGTAGAGATCGCACCTGCAGCAAAAAACATACTTAAATTTACATTTGCAGCCTCTTTGCTAAGGCCAAAAATTTTGATGAGGTAGATGCTAAAAAATGCCGCAAAGCCAAATGCGACGATAGAGCGTGAAAATATACACAGACAAAGCCTTAAAAATGCGCCCATATCGTCTTTTAGAGCGCTTGTTTTTTGTGAAATTTGCTTTTTGTGATTGTCTTCTAGCGCTTTTATAAATTTGCCCTTTTTAAGGTATAAAAGTGTTAAAAAAATTTGAGGTATGATGAAGACTAGCGTCCCTTTTAGGCCAAAATTTCCCACAAAAACGGCGACTAAAATGGGTCCAACTGCAAAGCCCACGTTACCTCCAAAAGAAAATATACTTATGCTTTTGGCTCTATTTTTGGCGTTTGATGCGTAGTTTACGATCCTTGCGGCGCTTGGGTGAAAGAGCGCGGCGCCGATACCGCTTATCATCACGCAAACTAAGATGATGTAGTAGTTTGTGACAAAGCCAGTTAGGCTCATGCCCCCACCTGCCAAAAGTAGCCCAAGCGGGATGACGTATGGTAGCTCTTTTTTGTCGCTTAAGCGGCCGATAAGTGGCTGGATGAGTGAGCTTGCTAAATTTGTGGCGGTCACGAGCGAGGCGGCTGTAGCGTAGTCGTAGTGGTAGCTTGCGATGAAAAAGGGTAGCATCGCGCCAAGGGCACTTTGGTTTATGTCGCTACAAAAGTGCCCAAGCCCCATTAGATACTTTAAATTTTCCGCCTTTTTCATCTAAAATAGCCCTTTTAAAAGCCCCTTTAAATTTTGCTTTTCGCCGTTTGTGCTCTCATCATCTTTGCCAAGCTTTTTATCTAAAAATCTACCTATCTCTTTTTTGACCTTGCCTTCAAGATATTGCGAGCCGACGTCGTATTTTAGGTTGTCCGTCGTGCCTGAAATTTTCACATTTAGGTCGGTCTTTTCTAACCTGCAAACAAGCGGTGCGTTTAGCATTTTTGTTGCGGTATTATAAGTGCCGTTTGAGACTTTTATATCGCTCTTTGGCGAGCTTAAATTTACGTTGAAAACGATGTTGTCGCCCTTTATGTCGCCGTAAATTTTACCGTCTTTGTAAATTTCTTTTGTGATGTCCTTGCCAGTGAATATTTTTATGTTGTTTGTGAGATTTGTGCTGGCTAGGTGACCCTCTTTTAGCAAGATGTCAAATTTGCCGAGCTTTTGAGTCGTCTCGTAGTCAAATTTAGCATCGCCGTTGCCGTCATAGAGATGATCAAGAGCTAGGGTCTGCGTTAGCCCCTTGATTTCGAAGTTTTTTAGCACCGCATCAAGCACACCACCTTTGTAGTTTGCCTCGAGTTTGCCCTTAAATAGATCATCTGAAGTGGCTTTTACACTTAGATCATCAACTTTGCCATTTGCCGTTACGAGCGCTGCAAATTTACCGTGAAGCTCGCGACCAGCTAAAAATGCAAGCTTATTTAGCTCTGAAACCACCGCTTGAAGCTTTAAGCTTAGCGTGTTTTTACCCACGTCAAAGCTGCCATCTATCCCCTTTATATCAGCTAGTGAGCTAAGAAAGTCGCCACTAAATTTTGCTACGTCGTCTTTATAGTTTATGCTCAAATTTGAGCTAAATTTCTCATTTTCAGGGAATTTTTTATCAAGCATTTTGCTAAGCGTTGCGGCGTTAAATTTGCCATCATTTAAAGCGATAGTTGCGGTGATGCTTGGGTTTTTACTAAAGATATTTTGCCCCTTTGCCTGGACATTTGTCTTGGCGTTTGCCAGCCTGTCGTTGCCACTAAGTGCCAAGACCTCTCCTAACTGCGCCTCTTTTAGGTTAAGATCGAGATTTTCATTTTTTATGGTGGCGTTTAGCTTGCCAGCAAAGGCATCGCCGCCTAAATTTAGCTCATCTATCTTGCTATTTTTAACCTTCACGTCGCCCGCAAGCGCCATCTTTGAGCCCACCTCAAAGCCACTAACCGCTTTAAATTTCTCAGGGTCGCTAATGAGCAGGGCAAATTTGCTAAAAATTTGGCTGTTTTTTATGTCAAAAACGCCCTTTACATCCTTTAGCTCGCCAAGATCGCTAAGCACATTTGCGTCAAAATTTATAAGCTCACCTTTTGCTGTGGCGCCGCCTTTTAGCTCAAATTTTGCCGCATTTTTAAGCTTTGCAAGACCATTATCTATAAGGCCGTTTTTTATCTCAAATTTAGCCTCGCCAGCAAGCTTTTTTAGCTCGTCAAAGCCGCTAAAATTTGCATTTAAATTTATCTGCCCGTCTGCGTAGCTAGGCTGCATAGCAAGCGCTAGAAGCTCTTTTAGCTTGATATTTGCGGCATTTAGGATTAAATTTTTACTATCAAAATTTGCATTTATCTTGCCACCAAGCCCGTTTATCTCAGCTTTTAGGTTTTGAAGGGCACTTTTTTGCATTGTAATTTCGCCGTTTGCATCCACTGCGCCGCTTAGTTGCTCGCCTAAGAGCTTGCCAAAAATGGCAAGATCAGGCACATTTAGCGAAAAGTCACTCTTTAAATTTTTACTAGCTAGATCATAAGTCGTCTCGTTTGCTTTTAAAGTGGCTTCAGGTGCGATGATAAGGGTTTTTGCACTCACTTTTTCATTTGCAAATTTAGCATTTACGCCGCCTTTAAAGTTTATATCTTTTGCTAAATCTAGCCCAAATTCATTTTTTAGAATTTCTTTGTTTATCGCTGCGTCGCTTGCTAAAATTTGAGCGTTAATGATGGGCTCATTTTTCTCATCAAAGCCTTGCATATTGCTCGTTAGATCAAGCTTGCCGCTAGCTAAATTTGGCTTTTGCGCCAGAGCTGAGATCTCAGAAAGCTCGATATTTTTAGCGTCAAGATTTAGAGCTTTTGGCAGGTAGTCTTTTAAATTTGCGTTTAAATTTATATTTGAGCCAAGCGCCGTGCCAGTTGCCGTTAGCTTGAAGTCACTAAATTTACCAGCCACGTTTGCTTTAAGCGCGACGTCCTTTTTTAGCCCAAGCTCGCTAGCCTTTGACTTGTCGGCATTTATATCTATGTTTAAGCTCATACTTTGAGCAAGCAAGGATAGATCGCCATTTGCCTTTAAATTTATGGCATTCATCACGGTCGCTTCTAAATTTAGTGTGCTAAGACCCAGGTTAAAATCTTTAAATTTGACATCGATACCACGAGCTAGCGCTTCTTTTTCTATTTTGCTGGCTATAAATTTGTTGCCAAAAGAGCTAAAGATAAAGCCAAAAATGCAAAGGATTATCAGCACCAAAACCGCTACTATGTAGGCTACTTTTTTCATAAAATTCCTTTATATTAGTTTTACATATCATAAAACTTTAGTCACTTAGACTAAAGTTTTTAATAAAATTCACTATAAATTATTGACTTTTTCAGAAAAAAATGCTAGGATTTCATCACTCAAAAATAAAGAGTGCTAAAAAAGACAATTAAACTAAAAGGATGAACAATGAACTTTCAACCATTAGGCAAGCGTGTCCTAGTCGAACGCGTAGAAGAGACAAAGACGACAGCTTCGGGCATAATTATACCTGATAACGCAAAAGAAAAACCTTTAAGCGGCGAGGTAAAAGCAGTTGGCGCTGAAGCTGAGGGCGTAAAAGTTGGCGAAAAAGTAGTATTTGCTAAATACGCTGGCACTGAGGTAAATTTAGATGATAAAACATATCTTGTTTTAAACATCGACGACATTTTAGGCGTGATTAAATAATTTAAAAAGGAAAGACAATGGCAAAAGAAATTTTTTACTCTGATGATGCAAGAAATCGCCTATACGAGGGCGTAAAAAAACTAAATGACGCTGTAAAAGTGACAATGGGACCAAGAGGCAGAAATGTCCTTATCCAAAAGAGCTTTGGTGCTCCAAACATCACAAAAGACGGCGTTAGCGTAGCTAAAGAGGTTGAGCTAAAAGATACTATCGAAAACATGGGTGCAAGCCTAGTTAGAGAAGTAGCAAGCAAGACAAACGACCAAGCAGGTGATGGCACTACAACAGCAACTGTGCTAGCTCACGCGATATTTAAAGAAGGTCTTAGAAACGTAACTGCTGGCGCAAATCCTATCGAAGTAAAACGCGGTATGGATAAAGAAGTAGCAGCTCTTATAGATGCACTAAAAAACATCTCTAAAAAAGTTTCTGGCTCAAAAGAGATCGCTCAGATCGCTACTATCTCTGCAAACTCAGACGAAAGTATCGGCAAGCTTATCGCTGATGCGATGGAGAAAGTCGGCAAAGATGGCGTCATAACAGTAGAAGAGGCAAAGTCTATCCAAGATGAGCTAAGCGTTGTTGAGGGTATGCAGTTTGACCGCGGATATCTAAGCCCATACTTCATCACAAACCCTGAAAAGATGCAAGTTGAGCTAAGCAATCCATTTATATTGCTATTTGACAAGAAGATTACAAATCTAAAAGACCTGCTTCCGGTGCTTGAGCAAGTACAAAAGAGTGGCAAACCACTTCTAATCATCGCTGAAGATATCGAGGGTGAGGCACTTGCAACACTTGTCGTAAATAAACTTCGTGGCGTGCTAAACATCTCAGCTGTTAAAGCTCCGGGCTTTGGTGACAGAAGAAAAGCGATGCTTGAAGATATCGCTATCTTAACAGGTGGCGAAGTCATTAGCGAAGAGCTAGGCAGAACACTAGAGAGCGCTACTATAAACGATCTTGGACAAGCTTCAAGCGTAGTTATCGACAAAGATAACACAACTATCGTAAATGGCGCAGGCGAGAAGTCAGCAATAGATGCTAGAATAACTCAGATCAAAGCGCAAATCGCTGAGACTACAAGCGACTACGACAAAGAAAAACTACAAGAGCGCCTTGCAAAACTAAGTGGTGGCGTGGCAGTTATCAAAGTAGGTGCTGCGACTGAAACTGAGATGAAAGAGAAAAAAGACCGCGTAGATGACGCTCTAAGCGCTACTCGTGCAGCTGTAGAAGAGGGCATCGTAGTAGGTGGCGGTTCAGCTCTTATCCTCGCTTCAAAGAGCGTAAATTTAAATTTACAAGGCGATGAGGCAATCGGCGCTGAGATCGTTAGAAGAGCGCTTCGTGCTCCACTTCGCCAAATCGCTGAGAATGCTGGCTTTGACGCAGGCGTAGTAGCAAATGCAGTTGAGACAAGCAAAGATGCAAATTTTGGCTTTAACGCTGCAACTGGAGAATATGTAAATATGTTTGAAGCTGGCATCATCGATCCAGTTAAAGTTGAGAGAGTTGCGCTACAAAACGCTGTTAGCGTGGCTAGCTTGCTACTAACGACTGAGGCAACTATCAGCGAGATAAAAGAAGAAAAAGCAATGCCTGCAATGCCTGACATGGGCGGAATGGGTGGCATGGGCGGAATGATGTAGCAGCCCTTTTCGAGCTAGAGCTTTCTAGCTCGAATTTATATTTTTACCTCACTAAATTTATAAAATTATTTACTCCTTTTTAAATTTATTCTTGTATTATTTTTGCATTCTTTTAGGGAGAATTTACAATGAAATATGATGAAATTTTTAGAGAATACGACATCCGCGGCATTTTTGAGAAAGACTTGACAGAGGACAGCGTCAAGGCTATAGGTCTTGCTTTGGGTAAGAAATTTAACGAATTTGGCGTGAAAACTTTAAGCGTTGGCTTTGACGCAAGGCTAAGTGCTAGCACGCTTTTTAGGTACCTGCTAAGTGGTCTAAACAAGGCTGGTGGCTTTAAAATTTATAACATCGGCTTGCTTCCAACTCCTGTTGGCTACTTTAGCGTTTATGCTGATTATTTCGACGCAAACATCATGATCACGGGCTCTCACAATCCAAAAGATTATAACGGCTTTAAGATCACTATCAAAAAGGATAGTTTTTTTGGTAAAGACTTGCAAATTTTAAAAGACAAGGTAAACGAGATAATCGCCTCAAATTTAGAGATCGCAGACGATGAGAGCTGTGAGAAATTTAACATTTTAGAAAAATACGTTGAGTTTTTTGTAAAAGAATTTAGTGAGCTTAAAAATTTCAAAAAGCCTTTTGTTATCGACTGCGCAAATGGCGCTGTTGGCGTGAGCTTAGTGCCCATCGTCAAGGAACTTGGACTAAATGCAAAAATTTTATATGAGGACCCAGATGGAAATTTTCCAAATCACCACCCAGATCCAAGCGAAAAAGAGAATTTAAAAGAGATATTTTCGCTCATCGAGAAGAAGGAATTTGACCTTGGATTTGGCTTTGATGGAGATGGCGATAGGATCGCAGTTATAACGCCAAAAAGAGATATAAAAGGCGATGAGCTAGCCTATCTTTATGCGCTAAATATGAAACATCCAAAGGTGCTTGGCGAGGTTAAATGCTCACAAAATATGTACGATGAGATCGCAAAAATAGGCGAAGTTTTTATGGGAAAAACTGGTCATAGCAACATCAAAAAAATGATGAAAGAGCTAAATGTTGATCTTGCAGCAGAGGTGAGCGGTCATATATTCTTTAAAGAGCGCTACTTTGGCTTTGACGATGCGCTTTATGCGATGATGAGGGTGCTTGAGCTGGTTCATAAGGGCTTTGACCTTGACGGCGAGCTTGATAAGATGCCACTTGTCTTTAGCACCGATGAGATCAAGATAAAGACGACTGACGAGGCTAAATTTAAGATAGTTGCCAAGCTAAAAGAGTGCGTGAAAAACGAGAGTTGCGACCTGCCAAAGATAAAAAATATCATTGATATTGATGGCATTAGAATTCAGTTTGAAAATGGCTGGGCGCTGGTGCGTGCGTCAAATACAACGCCAGTTATCGTCACTAGATTTGAAGCAAAGAGCAAGGAATTTCTAGAAGAGATCGAGCAAAAAGTGACAAATTTACTAAAGAGCTTGATGTAGCCAATAAAAGCATTTTGGGTTAAATTTACTCCAAAATGCTTTTCAAATTTTTATTTAAACATCCAACTTATCTGGCTTTTGCTGGTTTCTTTTCGGGCAGTTCCGCATACATGCCGCGCAACAATTCTCCAATCAAATTCGCATCCTCAAATTTCTCGAATACATGCATTAACGTCTTTGAGCCATTATAAGGATAACGTAGTTCTGAGTCTGCAAGAAGTCTGTCCGATGTCGGCGTTCTCTTTAAAAACAGTTCATTATTACAAATGTCACCTATCAGTTTACCGTTAAAATATACAAGGTATCCACCCATCATGGATTTTATGACAATATCGCCGAATTCAGAAAATCTATCGCGAACATATTCATTAAATTCATTCACTATGATCACTCACTTTGAATTTAGAGTTTGCCGCCTTCGACGACTAGAGATTCAGGATTTACGCTGTCACCATAGATCGGTTTTAGTGTTGCGTCATAGTCTTTGTGAAAGAAATTTTCTTTTCCAAGCTCGACGATCTCGTTATTTAGCCAATCAAGCAAGGCTTTGTTGCCCTTTTTGACAGCTGGAGCTATCACATCCACATCGCCAAGCGCCTCAACGCCAACGACAAAGCCAGGAGTCTCTTTCGCCCAGGCAAAAAGTAGGGCGTTATCATGCGCTAGAGCCGCACCCCTTTTATCAACTAAAGCTGCGAAAGTTTCGGTGTTTTGATCATACTTTAAAAGCTTGATATCAGGATAATTTTTTGTAAAAAATGCGTCTGCGGTTGTGCCTTTATTGACGATTAAAGTTTTATCTTTTAGCTCATCGACGCTCTTTATCACAGCGCCCTCAGGGCTAACGATGCCAAGAGAGACCTTCATATATGGAAGCGCAAAATCAACCACTTGCGCGCGCTCAGGCGTCTTTGTGAAATTTGCAAGCGTGATATCGACCTTGTCAGCTGTGAGCACTTCGACCCTGCCAGCAGCCTCGACTAGCTCAAATTTAACCTTGCTCTCATCGCCAAGCAAGTCTTTTGCGATGCGTTTTGCAAAGTAGATGTCATAGCCTTGGTTTTTGCCGTCTTTATCGACGTAGCCAAATGGCGGTTTGTCGCTAAAAACGCCTATCCTTATATATCCACGCTCTTTGATCTTTGCGATCGTATCAGCTTGGTTTGAAGCGGCCGCTTTGTCCGCACCTTTGTCATCACCACAACCCGTTAGAAAGACGGTAGCGACTAATGCTAATAAGAAAAATTTAAATTTTCTCACTCTTTCTCCTTTGAAAAATTTAGTAAATAAGAGCGACTAAATCTCGCTCTAAACGCATTTTGAAAAAACGGCAAATTATCTCTTATTTTTTCTAAAACGAGAATAAATTTAGAAATTTCTTCGCGCGGTCGCTCTTTGGATTAGTAAAAAACTCCTCTGGCTCGCTGATCTCCACGATCGCTCCAGCGTCCATAAATACGATCTTATTTGCAACAGCTCTTGCAAAGCTCATCTCGTGCGTGACTATTAGCATCGTCATGCCATCTTTGGCTAAATTTAGTATCACATCAAGCACTTCTCTAACGATCTCTGGATCAAGCGCAGCCGTAACCTCGTCAAATAGCATGATCTCAGGGTTTAAACAAAGGCTTCTAACGATTGCTATGCGCTGCTTTTGACCACCGCTTAGCTCCTTTGGATAGGCAAATTTCTTATCAAGCAGCCCAACCTTGCTTAGCCACATATCAGCTGTCTTTTCGGCCTCAGCTCTATCTCTTTTTTGTACCTTTAAAGGCCCAAGAAGGACGTTATCTATGACGTTCATGTGATCAAAGAGCTCGTAGCTTTGAAAGACCATGCCGACCTTTTGGCGGATCCTTTGCCACTCTTTAAATTTAGCATCTATCACTTCGCCGTCTATGATGATCTCGCCGCTTGCAATGCTTTCAAGACCGTTTATGCACCTAAGAGTTGTGCTCTTACCACAGCCTGATGGTCCAAGAAGCACGACTACTTCGCCACTTTTAACCTCTAAGCTTATATCTTTTAAGGCGTGAAGCTCTCCATAAAATTTATTGATTTTTTTAAGTTCTAAGATATTTTCGCTCATTTTAGCTCCATTTTTCTTCTAGTTTTTTCGATAGTTTTGAGACTGGATAGCAGATCGCAAAATATAAAAAGAATATGAGCGTGTATATCCAAAATGGCGCCATAGGATTTGTAAATACATTTCGCTCGATGATCTGCTGGCCGACCTTGACTACCTCTACAACGCCGATTAGCACGACGATAGAGGTCGTTTTTATCATACGGCTTAGTAAATTTACAGCTCCAGGCACCAGCCTTCTAGTAGCAAGTGGGATGATGACATAAAAGTAAATTTGAAATTTGCTAAGTCCTAGCGAGGCGGCTGACTCAAACTGGTGCTTTGGTATCGAGGTGATCGCTCCTCGCACGATATCCATCATCTCAAAAACGCCCCAAAGGCTAAAGACGATGAGCGAGGCGGTAAATGCTGAGATATGGATATCAAAAGCCTTGCTAACACCAAAGTAAAATAAAAATAGCCAGACGATCTGAGGCATGATACGAACGATCTCTAGGCAAATTTTTAGAGCAAAATAGACAAATTTGTTTTTCATACTCATCAAAACGCCAAGTATGAGGCCGCCGATAACGGAGATGATGATAGAGATGAGTGAAATTTCAGTGCTTACCACAAGACCTTCAAGTAGTCTTAGTAAATTTTGCGTGTCAAATAATATACTAACTCCTTGCATTTCTCACCCTTTTTTCGACGTAGCTAAGCGCCAGCGAGACTGGCAAGATGATGACAAGATAGCTAATAACCAGCATAAAAAGCGCCTCATCTGTCTTGTAGTAAAGTCCGATGAGATCCTTTGCGACGTAAACTAGATCAGCAAGCGCTACGATACTAACGATGCTTGTCTCTTTTAGTAAAAATATGACGTTTGCGCTGATGCTTGGCAATGCCACGCTAAAGGCTTGAGGCAAGATGACATATCTTAGGAGCTGGTTTTTGCTAAGTGCGATGCTAAGTCCTGCTTCTATCTGCGACTTTCTCACCGCCTCAAAACCAAGTCTAAAGCTCTCGCTCATGTAGCTGCCGCCAAGAAAGCTAAGTCCCGCGACCGCACAGGTAAAGCCACTCATCGACACTCCAAGCTTTGGCAAGCCGTAATATAAAAAGAAGAGCTGGATAAGAAGCGGCGTGTTTCTTGAAAGCTCAACATAGCAATCAACAAGCTTTGAGAGAAATTTTAGCTTGTAAAATTTCACAGCCATGCAAAAAATGCCTATCAAAATAGAAAAAACGATCCCTAAAAAGGCGATCTGGCAGGTGAGAATCCCAGCCTTTACAAAAAGGGGGTAAAATTTCTCAATAAACTCAAAATCCATAAACTTTAATCCAATCTGAAAAATGGAGTTATTTTATCCCATAATAATAAATTTAAAACTAATTAGATATGATCACGCTTTAAATTTAAGCTTACAAAAAGGATAAAATTTGATCGATCTTTTTCAGATCATCGGCTTTTTAGGGATGATTTGCATCGTGATGGGCTACTTTTTACTTCAGATCGGCCGCCTAAATAGCCGCGATCTAGCCTACCAGATAATAAATTTAGCAGGTGCGGTGCTGCTTATAATCTCGCTTTTTGTGCACTTTAACCTCGGCTCATTTTTGATAGAGGTCTTTTGGATAATCATTACGATTTATGGAATTTATAAAATTTACAAGGAGAGAGCGTGAGAGCATATGCAGAGTGGGAAGAGCAGGAGCTTTTGTTTTTATCGCTGCCACATAGTAAGAGCGACTGGGAGCCTTATTTAGAGGAGATTTTAGCGAGCTATGAGGAGCTCGTGGCTGCTGTTACGCCCTTTGAAAAGGTGGTGCTTATCTGCCCTGATGAGGCAAATTTTGATAGGTTTAAGAAATTTAAAAATGTAGAGTTTGTAAAGCTTGAGACTGATGATACTTGGATCAGAGACTACGGTATGATTGACGTTTGCACCAAGGATAGCGTAAAGAGCTACGACTTTAAATTTAACGCTTGGGGCGGTAAATTTAAGAGCTCAAAAGATGATGCGATAAATTTAGAGCTAGCTAAAATTTACAAAACTAAGCTTGAGCCAGTTGATATGATACTAGAGGGCGGAAGCGTCGAGTTTAACGGAGATGGCGTGCTTTTAACCACCTCAAAATGCCTGCTAAATGAAAATAGAAACAAAGCACTTAGCAAAGAGCAGATCGAAGAAAAACTAAAAAATTTATTTGGTCTAAAACGTATCATTTGGCTTGAAAATGGCTTTATAAGAGGCGATGATACTGATAGTCACATCGACACTTTAGCGCGATTTATCACGCCTGATACGATAGCTTACGTAGCTTGTGAAGATGGGAGCGATGAGCACTTTGATGAGCTTAAAAGGATGGAGGATGAGCTTAAAAAAACTGGCTTTAAGCTACTTGCCTTGCCACTACCTAAGCCTAAATTTTATGATAGCAAAAGGCTTGGCTGCACCTATGCAAACTTTATCTTTATAAATGGCGCCTTAATCGTGCCAACATATAACGACGAAAACGATGAAAAGGTGCTAAATTTACTAGCCCGGGCACTGCCAGATAGAAAGATCATCGGTGTAAATTCGCTAGTTTTTGTCCGTCAAAATGGCTCGCTTCACTGCTCAAGCCAAAATAGATACAAAAGGTCTTAGCCTTGTCAAGTCCGTTTGATTATGAGTTTAACAGCATAAATAAGCAAGAGTGCACGCAAGGCGAAAATAAGGCCGTTATCGCAGCTGGAGCTTGCGCCTTTTTGCTTGCACTTGTGAAATTTGCAGCTGGGCTTTTTAGTGGCTCGGTCGCTGTGCTTGGCTCGGCGATTGATTCGATGCTTGATTTTATCGTTTCGCTTTTAAATTTATTTGCGCTTAGAAAGTCAAGAAAGCAAGCCGATGAGAGATTTAACTTTGGCTACACAAAGCTGGAGGCGTTAGCAGCGCTATTTGAGTGCGTCATCATCGTGCTGGCTGCTGGATATATATTTTATGAGAGTGTTAAGAAATTTAGCGAGCCAAATTTAGAGATAGATCTTGGCTTAAGCCTTGGTGTGATGGTATTTTCGGTCATAGTGACGCTATGTTTGGTGCTATTTTTAAACCAAATTTCTAAAAAAAGTGGCAACCTTATCATCAAAGCAGACGCGCTGCACTATAAGATCGACCTTTTTAGCAACCTTGCAGTCATCATCTCGCTACTTATCATTAAATTTAGCGGATTTGTGATGATAGATGCGATCTTTGGTATCGTGATAAGTGGCTACATCGCTCAAAGCGCCATAAGTCTTGGCAAAGACGCCTTTGGTGTCTTGCTAGATCACGCAGCAAGCCCTGAGGTCACAGCTGAGATCATCAAGATGATAAAGGCAAAGCAGAGGATTTCAGACTTTCACTACCTAAATACAAGACAGAGCGCAAATACCATATTTTTAACGCTGCATTTAGTTTTTGACAAAGATATCTCGCTTTACGACGCGCACGAAGTGGCCGAATCGCTTGAAGCTGAGATAAGAGAGAAATTTAAGGATTTTTCGTGGCAGATAACCACGCATTTAGACCCATATAACGACAAAGAAGGGAGATGAGATGAAAGTAGCACTACTTCAACAAGAATTTAAAGGCACAAAAGAGGCGACCATCGCAAAGACGCTTGAGCTAATCGCTGAGGCAAAAAAAGGTGGCGCTGATCTAGTTGTCTGCCAAGAGCTGCACCAGACGCAATACTTTTGCCAAAGCGAGGATACAAATTTCTTTGATCATGCAAATGATTGGCAAGAGGATGTCGCTTTTTGGGGCAGGGTGGCAAAAGAAAATGGCGTAGTTTTAGTCACTTCGCTCTTTGAAAAGAGGGCTGACGGGCTTTATCACAACACCGCCTTTGTCTTCGAGTGCGACGGTAGCGTGGCTGGCAAATACCGAAAAATGCACATCCCTGATGACCCTGGATTTTACGAGAAATTTTACTTCACGCCTGGTGACATTGGCTTTGAGCCTATTGAAACTAGCCTTGGCAAGCTTGGCGTTTTGGTTTGCTGGGATCAGTGGTATCCAGAGGCAGCAAGGCTAATGGCGCTAAAAGGGGCAAAAATTCTCATCTATCCAACGGCTATTGGCTGGTTTGAGGGCGATAGCGAGGATGAAAAGTCAAGACAGCTTGAAGCGTGGGTGGCAGTGCAAAGAGGCCACAGCGTGGCAAACGGCCTGCCAGTGGTCGCAGTAAATCGCGTGGGCTTTGAAAAAGATGATAGCGGTGTGATGGATGGGATTAAGTTTTGGGGAAATAGCTTTGTTTTCGGGCCACAAGGCGAGCAGCTTTTCCGCGCAAATAGCACAGATGAGCTTTGTAAGATCGTTGAAATAGATATGAAAAGAAGTGAAGAAGTGCGCAGAATTTGGCCATTTTTAAGAGACCGCAGGATTGATGCCTACGCAAATATCACAAAAAGATTTATCGACTAAATTTAGAGCTAGAATTTCTAGCTCTTAAAATTTAGAATGCTCGTAAAAGAAATATAAATTTCTTCTTAAGAAAATATTTTTTTAAGCCTTGCTTGTGTAGAATAGTTGCAACTTTACCAAAATGGCATAAAAATATCATATCAAAAAGATACAAAGCTAAATTTATAGAATAAAATAGCCTTAAATTTTTTGAAAGGATTTTAGATGAAAACTACTTCTTTGGCACTTGCTGGATTGCTTTTGGCAACAACACTTTCAGCAAAAGAATTTATCAGTATCGGCACTGGCGGCATGACAGGTACATACTATCCGATAGGTGGAGCGATCTGCCGCTTGGCAAATAAAAATACAGATGTAAAATGCTCTGTTCAATCAACTGGCGGCTCTGTTTATAACGTAAATAACGTCCTTAAAAAAGAGCTCACATTTGGCTTTGTTCAAAGTGACGTCGTATATGATAAATATAACGGCACTGGCAAATTTGACGGAGCAAAAGATGAAAATTTACGCTCAGTAGTTGCGATCTATCCAGAGCTTCTTGCATTTGTTGTGGCAAAAGATAGCGGTCTAACAAGCGATCTCTCTTCATTTGCAGGTAAAAAATATAACGTCGGCAACCCAGGCAGCGGTAACGAAGTGAGCACACTTGAGGTCTTTAAAGCAAAGGGCTTTGACGTTTCAAAACTAGGATACCGCGGCGTTTTAACAGTTGGCGAATGCCCACATGCACTAAAAGATAAAAAGATAGACGGATATAGCTTTGTTGTTGGTCACCCAACTGCAAACATCACTGATGCTGCGACATCTTTGCCTATTGATATCCTAAACATCGAAGGCAGTGAGATCGATAACCTTCTTAAAGAAAAACCATACTTTGCAAAAGGCGTGATCCCAAAAGGCTCATATGACGGCGTCGATCACGATGTAAATACTATCGGCGTAAAAGCTGTTTTAGTAACTAGCAAAGATACAAAAGATGAAGCTGTAAAAGCTGTGATAAAAGCTATCTTAGATAACTTTGATGAGTATAAAACTCTTCACCCAGCGCTAAAATCAGTTAAAAAAGAAGATCTTGTTCAAGGTCTTTCAGCTCCGCTTCACCCAGCTGCAGAGGCTGCATTTAAAGAGGCTGGTATCTTAAAATAATCCATCTCCAGGGGCTTTTGCCTCTGGATAAAATTTAAATATGCAAATTTCTTCTAAATTTATATATTTAAATTTTAAAGGAGAAATATGAACGAAGTTAATGACAACGAAGAACAATTTGTTGAGGTAAAGACAAGAGAGATAAATAGCAATATTTACAACTATTTCATCGCATTTGCGTGTTTCTCTTGGTCAGTTTTTCAGCTTTATATAGCGTATTTCCCACTAAATACTAACATTTCGCGCTCAGTGCACCTAGCTTTTGCGGTTGGGCTTGTATTTTTGCTCTATCCAGTCACTTTTCATAAAAAGGCTCACTCAAGTTTGCCATTTTACGACCTAGTTTTTTGCGTGGTAGGCGTTGTTGCCGTGCTTTATCCAGCGGTTTATTTTTACGAGCTAGCTGATAGGACAGGGGACTACATCACTCAAGATATCGTCATATCGTTTTTAGCGATCATTGTTTTGCTTGAAGCCGGCAGGCGTGTCATGGGACCAGCACTTCCTATCATTTGTATATTGTTTTTGATATATGATCACTTTGGTCCTTATATGCCAGACATCATCGCTCACCAAGGCGCTAGCTTTGAAAAGATCGCAGGTCATATGTTTTTAACGACTGAGGGCGTTTTTGGCGTGCCTATCGGCGTTAGCGTTAGTTTTATCTACCTTTTTGTTCTTTTTGGTTCATTGTTAGAGCGAGCAGGCGCTGGACAATACTTCATAAATTTAGCCTTCTCACTTCTTGGCAAATATAGAGGTGGCCCAGCTAAGGCTTCAGTCATCGCAAGTGGCCTAACTGGCATGGTTTCAGGTAGCTCCACAGCAAACGTCGTAACCGTTGGTACATTTACCATACCGCTTATGAAAAAAGCTGGCCTTTCACGCACAAAAGCTGGAGCCATCGAGGTTGCAGCTGGTGTAAATGGACAGCTCATGCCACCTATCATGGGTGCGGCTGCTTTTATCATCGCTGAATTTTTAGGTATGACGTATACAAATGTTATGATGGCAGCGGTTATCCCAGCATTTGCTTGTTATTTGTCACTATTTTTTATCGTGCATTTAGAGAGCGTTAAGCTTGGACTAAAAGGCATAAATCAGAGCGAATTTCACTCAAGATTTAAAATTTTTGTAAGTGGCCTTCACTATATAACGCCTATTTTGATCCTGCTTTATACGCTTTTAATCGCAAAAGAGTCAGCCATAGCTGCAGCTTTTAATGCGATTGGATTTTTATTTTTGATAATGATCTTTCAAGAGCCAACTAAAAAGCTAGCTTCAGGCGAAAAAGTAGGGCTAAACGACGTGCTTCTTGGTTTTGAGGATATATTTTGGGCGATGGTCGCAGCTGCAAAGAGCATGACTACAATAGCCATCGCAACCGCACTTGCTGGCATCATCGTGGGCTCTATCTCGCTTACTGGCCTTGGTCAGGTGCTCTCTGATCTAGTCGAGCTTTTAGCAGGCGATAACATCATGATGATCCTAGTTTTAACAGCTCTTATGTCGCTTATCCTTGGCATGGGTCTTCCAACGACAGCAAACTACATCGTCGTCTCAAGCCTTGTTGCGCCAGTTATCTTGTTTTTGGCGCATAAAAATGGCTTCTTGATCCCTGCCATCGCCGTGCATCTTTTTGTATTTTACTTTGGAATTTTGGCTGATGATACGCCGCCAGTTGGCATCGCAGCCTACGCAGCAGCGGGCATCGCTAAAGCAAATCCAATAACCGTTGGCGTGCAAGGGTTCTTTTACGATCTAAGAACGGCGATCTTGCCATTTGCCTTTTTCTTTAATAACAAACTTATACTTATTGAGAGCATAAATACGAGCGATCCGCTTGATTCAAAAGGGATAGTCTGGATGAGCAATCCACTTGAAATTTTGCTCGTCTTTGGCATGGCGATCGTGGGAATGTTCGCCTTTTCTAGCTTGCTGCAAGGCTACTACGTCACAAAGCTTAGGATCTGGGAGAGGTTGCTACTTATACCAGTCGTGCCCCTAGCTCTTGTGCCAAATATCTGCGTGAAATTTGGTCTGATGCCAAACGAATACACAGCCTACATCGTGGCAGCTGCTCTTTATGGCTTTGTCTTTATGACTCAGTGGAGCATAAAAGATAAACCGCTCGATCAAATAAGAGCGATTTAACACTAGGCAAGAGCCCTCTTGCCTAAACTTTTAAATTTATTGATAAATTTCCATTGATTTTGTAAAAAGTGAGAATTTAGGCTTTAAAAGCCTAAAGATCAAAGTTGTTTTGAGCGTTTCAGATCGCCTGCAAACTCGCAAGCTAGCTTATCGCTTAGCTTGCAGCCTTTTACTAAGAAGGTATAAGCCTCTTTAAATTTCTTAGCTTCTATTAATATCGAGCCTATCATGCCGCAAGAGTAGCCGTCGTTTTGCTCGCAAGCTTTGTTAAAAAGCTCTCTTGCCTTTTGTGGATCGTTATCGAGATAAATTCCACCAGCTGCTGAGCAACCCTCTTTTTCGCCACCTTGGCAAGCTTTGTTGTAAAACTCTAACGCTTTGTTACTATCTGGCACGTCAGTTTTGCCAAGCTGATAGATCGCACCTGCTTTTGCACATGATCTTGCGTCATTTGCCGCGCAACCTGCTTCAAATTTAGACAAAGCCTCAGTGAAATTTGAGTCAGCATAAGCTTTCAAGCCGTCTTCAAAGTCGCCTGCTAGAGCGCAAGCTGCAAGAAGCGAGATAAAAATCATTTTTTTCATTAAATTTTCCTTTTGTAAAGTAATGTGCAATTTTAACATATTAAATTTACACTTACTTGATGAAAAATAATTATGATTTTAAAATTTGCTCTTGCTCTTTGTAATCAGGCATAATGGCTTCTATAAATTTATAAAAACTGCTTTGATGATGCGGATAGAGCAGGTGAGTAAGCTCGTGAAGCACGACGTATCGCACGGCAGAGAGTGGCTTTTCTATAAGCCTTAGGCTTAAGTTTATATAGCCTTTTTTGTGGTTGCAGCTGCCCCAGCGAGTTTTGCTATCTCTTATGACGATGCGACTAACTGGCTTATTGATATGAGGCTGATAGTAGCTTACAAGCTCTAAAAATAGCTCTTTTGCTCTTGCTTTTTTAAAGCGCTCAAGTGCCTTTAAATTTGGCGTTATGATAAATTTATCTTCAAAAAATGGCACCTTTGCGCTCTCATCAAATTTGATCTTATAAATTTGCCCAAGAAATTTCATCTCATCATCTTTTGGCAAATTTAAAAGAGCTTTTTTGTAAGCATTTTCAAGCCAAATTCTGTGCGTCTCAAGAAAGCTAAGAGCCATCTTTTGCGTGCTGTAAAATGGCATAGAAAGCGTGATCTTAGCATCCTTGCCAACTCTTAGCCGCATAGATTTCACATTTGTTTTAAAATTTATTAAAACGCTTAAGCCATAAAAGTCTAAATTTAGGCTCTTTTGCCTCAAACTAGGCGTTTTTCTTGCCACTTTTTGCTTCTCCAGCGCCATGTATTTGCAAGGCCTCTTAGCCACTCATCAGCGCAAAATCCTATCCAAACGCCAACGATGCCCCAGCCAAGGTGTATGCCTAAGAAATATCCAAGCGGCAGCGAAAGCCCCCACATAAAGATAAGCCCAGTCGCTAGCGGGAATTTCGCGTCGCCACTTGCACGAAGGGCATTTACGATGACGATGTTAAAGGTTCTGCCAGCTTCTAGCACGATCGAGAGTGTAAAGAGTGGTAGCATTATCTTGCGCAAGCCATCATCTAAATTTAGTGCGTCCATGATCTTATACTTTAAGGCGTAGGCGATCAAAACGACGACGAGCGTGATAGAAATTCCAAGCCACAAGGCTTTAAAGGTTCTTGCGTAAGCCTCGTTAAACTCGCTAGCTCCCACTAAATGCCCCACGATGACCTCGTTTGCCACGCTGATACTAGCTCCACAAAGCAAGATGAGAAGAGTGATCTGAAAGTAGATAGTCTGCACGCTAAGAGTTGCCTCGCCCATGCTCGCGATAAAGCCAAAAGCGACCATGTATTGCGCCATCCAGAGTAAATTTTCGCCAGCGCTTGGTAGGCCAACTGAGAGTATTTTCTTTAAAATTCCAAACGGCACGACAAGCAGTCCGCTAAGATAAATTCTAACTTTTGCCACGCGTATGAGCATGTAAAGTAGGACAAAAAGGCCTATTAGTCTGCCCACAAATGTCGAGATAGCAACACCTTGCAGGCCTAAATTTGGCAGATCAAACCAGCCAAAAAGAGCGATGGCGTTGCCAAAGATGGTGATGATGTTCATCAAAACCGAAGTTAGCATCACAGCAGTTGCTAGATTATAGACGCGAAGCACCGCAGCTAGCACCATGCCGATGCCATCAAATAGCAATGCAAAGCCAAGGATGTGAAGGTATGAGAAGCTATCGTTTATGAGATCACTTGGCACGTTTAGTAAATTTAAGATGTTGTAGCCAAAGACGTAGATGATGATGGCTGAAAAGATGCCAAAGACCGTATTTGACGTGATGCTTGCGTGTATGACGCTTGAAGCTAGCTCGTTTTGCTTTGCTCCAAGTGCTTGTGCGACGACGACTGAGCAGCCCATGCTTAAAAAGTTAAAAATGGTCATAAAAAGGTCCATCACTTGATTGCCCGCACCCATGGCGCCAACTAGATGCACGCTCACTTTTGTCACCATGTAGGTGTTTATGATAAGCGTTATAAAGTGCAAAAACATATCTAAAAATATAGGGACGACCAGCTTTTTCATAGAAAGATTCATAAATTTCTCCTTTTTTAAATTTTGGGCGATTATAGCCAAATTAGGTTTTAGCTCCCTTTTGATATAATCCAAAAAATTTAAAATTTGAGAGAAAAATGGCATTAATCGACCTAATAGACGTAAGTAAAAAATTTGGCGCAAATGAAATTTTAAACAGCGTAAGCCTTAGCGTAAATGAAAATGAAAAGATAGCGATCATCGGCAAAAATGGCAGTGGCAAGAGCACGCTTATGAAGATCATCTCTGGCGAGGTGGCAGCAGATAGTGGCAGACGCATAGTGCAGAGCTTAATAAGCGTCGAGATGCTAGCGCAAAATCCAAATTTTAACGCCACTTTTAGCGTAAGAGATGCGCTAAATAACGAACTAAAAGAGATATTTGACGCGATAAGCGACTATGAAAAAAGTGGCGTCTTGCTAGCAAATGAGCCTGAAAACAAAGAAATTTTAAAAGAGCAAGAGAGGCTTTTAAAATTTATAGAGGCAAAGGACGGCTGGAATATCGAGCACAAGATCGAGCGAATTTTGCAAGAATTTAAGCTAAAAGAGTATGAAAACAGACCCATTTGCTCGCTAAGTGGTGGCGAGATCAGGCGTGTGGCACTGGGTGCGCTCATCCTTAAAAAGCCAGATGTGCTGCTGCTTGATGAGCCTACAAACCACCTTGATGTCTATATGGTCAAATTTCTTGAAGATATGCTGAAAAGCTCAAATCAAAGCATAGTTTTTATAAGCCACGATAGGTATTTTATCGATGCGCTGGCAACTAGGTGCGTTGAGGTCGAGGATGCAAGCTTAAAAAATTTCGAGGGCGGATATGCAAACTATCTAACCAAAAAAGAGGAAATTTTGGCTAGCCTTGCAAAGTCGCATGAGACGCTGCTAAAACAGCTAAAGGCTGAAGAGGAGTGGCTAAGGCGTGGCGTAAAAGCTAGGCTAAAGCGAAATGAGGGCAGAAAAGAGCGGGTGCTTGCTATGCGTGAGGAGGCCAAAAAAAACCCAGGCGTGATAAGGCGCGTGAGACTTGAGCTGGAGCGTGCGAGCAAAAATTTCAACCAAGTGCAGAGCCAAAACCGCAAAAAGATGCTCTTTGAGTTTAAAAATTTAAGCAAAAGTATAGACGGCAAGGTGCTTTTTGAAAAATTTGACGCAAGAATCTTGCAGGGCGAGAGAATCGCCATAGTTGGACGAAATGGCAGTGGCAAGAGCACTTTGCTTAAAATTTTGCTAGGGCTTGAAAAACAAAGTAGCGGCGAGATAAAAAGAGGCGAGGTGAGCATCGGCTACTTTGATCAAGCTAGAAATGTCCTTGATGATGACAAGAGCCTTATAGAGACATTTTGCCCAAATGGCGGCGACCACGTGCTGGTTCGTGGGCGAAATATGCATGTCTATGGCTATCTTAAAAATTTCCTCTTTCCAAAGGAATTTTTAGATAAAAAGATAGGCGTTTTAAGTGGCGGCGAGAAAAACCGCGTGGCACTGGCGATGCTTTTTACCAAAACTTACGACGTGCTGGTGCTTGACGAGCCGACAAACGACCTTGATATCGCAACTATCAACATATTAGAAGACTACTTGCAAAGCTTTGAGGGGGCTATCTTGCTAGTTAGCCACGATAGATATTTCGTCGATAAGATGGCAAATAAGCTCTGGGCGTTTGAGGGCACAAAGATAAATGTCTTGCATGAAGAGTATAGCGTCTATTTGGAGCTTGAAGATGAGATGAAAGAGCTTGATAAATTTGAAAAAGAGCTCTCAAATAGCCAAAATGAAGCCAAACAAAAGAGCAAATCTGGCGCAAAACTAAGCTACAAACAAACGCAAATTTTAAACACATATCCAGATAAAATTTCAGCCCTCGAAGCAAGGGTGGCCGAGCTAAATGAGGGGCTTAGCGATCCTAAAATTTATCAAGAAGTGGGACTTACTAAGCTTTATGAAGAGCTAGAAAAGGCAAAAGCTGAGCTTGAAAGCCTAGAAAATGAGTATTTTGAAGTGCTTGAGATCGCCGAGGAGCTCGAGTAGTTTGAAAAAGATCGGTAGGATAAGCGCGCTAAATAGAAGAGTTGTTAGACAAAATTTAGCCACAAGCATGAGCCTTTTGATAGGTAAAGAGAGATTTAGCGGGGTGTTCTCATCAGAGATAGAAAAATATGAAGTAGGCGATCTAGTCAAGATAAAATATAAGAGGGTTGGATTTTTAAATAAGATAGAGACCATTAGGCTAATCGCAACAAATAGAGAAAATTCGGACTTATATGAAAGGTTGAAAAATTTATTTTATTTGATTATGTTTTTATATTTTTCTCTTTTTTTATTGATGGTGATTTATTATGGGGTTTTAAAGAATTTTAGTATTATTGGAGCTATTTTAGCGTTATGTGCTGTTTGGCTATTAAATACAGTAGTTAGAGTAGTATATTATCAGTTTTTAATTTTTAGATATTTTATATTTGGATAGGTACTTTGAAATTTAAATTTATGAAAGGTTTTTGCGCCATGATGAGGTCGCTAAATTTGTTTGAAATGGGGCTAAAATGCTAAAAAAACATCCGTTAATCTCTGTAGTGATCGCCATTGTTGTGATATTTTTTGCTACCTACTTTTTTGTCTTTGGGTTAGCTACTATTTTAGATGACGACATTGGCGATAGTAAAGAGCTAAATAATAGCTATTTTTACGTCAAAGACGACAAGGTCTATGCCATGGTGCCAAGCGGCGGTAAATTTGAGTTAATAGGCGTGAGGGCCAGTAAATTTAGATACATTGACACCGGCAAATACGACAACAGAAATGTTGGCGCTAGCGATAAGGCGGTGTATTGCGGTAACCTCGTGATGAGTGGGCTTGATCCAAATGGCGTTAGAGCGCTTGGCAATGGCTACTTTGGTGACGGCAAGATCACATATTTTTGTGATAGCGAAAGCGAGACAAACCTCGAAATATCCGCACTTAAAGAGTTTTGGGATATCTTCTCACATAAAATGTTTAAAACCCCAAAAGCGCAAACTCATATCTATAAATTTAGGCAGGTTGATAACGCTAATTTAGCAGCGATCTTGGGCTTTGGCTATGCAAGCGACGGAGTAAAGGTCTATCATGATGGCAAAGAGCTAGAGGGCGCAAATGCTAGCAATATGCGATACATCGAGCAGGCATCTGGCAGAAAGAGCATACATTTTACGACTGACGGAGAAAATGTCTATTATGACAGCACAAAACTAGGGATCAAATTTAGCCCGCAAATGCGTGATATCGGCGAGATATGGCGCATTCACTATCTTTATGAGCCAAATTCTGGCATGGTCTATGCAAACGATCATGAATTTGACCCAAAATTTGCCCCATACGAGCCACTTTTTAACCTAGAAGACAGGCACACCTATCACGCTCTTTTTCGCGGCAAAGGCGGGATCTATCACTGGGAGCGAAAGTGGCAGTGGTATAACAGCATAGATGAGGGCGAGTTTGTAAGAGACGGAGATGATCCGTTTAAAGGCGAGGTAACGCCGCTATATGGCGACGTGGTGATAAGTGATGACAAGACATATTTTTTAAAAACCTATGAAATTTGGCACAACACAAAAATTAGCCACGGCCTAAGCTCACGCCACACATGTATCGTAAGGCTTGATACAAAAGAGCAGTGGCGAAAGATCGGTCTTGTAAGAAACGATGGCTACGGAGCGGTCTATGCAAACGGCGATAAGACCTATTATTTTGATAACGTCGGCTACGGCTGGCATTTTAACAGCAGTGTTTATGATATAAACGACCTTGGCGTGGTTGAAATTCTCACTCGTCCTTATGACTCAAATGTTGAGAATTTAAAACTTGATGAGATAGTAAAAATGGTAGATCAAGGCGCTATGGTGCCAGCTGAGGGCGAGGTGGTGATCGATGCGATAAGCGACTTTGATGATTACTCGCAAAAATATGCCTACTGGATATTTTTAGCCATTGCATTTATAGTCTCGGTGGTTGGCGCTATTTTTAAAAATAAAACGCAAAAAAGCGAGCTTAAAAAAAGGGTGGATGATTATAGATAATGAGAAAAATTGCGACTAAGATACTTTATCTTTTTGTCATTTTGACGCTATTTTTTGTTTTGGCGATGCTTTATCTCTGGCATGAAGGCGAGTATCAAAGAAGCTTTGCAAACATTGATAATAGCGAGTTTTACCGCTCACCAGAGGGTAAAATTTACGTTCAAATTTCAGGCAGTGGCAAGTATGAGCTAAAAGGCGTCGATGAGGCTAGTTTTAGGGTCTTAAAGCTAAAACACGCGTATGATTACTCAAATGTGGCGGCTGATAAAAATCATGTCTATTGCGCTAGAGAAATTTTGCCAGGTCTTGATCCAAAAAGCACCAAAGTGCTTGGCAATGGCTATATAAGTGATGGCAAGATAAGCTATTATTGCGCCACTAGAAGCGAGAAAGAGGCGGGATTTAGCGAATTTGGCGCCATTATGAAAAACCTTGTTCACGTTTTTATAAAAAGCTACGATGATAGCCCTTATTTTTACAGGACAAAAAGGGTTGAAAGCACAAATTTAGAGCCTATATTTGACGCTGGCTTTGCAAGAGATGGCGGCACGCTTTACTACAAGGGCGAAAAGCTTGACGCGCAGCCTAGCGGGCTAAGATATATCACGACAGAAAATGGCGCTCCTAGCGGATATTACACAGACGGCAAAAGCTTGTTTATGGGCTTTTATAGGCTTGATACAAGATATTCAGATGAGACGCGCCGGATATGCTACGATGCTAAGCATGATATAGAATATCTTTTTGAGCCAAAAAGTGGAGCTGTGTTTGCAAATGAGCATAAATTTAACGCTCAAAATATGCCTTATAGCGCCATTTATAGCGTGGATAACGTGCACTCTTTTTGGCCTCTTTTTGCCAGTAAAGATGGAATTTACTTTTGGGATAGCACGAAAGACGAGCAGGCTAAAATTTCAGACTACCAGCTAAAAGGCGAGCTAAAAAGGCTCTATGCTGACGTTTTTGTAGATGAGAGCTCAGCGTATTTCTTGCAGCAGGGCGAAGAGTGGCGGCGCTCAAAGCACGGCAGGCACTTAGAGGCGCAAACGGTCTCTTTATATAAATTTGCCACAAACTCATCTTGGCGTGAGATAGGGCTGGTAAAAGATGGTGAGTATGGCGCAGTTTATGCAAATGGCGATAAGCACTATTTTTTTAGCAAGATAAAGCCATTTTATGGCATAAAGCATAGCGTTTATGAGGTGGCGGGTCCTAGCGTCATAGAAATTTTAACAAGAGCGTCTAAAGAGCTTAGCGCAAAAGATATCAGCGAGATGATAAAGCGCGGCGAGCTAGTGGAGGCAAGCGGCGAAGAGGTCGCAAGGTCGAGGATAGAGTATGACTCGCCAAAGATCATTTTGTATATCACATTTGGCATCGCTTTTGTCGTCATAGTGCTAATAACTCTTGCAAAACCAAAGAGAGATAAAAGCGACTTGAGATAAATTTCAAAGTGGCTATTTTTGGTGGCTGAAGCTTAAAATTTCATAAAAATTTTAAAGAGAAAATTTGACCTATTTACTCTTTTTTGTTATTTTAAAGCAAAACTGAAATTTATAAAAAGGAGAAAAATGTTTAAATTTCAAAGGTCAAAATTTAACAATTCAGTATTTATCCCATCGCTTGTTATCATATTTTTAATAGCGGCATTTGCAGCGATATTTCCAAATTTCTCAAATGAGTTTTTTAAGGGTATGCAAAACTACATCGCGGCCAAATTTGGCTGGTTTTATATCCTAGTCGTTGCCGTCATACTGCTAAGCGTCATCATCCTTGGCTTTAGTAAGCTTGGCGAGATCAAGCTAGGAGCCGATCACGTAAAGCCAGAGCACAAAAATATCTCGTGGTTTTCTATGCTTTTTGCCGCTGGCATGGGCATAGGTCTAGTGTTTTTTGGTGTGGCCGAGCCGCTCATGCACTATCTAAACCCACCAGTTGGCGACGCGCAAACTATCGCAGCGCAAAAGCTTGCGTTGAATATCACATTTTTTCACTGGGGCATGGGCGCATGGTCGGTTTATGCCATTGTGGCGCTAATTCTAGCCTTTTTCTCGTATAGACACGGCTTGCCGCTCACGCTTAGATCGGCGTTTTATCCGATCATCGGAGATAAAATTTATGGCAAGATAGGTAGTGCTATCGATACATTTGCCGTCGTAGCGACCCTTTTTGGTGTGGCGACCTCGCTAGGATACGGCGTACTTCAGGTAAATGCTGGCCTTACGCACGTTTTTGGCCTGCCGACTATGCATATCACGCTTCTAATAGTGCTTTGTTTTGCAGCTACCATCTCAGCGGCAAGCGGCGTGGATAAGGGTATCAAAATCTTATCAAACGCAAATATCGCGCTAGCTATATGTTTTATGTTTTTGATACTATTTTTGGGCGATACGACGCAGCTTTTAAAGTCGTTTGTGCAAAACAGCGGCGACTACGTCTCTACGCTCATCTCAAACACTTTTAACCTCTACGCCTACGAGAGGCAAAACGAGAGCTGGCTTGGCGGTTGGACGCTGCTATACTGGGCTTGGTGGCTATCTTGGTCGCCGTTTGTGGGGCTTTTTATAGCTAAAATTTCAAAGGGCAGAACGATCAGAGAATTTGTCATAGGCGTGCTTCTCGTGCCAACTGGCTTTACTTTTGCTTGGATGAGCTTTTTTGGTAACTCGGCGATTGCGCTTGTTCAAAGTGGCTTTAGCGAGCTAGCGACCACGGTAAATTCCGACTCAGCCTCAGCACTTTTTATGTTTTTAGAAAAATTTAGCTTCTCAGGCGTGCTAAGCGTGATCGCAGTCTTTATGATCGTAATATTTTTCGTAACTTCCGCCGACTCTGCGGCGATCGTTATGAACATGCTTTGCTCAAACGGCAAGGATGATACACCAGTTTGGCAAAAGGTCTTTTGGGGCGTTACGGTGGGCGTCGTGGCGGCATTTTTGATGCTAGCTGGTGGTCTTGGCTCGCTTCAAGCACTTACGATCACGACAGCACTGCCATTTTCCATAGTGCTACTTGGCGCCATTTATGGGCTATTTAAGGCGTTACGTGTGGATCTAACCAAAAAAGAGACAAATAACTTTAGTAACATGCCTATTAGTGATCTTTCAAAGCCGTGGCAAGAACGTCTAAGTGCGATCATCACGCTGCCAGGCAAGAAAGATGGCAAGAAATTTTTAAACGAGGTTGCACTAAAAGCTTTTAACGAGCTAAAAGAGGAATTTGCCAAAAACGGACTTGAAGCAAAGGTCACAAATGGCGAGAATTTTGTAAATTTAAATGTCGGACTTGGCGACGAGATGGACTTTAGATATGGCGTCTATCTCACCAAGAGCCATAGTCCAGACTACACCAGAGAGCTTGATGGCGATGATCTTTACTATAGAGCTGAGGTCTATCTAAAAGAGGGCGGTCAGGACTACGACGTGCTTGGTTGGAGCGAGGCCACGCTGATAAACGACGTCATCGAGCAATACCGCAAACACATGCAGTTTTTACACGTCGTTAGAGAGTAAATTCGAGTGAAATTTGCCTGAACTTTTTGCAAATTTTAAACTTTCACTCACTCGCAAGAATTGACTACTAAAATTTGGCTTCGCTTACAGCTTAGCTCAAATTTTAGAGCCGAAATTACTCGTTCATGAAATTTTAAAATTTGCCTGACACTTGCCCGATGATAAAATACATGCAGTGCGAAGCGTTTTAAATTAACAGATTTTTAAACCAAATTTACCCACAAAAATAAAAATAAATTCCGTCCATAAAAGTCCTAAAATTTAGCAAAAAAGTCAAATTTACACGCAAGCATCGCCTTTTGCTAGCAAAATTTAATCATTTTTTTTATATAATCCAAATTTTTCACAAAGGTAGATAATATGGATAGAAAATCGTGGAGTTCAAGACTTACATACATTTTAGCTGTTGCAGGGGCTACGGTCGGCTTTGGCGCGACGTGGCGGTTTCCTTACTTGGTCGGTCAAAACGGCGGCGGGGCCTATGTTCTCGTGTTTTGCATAGCGATGATAGTCATTGGTATTCCTATGATTTTGGTTGAAAACGCCATTGGCAGGCGTCTAAAATGTAACGCCGTAGATGCATTTGGTGGCACAGTAAATGGCAAAAAGATCAGCAAAAAATGGCAGATAGTTGGCTGGATGGGGCTTGTTGGCGCATTTGGCATCATGGCTTATTATATGGTTATCGGTGGCTGGGTATTAAACTATATCGCTCAAATTTCATTTGGACTGCTTGATCTCTCGCACATCGTGAGTTTTGAGCAAACTAGCGCATTTTACGAGCAAAACATCGTTAGCAACCCGCTAGCCATCAGCTTTGCGACCCTTGTTTTTGTTCTGGTTAATTACGCTATCTTGGTGCAAGGCGCAGTTGGCGGCATCGAGCGCTCAGCAAAATATCTAATGCCACTTCTTTTTATCTTGATGATCGTCATGATCGCTAAAAACATCACGCTTGGGGGTGTGATGGAGGGTGTGAAATTTTATTTAACGCCTGATTTTTCAAAGATAAGCTTAAATCTTTTTGTCGAGGTTTTGGGGCAGGTTTTCTTTGCGCTTTCGCTTGGATTTGGCGTGATGATAACGCTCTCAAGCTTTGTTAAAAAAGACGAAGGCTTGGTTAAAATTTCTGTCATCACAGGCATCTTAAACACCGTCATAGCCGTGCTTGCTGGCTTTATGATATTTCCGTCGCTCTTTAGCTATGACGTCCCGCCAGATAGCGGCCCTAGCCTAGTTTTCAAGTCGCTTCCGATCGTCTTTTCACACATGCCTTTTGGCGGATTTTTCGCGGTTGCGTTTTTTGTGCTTCTTATGATCGCTGCGCTTACGACGTCATTACCGATATATGAAGTGATCATTACCACGTTGCAAGAGAAATTTAAGATAAAACGCAAAAAAGCGATATTTTTAGTGCTTAGTGTTATTTTTGTGCTAGGGAATTTGCCCTCACTTATGGCTACAAATTTACTAAGTCATGTGAGCATTTTTGGTAAAAATATCTTTGACGCATACGACGCGATAAGTGCAACGATATTTTTCGTGCTGACCTCGCTTGGATGTGCGATATTTGTGGGCTGGGTGCTAAAAGACGAAGCGAAAAAAGAGATCTTGCAGGGCAGCGAAAAATACGCAAAGCTTATAAATATTTGGTTTTTTTATATCAAATTTATCGTGCCTTTTGTCATTTTGGTGCTATTTATCAGTAGTTTTTACGACAACTTTTTGAAGTAAAATATGCGTGAGCTTGTAAATTTTGATAGCGGTGAGCGCCTAAGAATTAGCGTAGAGGATAAAGCCTTAGTGAGCGTGAGCCAAAAAGGTGGCAAAACAAAGCAGAGTAAAAAAGAATTTGCAAGCGAGACAGAGGCTAAAAAAGCCTGCGTCAAAAAGGAGTGGGAGAGCCTAAAAAAGGGCTTTATCCTGCAAGATAGCGAGGCAAAAGCAGGCGCGGCGAGCCTGCACGTTTATATCGGCGGCGGATACACTGGTGCGCTTTCGTTTGCAGGCTTAAAAGATGAAATTTATGTTTATAAAAGCGGCGGTCAAAAAGATGGCGGCAAGCCTAGCGATCTTTTGGTGAGACTGGATAAAAGCGGCACTATAAAAGAGCAGATCGCCTTGCCAAAGCCACTTGCATGGGATGCCCAGTGTGCAAGCGAAAATTTACTTTTAGACCTTGATCATGAAATTTACATTTTTGAGCCAAAAGAGGCTAAATTTCGTGAAATTTTAGCCGAGCAAAATATTAAGAAAAATAGCGAGATAGCGAGCTTTATCTGCTCTGCAAATAATGCGGCAGTTTTTGGTATGTTTGGGCAGATTTTTACTTTTTGCGAGGGTAAAATTTCAAAACTTGGCGAGTATAAATGCAGTACAAAAAACCACGTGCCGATACTTTGCGCAGCACTTAGTGCGGATGCTAGCATGCTTGCGCTTTGCACCAAAGAAAATGAGCTACAAATTTTAAATGCAAAAAATGGCGAAATTTTAAGCGAGCTAAGAGCAGAATTTGGCGTGCTAGATAAAATTTGCTTTTTGGATGAAAACACGCTTTTGCTTAGACAATATCTTGAAAACAAGCTATTTTGCCTTGATATCAAGAGCGCAAAGATGACAAAGCAGCCTTGGATAAAGGATGAGTACCTAAGAGCGAGCGAGTTTTGCGCGGAGGCTGGCAAGCTTGTGGTGATAGATCAAAGCAAGGCCTACGCTATCAATCTAAAAAGTGGCAACGTGATGGCGGAATTTACGCTAGATCATGTCGTAAAGTGCTGTGAGGCTAAATTTATAGATGGCAAGCTCGCAGTTAGAACGGACTATGGCTGCTTTAGTCTTTATAAAATTTAAGGGAGAACATGTTTTATACACTTTTATCTATTTATGTTTTTTATGTGATTTTTAAGCTTTTTTTGGCGATTTTGCAGATCGGCTTTGTAAGAGCTGAAGCCAAAAAAGAGCCAGTCGTGCTTGAAGAGAGCGAATACAAAAACGCCGCAGTTGCCGCCGTGACAAACCTAAAATTTGAAATTTTTAGCCTCATCTATCACGCCATCATTTTCTTTGCGTGGATAAGCTTTGGGCTAAAGATGCTCTCAAGCGCTTGCCTAAAAGATGGCACTACGTTTGAAAATATCCTTTTTGTGATGAGCTTTTTGCTGATCTCGTCGCTGCTTGATCTGCCGCTAAATATCTACGAGAGCTTTGTAAAAGACAAAAAACTAGGCTTTTCAAATATGAGCGCAAAGATATTTTTGGTTGATACTATAAAGTCGCTAGCGCTAATGCTCATTTTTGGCTCGGCATTCGTTTGGCTCGTGCTTCTTTGCATAAATTTCCTTGGCGATTTTTGGTGGTTTTGGGCGTTTTTACTAAGTTTTGGCGTCGCTTTAATTATAAATTTAATATATCCAACGCTCATCGCGCCTATATTTAACAAGATGTCACCGCTTGAAGATGGCGAACTAAAGGGCAAGATAGAGGGTTTGCTTACAAAATGCGGCTTTAAAAGTAGCGGCGTTTTTACGATAGACGCTAGCAAGCGCGACAACCGCTTAAATGCCTATTTTGGCGGACTTGGATCGACAAAGCGAGTGGTGCTTTTTGACACGCTGATAAAAAAGCTAAGCACCGAGGAGATCGTGGCGGTTTTGGGGCACGAGCTTGGGCACTTTAAGCATAAAGATATCCTAAAAATGATAGCGCTAAGTGCCATTATGCTATTTTGTCTATTTTTCATCTTTGGAAACGTGAGCACAAGCGCATACGAGGCGATAGGACTAGGGCAAAATGGCGCTAGCATCATCATCTTTTTGGTGCTTTTCTCGCCTATTTTTAGCTTTCTTTTTTCGCCGATCATCTCGCACTTTAGCCGCAAAAATGAATTTGGCGCAGATAGATTTTCAAAAGAAATTTCAAACAAAACTGACATGATAAACGCCCTAACCAAGCTTGGCAGCGAAAACAAAGCGTTTCCAAAGTCGCACTGGCTTTACTCATTTATCTATCACTCGCATCCAAGCCTTTTTGAGCGGATAAATGAGCTAGAAAATGAGAGTTGAAGAGGCGCTTAAAGAGGCAAATTTAAGGCTAAAGCCACTTTGTGAGAACCCAAGCAGGGTGGCTAAAATTTTGCTCATGAGCTACCTTGACGTGAGCGTTGAGTGGATATTTTTAAACCAAAAGAGTGAATTTGGTGAGAGCGGCTACTTTGCCCTTGTAAAGCGCTTTGAAAACTATGAGCCACTTGAGTATATTACCGGCAAGGCTGGCTTTTATGGCTTGGAGTTTGAGGTAGAAAGTGGCGTTTTGATACCGCGCCCTGAGACTGAAATTTTAGTTGATAAAGTGCTAGAGATAGCAAGCAGCTACAAAGCGCCAAAGATCGCTGAGATCGGCACTGGCAGCGGGATAATAAGCGTCATGCTAGCTCTAAAAACAAACGCCAAAATAGTAGCCACCGATATAAACGAAAAGGCTCTAAAACTAGCTAAAAAAAATGCGCTTAAATTTAATGTAAGCGAGAAGATCGACTTTGTAAAATGCTCATATATCGACGAAATTTCTGGTGGTATCGACATCTTGGTCTCAAATCCACCTTATATCGCGCGAGGCTATAAGCTTGATAAATTTGTGATAAACGAGCCGCATGAGGCGCTATTTGGCGGCGAGGTCGGAGATGAAATTTTAAAAAATATCATCCTTATCGCTAGAAATCGCAGTATAAAAAATATCGCCTGTGAGATGGGCTATGATCAAAGAGCGAGCATGGAGATGGCGCTAAAATTTAATGGCTTTAAAAGCACGTTTTACAAGGACTTGGCAGGCTTTGACAGGGGCTTTTGCGCAAGATTAAAACTATAAAGGAGAGAGATTGAGAAGTATCTATTTTTTACTATTAGCAGCGGTGATCGGCACTGAGCTAACGCTTGGAATTTTGGTCGCACCAGTCATATTTTTCCCACAAAGTATCATAGGCGATGGCGTGCTCACGCATTTTATGAGCGGACAGATGATGACAAAGATATTTTTAAAATTTAACTATGTTTTGCTATTTGTAAGCGCATTTGTGGCAGTTAGCGAGCTATTTGATCTAAGAAAAAAGCTTGCATTTTCACTAAAATTTAGCACATTTATGCTCTCGTTTTTAAACTTAGCCCTAGCGCTAAGCTTTATCTTTATCTTTACGCCTTTTATCGTGCAGGCTCAAAGTCTTGGCGCAGAGGCGACGCAGACAGCGGAGTTTGCCAAGATGCATAGCGCAAGCGAATATGTGATGAAAGTGATGCTTGTTTTGCAGCTCATTTTGTTTTTTGTGAAATTTAAGATCAGCCAAGATGAACGCCAAGCCTGATATCCAAATCTTAACAAATTTTCTCGCCGAATACACGACAGCGATGGTGAGCGCTGGCACATACACAGCGCGCGTAGAAAAGTGCGTCGACCGCATAGCTAATCACTACGGCTACGACGTTAGCGTGACCATTTTTGTGAAGTATTTTACTATTAGCGTCATGGACTCGCAGGATAACTCCTTGCGCCGAACTTATGTGAGAAAGATCCCTCTAGGGCAGGTTAGCTTTAACAGAATTTCTGAGCTATCCTCACTTAGCTGGCAAATTTTAGATGAGGGTTTAAGTTTAGATGAAGCTAAAGAGAGCTTTGATAGTGTGATGAGTGTTAGTGCAAATAAATTTGCTAGCTCACTTATCTTGATAAGCCTTGCAAATGCGGCATTTTGCAGACTTTTTGGAGGCGATGCTGGCTCGGTTGTTTGCATATTTTTTGCAACGCTTGTTGGCTACACTCTTAAATTTGCCCTTGCAAAAATGGGCGTAAATTTAAAAATTCAATACGTCCTGACATCCTTTGTCGTCTCATTTATCGCCTATCTTGGCGTATCCTACGGTCTTACGCACACAAGCGATGTGACGATAGGCTCGTCTGTGCTCTTTATGATGCCGGGCGTTTTTCTCATAAATTCAGTCTTTGATATCCTAAATGATAACACCCTTGTTGGCATCAGTAGGGCTATAAGCACGGGCATCCTCATACTTTGCATGGCTGTTGGCGTCTATATCACGCTAACGCTTAGCAGCGCGGAGATATTAAATGTTTGAGCTTTTTAGTGAAACGCTTGTAGATGCTGGCTTTGCTGCGGTGGCTGGACTTGGCTTTGCCTATGCTAGCTCGCCTCCAAAAAGAACTCTCATCTTTTGTGCTTTGCTCGCTGCATTTGCGCATGCTAGCCGCTTTTGGATCATGCAGATGGGATTTTTTAACATCAGTGTCGCAACGCTCATCGTCTCTTTTATGAGCGGAATCTTAGGCATGCTCTTTGCCAAACGGCTAAAGGTGCCAGCTGAGATCATCGCATTTCCAGCGCTTTTGCCGATGGTACCAGGAGTTTTTGCATATAAAGGGATATTGGCACTTTTTTCATTTTTAAATGAGACAAGTATCGCTAAGAAAAATGAGTATTTGATCATATTTTTTGATAATGCCATCACGACCACGACGGTTTCGCTAGCCCTTGGTGTGGGCGTTTCGGTGGTGCTTATCTTGTTTTATGATCAGTCGCTTACAATAACTAGAGGCGCTAAAGGCAAGCCTAGTAAGAGCAAATGAAAATTTAAAGGAGTTTTGCTGTGAAAATAAGAATTTATTACGAAGATACCGATGCAGGCGGCATCGTCTATCATACAAACTATATTAAATATTGCGAGCGAGCTAGAAGTGAAGCTTTTTTTGAGGCTGGGCTAAATTTTACAAAAGAGAGCGGATACTTTGTCGTTTCAGCTCTTGAAGCTAAATTTCTCGCTTCAGCCGTGCTTGGCGACGAGGTTTTTGTAAGAACAAAGCTCATAGAGCTTAAAAAGGCAAGTCTTGTTTTAGAGCAAGAAATTTATAAATTTGATGAAAAAGATGTCGAAAAAGTGCTCTTTAAAGCGACTATCACGCTAGCTTTTATGAAAGATGGCAGGCTAGCAAAGATATATGAGAGCATGAAAACTTTTATAAATGAGGTTAAATTTTAGCAAGCAAAACTGCTAAATTCCGCTTGTGCTGTTTTGCTCCTGCGAATTTACCTCATTAAAGTGATCGCTTTTTGTATCATAAATTTTTACATCATATAAAACTTGCGAGCCCTCAACCCTCTCAGCAAAAATTTTGCTGGCACTTTTGTTTATGAAATTTGTATAGATATACTCCACTCCCAAGGCACTTGAGTAGCCGATCTGCGAGTATCTAAAATCAACTCCAAAAAGATCTCCAAGCCCTAGAAAACTCTCGTCAAGCGAATTTAGCGAATTTGCCACAAAGAGGTTTTGTCTATCTCTTTGCGTGATGGCGCTAAAGATATTTGGCAAGAAATTTATTTGCGTGCTTAAAAGCGCGTAAGGCTTTATCTCAAAGCCTCTCATCTGTGTTGCCACAAGGGAGGCTTTAACTATAGGGATGTTTAAAAAGATGCTTGCGTTATCAAATTTAGACTTTTTGCTTAAAGTGTTGTTTAAATTTATATCTTTGCCAGTGATCGAGCTCTCGTAGTAGTCATTGCTTTGCATGCGTACATACTCATTTAGCTTTTGTGCTAGTGCGCTGCCATCGTCAAAGGCGACTATTTTTTCGTTAGCAAAAGCTAGCAGGGCTGAAATTTGCGCTTTGTAATCAACTCCACCAAAGATCAAATTTGGCTTTGGAGCTGCCACAAAAGAGCTATGAACGCTTGGGATGTAGATGAGTTCGTTTGGCAAGATGAGAGAATTTACTATGTTTGCGCCATTTTGAGTAAGGGCTGCTATGAAGTAGATAAAGCCCTCGTTTCTAGCGTTTTGAAGCGCATTTTGAAGGCTAGGCAAACTCTCGTCGCTGCTATTTATAAATTTTACTTCGACATTTGCATCTTGCTTTAAGATATAGCTTAGAATCGCGTTTGATACGATATTTGCGTATGATTTTATAACCTTTTGAGGGATGATGACTGCTATCTTATCGCTTTGTGCAAGCTTTAAAACCATCTCTCCACCAAGCGAAGCATAAAGGTCTAAAAGTGCCTTATCATCTATATTTGCTGGCTCAAATCTAGCCATAAAACTAGCTAGCATATCGCTCTTAATAAGCTCATTTAAGCAAGAGCTATCACAAAATTCTGGCTCTAAATTTATGTAAGTGATCTTTGCTGGCGGTATGCTTGAGAGGCTTTGATTTTTAGTGATGTTACTTTCAAATTTTGCCTCAGTGATCTCGTCTTGCATCTCGCTTAAGACTTCATTTTGCGCTGCAAAAAGGCTTACAAATATAACTAAAAAAAGAAAAATTCTTTTCATATCACTCCCTTGATTTTTTTCAAATCATCTATAAAATTTTCTTCAAAACTTGGATTTTTGCTGATCCACTCTGTTGAAAAAGTTGGCATTATAAACCTATCATCATCTTTTAAAATGCTCCCTCTTATGCTTGAAAATCCGCCCTTTGAGAGCAAATTTGGATAAAGATGCATAAAAGCTTCCTCTCCTAAAGTGATGATAATTTTTGGCTTAATAAGTCTTATCTCTTCTAAAAGATATGGCCTACAAAGCTCAAACGAGCTCTTTAACGCTGGATTTTTCGCGTCACTATTTGAAATTTCACAGCGTAAAAGCAAGCTTATATAAACACTATCTTTTTCTAAATTTAAGCCATTATTTATAGCATTTTCTAAAATTTTGCCACTTGCGCCTTCAAAATAATCATCTTTTTTGCAAAGCGAGACAAACATTATCTTGCTATTTTTATCGCCAAAGCCGGTAGAGACGCACTTTGAGCTATTTCTCAAAAAGCAAAGAGAGCACTTTTTTATCTCGCTATTTAGCTCGTCTATGCTGTTAT
>CABPVN010000003.1:299642-334570 GCA_902460825.1 Campylobacter concisus
GTAACCGATCGCTTTTAAAAAAAGTAATTTTTCTAAGAGATCTTTATTTTTATGAAATTTCATTTTTGGATTATAACTTGATTTACTTAAAGTTTAAATTATAGTTTTTTCGGGCTGATTTATTCAAAGGAATTTAAGTATTGCTTTGATAAAATCCCACTTTTTATATTAACTTTAAGGATAGAAATGAAAAGGACTTATCAACCTCATAAAACCCCTAAAAAACGCACTCACGGCTTTCGTTTAAGAATGAAAACTAAAAATGGCCGCAAGGTTATCAACGCTAGACGTGCTAAAGGTAGAAAAAGATTGGCTGCTTAGCTGGTTTTGAGTCACTAAGTGACTCGAGAGAATTTTCTCAGGTTTATAAAGAGGCCAGCAAATGGCATTGCGACGCTTGCGTAGTTTTTTATAAGCCTGCAATTGAAAAAAAATTAGCAGTTGTTGCTAGCAAAAAAGTAGGAAAGGCAGTAGTTAGAAATAGAGCAAAGAGGCTTTTAAGAGCTGCTTTTTTTTCTATTTCTAATGAGCTAAAAGATGGCACTTACATTATGGTCGCAAAAAATGGAATTACAGAAATTTCATTTGACAAAATTTGTAAAAATTTGAGCTGGTCTACAAAAAAAATGGGATGTCTAAAATGAAAAAATTTGCGATTAAATTTATCGCTTTTTATCAAAAATATATTTCCATACTTCTGCCAAAAAGCTGTCGCTACTATCCGACTTGCTCACAATACGCCATTTGGGAATTTCAAACAAATAGCTTTTTCTCTGCTTTTTTTGCAACATTTATGCGAATTTTAAGATGCAATCAACTTTTCAAAGGCGGTATCAACTACCCAATCATCCGCAAAAAATTTAACTCATGTTTTATATTTCAAAAAAGCGATACCAAAAATGTAAATTTCTGGTTTATCCCTTGCCAAAATAGTAAATTTTATGTCGTAAAAGTATTAGATAAATTAAAGGAAAAAAATTAAATGGAACAGATGTCTATGCAAAAAAGACTGCTTCTTGCAGCACTTTTGTCTATCGTATTTTTTATAGTATATGACTTTTTTATGCCAAAAAGAGCTCCACTAGAGCAAAACCAGACAACGATCTCTCAAGCAATGGATCAAGGCAAAGCTCCAGCCTCTGCTAACGATACTCCAAAATCAAATGAAAATTTAGCTTCAAACGAGATAATCGCTACCATCAAAGGTCAAAGCTACGAAGCAAAGATAGATAAGCTGGGCAGGATTGCGAAATTTTATCTCACCGAAGATAAGTACAAAACAGAAGATGGCAACAAAATCGAGCTTGCTTCACAAAATCCACTGCCGTTAGAGCTTAGATTTAACGATAGCACTTTGAATGCTGATGCTTTTAAGGTTGCATATAGTAGTGACGCTAGTGAGGTAGATGCTAGCAGCGAGCCTAAAACTATAAAACTCACTCAAAATTTAGACGGCGTTACAGTTACAAAAAATATCAAATTTTACCCAAATGGTCGTTACGAGGTTGAAGTAAATTTAAGTAAAAGTGTTGATTATTTCATCACTCCTGGCTTTAGACCAAATATCGCGATAGATAGCTACACAGTTCATGGTGTCATGCTTAGAAATACAGACGATAGCCTAAATATCATAGAAGATGGCGATGCAAAAGAGGTTAAAAACTACGCAAACACAACTATAGCAGCAGCATCTGATAGATACTACACAGCGCTATTTTACTCATTTAATAAACCTTTTGAAGCAGTTGTAGATAAAGATGCAAATAACAATCCTATCGTCTTTGTAAAGGCAAATGATAATCTAAAACTAGGCGCTTACATCGGACCAAAAGAGCATAAAATTTTAAGCTCGATGGATGAAAGGCTAAATGACGTTATCGAGTATGGTTGGTTTACATTTATAGCAAAGCCGATGTTTACATTCTTAAATTTCTTACATAACTACATCGGCAACTGGGGTTGGGCGATAGTTGTGCTAACGCTTGTTATAAGGATAGTTTTATTCCCGCTTACATATAAGGGTATGCTATCGATGAATAAGCTAAAAGAGCTTGCTCCAAAGGTAAAAGAGATCCAAACAAAATATAAAGACGATAAGCAAAAGATGCAAGTTCATATGATGGAGCTATACAAAAAACATGGCGCAAACCCGATGGGTGGCTGCTTGCCGATCTTGCTTCAAATTCCGGTATTTTTTGCGATCTACCGCGTTTTACTAAATGCAATCGAGCTAAAAGGCGCTCCTTGGATACTTTGGATACACGATCTTTCAGTGATGGATCCATACTTTGTGCTGCCTATTTTAATGGGTCTTACGATGTTTTTACAACAAAAACTTACACCAACGACATTTACCGATCCTATGCAAGAAAAGGTTATGAAATTCTTGCCTTTGATCTTCACATTTTTCTTTGTGACATTCCCAGCAGGTCTTACGCTTTACTGGTTTGTAAATAACGTTTGTTCGGTCGTTCAACAAGTCTTTGTAAATAAACTTTTTGAAAAACATAAAAAAGCTGCGGAGGTAAAGGCTTAATGAAAATAGAAGCAAATACTCTCCAAGAGGCATTTCAAAAGGCAGCCGAGCAGCTTAACTGCTCGGTTACTGAGCTTGATATAAAGGTCTTGCAACACCCAAGTGGTGGAATTTTTGGATTTTTTAAAAAGACAGCGATCATTGAGGCAAATTTAGAAAATCAGCCAAAACCACAACATAAACCAAAAAATGATAAAAATTTTGCTAAAAAAAGTGATGAGAATGAGAGTGTAAAAGAAGAGAAAAAACAGAGTAAAAAACACGATCATAATGATAAAAAGCGAAATCCTAAAAAGCATAAAGATGAGAAAAATGAGACTAAGTCCGAGCAAAAAGAGCTTAAAAATGAAAAGCCAAATTTGAGTGAAAAAAACTCAGCTCTTGCAAAAGATGCCTTTGCTGAAAAGGGTGAAAAAGAGGCAGATGAGCCAGGATATGTCATAAAAAGGCTTGATGAGCCAAAAGAGCAAAAAGAGAGTAAAGAAGCAAAAGAGCCACAAGCTAGTAAAAGTACTCCTAAAAATATCCTAGATACCTCAATCATCGAAAATTTCAACCAAACTGATGAAGAGAGTGCGCCTCAAGCTTTACAAAAAGAGAAAAAAGAGAAAGTTGTAATCGACTTTGATAAAATTTTACCTGAGATAAAAGAGGGTATGACGCGTCTTTTTAAGGCAAGCTGCTTTGAGATAGACAAGGTAGAAGTTGGTAAATTTAACGATGAGACTGTGCTTATCGAGCTTGACGGCGCTGATGCGGCACTGCTTATCGGCAAAGAGGGTTATAGATATAAAGCGATCTCTTATATGCTCTATAACTGGCTAAATTCAAAATATAACCTCGCTATCCGCCTTGAGATCGCGCAATTTTTGCAAAATCAAGAAGCGATGATGGATCAATATCTAAATGGTGTGATCGAGCGCGTGCAAAATAGCGGTAGAGCCCAAACAAAGCCACTTGACGGAGTTTTGGTCAAGATCGCGCTTGAGAAACTTCGCGAGAAATTCCCAGATAAATATGTCGGCATAAAAAGCGGCAATGACGGCAAATTTGTCGTCGTAAATGACTTTTTTAAAAAATGAGTGAAACTATCGCAGCCCTTGCCACAGCGTATGGCATCGGCTCAGTTTCTATCGTAAAGCTTAGCGGCAAGGACGCCCTGGCCACCTCTTTAAAACTTCTTAAACTTTCAAATTTAGAGCCAAGATACGCAAAACTAGCCAAAATTTACTCCCTTGATGATGAAATTTTAGACGAGGGCATCATTATATATTTTAAGGCTCCTGCAAGCTTTACTGGCGAGGATATCGTCGAGTTTCAAACTCATGGCGGCGTGATGGTGAGCGAGAGAATTTTAAATGAGCTAATAAGAGCTGGTGCTAGGCTTGCTATGCCTGGTGAGTTTAGCAAGCGGGCTTTTTTAAATGGCAAGATGGATCTAGCCAAGGCCGAGGCGATGCAAGGGCTCATCACTTCAAAAAGTGAGATCGCTGCTAAAATTTTGACCCGCCAAATGCAAGGTGATCTTAGTAAATTTGTAGGCGAGATCAGGGGTGAAGTGGTCAAAACTCTTGCCTTTGTTGAGACGATGATTGACTATGCTGATGATGATCTGCCAGCAAATTTGCTAGAGCAGACTAAGCAGATGCTTTTAAAAAATAGCGAGAAGCTAGAGCGTATAGCAACTCTTAGCGAGCAAAGAAGGGGACTGATCGATGGCTTTAAGATCGCTATCGTTGGTAAGCCAAATGTTGGCAAAAGCTCCATTTTAAACTCGTTTTTGGCATACGAAAGAGCGATCGTTAGCGATGAGGCTGGCACAACTAGAGATAGGATAGAAGAAAATTTCAAGATCGGCTCGCATCTAGTTCGCATAATAGACACCGCAGGCATTAGAAAAGATGCCGGAAAGATCGAGCAAATCGGCATAAACTACTCGATCTCTGCCATAAACGAGGCCGACATTATCCTAGCTGTCTTTGACGGCTCATCTTTAAGCGACGAGCAAGACAAAGAGATAATCAGGCTCGTCTCTAACTCAAACAAAAAAGCCTTTTTTATCTTAAACAAAAGCGATCTTGCGTTTAAATTTGACATAGAGTTAGAAGGCGCTATCAAAATTTCTGCAAAAACCGATACAAGCGTAGTTTTAAAAGAGCTTGAGGGCTATCTTAAGACACAAGACACCGACGAGATCATGCTAAGCTCAAACCGCCAAATTTTAAGCTGCAAAGAGGCGAGCGAGGCTTTAAAAAGAGCGTTTTTAAGGCTAAATGAAGAGGAGCTAGAAATTTTTGCTTACGAGCTAAATACCGCGATAAAGGCGCTTGCAAGCATCACAAAGCCATTTGAGAGAAGTGAAATTTTAGATGAGATGTTTAGCCATTTTTGTTTAGGAAAATGATACTTTTTTGGTTATAATCCGCGCTTTTTAAAGGAGAGAATATGAAAATTTTACTTATAAATGGTGGCAAAAAATTTGGCCATTCAGATGGCAGGCTCAATCAAACACTTCACGATCTTGCAAGCAAAAAACTAGCAAAAATGGGTCACGAGGTAAAGCAAACCGTGATAGATCAAGGCTATGACATCGAGGCTGAAGTTGAGAAATTTCTCTGGATGGATGCGGTAGTTTGGCAGATGCCAGCTTGGTGGATGGGCGAGCCTTGGATAGTGAAAAAGTATATCGACGAGGTCTTTACAGCAGGTCATAGCAAGCTTTATACGAGTGATGGCAGGCATAGGGTGGATCCAACTAAAAACTACGGTAAAGGCGGCTTACTAAATGAAAAGAAATTTATGCTAAGTCTTACTTGGAATGCCCCAGCCGAGGCATTTAGCGATCCAAACAAGTTTTTTGAAGCGCGTGGGATTGATGGAGTTTATTTTCATTTTAGAAAGGCAAATGAATTTATGGGCTTAAAGTCGCTTCCGCACTTTATCTGCTGCGATGTTATCAAGATGCCAGACGTGCCAAGATACCTAAAAGAGTATGAGGCGCATCTTGAAAAAGTTTTTAAAGCGTAAAATACTTCTACCGCCCTCTAGCCTTTTGCGCTAGGGGGCATCTAAATTTATATCTTTTGTGTGGGGAAAATGAGGACAAAATTTCTACTTTTAGCTGCTGTTGTCTTTTTTGCTGGGTGCGCTGACAAGCAAATTTTAGGGCCAAGCGAAAAGTCAAATTTACTCTATCTTGAAAATAACGAAACCTTGCATGAGATGAAATTTAATAAGCTTCAAAATAGCCTAGATGACTTTAATAAATTTGCAAACATTGTTGGTAAGTCTGAGATAAAAGCAGCCGGAGTAAATGCAGAATTTAGCGCTCTTGGCGATCTCATGCAGGGTAGCGAAGCAGATCAAATGGTGATCATTAAAAATTTGGATACAAACCATGAGCTCATCTTGTCAAATGCTAGTGACATAGAGGAGCTAGCAAATGCAAAAAATATCAAATTTTATGAAATTTCAAATGGAGCTATCAAAAGCGTAGTTTATAGCACAAAGAGCATGCCAGTTTGCGAAGCTTTTGCAGGTGGTAAAGAGGCGATAAAAGTAAAAAGCGTGACAAATCACCCTTTAAAAAATGGCTTTTTTGCGGTGATCCTAAACTCAGATATATCTAATGATCAAGGCTTTTTTCTAAGAGAGACAAGCTATTATTTCAACCTTTCAAGCGAAGATGAAGAGAAGATTAAGGCTGAGACGCTAACACAAAATTTTTACAAAACATTTATCGAAAGTGACCTTGTAAATCAAGGCAAAATTCTTTCAAATGTGCTTTGTTTTAGTAAATTCCAAAAGGCTTTTTAGTAACTTTTTATAAGCAAGGTTGTAAAATAGCTTAAAATTCTTAAAAGGTTACATCAATGGATAAAGCTACCATACAAGCACATAAAATCAGCGACGAAGAGTATGAGGAGATCTTAAAAATTTTAGGCCGTGAGCCAAATTTGCTAGAGCTTGGCATATTTTCAGCGATGTGGAGCGAGCACTGCAGCTACAAATCAAGCAAAAAATACCTAAACGGCTTTCCGACAAAGGCACCTTGGGTCATCCAAGGACCTGGTGAAAATGCTGGCGTCATCGACGTTGGCGACGGGGTTGCAGCTGTGTTTAAGATGGAGAGTCACAACCACCCAAGCTTTATCGAGCCGTTTCAGGGCGCTGCAACTGGCGTTGGTGGAATTTTAAGAGATGTCTTTACGATGGGCGCAAGAGTCGTTGCGAATATGAACTCGCTTCGTTTTGGAGAGATAAGAGGTGAGGGCGAGCTAGCCAAAAAGCATAGATATCTGCTAAAAGGAAGTGTCGCAGGCATCGGACACTATGGCAACTGCATGGGTATCCCAACGATCGGCGGCGAGACTACCTTTGATCCTAGCTTTAATGGCAATATCCTAATCAACGCCTTCGCGCTTGGACTTTGCAAAAGTGATGAAATTTTCTACGGCAAGGCTGAAGGTGTGGGCAATCCAGTCATTTACGTAGGCTCAAAGACTGGCAGAGACGGACTTGGTGGCGCTGTGATGGCGAGCGATAGCTTTAACGACGAAAATAAATCACTTCGCCCAACGGTGCAAGTAGGCGACCCATTTGCTGAGAAACTGCTCATGGAGGCGTGCTTAGAGCTCTTTAAAAAAGACTATATCATCGGCATCCAAGATATGGGCGCAGCAGGACTTACAAGCTCTAGCTTTGAGATGGCTGGCAGAAGTGGCAGTGGCATGAAGATGTATTTAGAGCGCGTGCCGATGCGCGAAGTTGGCATGACGCCTTATGAGCTAATGCTAAGCGAGTCTCAAGAGCGTATGCTAATATGCGCCAAGAAAGGTTTTGAGCAAAAGGTGCTTGAAATTTTTAGAAAGTGGGACCTTGACGCTGAGATCATCGGCGAGGTCACAAGTAGCGGTGTGATGCAGCTTTACTGGCATGACGAACTTGCAGGTGAAATCCCTATCGGCCCACTTAGCGAGGCAGCTCCTGTGCTTGACCGCCCAGTTGCACGTCCAAAATACCTTGACGAGATAGTAAATTTACAAATACCAAATAATGTCGATAACAAAACTGCATTTTTCAAGCTTTTAAAAGAGCCAGAAGTGCTAAATAAAAGCTTCATCTACGATCAATACGACGCAAATATCCAGACAAACACGATAAAACAGCCTGGTTGCTTGGGCGCTGCAAGTATCAGAGTAAAAGGCACTAAAAAGGCCGTCTCTATGGCTGCTCAGTGCGATCCTAGAGCAAATTTCGTTGATCCAAAAATCGGCGCTGCAAGAGCTGTCGCTGCAGCTGGCAGAAAGGTCGCGATGAGCGGCGCTGTGCCACTTGCGATCACCGACTGCCTAAACTACGGCAATCCGCAAAATCCAGAGGTTATGTGGCAGTTCAAAGAGGGATGTGAAGGCATAAAAGAGGCTTGCCGTGAGCTAAATACGCCAGTTGTTAGCGGTAACGTGAGCCTTTATAACGACACTGACGGCGTTAGCGTCTATCCAACGCCAGCCATCGTCACGGTTGGTGTAAATGAAGATGCAAATTTAAACCTAAAAAGCACATTTTTAAGCGAGGGCAGGGCGATATATCTACTTGGCGAAACAAGCGGAGAATTTGCAGCTTCTCTTTACGCAAAGGCGCTATTTAACGTGGTTGGTGGTAAGCTAAAAGAGGTTGATTATAAAGCTGAGAGAGCTCTTTGGGAGCTAGTGATAGAGGCAAATAAAGAGCAAATTTTAGAGTTTGCAAATAGCGTAGGCGTAGGCGGTCTTGCTATCACGCTGGTAAAAATGGCTAGCATCTCAAACATCGGCGTAAATTGTGAAGTAAAATTTAAAGAGCCAAATTTTATCTTTGATGAGAGCTTTTCAAGAGCGGTTGTGGGTGTGAAAGACGAGGCTAAATTTGAAGCGCTTGCTGCTAAATTTGGTGTGAAATTTGAAAAGATCGGCGTTAGCGGAGGCAAGAGATTTAAGCTAAATGAGATAGATGAGAGCTTAGAGGACGTAAGAGAAATTTATCTAAATGAGTTTGCGAAAATCGTAAAAAAGGGAGGACTAAAAGATGTTTTCTAAAAAGTCTCAAAAAACAAGCGGGGAAAAGGAAGTAGAGCAAAACGAGAAAAAGGGCGTGGCAAAACCGCCAGTGCTCTTTAGCGATACTCAAAATTTGATAAGTACGATCGAAAAAAGGCTAAACGCCCCTTTGATAACCTACTACAACTCAAATGCTGGTAATGTCTGCGGCAACGATGCCAGTGCGATGTATGAAATTTTAAAGGGCAAAAAGATAGACACTGCCTATCTTTTCATAAAAAGTGACGGCGGAAGCGGTATAGCCGCACTTAGGATCATTAGCACCCTTAGAAACTACTGCAAAAATTTAATAGCGCTGATCCCATCAAACTGCGCCTCAGCTGCTACGATGATGGCACTTGGCGCAAATGAGATCGTGATGGGGCCACTTGCCTATCTAACGCCAGTTGATACATCGCTCAAGCATGAACTTAGCCCTACAAATAAGGGTAACGAGCTTGTTAGCGTCTCGATGGACGAGCTTAGCCGTGTGGTGAAGCTTTGGAAAGAGCAGGACAAGGATAGACCAAACGACACAAACCCCTATAACTCGCTATATGAGTATATCCATCCGCTAGTTTTTGGTGCGGTTGATCGTGCTAGCTCGCTCTCACTTAAAATTTGCTCTGAGCTGCTTAGATATCACATAGATGATGACAAAAAGATCGTTGAAATTTCAGAGCGACTAAACGCAGACTACCCAGCGCACGAGTATCCAATACTCTTTCGTGAGGCGCAGGAGATCGGCCTGCATGTCAAAAAAATGGACGATGATCTAAACGAGATGCTTCAGGAGCTAACGCTACTTTACTCGGAGATGGGACAGCGAGCCTTTACCGACTACGATGAGAACAGCTATCACGATAACAACATCGCAAACATCATCGAGACAAACGGCAAGCAAATTTACTATCAGATCGACAAAGACTGGTTTTATCGCCCTGAGGAGCGCCGCTGGAATGTTATGAACGACGAGAGCTCATGGCGTAAAAATGAGCTAGTAAATGGCAAGATAAAAAATACGATCTATCACTTGTGGTAATATGTCTGGAGTTTTGTTTTTACTGATATTAGGCGGTGCGATATTTTTCTTTATGAGCGTGCAAATAGGCAACAACCGCAAGAAACAAGCAAATGTAAATGAGGCTAAATTCCTAGTCTCACTGCTTGCAAAAGTCGCTAAAAGTGACGGCAGAGTTAGCGAGCTAGAGGCTAGACTGATCACTCAAGTGCTTGACGATCTAAGCCAGAAAGTTAGCGGTGTTAGCGGCGTGCGTGAGTATCTAAAAGAGGTCTATAACAGCCAAAAAGAAAATGTAGATAACGCCTATGAAACCGCCAGAAACTACAAGCGTGCGTTTAATCTAAACTACGATACCTGCGTGGCTAGGCTCACTTTTTTTCTAAATTTAGCCTATATAGACGGAGAATTTAACAAAAGCGAGCAAGACGTCATAAGAAATATCGCTTATGGATTTGGCATCGACAAAGAGACGCTTGATGAGATAATCTTTAAATTTGATAGCTTCTATGGCTCAAGATTTGGGGCAGACCGCGATGAGATAAGCCAAGAAAACGATGCATTTGAGGTTTTGGGACTTAGTAAAAATGCAAGCCTTGATGAGATAAAGGCTCGCTACAAAGAGCTTGTGAGGCAGTATCACCCTGACATTTTGATGGGCAGAGGCGAGAGCAAAGAGGTGATAGAGCGCTCAACTAAGAAGCTTCAGGAGATAAATGAGGCTTATGGGCGATTAAAAGAGAAATTTGGAGTTTAGATGAAGAAATTTATTATTTTGCTGCTAGCGGTGGCTGGCTTTTGTAATGATTTTAAAGTGGTAAATGTCGATGGAAAAGAGATAAAATTTAAGCTTACGCAAAGCGAGCTTTATCAAGATCAAAGGCTAGTCATCAGCAACTACGATGTTAAAGATAGCAATGTGAGCATAATATTTGTCGATAAAGATGGCAACAAGAGTGACATTATGTCAGTTCAAGCAAAAAAATTAAATGAAATTAGTGAGTATATCTTTTCGTATGATCGTGGCATAAAGGTGATGAAATTTAGCTCGAAAAATCCGATATGCGAGGCGCTTGAGAAAGAGGAACCTGTAAATTTAAGCGTATTGGATGCGAGTTACTTTGATGGCAATCAAATTTCAAGCTATGCCTTTAGCGTTGATATTGTTGGTCAAAAGCGTGAAAACTTTGTAGATAGAAAAGACTATTATATAGATGCAGCTGCAAATGTTATGATTACGCTAGAAGCTTTATCGATAAAGAATATCGCAAAGGATATAAAAATGGGACAGCTTCTGCTTGTAAAAGGTATGTGTTTAACAAAAAGATAAAAAATTTAATAAAGGAGAAAAAATGAGAGCGTTGCTTAGCGTTAGCGATAAAGAGGGCATTGTAGAGTTTGCAAAGGGGCTAGAAGAGCTTGGCTGGCAGATACTTTCAACTGGTGGCACCTATAAACTTTTAAAGGCTGAGGGCGTCAAAGCTACTGAAGTTAGCGAATTTACGGCGTCGCCTGAGATGTTTGAGGGCAGGGTAAAGACCCTTCATCCAAAGATACATGGTGGCATCTTGCATAAACGTGGCGACGCTACGCACGTGGCTCAGGCAAAAGAGCATGGCATTGAGGGCATCGATCTAGTTTGCGTAAATTTATATCCATTTAAAGAGACTACCATAAGGACTGATGACTTTGGCGAGATCATCGAAAATATCGACATCGGCGGCCCAGCTATGGTAAGGAGTGCGGCTAAAAACTTTAAAGACGTGCTCATAGTCACAAGCGTACTTGACTACGATGAAATTTTAAAGCGCCTACGAGAAAAAAGCGATGATTCTGAGTTTAGAAGATCGCTGATGATAAAGGCGTTCGAGCATACAGCGGCATATGACAGCATGATCGCAAACTATATGAACGATAGATTCAATAGCGGTTTTGGCGATGCTAGATTTATCACTGGAAGCAAGGTTTTTGACACCAGATACGGCGAAAATCCACACCAAAAAGGCGCGCTTTATGAGTTTGATTATTTCTTTACGAACAACTTTAGAGCCCTAAAAGGCGAGGCAAGCTTCAATAATATGACCGATATAAATGGCGCACTAATGCTTGCAACTAGCTTTGATGACGCACCAGCAGTGGCTATCATCAAGCATGCGAACCCTTGCGGCTTTGCGGTAAAAGATACGCTGCTAGAGAGCTACGTAGCTGCTCTTAAGTGCGATCCGATATCAGCATACGGCGGCGTGGTCGCGATAAATGGCACGCTTGATGAGGAGCTTGCTAAAAAGATAAATGAAATTTACGTTGAAGTAATCATCGCTGCAAATGTCGATGATGCCGCACTTAAGGTATTTGAAGCTAAAAAACGCATCAAAATTTTCACACAAGATAATAAATTTTTAGTGCGTGCAAATGATAAATTTGACTTTAAGCACATCGATGGTGGCTTTGTATTTCAAGAAAGAGACTTCGTAAAAGACGAAGAGCTTGAAAACATGAAGCAAATGAGCAAGAAATTTGCAACTGGCAGTGAGCTAAAAGACGCTCAGATCGCGTGGAAAGTGGCTGCGCTAACGAAGAGCAACTGCGTAGTTTATGTAAAAGATGGCGCGATGGTGGCCATTGGCATGGGTATGACTAGCCGTGTGGATGCTGCTCGTGCGGCCGTAGCGAAGGCAAAAGAGCTAAAGATCGACCTAAATGGCTGCGTGCTTGCAAGCGAGGCGTTCTTTCCGTTTAGAGATAGCATCGACATCGCTAGCAAAGTGGGTGTTAAATGCGTCATCGAGCCAGGCGGCAGCATCAGAGATGATGAGGTGATAGAGGCTGCCGATGAGCACGGCATGTCGCTATATTTCACTGGCGTTAGACACTTCTTGCACTAAAATTTAGGGGCGCTTTGCCCCTTGCTTCACACTTTATAACTTTAAATTTTATATAATCCTTCAAAAAAGGAGCTCGCATGAAAAAGATATTAAATTTTCTCTTGGTTTTGGCGGTATTTTTGGGTGTAAATTTGATGGCAAAAGATGAATTTTTAAAGGAGCAGACGATGGCAGGGCAAAATTTGAAAGAAATTTATTTAGCAGGTGGCTGCTTTTGGGGCATGCAGGGATATTTTAAAAAGATATTTGGCGTGGTGGATACGAAGGTGGGCTACGCAAATGGCAAGAGCGAGAACACGAGCTACCGCGAGCTACATGAGAGCGATCATGCCGAGACACTTTATGTCAAATTTGATGAAAATAGGGTCGCTTTGGCTGAAATTTTGGCTCATTTTTTTAGGGTGATCGACCCGACCTCGCTAAATAAACAGGGCAATGATGTTGGCAGGCAGTATAGAAGCGGGATTTACTATGTTAGCAAGGACGATCTACCAGTTATTGAGAGCTTTATAAAGATAGAGCAAAAGAAATTTAAAGATAAGATCGTGGTTGAGGTAGCACCACTTAAGAATTTCATCATTGCCGAGGAGTATCACCAAGACTATCTTGATAAAAACCCTTTTGGATACTGCCATATCGACCTAAATTTAGCCGGCAAACCGCTCTATGACGAGGCTAAATTTAAGCCGCTTAGCAAAGAGGAGCTAAAGAGAAATTTAAGCAGTGAGCAGTATGCCGTGACGCAGGAGGCGGCGACTGAGAGGCCATTTAGCAGCGAGTATGATAAATTTGATAAAAAGGGCATCTATGTCGATATCACCAGTGGCAAGCCGCTCTTTTCAAGCGCTGATAAATTTGACGCAGGATGTGGCTGGCCAAGCTTCACAAAGCCTATCACGACAACGGCGCTTTCATATAGCGAGGACAACTCTTTTATGATGAAAAGGGTTGAGGTGAGGTCTCAAAACAGCGACGCGCACCTTGGGCATGTATTTGACGATGGGCCAAGCGATAAGGGTGGGCTAAGATACTGCATAAACGGAGCTAGCCTTAAATTTATACCGCTTGAAGATATGGCTAGGCTTGGATACGAGGAGTTTATCCCCTACGTAAAGTAGCTTTTGTTGAAGCAAATCAATGGTTTGAAAAGTTTAATCAGAGTATAATTCTCCAAAATCAAAAGGAGAAAAAATGAGTGAATTTTTCAAAAATGCAGAGCAGTTTAACGTAGAGGGTGCGACGGTACCATTTTATAAATTTAGTGAAAATGGAGCAAATTTTGTAGGCTTTGACTCACGTCCTTGCGTGCCGCCAGAGCCCATGATGAATGCGCTTTTGGCGATAAAATTTGCTGATAAAAACACAAAGATCGTGATGGTAAATCACAAATTTCCAGCTGGGCTCATCCCGAAGATAGAAAAGAGCTTTGACGTGGAGCGAGAGGACCTTGAGGGAGGGGCTGTGAAGATGACTTTTAGCCTAAAAGAGGGTGCGAGCATAGAAAACATAGACACCAGCCTTTGCCACTAAAATGCTTTTAAACACTTATGCGCCGCCATTTAAGCTTGTTGGCGGCTACTTTATCGCTGGCATTTTTTTCTTAGCGCTTAGCATTGGGGCTTTTTTTTACGCTGATTTTGAGGCGATTAGTTCGCTAAATACGGCTGGCTTTTTGCATATATTTTTCGTGGGCTTTGTGATGAGCATCATCATCGGAGCGCTCTATCAGCTAACCTCAGTCATCTTAGAAAAGCCATTTTTCACGGTCAAAGGGGCTACTTTAAATTTAGCCATCTTTTGCCTGTCGCTGCTTGCTATGAGCTATGCGATGATATTTGGCGAGGCCAGAATTTTACAAATCAGCGCAGTTTTTCTCTTTGGCGCACTTCTCTTTTTTGGCTCGACCTATGCGCTAAGCTTTATGGATAATCAAAAAAGAAGCTTTGCTGCCTTTGCACTCTTTATTTCGGCGATATTTTTACTAGTTGGCATAACGCTTGGATTTTGCCTGGTGATGATACTTGGCGGCACGCTTATGCTTGATTTTATGACGACGCTAAAATTTCACGTATATTTTGTGCTGGGTTTTGTATTTTTCGTGATACTTGGGGCTGCAAGCGTGCTTTTGCCGATGTTTGCGCTGGCTCATGATCTTAAATTTACACTTAGCAAGGCTTCTCTTGTCTCTTATATTTTGGCTGGGATTTTGCTGGCAGTTGATGAAAATTTAGCCATTTTTGCGGTGGCTGTGGCAGCTTTGCTTTTTATTGCCCAGGCATTTTACATCTTAAAAAAACGCGTGAGAAAGGCGTATGACTACTGGAATGTAAATATCGCACTTTCGCTGCTTGCCTTGCTTTGTGCTGCTATATTTATGGCTTTTGAAAAGCTAAATTTGGCCGCATTTTTTATGATATATGGCTTTTTATTTGCCTTTATCGTGGCTCATCTTTATAAGATCGCGCCATTTCTCATCTGGTATCACTATGTGGCGCCATTTGTTGGCAAGGCAAAAGTGCCGCTGCTTGATGCGATGATACTAAAAAAGGCTGCATATTTTGCCATAGCATTTAATGTCATTTCGCTTGCGTGCTACTATTTGGCAGTTAGCTTTGAGATGAGAAATTTGGTCTATGCAAGTATGATTTTTATGGCTTTAAGCATCATTTTGCTTGCTGTAAATATGATAAACGTTTTTAAATTTACTGGTTTTAAAGGATAAAAAATGAAAGAAAAAATTTATGATGCTCTGTCAAATATCGTTGATCCAGAGGTTGGCTTTGACATCGTTTCGCTTGGACTGATATACGACGCAAGCTGCAATGAAAACGGCAAAGTAAAGGTGACGATGACGCTTTCAACCAAGTCTTGTCCGCTCCATGAGATGATACTTGGCTGGGTTGAAACGGCTGTGCTTGGTGTGGAAGGTGTAAAAGAGTGCGAGATCGACCTAGTTTGGGAGCCTGAGTGGAATATCCAAATGGCAAGCGACTTTGTAAAAGCACAACTTGGAGTAAATTAATAAATTTGGCTAGAAATTTTGCTTAGCTAGCAAATTTCTAGCTTTTCTTCTTAAACTTCTACTTTAAATTTTAAAAATATCATAAAGCGTAGTTAAATTTGCTTGGGCTGCTTAAACTATTTAATAAATTTACAAATAAATTTATATAAGTGAAAACTAAAAATAATGCGAGTTATAGAATATAATTTTAGGAATTTGCTAAGTAATGGTTAAAATTTGAATATATAAAAAGGTAAATTGCAAGATGAACTTGCAATTTAATAGGAGAATTTTTAGTTAGGACTTAGTCCATTTGGTGACGAAGATATGATGGGATATCCAGCTGAGAGATATACTCGTCGCTATTATATCCACCGCTTACTCTTCTTTTTAAAACGATATTTTTATTTAGAAGATCGTTTTCAGGCTCTTGGGCTATTTTTTTTTCTTCGCTTTCTTTTTCAGCACCTTTAAAACCTGTTGCGATGATAGTAACTTCGACTTTATTGTCTTCTATGTTTTCATCAGTTGTTGTACCAAAGATCACATCAGCATCATCATCAGATGCCTCCTCGATCATTGACATCGCGCTATGAAGATCATCAAGTGAGCAGTTTGGATGCATTTTAAAATGAACTAAAACACCAAGCGCTCCGTTTATGTTCATGTTATCAAGTAGTGGTGATTGGATAGCATTTTTTATAGCTTCTTGAGCTGCACCCTCGCCATAAGCCTCGCCAACGCCCATTAAAGCATGACCTCTGTGGCTCATAACTGTTTTTACGTCAGCAAAGTCGAGGTTGATATCGCTGACACCAGAGTCAAGCACGATAGAGCACATACCATTTACCGCTCTTGCAAGCACTTCATCAACCATTTTAAAGCTCTCTTTGATGCCTGATTTTTTATCTATCAAAGTTAAAAGTCTGTCGTTTGGTATGATAACGATAGAGTCGCTCTCTTTTCTAAGTTCGCTTAGACCTATATCAGCTAGCTTGCTGCGCTTTTTACCCTCAAATGAAAAAGGCATAGTTACAACAGCAACTGTTAGCGCACCTATCTCTTTTGCGGCTTGTGCAACAACTGGAGCAGCGCCTGTACCTGTACCACCACCAAGGCCTGAAGCGATGAACACAACATCAGAAGTCTCAAGAGCACTTTTTATCTCTTCGTAGCTCTCTTGTGCAGCTTCTTTGCCGACCTCTGGTCTCATACCAGCACCAAGACCTTTTGTCTTTTTCTCACCAAGCTGTATCTTTGTGTGTGCAGGAGAATTGTCAAGTGCCTTAGCATCTGTGTTTGCTATCATTAGATCGATGTCTAAATTTGGATTTTCTCTTATGATGTGGTTTATCATATTACCACCACCACCACCTACGCCTACTACCTTTATCTTTGCGCTATAAAGGCTCTTATTCTCTTCGATTGTGAAACTGTTGCTCATCGTAAAAATTCTCCTCAAAATAGTTGTGTCATGCTGTGCCAAAATTTCTTTAAAGCACTTGGTTTTTTTTCTTGCTTGCTTATATCAGCGATATTTGCAAGCTCGTTTTTGTTGTTTGTTTGCTCTAAATTTATATCCATATTTACAAGCTCAATGCCCTCTTCAAAATCATCTTTATCCTGTTTTTTTGCTTCAAATTTCTCTTTTTTCTCTTCTTCAAAAATGTTGAAATTTGATTTTGGCTTTGATCTTAATTCGCCCTTATATCTCATCTTTTTTTCTGAGTCTATCTCATAAGGTGTAAATTCTCCAGCGCCATACATACAAAGTCCTATGGCACAAGAATTTGCTGGATCTCTTAAAATCTCATATAAACCATCCATCTCTTTTGGTCTAGCTATCCTAACTGGCATGTTGTCAAATATCGCAGAAGCTAAGTCTTTTAGCCCATCAAGTTTTGTCATGCCGCCAGTTAGTACTATGCCAGCACCGACAAGATCTTTGTATCCGCTATCTTCAAGCATATTTGCAAGTACCATCACAGTCTCTTCTGCTCTAGCCGAGATGACATTTGATATAACATCAAGTGAAACTTCATGAGTTTTTTGCTCATCTCCAAGTCTTGGAAGCTCGATAAGATCGACTGACTTATTTACTAGTTTGCCATATTCTAGTTTTATCTCTTCAGCTTTTGGCAAAGGGGTATGAAGTGCCATTGAAAGGTCTATAGTTATATTTGCAGAGCCAACGTGAAGATATGAGTTGTATCTTAGTGAATTTCCAGCGTGCACTACCATATTACATGTCTCGCCGCCCATATCTATAAGTGCAACACCAAGTTCTTTTTCATCTTTTGTTAGTGTTGCTATGGCTGATGCGTAACCAGAAAGAACGACGTTATCGACTTGTACGCCTGCTAAATTTACAGCCTTTCTTAGGTTGCTTAGTTGTGATTTTTGGATACTTATGATATGTGTTTGCACTTCAAGTCTAGTGCCATTCATACCAATAGGATCTTCTATAAATTCTTGTCCATCCACCTTAAAGTTGTAAGGTAAGACATGAAGTTTTTCATATTCTGGGGAAGTCTCGGCATTGTGATCTGCCATCTGCATAGCACGCTCAATCTCTTTTATGCCTATTTCATGATTTGGTATATTTACTACGCCACTACTATTTACGCTTTTAGTATATTTGCCAGATATCGAAACTACTACTCTTTCGTAGTGTGTGCCCGCAACTTTTTGCGCTTCTATGAGTGCATTTTTTATAGATTTTGCAGCTAGTTCGATGTTGTTTATAGCACCCTTTTTTATACCTTGTGCTTTTTCTGTGCCTATTCCTATTATCTTTATGCCATCATCATTTTGCTCTGCTATAACAGCGCAAATTTGAAATGATCCGACATCTATGCCTAAAATTCTAGTACTCAAAATTTTTACCTTTTGACATATTCTTTAACTTCATAATATTTTAGAAGTTTGTTTGTTAAATCTTTTATCAACTCGTTGTTTTTAAGCATTGCAACATTTTGTTGTGTTATTTGCTTATAGTTGTTATTTATATTGTTAGTAAGCAATCTTTGTTCCAAAATATCGTACACTACGGCTTTGTCATCTAATATAACATAACCTTTTGTGTTGTTAGTGTCAAAAAGTTGAGATACAAAAGCTCTTGTATCGCTCTCATTTAAGCCCGCAATAGAGCCATTTACCTCTCTGCTAACAAAGCCAACATCTGTGCCTTTGAAGTTTTGTAGAGTCTCTTTTGCTTTTGCTGTTAAAATTTCTTTTTCTTTTTTACTTTTATAAATTTCAAGCACATTAGCTCTTGCTTGTTCAAAGCTCATAGGTTGTGGAGGAGTTATACTTTTTATTCTAGCTATCAAATAGCCATCTTTGTAGATAAATGGTTTTATCACTTCGCCAACTTTTGCGCCCTTTATCTCATCAAGTGAAAAAGTAGCGTTGTCTTCATTTACACTTATAAAACCATTAGTTGCAAGTTCAGCTTTTTTAACAGCGACATACTTTTCTAAAGCATTAGTTTTGCTTTGCTCTATGTTGTAGTCTTTATTAACCTCAGCTTTTACCTCGCTAAAAGGTTTTATCTTGTCATCAGAACCCTTATATTTATCTTGGTTCTCGTTATAGTAAGATTTTAAAACGCTTTCGTTTGCGTCGCTTTTTTCTGACTCGACAAAGTATGTATCTATGCCATAAAGTGTCTTTGTCATATAGTTATTTTTATTTATCTCCCAAAGATCTTTTAGCTCTTTCTCATCTACTTTGATCTCATTTTGATCAGCATTTACTACTTGTACGGCTAATTTATCTTGCATAAAAAAGCTAGCTTCCATCATCGCAATATCTTCTTTGCTAGCAGGTAGATTTAAAATAGTTCTAAGTTTATCTAGTAAGATAGTTAGTTTTAGATTGTCTTCAAAATCAGTTGGGTTTATCCTGGCTCTTCTTAGCACATCGTAGTATAAATTTTTGTCAAAAACGCCGTCTTTTTGAAATGTTGGATCGACGATTATATATTTTAAAACATCGTCTTTATTAACGCTTAGACCGATATCGTCTGCAAAATTTAGTAATAAATTTTCTTGAATAGCAGCTTGAAGTGCAGCATTTTCTAAGCCTAACTCTTCAGCTTTCTCTTGAGTTAATTTGCCTTCAAATACATTGTTGTAGTACTGATATAACCTATCGTATTTTTGTTGCAACTCTTGAACGCTTATATTTCTATGTCCTACTTTGGCTACCGAAGTAGCTCTGTTGCTGTTTAGATCGTATGCGCCCCAGCCGACAAAACCAGCACCGACAAAAGCTATCGTGCTTACCCAAATTGTCACGACTAGGTATTTTTTATGTTTTTGCATCCAAGATAACATTAAGTTCTTCCTTTAAAATACTAACAAAGCTTGTGCGATATTTTATAGAAATTTGGCTTAAATAAGCTTAAAATGGGGCTTTATAAAAACGTTTCTTGCTAAATTTTTACTAACATTTTTTATCTTTGTTAGCAAAAATTTAAATGCTAAAATCGCTGTAATTACCAGTAAAATGAAGCAGTTTGCAGCTGTTTTCTAACAAGGCTATATCTTTTGCAAGTAGCTGAGGGCTCCTGCTATACGCGTAAACGCCGTATCCTTTGATCACGACGACGTTAGTATTTTTCTCTATCATCGCTCTATAAATTTCTGTCTCAGCACGCTCATACCAGTCGTCAAACTGCTTTGGATCATAGACTAAAATTTCATTAAATCTCATGCATCCAAAATAGTCTTTTGGTGCGATCTTTTCATGTTTCATTGCATAAGCTGTCACGTATGGAGGCATGGCGTAGCAGACAAATTTTGCTTCATTTATGTTTTTATAGATGTTTAAGTGTATATCAGCATCCAAGCTTGCATCATTCCAGCGGTAGTCTTTTTTAGATGAAAGAAGCGTTAGATCACTATCTTGCAAGTCGTCAAAAATGGCACTTTGCTTGTTGATGATAAATTGATTTTTTTCTACCCTTGCCGAGATAGAACCATGAAAAACACCAAAAAAATTCTTTCTAAACATCGAAAGAGATATCTTTTTTATCTCATTTGTTGAGTGCAATAAGTCCATTTTTTCTCCTATGTTTGGGTGATTATATTTAAGCTATCTTAAAATTTGTGTAAAATTTTATGTAATGATAGCTTTTTAAGTAAAATTTCGATAAATTTTCACACTAATTTCATTAAAGAGGCAGTGTTGCAAAGTCCGCATATTAGCGTTTTACTTGACGAAGTTTTATCATTTTTTAAAGACCTGCGTGGAAATTTTATAGATTGCACGCTTGGATATGCTGGACATTCTAGTGCCATTTTGTCTCAAAATGAAAATCTAAATTTGATCGCTTGCGACAAAGACAATGAAGCTATAAATTTCTCGCTCAAAAAACTTGAGCCATTTGACAGTAGAGTGAAAATTTATAAGAGCAATTTTTCTGAGCTTATTAGCAAACTTAGCAGTGATGAAATTTCAAATGCTAGAGGGATTTTAGCTGACATTGGCGTTAGCTCTTTGCAGATAGATAAAGATGATAGAGGCTTTAGCCTTGGCTCAAGCGCGCTTGATATGCGTATGGATAAAGAGCGAGGATTTAGCGCCTATGACGTGGTAAATGGCTACTCGTTTGATGAGTTAGTTAGGATTTTTAGGGATTACGGCGAGCTAAAAAATGCCTCTGGGATCGCAAATAAGATAATAAATGCTAGAAATTTAGGCGAGATAACAAGCGCAAAAGAGCTTGCAAACATAATAGGCACAGCCCAGATAAAAGGACGCGGTGTTAGCCCTGCGATCCTTGCTTTTCAGGCGATCAGGATAGAGGTAAATGGCGAGCTAGATGAGCTAACAAATTTGCTTGATGGCATAGAAAATGGCGGTTTTAAAGATTGCTTGGTGGCGATCATAACATTTCACTCGCTTGAAGATAGGATCGTAAAAGAGCGCTTCAAAAAGTGGGCAAACAGCTGTATCTGTCCGCCTGGCATCTACCGATGTGAGTGCGGAAACAACCACGAACTGGGTGAAATTTTAACCAAAAAGCCACTAACAGCAAGCCAAAGTGAGCTAGCGCAAAACTCACGAAGCAAGAGCGCAAAACTGCGTGTTTTTAAGATAAAAGGATAAAGATGCAAGAAAAAGAAGAGTTGCTAACACTTCACGACGAGGAGCAAAAACGTGAGGTAAATTTAAGCTTTAAGACGCTAGTAATGGTCTATCTGGCAGTTTTTATAGCGCTGGCTCTATTTTTGCCAAAAATTTATATAGCAAATCAAATTTATTATATAAGTAGAGATATCGCCGACATCAGCGGCAAACGAGATATGCTCCTTGAGGAAAACAGAGCTCTTAGCATAAAGCTTGAAAATTTGCGTTATAAAAATCAAATTTTAAACAATATGCAAGAGCGTCAATGGAAATAATCAAGAAATTTAAAAGCTTCATCCATTACTACGACCCTGCAAATTTCCAGCTCATCTACTCGCTAAAAGCTGCCACGACTATCGCCTTTAACTGCTTTTTGTGCTTTTACTTCTTTCATCTAAGCGGCGCCATCATGGCTGTAAATATCACGATGGGCATCTTCTTTCTTGGCGAGCTTGAGTGCAAAGATAGGAGCAAATTTGCCTTTTTACTACTTTATATTGCGCTTTCTTGCGCTTTTATGCCCTTTGTTGATCCTTTTATCAGCCTTGGCATTTGGCTCTCGCTTATCGTATTTGTCTGGATATTTGTGGTAGGTATTAGCCAAATTTATAGCTCAAATTTAAACAAAATTTTGCTTGCCGTAAATGCAACAGGGCTAGTTGCTTTTGTAACAAAGGCCGCAGTTGGGCTAAATGTGATTGATAGCATCGGTGGTCTGGTGCTTGCTGGCGTGCTAAGCATCATCATAAAATTTGAAAACTTTGGCAAATACGGCAAATTTACTAAAAAGAGCATCAGCTTTTTACTAGACAACGCCATCTTGTCGAGCAAGGCGCTTGGCACGAGCCATTTTTACGCAAGTATTGCAGATTTGATGAGCTCGATTGACAAATCAAAAGAAATTTTTGCAAACAAAAGCCTAAAGATAAAAGATGTTAAGCTAGTTAGAAATCAAGCTAGGGCTCTATTTTATTTTTATAAAGTTGAAGAGATCGCTCTTTTGCTTCGAACATTAGGCGCTTCGTTTGAAAGGATCGATGACAAAGCGCTTTTAAATGAGGTAAAAAATGAGATCGCTTACAACCTTTTTGAGCTTAAAAAAATTTTCAAAAATCAAACTCCAAAGCTAAAATTTGATGCGCTAAATTTAGCTAAAAACTCAAATTTTAAAATTTTTGCAAGCTCGCTTGGTGTGCTTTATGATAAATTTTTGCTTATAAAAGAGGGCGGCGAGGACAAACTCTCGTTTAATAAGACAAAAAAGATCACGCTAAAAGAGGCGTTTAAAAAGCTAAATTTAAAAAATGAAATATTAAAAGAGTCTTTAAGGCTTGCCATTTGCATGTCGATAGCCATTTTTATAGCGCAGGCGATGCATATAAATCATGGAATTTGGATAGCCATAGCAGTGATGAGTCTAAACAAAAGCGACGAAGATGCTTTAAAAAATGCTGGCAGAGATAGCCTTCTTGGCGGAGTTATCGGCTTTTTTATCGCGCTTGCTTTTGTGAAATTTATGGGTGAATCATACGCATTTTACGTGGTTGTCTTTATCGGTATGTTTTTGGTTTATTATCTAAAATCATACAAACAAATCGTCTTTGCAACGGCTTTTATGTTTGAATTTACATCTATTTTTTCGCTTATAAAAAGAGACTTTTTAGCCCTTATGGTCGATAGATTGCTCGACGTGGCGGCTGGCTTTGTGATAGTTTTTGCTGCATATTTGCTAACTAGAAAAAATGACTATACTAAGGTAAAAGATAGCTTAAGTGATGTCTTGATAGGTTTTAGAAATTTGGTGCAAATTTCTCTAAATGAGTCAAACAAAGATGCTTTTAGCACGGATGAAAAAGAGATTTTAGGCTCGCTAAATGAGCTAAACTACGCTATAAAAGTTAGTAAAAATTTAGACGATGATAATATGAAAAATGCAAAATTTATAGCTAGCAAGCTTGATGATATAAATAGCGATCTGATTAAGCTTAGAAATTATCTGAATTTAGATGAGCTAAAGGAGAAAAACGCCTTGCAAAATGATGTAAAAATCATCTCAGATAGATTTTTAATGCTAGATAAAAAGATCAAAAAACTTCCATATTATTTCATAAGTGAGATAGAAACGAAACTGCTTTGCAAAGACGAAAACGCTAAAAAGCTAATTTTACGAGTTGCTTTAGGGCAAAATGAAATTTACTCAGCGCTCTCTTTTTGAGAGATTAGCTTTTCATATATATATTGTTCTAAATCTTTTTTTGAAACGTCATTTTTAAGAGCGGTGTTGTAAATTTCTTCAACCTTGCTTGAATATTTTTCATATCCAAAATATGGAAAATGCACGCTCCAAGCCTTTTTTATAAGATCTAGGCTTATCTCTCTTCTTGCCCAAACCTTAAACATATCAAAGCCGATAAAGACAGCTGAAGTGACGATGGTGGTTGCGATTATCGAGATGTGCGCGTCAGCCTTTGCTAAAAAGTGGTGCGTGATGATAAGAAGCGGAAACAAGACTACAAAGCAGATAAGTGTGTAAATTTGATAGAGCTTTACGTGGTTAAATCTAAAATTTAGCTTTGCGCCATCAACTAGCATACCTTCGTTAAAAAGGGCATTTGCTTCAAGTAAATCTCTAAATAAAACTGGCTGTTTTGATACAAAAAAAACGTTTTTAATGATAGTGTTTCTTAAATTTTCTTTCATTTTTTATAGACTTTTTACCTTTAAAAATTTGCTTCATTATATCCAAAGAATCTGTAAATTCAAACAAAATTAGATACAATCTGCCCAAAATTTAAGGAGCAAAAAATGGCAGATAAAGCTTTAGAAACGGTCTTTTTAAATGGCGAGTTTGTGCCAAAAGATGAGGCAAAAGTTAGTGCGTTTGATAGAGGTTTTGTATTTGGCGATGGAATTTACGAAGTCGTGCCTGTGATAAATTCAAAAATGGTCGATAAAGAGGGCTTTTGGGCGAGGTTTGAGAGAAGCTTAAATGAGATAGATATAAGTCTGCCCTACAAAAAAGATAAATTTGAAGCGATCTTAAACGAGATAATCGCCAAAAATGCCTTAAAAGAGGGCGGAATTTACATGCAAGTAACAAGGGGTGTGGCGTTTAGAAATTTCTATTTTATGGAAAATTTAACCCCAAGCGTCTTTATCTTTTGCTATGAGAGTGAAATTTTAAACAACCCAGCCGCAAAAACAGGCATAAAAGTGGTAAGCGTCGAGGACATAAGGTGGAAGAGGCGCGACATAAAGTCGATCTCGCTTCTAGCTCAGTGCTATGCTAAAAATGAGGCTCACAAAAAGGGCGCAGACGAGGGCTTTATGGTCGAAAATGGCTTTGTCACAGAGGGCTGTAGCTCCAGCGCTTTTATCATCAAAGATAAAACTCTTATCACAAAGCCACTTTCAAATGAAATTTTGCCAGGGATCCGCCGCATGAGGCTTTTAAGGATAGCTAAAGATATCGGCCTAAAGATAGAGGAGCGTAAATTTAGCATGGACGAGGTTTATAGTGCTGATGAAGTCTTTATCTCGGCTGCTACGCTCATCCTTTTGCCAGTCATCTATGCTGACGGTAAGGCGATAAACGGCGCAAAAGTGGGCGAAATCTCAAGCAAACTTCGTGAAATTTATGCTAGCGAGCTTTTAAAAGAAGCTGGACTTTGAGAGAAAAGGTCTTAATAAGCGCTTGTCTGGCTGGCATAAACTGCAAATTTAACGGCGAAAATAACCTTTTGGATAGAGGCGTTTTGGATGAAATTTCAAAAAAATATCATCTGCTTTTTATCTGTCCAGAGGTTTTTGGCGGACTTAGCACGCCAAGAGAGCCAGCTGAGATGAAAGATGGGCTTGTTGTCACAAAAACCGCCAAAGACGTGAGCGAAAATTTCATCAATGGAGCTAAAATTTGCCTAAAGATAGCTAAGCTAAATGGCTGTAAAAAGGCTATTTTAAAAGCTAGAAGCCCAAGCTGTGGGAGTGGACAAATTTATGATGGAAGCTTCACTAAAAGGCTCATTTTAGGTGACGGCGTAGCAGCAAAACTGCTAAAAGAGAATGAAATTTTAGTTTTTAGAGAAGATGAGATAGGGCGGCTTGATGTTTGAGAAGCTAAAAGATAACGTCTGGCTCGAGGTCGTCTTTAAATACATCATCTTGCTGCTACTTTTTGTCTGCGTGGCTGGACTTTTTGTAAGCGGCGTGCTCTTTTTAAAGGGAGAGATGAGCGAAAATTCGCTAAATTTGCACATTTTCTTTGGCTTTAGCTTAGTTGTTTTAACTATCATTCACAGCTACGTCAAGAAGAAAAAGCTAAAAAAGCTAAGCCTTGAGTTTAAAAATATCTTAAAGCACAAGCCAGTGCAGATGGACTGCAACACGACAAGGTTTTTAAACGCGCTAAATGATGTCAAAGTTGGGGAAATTTCAAAGAAATTTGGCTCAGACATTGCAGAAATTTTAAGATCAAACGATATAAAGGTCAGGGACCAAAACGAGACGATGAGGTAAATTTGCAAAAATAACGATGAAAAGATGTTTTATATCTTTGTTTTGATCGTCGAAGCTATATTTAAGGATAAGGAAGAAATTTGAAAAAAGGTATATTTTTAGCACTTAGTGTTGCTTTGTTTTTGGGTTGTTCGCAGACAACAAAACCAGAGCCAAACAAGCAGCAAAATGCCCTGCCAGACGAAAATGTCTATAAGCCAAATGAGCGCATTAGCTTGCTTGAATTTGAAGTAAAACAAGATGCCTCGTCGCTACCTCAAAATATGCAAAGCGCAAGTTTTGCTCAAGATGAAATTTTAAAAAGAAGATTTAAAGTTTTTACTCTAAGAGGCGTGAAATTTAACCCAAATGACGCTTTTTGGGCGTTTAATGTATATAAGCCAAGCGAAAAAAGAAAGTATTTTGGCTCAAATTTTAGGCAGATACCTCAAAGCTGGTTTGACGCGCAAAAGGACAATGCAAATTTCGCTGGCTTTTTGCAAATTTCAGCTTACGCTCTAACTTCAGCAAACACAGCTGTAAGAAATTTCCCAACCGACGAGCCGATATTTTTAAACCCGCAAACTCCGGGCGAGGGCTATCCGTTTGATTATTTGCAAGAATCCACCCTAAGCATCGCTCATCCGCTTTTTGTCTCGCACCTCTCAAAAGATAGGGCGTGGGCGTTTGTGAGTGATGATGCGGTTTGGGGCTGGGTGAAAGTTGAAGATATCAAATTTATAAGCGATGAAGAGGCGCTTGCCTATCAAAAATCAAGCTTTGTCACGATAAAAACCGACAAGATGCCAGTTTATGACAAGGGTGGAAACTTTTTGTTTTACTCACGTGTCGGCGCGATACTGCCAGTTTTGGCGCAAGATGACAAAAACTACTACGGCAAAATTTATGTAAGAAATATGCTTAGGGAGTTTGTCCTCTCAAAGTCTTTTAGCGCCCTTTTTCCACTTAAATTTAACGACTCAAATTTAAAAACAATTCTTAGCTCGCTTCTTACTCAGCCTTATGGCTGGGGTGGGGTGGATAAGCTAAGAGACTGCTCGCTTTTTACAAAAGACTTGCTAGCAAGCTTTGGCGTGTGGTTACCTAGGAACTCAAGGGCGCAGGCAAATATGGGAGAGAAGATCAATCTAAAAGGTCTTAGTAACGCTGCAAAGAGCAAAGAGATAAAAGAAAAGGGCGTGCCATATCTCACGCTCGTGCATCTGCCAGGTCACATCATGCTCTATGCTGGATATAAGGGCGATGATATCTACGTGGTGCATGATGCTTGGGGGCTAAAGACTGCAAACAACGGCCGCGCGCTAATTGGAGCGACTGCCATAACTACGCTAAATATCGGACAAAATAGAAGCGACATACAAAGTGCAAATTTGCTAATTTCTAAGGTTGATTCTATAAATGTAATGAGGCCTGAGCAAGGGATGCTAGATAAGGCTAGAAAGATCTCAGCTTTGCAAAGAGCTTATGACGTAAAGATCGAAGAAAATTTGGTTAAATTTAGTGATGGCACGAGCCTAGTCTATGATGATTTTAAACAAAAAGATGAAGAGTGCAGCACCGGGGCTGATATCGAAGATATGAACGCACTTGATTACGCTGCGTTTTCGCCACTAAGTACCGCGCTAAGTGATGCTGGTAGATGCAGAAACTACGAGCTTTTAGGCAAAATTTATGGCTCAAGCGAGAGCGCGGTAAAGGCAAATTTAGTAGATGTCATCTGGCTAAAGGATTTTTTAAATTTGCCTTTAAAATTTAACTCTAAAAATGGCGCTGCAACCGCCTTGCAAGATGTTAGTAACGAGCTAAACGAGATGGTAAAGAGCGATCCAAATTTACTTGAGTACCTAAAAGATCCAGGCGGGACATTTAAGTGGCGCATCATCGCTGGCACAAACCGCCTAAGCGCGCACAGCTACGGCATCGCGATCGATATAAATGTAAAAAAGAGCCACTACTGGCAGTGGAGCAAGGGCTATGAAAACTTGATCCCTGAAAAGATCGTGCGAGTTTTTGAGAAGCATAAATTTGTCTGGGGCGGACGCTGGAAGCACTTTGATACGATGCATTTTGAGTATCGCCCAGAGATGTTTGAGTAGATGAAAGATCAAATTTTAGAAATTCTATCTCGCTCAAACGTCTTTTTAACAGGCGGCGGCGGTGTTGGCAAGAGCTATCTAACCGCCTCCATCATCAGACACTACAAAGAAAATTTCAAAAACGTCGTCATCCTTGGCTCAACTGGCATAAGCGCTGTTAGCCTTGGGGGCGTGAGCTTGCATAGCTTTTTTAAATTTGGCTACTGCAAGGACTACGAGGAGCTAAGACGGCTTGACTACCGCCAAAAAGATAAGCTAAGCAAGCTACGAAATATGCTAGATGCCTGCGATCTGCTTGTAATAGACGAAATTTCGATGGTGAGCTCAAATGTAATGGAGATGATAAGATACCGCTTGCTTACCTCTAAATTTAAGGGCAGGGTGCTTATAGTGGGCGACTTTTATCAGCTTCCGCCCGTGCAAAAAGAGCAAAATGAGAGCAAACTTTTTAACTTTTTATACGCCTTTAACTCCAATGCGTGGGAGGATATGAAATTTACAAATGTCGAGCTGCTCGTCTCAAAACGCACAAATGATCTTAAATTTTATGAAATTCTCTCTCGTCTTAGAGTTGGTGAGCTAGATGATGAGATGATGGCTTATATAGAGGGTCTGCGAGTGGATGCTATAGAGCCAGATAGCGAGACAAGCGTGCTTTTTGGTAGAAACGCAGAGGCTGAGATGCTAAATCAAAAAAGGCTTCTTGCGCTTAATGCGCCTCTTGAAATTTCAAACTCGGACGTGCTTGTTATGGATGAAAATTTAGATAAAAAAGAGTTTGAAAAGTGGGCAAACACGCTAAATATCTTGCGAAATTTGGAGATGAAGATAGGGGCTAAGATCATCTTTACTTCAAATAAATGGGGCGAATACTACAACGGCGAGCAGGGCAAGATCATGCAAATTTTAAAAGAAAAAGGCGTGATCTCAAGTGTGATCGTACAAAAAGATAGCGGCGAGATATGTGAGATAGAAAAGTGCGCATACAACTTTTGCGCGCTAAATTTAAACGAAGACGAGATCGAAGAGAACGTGCAAGCCTCGCTTTATCAGTTTCCATTTAAGCTAGCCTATGCGCTAACTATCCACAAGTCTCAAGGCATGAGTATAAACTCACTCATTTGCAACATCAACCACATCTTTGCCAAAGGACAGCTCTACGTCGCACTTTCTCGCGCGGTAAATCCTAAAAATTTAAAACTTTTTTATGATAAGAAAAGTGATTTTAGGCAGCATTTAAGAAAAGTGGTTAAAATTGACGACGAAGTTAAGAAATTTTACCAAGAAAACGTATTTTTGCATATTAAGGAGAGTTTATGAAAAAGCTACTTTTAAGCCTTGTTTTTGGCGTTTTTGCATTTGCAGATGTGCTAAAAGTGAGTGATTTTCAAACAGATATCTACTCAAAAGCTGGACAAAATTTAACAAAAAAGATAAGCATGAACCTTGAAGTTGTCGGACGTGACGTGGAGGAGAACGAAGCCTACGTGCTTGACGCGCTAAACGTCGTTGTTGGCAGCTTTTACGTGGAGGATATCCTAACCTCAATGGGAAAAGAGAAATTTAAAGAGCTCTTTATGAAATATGCAGCCAAAAAACACTCGCTTGACATCGACGACGTGCTTATTTTAAATATCAAAGTGATAAATAATTTAGAGCTAAGCGAGATCATAAAAGCTATAAAAAGCCAAAATTTATGCTCTGATCCAAGCGTAAATGAAGATGTGATGACAAAGCCAGAAAAGAAGAAAAAAGGCAATGAGATCATCGTCGCACCTGATCCAAATGACGTGGTGCAAAAGCCTATTGATCTAAATAATGTGCAGGAATTTGGAAAAGACTTCGGAGAGAAGTGAGTAAATTTGGCTAAAAGCTAGCCAAATTTATTGATTTACGATGTCGTAACCTTGTGGAATGACTGGAGTTAGCGTCTCTTTTGGGATGAGCGCGTCTTTTACAGGGTTGCTTAGAGTTATTTTTATCTTATTTGAGAGCTTGTCTTTATAGTCAATCGTCGTTGGAAGCGTGTTTTTTATCGTTATAAAGTACTCAACTCCGTCATATATCGCCTTATAAAGTGTCGGCTGAATTTGCTCTGCGTGAGCTAAGACCTGCGTCAAATTTGGCGTGTCATCTAGTCTTGAAATGATGGCTTGCTCAAGCTCATCTTCGATCACGACCACTTTGTCTTTGTCGAAATAAATCCTCTTTGGTGTTGGGCTTTCATATATCCAAAGCGCGGTGTTGTCGCTTTTAGCGTAAAATCTACCCTTATAATTTACACTTTTGCCCTCGCTAAAGACGGTTTGCGTAAAGTCGCTTTGCAGGCTTTTAAAATTTAAGCCAGCGCCAAATGAGCAAACTGCGACAAGAGAAGCTATCAAAAATTTTCTCATTTTTTATCCTTTTTTGGCGTATTCTAGCCCAGTTTAATTAAATAAATAGTTAAACTATGCTAAGATCCAAAGTTTAAAAATTTAGGAAGGTAAAATAATGATTTCATCGGTATTTAGAAAGATTTTTGGCACGAAAAACGATAGAGAAGTCAAAAAATATATAAAACGCGTGGCGCAGATAAATGCGCTAGAGCCTACTTATGAAAAGATGAGCGATGATGAGCTTAAGATCAAATTTAACGAGCTTAAAGCCCAAGTCGTCGAAGAAAAAGTCACTTTAGATCAAATTTTAAATGATGTCTTTGCGATCGTTAGAGAGGCTAGCAAAAGGGTGCTTAAGATGCGCCATTTTGATGTGCAGCTAATCGGCGGTATGGTGCTAAACGAGGGCAGGATCGCTGAGATGAAAACGGGCGAGGGTAAGACCTTGGTGGCTACTTTGCCAGTTATCTTAAACGCGATGAGTGGCAAGGGCGTGCACGTAGTAACAGTAAATGACTACCTTGCAAAGCGTGATGCGACGCAAATGGGCGAGCTTTATAACTTTTTGGGCTTAAGCGTTGATGTGATACTAAGTGGCGGATACGACGATGAAGTAAGACAAGCTGCCTATAACGCCGACATAACATACGGCACAAACTCAGAATTTGGCTTTGACTACCTTCGTGACAATATGAAATTTGAAGCTGGTCAAAAGGTGCAAAGAGGCCATAACTTCGTTATCGTCGATGAGGTCGATAGTATCTTGATAGATGAGGCTAGAACGCCACTTATAATCTCTGGTCCAACAAACCGCACGCTTGATGGCTACATAAGAGCTGATCAAGTCGCAAAACAGCTTACCAGAGGCACTCCAGCTGATCCAAACGTGCCAGGCTCAAAGCCAACGGGGGATTTTATAGTAGATGAAAAAAATAGAACGATAATGATCACAGAGGCTGGCATAAACAAGGCCGAAAAGCTCTTTGGAGTTGAAAATTTATACAACCTTGAAAACGCCGTGCTAAGCCACCACTTAGATCAAGCTCTAAAGGCGCACAATCTCTTTGAAAAAGACGTTCATTACGTCGTAAAAGATGGCGAGGTTGTCATCGTTGATGAATTTACAGGACGTCTAAGTGAGGGCAGACGCTTTAGCGAGGGGCTTCACCAAGCGCTTGAGGCAAAAGAGGGCGTAAAAATCCAAGAAGAGAGCCAAACGCTTGCCGATACAACATACCAAAACTACTTTAGAATGTATAAAAAGCTTGCAGGTATGACTGGTACGGCTCAGACAGAGGCTACTGAGTTTTCTCAAATTTATAACCTTGAAGTTATCTCGATACCTACGAACGTGCCAGTTAGGAGGATCGATCAAAACGACCTTATCTACAAAACTCAAAATGAGAAATTTAAAGCTGTCATCGACGAGATTAAAAAGGCTCACGAAAAAGGTCAGCCAGTGCTTGTGGGAACTGCAAGTATCGAGCGTAGTGAGGTGCTTCATGAGATGCTTAAAAAAGTTGGTATCCCACACTCTGTGCTAAATGCTAAAAACCACGAAAAAGAGGCCGAGATCATCGCACAAGCTGGCGTAAAAGGCGCTGTAACTATCGCTACTAACATGGCTGGACGTGGTGTTGATATCAGGATAAATGACGAGGTGAGAGACCTTGGTGGTCTATACATCATCGGCACCGAAAGGCACGAAAGTAGAAGGATAGATAATCAGCTGCGTGGCCGTGCTGGCCGTCAGGGCGACCCTGGTATGAGTAGATTTTACCTAAGCTTAGAGGACAATCTTTTAAGAATTTTTGGTAGCGACCGCATAAAAGCGATCATGGATAGGCTTGGTATCGACGAGGGTGAGAGTATCGAGAGCCGCATGGTGACAAGGGCTGTTGAAAATGCTCAAAAGAAGGTCGAGAGCTTGCACTTTGAGGCTAGGAAGCACTTGCTTGAGTATGACGACGTGGCGAACGAGCAAAGAAAGACTATCTACAAATACCGCGATGAGCTACTTGATAAGAGCTACGATATGAGCGAAAAGATAGCTCAAAATAGAGTTGAATACGTTACAAATTTACTTGACACGGCCGAAATTTTCCATGGTGGCTTGAAAGATGACTTTGATATTAAAAATTTATGCTCTATCATCCTTGCTGACTGCGGCGAAGAGATCGACGAGATCGAGCTAAAAGGGCTAGAGTATAATGAGCTTATCGATAAGCTTGTTGAAATTTTTGGCGCAAGATATAACGAAAAGATGAGCGTGCTAAATGAAGAGCAAAGAAAAGATATAGAGAAAATTTTATATCTTCAAGTGCTTGATAATGCGTGGAGAGAGCACCTTTATCAGATGGATATCCTAAAAACTGGTATCGGTCTAAGAGGATATAATCAAAAAGATCCGCTTGTGGAGTATAAAAAAGAGAGCTATAACCTCTTTATGGAGCTAGTTGGTAGGCTAAAAACTGAGAGCGTTAAGACGCTTCAAGTTGTTAGATTTAAGAGCCGTGAGGAGCAAGAAGAGCAAGCTAGGATGATGCTAGAAGCTAGCCAAAATGCTGAAAATGAGCCCCTAAGCTATAATAACCAAGGCGAAGATGAAAATTTTACGCCAGAAAAAAAGATACCAAGAAACGCTCCATGCCCTTGCGGAAGCGGTAAAAAATATAAAGATTGCCACGGCAAAAGTGGCCCTAAAAAAGGCATATTTGCTTAAAATTTCTACTTTTAAGGCGCCAAAGCGCCTTAATCTTTTAAAGGCTATTTGATGACAAGCTTACCAAAGTATCTACTTTTTAAATATTTAAGATTTGATAAAACTCAGCCATTTATCGCACTAAGCGCCTTGCTCGCCTTTCTTGGTGTGAGCATTGGTCTTATGGTTTTAATAGTTGCGATGGCGATCATGAACGGATTTGATAAAGAATTTGAGCGCAAACTTTTTACGATGAACTATCCTATAACCGTTCAAAGCGCTTTTAAAGGATCGATCGATGATGGCTTTGTAGATGAGCTAAAGGCTAAATTTAGCGACCTTAAATTTAGTCCATATATCAGCACGCAGGTCATTTACCGCTCGGCAAATGCGCTTGAAGGTGGGCTAATTTATGGCGTAAATTTTAAAGATGAAAAGCAGATAAATTCAGTTGTTAATGAAGCTTTGAAAGAAAAAGAGCTAGAGGGTTTTGAGATACTTGTTGGAAGTGGCATAACGAGTGAGTTTAGGCTAAGAAACGATGAAAAACTAACGCTTATCTTTACAAAGGCTGATCCTGCTGGCTTTTCGCTAACGCCAAAGATGAAGCGCTTTGATATCGGCGGCTCATTTACATCTGGGTTAATCGCCTATGACAAGGCATTTTCATATACTTCGGTTGATGCATTAAGGAAAATTTTAGACTACCCAAAAGGAGTTTATGATGGAATTCACATCTTTTCAAGTAAGCCATTTGATGATATAAAAAGGGTGCGCGAGGGGCTTCCAGCTGGTACGGTTGCTATTGGCTGGTGGGAGCAAAATGGCAACTTTTTCTCAGCGCTCGCACTTGAAAAAAGAGCACTTTTTATTGTTTTGATGTTAATTATCCTTGTGGCGTCGCTAAATATCATAAGCTCGTTACTAATGACCGTGATGAACCGCAGGCAGGAGATCGCCTTACTTTTAGCGCTTGGTGCTAGTAAAGGCGAGATAAAAAGAAGCTTTTTTTATCAAGGGCTAGTTATAGGTGGAGGTGGCATCATATTTGGCTTAGTGCTTGGCTTTTTGGGGCTATTTTTACTTGGAAATTTCAACATCATAGACCTGCCAGCCGATGTTTATGGCTCAAGCAAACTACCGCTTGAACTCTCAACCATCGATCTTGTGCTTATCATCGTTGGAGCTGTGTTTATCGTGGCTATCTCGTCCTACTATCCAGCAAAAAAAGCCACAGAGGTAAATGTCCTTCAAACTTTAAGAAATGAGTAATCGCAAAGTCAAATTTAGTTTTTAGAAATGTATATTAGAAATTTAACATCTAATATACATTTTATAGTTTTAAAATATAGACCTATCGGCTTCTTTTAAGAGCCTTACAGGGGCTCGCCGATAGTCATCTTTTTTAGTTGTATTCCAACGTAACAAGGTATCGTATGTAATCCAGTTATTTGCGAAAGCTCTTTGAGTGTCATTATTTTTACTTATATTTTTTCATAAATTCATCTAATTCAACTTCTTTTCCATCAACATTAAAAGTTCCTTTAAAACTATTAAAAATACCTGCCAAACTTAAGCCT
>CABPVN010000003.1:335784-345798 GCA_902460825.1 Campylobacter concisus
AAGTTATATTTTAAAAAGACTTATGAAGAGATGTTGGGAGCAAAAATATTAATTATAATGCCCCTTGCAGGCTATTATGTAGATCATAGTTTCATCTACTGCGTAAACCAAGCGGTGTTCGCTGTTTATCCTTCTGCTATAAAAACCAGACAAATTTCCTTTTAGCGCTTCAGGCTTGCCTATACCATCAAAAGGATCTCTAATCGTATCTTTTATGAGCTCATTTATCCTTTTTAAGGTGTTTTTATCATGGTTTTGCCAAGATAGATAGACCTTCCAAACGTCAAAATCCCATTTTATATCTCTGCTCATTGTTAGCTTAGTAGTTCCTGCTCTTTAAAATTTAGCTTTCCTTCTTTAAAGTCTTTCATTTTTTTCTCAAGATAGGCTATGTTTTCGTCTTTATAAAATGGATCTGGAGCTGAAACTTCAAAAGGGATAGCCCTTTCAGAAACTAGCTTTGTAAGAAAAATATTAACAGCTGACGACATAGAAAGCCCCATCTCTTTGCAGATCGCCTCGGCTGATTTTTTAATGTTATCTTCTACTCTTAAGCAAATTTGTGCCATTGTTTATCCTTTTTTGCAATTATAATACCATACATTGTATTTATAAATAATTATGATGTATAGTTTTTTGTATAAATTTACTACGCTCTTACATCGTGGTCGATCTTGCACTGAAGGGCTTCGTGAACAAGTGTTTTTGCCATGACGCGCTCTTCGCTTATTAGGTGGAAATTTGCGCCTAGCTCGCCAAAGATATCTTTGTTGCCCTCGCCATTTGCTTTGATGATCGTTTGGATATTTGCTCCGTAGTCTTTGATCTTTTGCGCGATCAGCTCAACTCTTTGCTCGTTGCTAACTGTTATGATAACGGCTGCTGCGTCGTTTAGGCAGGCATTTTCAAGAGTGTCGCTTTGCAGCACGTTTCCTAAAAATACATTTTCCCCGCGGCTTCTGCCAAGCTCAACTAGGCTGATGTCGTTATCAAGCACGATGTATAAAAGCTTTGTCTCTTTTAGTCTCAAAACCACCTCTTGACCAAGCCTATCATAGCCAAAGACTACGATATGATTTTTTAGTTTTTGTGGCTTTAAGGTCTCGTTTGACTCGACTACCACCTCGCGCTCTACAAGATCAGCTAAGATGTCAAGCTTTTTAAGTATAAAAGGTGTTGCAAACATCGATATAACAGAGGCTGCGATGAAAATTTGAGCAGTTTGGACATCTAATAAATTTCTAGTAGTCATCAGCCCAAATACAGCCAGTGCAAATTCGCCGATCTGACAGACGCTAAGTGCGGTTTTAGCAGCGACCCTGCGTTTTAAGTAGATATTTAAAACGGCAAAAACGACGATGGCTTTTACGACCATTATGCTAAAGACTAGCCCTAGAACTAGCCAGATATTTGAGAGCACGACTACAAAATTTATCTGCATGCCAACGGTTATAAAAAATAGTCCAAGAAGTAAATCTCTAAAAGGTATGAGATCGACCTCGATCTGGTGCTTATATTGCGTCTCTGCCATCATCATACCAGCTAAGAATGCACCAAGAGAGTATGAAAAGCCAAAGAAGTGAGCCAGCGTGCTGGCGCCAACTACTAAAAAGAGGATCGTAGCGATAAAGACCTCTTGAGAGTTTGTCTGAACGACTTTGTAAAATATCCAGTTGATGACGTATTTGCCGAGCAAAAATAGCACAACGATAAGGATAAACGCGCTTGTAAATGTCTTTAGTAAAAGCTCATTTATCGAGGCATCTTGCGAGCTAAACATATCTATCATAAGCAAAATAGGGATGACGGCGATATCTTGAAATAGTAAAATTCCAAGCGCCTTTCTACCATAAATTTTACTTACATCGCCGTTGTCATTTAGTGTTTTTAGCACGATCGCAGTTGATGATAGAGCAAAGGCAAGACCAGCGATAAGTGCTGTCTCGTCCTTTAGATGAAGCGCGTAGTAAAGCATCACGCCCATCACAAAGCCACTTAAACAAACTTGCAGACCGCCATTTAGAAAGACCTCTTTTTTCATGCTCATCAGGTGCTTAAAGCTAAACTCAAGTCCGATCGTAAACATCAAAAATGCGATACCAAATTCCGCGATATGAGAAATTTCATCGTTGCTTTTTAGGTTGAAAAATTCTGATATAAGCGTGCCGGTTACGATGTAGCCGATGATGGTTGGTATCTGAAATTTCTTAAAAATGACATTTAACGCGACTGAGATCGCAGCGACAAGCAAGAAGCCTTCTAAAATTTGTTCCATATATTATTTTTTGCCTTCGTAAAATACAAGATCAAAGCTACTTTTTCTCTTTACAAGCGATCTTTTGGTGCTAGTTTGACTGGTAGCTTCGTGTAATTTTTTATTTAAATCATCAATAGTTGCTTCTAAATCGTCAATTTTCTCTTTTAACTGAAGTATCACATCAACACCTGCTAAATTTACGCCAAGCTCACGGGTCAAATTTAGTATCGTTTTGACGCGATCAACGTCTTTTTGCGAGTAGAGCCTCATCTTGCCATCTGTTCTTGAGGGTTCAACTAGTCCCTCTCTTTCGTATTGTCTTAAAGTTTGTGGATGTATGCTTAAAACCTTCGCTACAACGCTTATTAAAAAAAGTGGTTCTTCATAATTTTGCATTTTTTACTCCGGTAATTTTTCTTTTAACTCTTTTACTAAGCCCTCGTCGAGCTCACTGATATTTGGAAGTTTTACCCTAGCTTTTAAGTAAAGATCGCCATAAATTCCACTCTTTCTGTTTTGCACGCCGTATCCTTTCAAGCGGATCTTTGTGCCTGTTTTTGAGTTCTCAGCGATTTTGATGGTTACATCTTTTTTATATGTATGCACATTTATCTTGCCGCCAAAGAGCATAGTTTTTAGTGGAATTTCTACATCTTTATAAAGATCATCTCCGACTCTTTCGTACTCGTCACTTGGCTCAACGCTAATGGCAAGTATAAGATCGCCAGTTTGACCGCCGGCACTCTTGCCTTTGCCTTTTATGCGAAGCTTTTCGCCGCCTTCTATGCCGCTTGGGATCTTTATCTTGATGCTTTCGCCATTAAAATTTATCTTATGTTCGCCGCCAGTTACAGCCACGTCAAATGGTATAGAAATTTTAGCATTTACATCTATATCAGCTCCTCCAAAGCCAAATCCGCCTCCGCCAAAGCCTTCAAATCCTTCAAAACCTCCGCCAAAGCCACCGCTAAATTTAGCGCCGCCTCCGCCAAAGCCGCCTGAGAAGATATTTTTCAAGATATCGTTTAGATCGCCCATATCGGCCGAGCCTCTGGCAAAGTCGTGGAAATTTTGACCGCCAAACATATTGTCGCCGTATTGATCATACTGGGCACGTTTTTTCTCGTCACTTAAAATTTCATAAGCAGCGTTTATCTCTTTAAATTTATCCTCTGCTCCAGGGTCCTTGTTGATGTCTGGATGGTACTTTCTAGCAAGTTTTCTATAAGCTTTTTTTATCTCGTCGCTTGATGCGCCTTTTGAAACTCCTAAAGTTTCATATAAGCTTTCGCTCATATATTCTCCTTATGTTTTTTGACACGGATTATATCACAAAACTTTAGTCTATGCAAGTCAAGTTTATTTTTATTTACAAAGGAGAAAAAAGCGTTAAGATTTTATTTTTAAGCTCTATTTATAATTTCAATACATTTTCAATTTAAAGGAAAAAAATGAAAAAATTTATGCTAATTTCATTAGCAGCGGCTTCTTTGCTAATGGGAGCTGATATTAAATTTAACGAAGCAAACCAAGATGTAACTAGAGTTTCGCCGTTAAGCGATAAAAATAGCGTGCTCTCATACTACGACTCTATCGCTCAGGCAAAACTTTCAGTAGTAAATATCTCAACTACAAAAACAGTAAGTAATGCAGGCATCGAGCAGATGTTTAATGACCCGTTTTTTAATGAATTTTTTGGATTTAACTTTGCAAAACCAAAAGAGAAAGAAAAAACAACCTCTCTTGGCTCTGGTGTCATCATCTCAAATGACGGCTACATCGTTACAAACAACCATGTCATCGAAGATAGCGACCAGATCGTTGTGACCTTGGCAAAGGGCGGTAAGGAGTATAAAGCTAAGCTAATAGGCAGTGATCCAAAGACCGATCTAGCCGTTATAAAGATAGAGGCAAATGGGCTAAATGCGATAACATTTGCTGACTCGTCAAAGCTACTTGACGCGGACGTAGTCTTTGCCATAGGCAATCCTTTTGGCGTAGGCGAGAGCATCACTCAAGGCATCGTCTCAGGGCTAAATAAAGATGATATCGGACTTAATCAATATGAAAATTTCATCCAAACAGACGCCTCTATAAATCCTGGCAACTCAGGTGGTGCTTTGGTTGATAGCAGAGGCTATTTAGTTGGTATAAACTCAGCCATACTTTCAAAAAGTGGTGGCAACAACGGCATAGGCTTTGCCATACCATCAAATATGGTAAAAGATATCGCTAAAAAGCTAATAACTGACGGCAAGATCGAACGTGGTTTTATCGGCGTAACGATAGCAAATTTAACTGATGAGCAAAAAGAGCTTTATACAAATAAAGAGGGCGCACTAATAAGCGGCGTAGAGCAGGGCATGCCAGCAGATGAAGCAGGGCTAAAAAGAGGCGACTTGGTTATTTCAGCAAACGGCAAAGCTATCAAAAATGCAAATGATCTTAAAAATTTCATCGGCTCATTAACTCCAAATAGCAGCGTTGATATAACTTACGAGCGATCAAATAAAGTGATGAATACAAAAATCAAGCTTGTAAATATGGATCACAACGCAAAAGATGCGACAAAAAGCGTCATCATCGAAGGTCTTAGCGTTAGTAATCTAAGCGATGAGATAAGATTTAAGTATAAAATCAGCCCAGATACTCAAGGCGTGCTTGTAACTGACGTAAAATCTGGCTCAAAAGCTGAAGACTTTGGCTTTGAAAGAGGCGACGTGATCGTTCAAGTTGGCGAAGAGAGCATAAAAGATATTCAAACATTTGCAAGCACTGTTAAAAATGCAAAAGGCAAAAAGACGCTAGTGTGGATAAACCGCGGCGGCATCATGCAAGGCCTTGTTATAAAATAACTACTTAAGAGCTGAAATTTCAGCTCTTAACTCTTTTAAATTTTTAAAACCTTTATCTGCTATAATCCTTAAAAATTAAATTTACAACAGGAAAGATCATGACTAGAATTTTAATGATAGAAGATGATATGGAGCTTGCTGAAATTTTAACTGAATACCTAGAAAACTACGATATCAAAGTGACGACGGCTGAAGAGCCATATATCGGACTATCTACCTTAAATACGAGCGAATTTGACTTAGTGATACTTGACCTCACTCTTCCTGGCATGGACGGGCTGGAGGTTTGCAAAGAGATAAGAAAAAAACACAACATCCCTATAATCATCTCAAGCGCAAGGCACGATATAACGGATAAAGTAAATGCTCTGGATAACGGTGCGGATGATTATTTACCAAAGCCTTATGACCCACAAGAGCTGCTAGCTCGTATAAAAAGCCATCTAAGAAGACAGAGCATCACCCCTGCTAATGAGGCAAGAAATTTAAACAAAGACTTGGTTTTAAAAGAATTTGAGCGTGAAATTTTATTTAAAGGCAGTGTCTTAAATTTAACCGCAGCGGAGTATGACATCTTAAAATATCTGCTTCAAAAAGAGGGTGGAGCGGTCACTAGAGAGGAGCTCATCTATAACTGCGAGAGCATAAACGAAGATAGCTCAAACAAAAGTATCGACGTCATCATCGGCAGAATTCGCCAAAAACTAAATGAAAATCCAAAAGAGCCAAAATACATCCACGCGATCCGCGGCATCGGCTATAAGTTGGTTCTTTGATGCCAAGATCTTCTATATTTATCACGATAACGTTTATCTTTGGACTTGCGCTTGTTTCGATATTTCTAGCCTTTTTGTGGCTTATGGGCTTTGACAAGCAAAACTACACAAGAGAGTTAAATAACAAATACTCAAACGTCGCTAGGACAAATTTGCTCTACATGGGTGGTATCATAAACAAAGCTCAGTATGACCGTCAGCTCTCAAACATCGACATGCCAGAGATCACCGCTAAAAATGAAAAAGAAGAAATTTTAAAAAATGCAGCTGTTTTAGAAGAAATTTCAAGTGATCTAGGATCTAGTGCTATCTTGCTTTATGACAAGCACCACTACCTAAAGATCGAGCATTTAGACGAGCTAAAGCTTTTGATGGATAAAGAATTTCAGCCATATAGATACGAGGTGATAAAGGCTGTATTTGCCGTAGTTGCGGTCATTTTGCTGGCTGCTTATATCTTTGTAATTTACAAGATAAAGCCGCTTAGAAAGCTAAAGCGTCAGATCGTGAAATTTGCAAATGGTGAGCTTGACGGCGTGCAAAATGTCGGCAACGGCAAGGATGAAATTTCTGAAGTTTCAGAGGCATTTTATGAGGCTGTTTGTCAGATCAAAGCACTAAATGACTCAAGACATCTTTTCTTAAGAAATATCATGCACGAGCTAAAAACGCCTATCACAAAGGGGCTGATCGCCGCTCAAATGATAGAAAAAAGCAAAAATCAAGAGAGGCTAATCTCCGTTTTTCACAAGCTTGAAAATTTGATAAATGAGCTTGCGGCGATCGAGCAGATCACTTCAAAGATAGGACTTACAAACAAAACGCCTTGCCTTATGAGAGACCTTATCGATGAGGCGATAGATATAGCGATGATCGAAAAAGAGCACGTTGGTATCAGCGAGCTTGATGAGGTTAGGGTGATGGTTGATTTTAAACTATTTTCAGTCGCTATAAAAAATATGATAGATAATGGCATAAAGTACTCAACCGATAAGCACGTAAATATCATGGTTAGCAAGGATCATATGAAATTTATAACCCAAGGCGAGAAGCTAAAAAACGACCTTGACTTTTACATCCAGCCATTTATCAAGGGCGAGGATGCGCAAAAGAGCTTTGGACTAGGCTTATATATAGTTAGCAACATCCTTGAGGCTCATGGATTAAAATTTGGCTATGAATACAAAAATGGAATGAATGTCTTTATTTTTGAAAATTTACAAGATATAATAGCGGCGTAAAATCAAAACCGCAAAAAAGGAGTGTAAAAATGGCGGCAAAAATCTTCTCAGCAGTTGATATTTTATCAATAATTGATCTTGAGATAGCTTTTATAAAGCGATACAAAAACGTAAAGGACTATGCGAAAAATTTATCTTTGATATATTTTTCTTTGCCAAATAGTAAAGAATATGGCGAAATCTTTGAAAAAATCCTAAGACAAACAGACGTTGTCATAAGAGAAAACGAACACTACGTGGTCGTGCTTCACGGCACAAATGAGAGAGGCGCTAGTGAGCTACTAACTGGCATACAAGAGTTTTTAAACGCTGAACCGATCGATCTAGTAGTTACCTATCCAAAAGATGGAAAAGACGCAAAAGAGCTTACTATAAAACTTCAAGATGAGATAAAAGACAACTATGGCGCCTTGCTTGAGATGCTTGTAAATCAAGATAAATTCGAAGTCTTTGAAGATATCGTTTGAGATAAATTTAATAAAATAATTTATTAGAAAATCCAATAAAAAGCAGGTAGTGTGTTAGCACTATCTGCACCCATAACGTTATACTAGCTAAGAGGATTTTTAATTTAAGCCTATTAGCTCTTAATATTAAATTTAATTAGATTGTGTTGTAAATTTTAAAATTCCATTCACTCGCAAGAATTGACTACTAAAATTTGGCTTCGCTTACCGTTTAGCTCAGATTTTAGAGGCGAAATTACTCGCTCATGAAATTTTAAAATTTGCCTGATGCTTATCTGGCGTGATTAATAAAATTTACCGTAGTTTTTTAGCCGCATGCAGTGCACCAGCACCATTGCATGCACCTTGAACGTGCGAGGGGTTTGGGGGATTTAAAAAGGGGGATAAGGGGACGGCTTCGTAATTCAAGTCCCCTTGTCTCCCTTTTGAATAAGAGAGCTTATAAATTTAAAGTCGTGATTTCAAAAATAGAAATTTACTATCTATCAAATTTTTAAAATTCCATTCACCCCTAAGAATTGACTACTAAAATTTGACTTCGCTTGCCGCTTAGCACAAATTTTAGAGCCGAAATTACTCGTTCAAGAAATTTTAAAATTTGATAGACCTTTAACAAAAGGCTTGCAGTGTGGTGTATTTTCTAGCGTAGAAGAAAATTTAGATCAATTTTTCTTGCGATAAGAGCATACGCAAGGTTTAAAAGATGAGTTAAATTTCTAGCCCAAAATGAGCTAGAAATTTCTTTATTCTAAGGCTTGAGCCAGATCAGCTATCAGATCCTCGGCATTTTCAAGACCTATGCTAACTCTTATCAGCTCTTTTGTGATGCCAGCTTTGATGAGCTCTTCGCTGCTTAGCTGCTGGTGAGTTGTCGAGGCTGGGTGTGTTATGAGCGACTTTGTATCGCCGATATTTACTACGATCTTAAAGAGTTTTACGCGCTCTAGCATCTTTTTTGCGCGCTCAAAGCTATCAGTTTCAAAGCAAAATAGCCCATTAGCCATGCCGTCTTTAAAGTATTTTTGCGCCTTTGCGTGATCTACGTTATCAGCAAGCCCAGGATAAGCCACACTTTTTATATGTTTGTGAGAGTTTAGAAATTTAGCCACTTTTAGCGCGTTTTGCGAGTGTCTCTCAACCCTAACAGCGAGCGTTTCAAGCCCTTGTATAAGCTGCCAAGAGTTAAACGGAGAGATCACAGCGCCAATGTCGCGCACGATAGCAAGCCTCATTCTTAGCGTGTAGATGTCGAAGTTGTCCGTCATATTAGCATATACGATGTCGTGATAGCTCGCATCTGGCACGTTAAAGTGCTCATATCTCTTGTTACCTTTTAGCTTTTCATTTAGGTGATTTGCACTCACGACCACACCTGCTAGGCTAAGACCCTGACCGCTCATATATTTGCTCGCACTATGCACACAAACATCGACGCCGTGGCGAAGTGGCTGAAAGATGATAGGTGTTGGCACGGTGTTATCGGTGATGCTGATGATACCGTATTTGTTTGCGATCTCTACGATTTTCTCGATATTTGGGATAGAAATTTGCGGGTTTGAGAGCGTTTCAAAAAATATAGCCCTAGTTTTTTCGTCTATCAAACTCTCCAGATCATCAGCAGTGTCGCTGTCAAAGACTCTGGCCTCTATGCCAAATCTCTTTAGCGTGTGCGTAAAAAGCACCGTTGTGCCGCCATAAATTTTCTTAGCTATGATGATATTATCGCCAGCTTGGGCTAAATTTATGATGCTGTAAAACAAAGCTGACTGACCGCTTGCAGTCGCTATCGCAGCGGCTCCGCCCTCAAGTGCAGCGACCCTTTTTTCAAAGATATCTGTCGTTGGGTTGCTAAGTCTTGTGTAGATGTAGCCGTTATCTTTTAGGTCAAACCTAGCAGCTGCTGTCTCGGCACTTCCAAAGTCATAAGCTGTGCTTTGAAAAATAGGCACAGCCATCGTGCCAAAGCCCTCGTTTGTGTCGTAGCCTACGTGGATCGCAGCGGTTTCTTGCCTCATTTTTGCTCCTTGTTTAAGTAATTTTGGCGTAAATTATACATTAGCAAAGCCAAAATTTAGGGGATAAAATCAAATTTTGATATAATTTGCCAAAAAAAAGGAAAAATTTGAACCAAATCACGGACAAATTTAAGCGTGTAAAATATCTTCGTGCGCTAGAAAAATTTGCAAAATCAGCGATAAACGGGCTAAAAAGAGATGACTTTGACGAGGCTGAATTTCGCCAAAGAGTGGAGAAAAACGCGAAAGTCATCGAAAAAGTAGAGGCTGTTTATCTTGATCAGCCATACTCAAAGGCGCTAGAAAATTTTATAAATTTGCTTATCAAAAATGCCCCAAAAGAGGAGCTTTTAAAGGCGGCAAATCTACTTGATAAGCTAAAAAATCAAAAGACATATAAGAA
>CABPVN010000003.1:345874-356155 GCA_902460825.1 Campylobacter concisus
TTAAGGATTAGGATTGAAAGTAGTTATTTTTGATATGGATGGCACCGTGATCGATAGCGGCGAGGCGATATATAAAACGGTGAATGAAGTAAGAGATGAACTAAATTTGCCGCCACTTGAAAAAGAATTTATCATAAAAGCGATCAACGAGCCAGGTAGAAATTTAGCCCTTGAGTTTTACGGCATCGACACGCCAAGCAGGAGCTTAAAAGAGGGTTTTGAAGAGAAATTTAAGAAATTTTACGATGAGTGTGCGACTGCCTATGAGGGCGTAAAAGAGCTTTTGCAAAAGTGCAAAGAGGCTCACTATAAGGTCGTTTTGGCAAGCAATGCACCGCATGATACGCTAGAGAAAATTTTAAAGAAAAATGAAATTTATGAGCTATTTGACGAGGTCATCGGCGCTAGCAAGGAGATACCGCAAAAGCCTGATCCTGCGATGCTTCACTTAGCCGTTAGTAGAACTGGAGCCGATAAAGCGATCTTTGTAGGAGATAGCCTAAAAGACGAGCTAGCTGCCAAAAATGCAAATATGCCTTATGTGCAAGTTTGCTGGGGATTTGGCGAGGAGAGCAAAACAGCCACGTATAACGCCAAAAATGTTAGCGAGGCTTGGGAGATAATATTAAATTTTTAACTTAGTTTTAATTGGCTATAATCTTAAGAAATTTTCAAAGAAACAGCGATGATAGATATATTTGAGGGCAGTGCGAGGGATAAATTTTATGACATTTTGTTTAACGCAAATGCCGTTTTGGTTAAAAACGAGATAGATAAAATTTTTGAGAAATTTGTGGCTATGAGCGAGCTTTGCGAAAAGCATGGCGTTAGCGAGGATGAGATCAGAAATTTTATAGCCTCAGAGCAAGATAAAGTTTATAACGGAGTAAATGACCTATATATCGAGCTTAGCGGAGAAATTTTAAGCCAAAATGAGTAGAATTTTTGCGCTCATTGCTTTGCTGGCCGCTCTTGTCTTTGCCAAAGAGCCAAATTTTGACCCAAATTCGGTGCATACATTTGAGCTTAAAAAAGATGAGTGGGCGCGGGTCTTTATAACTGAGAAAAAAACTCAAAGAGTTGAGACGTTTGACTTTCGCTGGACGCTATTTGATAGCACAAATATCACTGTGCAAAGCTTTTTTAGGCGCTATCCAAGGCAGATGGTCTTTTCGCTAAGACAAGGACAAAACACCTACATGCAGCGAGTTTTGCCTGATTTTATGATGCCGCCAAACGAGAGCGTGAGCCTTTATATATCATTTATTGATTTTAGGGACAAAAAGGCGCATTTTAGGGTGGCGCTGCTAGATGAGAGTAAGCGTGTGGATGTGGGTTTTAGAGATCCGCACGAGGATAAATAGAAGGATAAAAATGGATAAAATCGATGAAATAATGAGCAAATTTATAAGCGAGCTTGGCTACAAAGAGGCGTTTGAGATGTTTTTAAAGATAAGCTCAGGCAAGAAGCTACGCTCAAAACTTCTTTTAAAGATCGCAGGCGAGAGTGAAATTTCTCTTAAGCTTTGTGCTATCATCGAGCTCATCCACCTTGCAAGCTTACTACACGACGACGTAATAGACGAGGCAAATATAAGACGCGGCAAACCAAGCATAAACGCACTTTTTGGCAGTAAAAACTCAGTCATGCTAGGCGATATCCTCTACTCAAAGGCTTATTTTGAGCTTACAAAATTTGATCCAAGCATCGCAGCTATCATCTCAGATGCGGTCAGCAAACTAAGCATCGGCGAGATGATGGATGTGAAAATGGCTGAAAATTTTAATGAAAACGAGCAAGAATACTTAAAAATGATCTACTATAAAACAGCTGTTTTGATAGAAGCTACGGCTATTTGTGGGGCAAAGCTAGCTGGCAAAGATAGCGAGAAATTTGGCCTTTATGGCAAAAATTTAGGTCTTGCATTTCAGATCGTTGATGATATCTTAGACATCACTCAAGATGAAAAAACACTTGGCAAACCAGCGCTTAACGACTTTGTCGAGGGTAAAACAACGCTTCCTTACATTTATCTTTATAAGAGCCTAGACGAGACTGGCAGGGCAAAGCTTAGATCGCTTTGGGCAAAGAAGCTAAACGCGGACGAAATTTCATGGCTAAAAGAAAACTTTGATAAAACTAGCTCACTTAGCAAGGCTATAAGCGAGGCAAAAAGGCTTGGTAATGGGGCGATAGAAGCGATAAAAGAGTATAAAAACGCCGAGCTTGAAGGGATCATAAAAAGCATGATAGATAGGGAATTTTGATGCACTATTTAGACATAAGTTTTACATATAAAAACACTGATATTTCGGTCAGAGAGAAGCTTGCATTTGATAGTGACGATAAAAAAGAGCAAATTTTAAAACTGATAAATTCAAACAAAAACATAAAAGAGAGCATGGTGCTAAACACCTGCAACCGCGTCGAGATCATAGCTAGCGTAGAGGATGTAAAGGCCGCTACTGCTCATATCATCAGGTGTATGTCGATATTTTCAGGCGTTTTTGAAGATGAGCTTTATGAGAGAGCTGACATCTATGAAAACAGTGGTGCCGCACACCACCTATTTGCCGTGGCAAGCTCGCTTGATAGCCTAGTAGTTGGCGAAACGCAGATCGTTGGCCAGCTAAAAAATGCCTTTAAATTTGCCTATGATAACAACTCATGTGGCGAAGACATCAGTAAGATCATACACTACGCATGTAAGTGCGCTGCTAAGGTTAGAAACGAAACTCAAATTTCTAAAAACCCGATCTCAGTCTCAAGCGTCGCCGTGGCAAAGGCAAAAGAAATTTTTGGTACGCTTGAAGGTAAAACGGCTATCGTCGTGGGCGCTGGCGAGATGGGCGAGCTAGCAGCAAAGCACCTCATATCAAGCGGTGCAGAAGTGATCATCATAAACAGAAGCTCTGAGCGCGTTGAGCAGCTGGTTGATAGTCTAGGAGATAACGCGAGCTGGGATAGCATATTAAAACTAAAAGAGTATGTAAATAACTACGATCTCATCTTTTCAAGCACCGCAGCCCCGCACGCCATCATCACAGGCGAGATCATCGAGCCAAGAGAATTTCACAGATATTTTTTTGATATCGCCGTGCCAAGAGATATCGATCTTTTAAACACAGAGCTTATCAGCGTCTATACGGTCGATAGTTTAGAAGAGATCGTGCGTAAAAATTTAGCCCTAAGAGAGGAGCAGGCGCAAAAGGCTTACTCGATCGTAGGTCAAGACACGAGCGAGTTTTTAAAGACTTTAAAAGAAGATATGAGCGTGCCTCTTATAAAATCTATCCGCAAACAGGCTGAAATTTGCGCTAAAAATGAGCTAGAAAAGGCGATAAAAAAGGGTTATTTAAAACATAGCGATTACGATGAAGCGCAAAAGCTCATCCATCAAGTCTTTAAGGCATTTTTGCACCAGCCAACGATGAAGCTAAAAGGGCTTGCAGACGAGGAGAGAGCTAGCGAGCTTTCAAACGGAGTTAAATTTTTATTTGACATAAAAGATGAACAAAATTTTCAAGCAGGAGATATAGATGAAATTTAGTAAATTTTACGCCCCAACGACCAAAGAAGCGCCAAAAGATGCATCTTTACCAAGTCATCAGTTTTTGATAAGAGGCGGCTTTGTCGAGCAGATCGGCTCTGGGCTTTACAACTATCTGCCGCTTGGAAAGATCATGCACGATAAAATTTCACGCGTGGTAAAAGAGGAGATGAACGAGGCTGGCGCGCTAGAGGTGAGCTTTAGCGTGGTCACTTCAGGCGAGCTTTGGAAGCAAAGTGGTCGTTACAATGTCTTTGGCAAGGAGCTTTTGCGCTTTAAAGATAGAAAGGATAATGACTTTGTCATAAGTCCGACAAACGAAGAGGCAGCCGTTGCTTTGGTGCGTGGTAAGGTGACTAGCTACAAGCAGCTACCGCTAAATTTATACCAGATAAACACTAAATTTCGTGACGAGGCAAGACCACGCTTTGGCTTGCTAAGAGGTCGCGAATTTACGATGAAAGATGGTTATAGCTTTCACTCTAGTAAAGAGGATCTTAAGCGTGAGTTTGACCTTATGGAGGCAACTTATAGTAAGATTTTTACCCGTTTGGGGCTAAATTTTAGAGCTGTTGAGGCCGATAGCGGAGCCATAGGAGGAAGTGGCAGTAAAGAATTTATGGTGCTCGCAAGTAACGGCGAGGACGACATACTTTGCTGTGAGGCTTGCAGATACGCTGCAAACGTCGAGGCTGCAAGACGCAAACCAAGAGTTAGCGAGGCTGAGGCGCCAGAGGCGGACGCGGCTAAATTTCTAACTCCAAATGTAAAAACGATAAAAGATGTGGCGGAGTTTTTCAAAGTTAGCGAGTTTTACTGCATAAAAGCTGTTATGAAAAAGGCGATTTATGAGGATAAAGAAGAGGTCGTAGTCTTTTTTGTAAGGGGCGATGACGAGCTTCAAGAGACAAAGGCGCAAAATGCTTGCAAGGCGCTAGAGCTTGTCGATGCTAGCGAGGCCGACGTGGCTAAAGCTGGGCTTGTGGCTGGATTTTGCGGGCCAGTTGGGCTAAAGGATGTTAAATTTTTCATAGATAATGAGCTAAAGGGCACAAACAACATGATATGCGGCGCTAACGAAAAAGACTATCACTTTGTTGGCGTTAGTGTTAGCGGATTTAACGAAGAGAGATTTAAAGACCTTGTTAAGGTAAAAGAGGGCGATAAATGCCCAGTTTGCGGCGGAAATTTAAAGCTTAGTAAAGGCATAGAAGTTGGTCATATATTTCAGCTAGGCGATAAATATTCAGCTGCGATGAACGCGACATATCTTGATGAAAACGGCAAGGCAAAGCCATTTTTGATGGGCTGCTACGGCATTGGCATAAGCAGGCTTATCGCTGTGATGATAGAGGCTAGCCACGATGAGAAGGGCTGCATCTGGAAAAAAGAGTGCGCGCCGTTTGACGTGGAGATCATCATCTCAAATTTAAAAGATGAAGCGGGCGTGAAATTTGCATTTGAGCTTTATGAGAGCCTTAAAAAAGCTGGCGTTAGCGTCATCATCGACGATAGAAACGAGAGATTTGGCGTTAAGATGAATGATTTTGAGCTTATCGGCTTTCCTTACGCGCTGCTTGTGGGTAAAGAATTTGCAAATGGCAAGGTCGAGTTTATAACAAGAGATGGGCTAAGCAAAGAGGCGATAGAGGCAAACGACGCCTTTAGAAAGATAAAAGAAAGCTTATGAGATTTTTTGCATTTTTGTTTTTTTTGATAGAAGCTGTCTTTATCTATCTTTTTGTAGATAAATTTGGCTTTTTAAACTACTTTCTTGAGGTGCTGGTCTCTGGATTTGTTGGCATCGCACTTCTTTTTAATGCTGGATTTTCTAGTTTAAATTCGCCTCAAGTGGCGTTTAAGAGCTTTCTTGGTGGAAATTTATTTAGTCAGCTAGGGCTTAGCTTTGGCGGAGCGCTGCTCTTTTTACCAGGGATTTTGACAGACATTTTTGGTATCGCCGTGGTCGTTTTTTCTTTGATATTTAAGAAAAATGCAGCGAAAAATGAGAGTTATCAGGAGTTTAAATTTCAAAATTTTAGCGAGCAAAGTACCAAAAAAGATGATGGCGAGATCATCGACGTTGAGGTCATCGAAGAACCAAAAAGAGTAAATTAGGAGAGGTGATGAAAGAGATAAAAATAGCAACTAGAAAGAGCATCTTAGCACTTTGGCAAAGCGAGCATATCAAGGCTAGGATCGAGGCGGAGCACAAGGGTGTGAAGGTCGTGCTTGAGGGCATGAAGACAAAAGGCGACGTGATACTTGACACGCCACTTGCAAAGATCGGAGGCAAGGGGCTTTTCACAAAAGAGCTTGAAGATAGCATGCTAAAAGGTGAGACTGATATCGCCGTGCATAGCCTAAAAGACGTGCCAGTAGTCTTTCCAGAAGGGCTTAAACTAGCTGCCATTTGCTCACGTGAGGATACAAGAGATGCGATGATAAGTGAGAAATTTGCTAAATTTAGCGACCTACCGCACGGCGCGAAAGTTGGCACAACGAGCCTGCGCCGTAAGATGCAGCTACTTATCATGAGGCCTGATCTTGAGATCATCTCACTTCGAGGAAACGTGCAAACTAGACTTAGAAAGCTAAAAGAGGGCGAATTTGACGCGATCATTTTGGCGATGGCTGGCATAAACCGCCTAAATATCAAGGCTGAAGTGGCGCATATCTACACATTTGGCTTTGACGAGATGATACCTGCGATGGGTCAGGGCGCTCTTGGTGTCGAGGCTAGAGATGAGAAGCAAATTTTAGATGAGATCTCTTTTTTAAATGATGAAAATGCAGTCATAGAAACGACCATAGAGCGTGACTTTGTAAGCGTTTTGGAGGGTGGCTGCCAAGTGCCAATAGGCATAAGCGCAAGGCTAAAAGGCGATGAAATTTCTATCGATGCGATCGTTGGCCTGCCTGATGGAAGCGAGTTTATAAAAGATAGCTTAAAGAGTAGCAAAGATAAATTTCAAAGCATCGGCAAAGAGCTAGCTCATGAATTTATAGAAAAAGGGGCGAAAGAGCTTTTAAAGCGCGCTGAAGAGATGGCGTAAGCGTGTTTGAGATAAATTTTAAAGCAAAAGCCATAAGCGCCACCAAAAATAGCAAAGACAACTACTATATGATCGGTCTTGCAGACGACAAATATGACTACAAAAACTACATAATCTTTCAAAGACCGATCAAACTAAAAAAGGACGATGACGAAAACGCCGAGATAAACGGCCTATATGCCGAGTGTAATGGCGATGTTTGTTATAACGCCTGCAAGCGGGTGGCGATCTCTGAAAAAACTATCATTTTTGAGATACAAGATAGTCTCATTTGCGTAGATACCGAGGATGTTAAGCTTAATGAGCACTTTATGAGATATAGCAAAGAGATATTTGGCGAGCTGCTAGAGTGTAGCGTACCAAAATAATTTGTTTAAATTTAGAGATAAAAAGACGAAATTTTCTAAAATTTGCCGCCGTTTCAGGAGACGTGACGCTACCTAGCGTGCTAAATGCTGCAAGCCAAAACGCGGATAAGATATCGAGAAATAAAGCCGCGATTTAAAAGCGCCTTTTAAATTTGACCAAGCGTCAAAACCGTAGTCGGACTAAATTTTTATATTAAAATCCTTTGCGATCTTTGTTTTTAAGTCCGCGCCGATCTTTTTAAACATAGCGTTCATTTTGGCATTTTTGTCCATAAATTTCTCTATTTGCAAATTTGCCTTGTCGCTGTTTTCTTTTATCATCTCGCGAGCTTTTTTCTCCGCGCTATCTTTCGTAAATTGTGCAAGCGCGGTAAATGATTTTACGAGAGTTTCTTTGATCTCATCTTTGGTCTGTGCACTAAAAAGCTCACCTATGATCTGCCCCAAATATGGCTCTATCTCGCTAAAAATGGCGGAATTTTGCTTCGCATTTTGCACCTGTTCGCTCACATGCTCGCCAAATATGCACTCGCTGCAAAAATGCTCGCAGTTGTTGATGAGTAGGTTGTATTTTTGCTCGCCTATGCGCTCTTTAGCCCGAAGCGCCACCTCCTGACCGCTAAATGGCGCATTTGCATACTCTTTTATCTGCCAAGTATCGCCGCTAGCAAACTCCTCGAGGCTAGTCATCTCTACCTTTGCGATGTTGCGTTTATCTAGCGGCACGACGTTGCTTAAGATCTCCTCAAAACAGCTTTTTTCAAGCACGATCCCACGCGCCAAGCCGTTATAATGCACGACCTTATCATCTCCGACGTAGATGCCGTGATGCTCGTAAAGCTTTACGCCAAGCACACTTCTGTCTACGAAGATGTGATCGCCTATTTTTGGTAAATTTTGCATATCTATCTCTATAAAATTTATTAAAAATCGTAATAAAACGACAAATTTAGCCCAAATTTGCTAAATTTAACTTTATTAAAATTTGGATAACTAAGTATAAATTTATAAGGAAAAATATGGACTACATCAAGCTTTTAAAAGATAATGGCCTACTTAGGGTGATCGATGAGCCAGTGGATATCGACCTAGAGATCGCGCACGCTAGCTACATCGAGGTCAAACGCGAGGGCTCACAAGCACTACTTTTTACAAACCCGGTCTGCAAAAAAACTGGGCGTAAATTTGCCCCAGTACTTACAAATATCTACGGCTCAAAAAGGGCGCTTGAGCTGATATTTGGCGTGCAGCCCGATGAGATAGCAGCTGAGATAGAAAAGCTTTTAAAGCCCAAAAAACCTGAGAATTTCAAAGAGAAGCTTGACTTTTTGGCCTATCTTTTTAATATGAGAAAGATATTTACAAAAAGGCTAAAGGGCGAGGGCGAGTGCCAGCAGGTCAAATTTATGGGCGAGCAGGCCGATCTTTTGAGCCTGCCTGCGCTAAAGACCTGGCCGCATGACGGAGGTGCTTTTATCACGATGGGGCAGGTCTATACGCAAAGTCTTGATGGCGCGCTGCAAAATTTAGGCATGTATAGACTGCAAATTTATGATAAAAATCGCCTTGGCATGCACTGGCAGATCCACAAAGACGGCGCAAATTTCTTTCATGAGTACAAGCGCGCAGGTCGTAAGATGCCAGTCTCTGTGGCGATCGGCGGCGATCCACTCTATATCTGGTGCGGCCAAGCGCCACTGCCAAAGGGCATCTTTGAGCTGCTACTTTACGGCTTCATCCGCAAAGAGCCAGCCAAGCTTGTAAAGTCGCTCACTAATGAAATTTACGTCCCGCACGACGCCGACTACGTGATAGAGGGCTTTGTGGATACGACTAAGAGCGAGCTTGAGGGGCCATTTGGTGATCACACTGGCTTTTACACGCCGGTTGAGCCGTTTCCAGTGATGGAGGTCACGGTGATAACTAGCAAGCAAGACCCTGTATTTCACGCGACCGTGGTTGGCAAGCCGCCGCTTGAGGATAAGTATATGGGCTGGGCGACTGAGCGCATTTTCTTGCCGCTTTTGCGAACTACCGTGCCAGAGCTACTTGACTACAATATGCCTGAAAATGGCGTCTTTCACAACCTGATCTTAGCTAAGATCAACGCCCTTTATCCAGCCCACGCAAAGCAGGCGATGCACGCGTTTTGGGGAGTTGGGCAGATGAGCTTTGTAAAGCACGCGATCTTTGTGGGTAGCGATGCACCAGAGCTAGCAGAATACGACAAATTTGCGGACTTTGTGCTTGATAGATTTGGCAGCGAAAGTGTACTGATAAGCCAAGGTGTGTGCGACCAGCTCGATCATGCCAGCCCAAACTCGTGCTTTGGTGGTAAGCTAGGCATCGATGCGACGCAGGATTTTTGTAAATTTAGCCCTGCGATTTTAAGCGACGATGAACTTTTGGCTAAATTTCAAAGCGTTGCGCCAAATGTTAAGGAACTTAGGCAGTTTAAAAAGCAGAGTAAAACGCCTATTTGTGTGATTAAATTTGAAAAAGATCGCCCTGTAAAAGAGCTATTTTCTAAGCTTTTAGAATTTAGGGAGTTTTTCAAGCTTCTAGTCGTCGTGGATATGCAAAACTACCTAGAAAACCCATATATGCTGCTTTGGCGTGTGACAAATAATATAGATGCCTTGCGTGATATCTACATAGATGGCGAAAATTTCTGCGTGGATGCGACGAGCAAGAGTGAGCTAGAGGGCTACACGCGTGGCTGGCCTATGCAAACTGACTGCAAGCGTGAAGTGGTGGCAGATCTTGTGAAGCGAGGCGTAGTAAAAGATGAGCCAGAGCTATTTCATAAATTTGAGATATTTGGGTAGGGTTGTAGCCTAGTGGCTTTGGCACGCTCGTGCACAAAAGCGGCAAGAAAATGCGCTCAGCCCCCCACCCTTGTAGTTATATTCAAGCGGTTATGCTGGTCACAGTCGTGCGAAATGCTGGCCTCTGTTTGCTAGCCGTCTCCATCGCTAAGAATGGCTCGATCGGCGCATAAAGCCAGCGTGATCGTTCAAGTTCGCTCTTGGCTGTAGAGGCAAAGCTATTGATCATTAAGCTTTAAATTTGGTTTAGCATTTTGGCTTGATAAAATTGCTTTTAAATTCAAAAGATTGGTTTTTGCACTTAAAATGACTTAGCTTAAGGCTATTTTTATATCACGGCATAAATTTTCTAGTTAAATTTATCTGTTTTTTTGAGTTTTTTGGGGCTTGGTTGGCTTGAAAACTACATCAGTAACTACAGATTTTTAAATTTAGCACTTCAAATTTCTTAAAATACTAAAAATAATATGCAAAAATT
>CABPVN010000003.1:356954-362547 GCA_902460825.1 Campylobacter concisus
ATTTTGCTTTATTGCAGGTGAAATTTAGAGTTGTGCGCTAGTAAAATTAAATTTGATCTGTTATGTGAGCATAAAAACATCTAAATTCAAAAGATCAGAAGTGTAAAAACTTTTAAATTTAAATAACTAGAAGCGTCAAAACTTTTCAATTTAATAAAGTTAGCAGATTACAGGTGCTTTTTTTAAAAAAAAGATATGCTATGCCAGCTTTTGGTAAATCAAGCGTTTAAAATAGCTTATTTTTGTTTTAAGAAAATTTATAAACCTAAAATGCAAGGTTGAAAAATCGCACGAGTGCCATAAAGCTTTAAATTTGATGTAGTAAATTTAGCTTACAAATTTACCAAACCAACCTTCAAAACATGCTCTTTTAGGCTACTTGGTATCTCGCCATTTTCAAGCGCCATTAGTTCGCTCGCTCTTAGGACGTAAAAGTCTTGCAAGCTTCTGTTGGCAGACTTCTCAAGCTTTTTTGCTAGAGTGTCAAAGATATAAAATTCAGCCTCGTTGCTAGCAAGCAAAAAGTCAGCCCCACTATCAAATGCAGCAAAAACTATCTTACTAGCAAGCTTGCAAGCTAGCTCTTCATCAGCCTTTAAAAGATCATATCCACAAGGCGTTTTAGCGTTTAGCTCTATAAAATTTGTCTTGTATGCGCTTAAATTTGCAGGCAGCTTGCCTTTTATGGCTATCTTAAACTTTTTAAATTTACTAAGTTTTTCTATCTTTTCAAGCTCGTTTTCATATTTTTGCGTTGCTTTTACGCCTAAAATTTCTTTGAAAAATTTAATTGCCTCGCTATAAATTTTGCTACCTTCAAAGAGCAGATCATCAAGCTCGCAGGCTATCAAAACGCCGTTTTTAGCGCCAACTAGCTTTAAAATTTCATCATTTTTCTCATTTTTGTAAAGATGATGAGCTAGCATTATCGCGGCAGCTCCTATAAAATTTGGCTCATAGTCTTTCACAAAATCAGCGTAAAAATAGGGCTTAAAGCTAGTGTAAAGCTCTTTGTCAGCTCTTTTGCAAAAGCTAGCAAATGGCTCAAATTTCGCCCAAAAGTCATCATCGTTTATAGCAAGGTCTAAAACCGCTCTTTTTTCATCAAGCGGGGCGATGCAAAGCTCGCCACCAAATTTTTGAGCTAAATTTGCAAGTGGCTTGGCGGTGCTAACTACGACGTCATTTACCTTGACAAAGCCTTCAAATGGGCTAAAGTAGGGGTCTATGCTCTTTATGTGGGTAAAAAGCTCGTTTAAGTTTGCAAAGTCTGAAATCTCTAAAAAATAGGGCTTAAAATATGCCAAAACATCTCTTTTTGCGTCAAATCTAAAAATCTCAACTCTTTGCATCTGTATCCTTTTTTTTGGCTTATTTTATCCTAAATTTAAAAGGAGTTTCATTATAATAGCTCAATGGATAAAGAAAATTTTACGATTGAACGCTTTAGTAACGCATATATCGGCGATGACGCGGCGGTTGCCGGCAAAATGGTCTTTAGCAAGGACATTTTTGCGCAAAATTCGCACTTTAAGCTTGGTTGGCTAAGCCTTGAAGAGATCGGCTACAAGGCGATGATCGTAAATTTCTCAGACACAATCGTGATGAATGCTAAGCCTAAATTTGCTCTTCTTGGGCTTAGTCTGCCAAAGAGCTTCACGCCGCGCCAGATCAGCGAGCTAAGTAGCGGCATAAATAGGGCGTGCGAGGAGTTTGGCGTAAAGATAATAGGCGGCGACACGATAAGTAGCCCCATTTTAAACATAAGCGTTAGCGTGATCGGCGAGCTAAAGGGCAGGGCTGTGCTTAGAAAAAATGCTAAATTTGGCGATCTAGTCGCATTTACTGGCAAGCTTGGAGGCAGTCAAAAGGGGCTAAACTCACTTTTAAGACTGGCTCAAATTTCTAAAAACTCACGATTTAAAAGACCTATCTTAAGAGATAAGTTTTTTTACAAAGCAGCTCATCTTATAAACTCCGCCATGGATATCTCAGACGGGCTAAATACCGACCTTGGCAAGCTTTTAAAGGCTAGCAAAAAAGGCGCTAAATTTACAAAAAAGCTAAGCAAATTTGAGCTTAGTAGCGGCGAGGAGTATGAGGTTTTATTTACCTTTAGTCCTAAAAATTTAAGCGCTATTAAAAGGATCGCCGATAAAACTAGGACAAAGATCAACATCTTTGCAAAAATTTCACACAAAAGGTTAAGACAAAATGCAAGAAGCCACCACTTTTAAGCCGCTCTATGCGCTAACTCATGCGCCCATCGAGGCATATTTTTCTAAAAATTCAGATGATTTTGTCGTGCGCGAGATACCGCTTTATGAATTTAGCGGTGACGGTGAGCATTTGATCGTTGAAATTTCTAAAAAAGATATGACGACAAGCGACGCTTTGCACGCCTTAAGCGAGGTTACAGGGGCTAAGATGCGCGACTTTGGCTATGCTGGGCTAAAGGACAAGCAGGGCATGACGACGCAGTTTATCTCGATGCCTCGTAAATTTGAGAGCGCGCTTGCAAACTTTAGCCACGAAAAGATGAAAATTTTAAATTTAAACGTGCATAAAAACAAGCTTCGCATCGGACATCTAAAGGGCAATAGCTTTTTTATCCGCCTAAAAAAGGTGCTGCCAAGTAGTGCTAAAAAGCTAGAGCAGGCATTTACCAGCATCGATAAAATGGGCTATGCAAACTACTTTGGCTATCAGCGCTTTGGTAAATTTGGCGACAATGCTACAACTGGGCTGGAGCTACTTAAAAACGGCACGATAAATGGCAAAAAGAGCAAAAACGTAAAGCTAAATGACTTTTTGGTCTCAGCCTATCAAAGTGATCTTTTTAACCGCTATCTTAGCAAAAGGGTTGAGATTTCAAGGTTTGTAAGCGACTTTAGCCTAAATGAGCTAGGCGAAATTTATAAAAACTTTAGCAAAGAAATTCTCCAGGCGATGAAGGCGCAGGAGAGCTTTTTTAAGCTGCTTCCTGGAGAGGTCTTGGGGCACTATCCATTTGGCAAGCTCTTTTTGTGTGAAAATTTAGATCAAGAGGCACAAAGATTTGCTAGGCGTGATATCACAAGCCTTGGACTCATTGTCGGCGCAAAGGCCTATGAGGCAAGCGGCGTGGCAAAAGAGCTTGAGGATGAAATTTTCGCTGAGGCAGTTTTGCTTACTTCAAAGATCGCTGGCTCAAGGCGCTTTAACTGGGCGTATTTAGAAAATACAAGCTACAAATACAACGAAGAAAACGCTCATTTTAGTCTAAATTTCACACTTCAAAAGGGCTCATACGCCACAGTTGTGTTAGAAGAAATTTTGCATAAAAATATATTTGAGTAGGGTAAATTTAAAGATAGTTTTAAAAGTGGGGCTGGCTAAATTTAACCAGTTTAAATTTAAAAAGGTCTAGCCAAAGCTAGACCTAAAACATTAAATTAAGAGGTAAAAACTTAAGTTCTAAATACGCTAAGTTTAGTATTTAGCGCATCTGTCATCTTATTTAGATGCTCAGCCGCAGAAGCTATCTCTTCGACGCTTCTAGCATTTTCAGATGAAATTTGATTGATCTCTGAGATGCCATCCATGATCTCATTTACATTCTTACCAGTTGCGATGTAGTCTTGCATAGTCTTATCAGACATCGCTATGGCGTTATTCATCGTTGCGCTCATATCATTTATCGTCTTTTCAACTTCGCTTGCCACATGAGTTAGCTCTTGAATTTGTTTAGAGTTGATGCCCATTTGCTCGCTGCTATCATTTATCGCTTGAACGATAACGTTTATAGTTGCATTTATCTCTGTTAGAGACTTTTGGGTTCTCTCTGCTAGCTGTCTAACCTCGTCAGCAACGACTGCAAAGCCACGTCCATGCTCGCCTGCACGAGCTGCTTCTATGGCTGCGTTAAGAGCAAGTAAATTTGTCTGATCAGCGATATCGTTGATAACTACAAGCACTGATTTAACTTGCTCTGCATCACGGCTAAGCTGCTCGATCTTACCTGCCATTTGATTTTCAACATTAGCAGAATCAACTATCTGAGATGATAGGGCTCTGATAGCGTCAGTTGCTGTTTTTATATGAGTGCTTGCCTTTTGAAGGTCATCTTTGCCAGCTTGAGCTATAGATAGAGACTCTTTCATAGCTTCTTGCATAGACTTACATTTTTGATTTGTCTCTTCAACGATCTGGGTTGATTCTTCCACGCGTTTGCCTGTTTGAAGTGAGGTAGAGCTTAGTTCGTTTGCAACTGAGCTGTTTTCGCTTGAAAGGTTTTTAGTATCGCTTATAAGCACTCTTATGCGTTCTATGAAATTATTTATATCATTGCTTATTTTAGCTATCTCGTCTTTGCCGTAGATTGGGATTTTAAGAGTAAAGTCAGATGTTATAGAATTTAAATTTGTTCCTAGTCTATCGATAGGATTTGCAACTAGCTTTTTAAGCAAGAAGATAGATACTATGATAAGAAGCAAGGTAACTATAATGCTTGCAATGATGAAGTTTTTGCTAACTACTTTTAGAGGTGTTAAGAAGTCATCGGTCACAGCTGAGCCAAGCACTATCCAGTTTAGCTTGTCAAATGGCTCAAAAGCAACTACTCGTTCAACACCACCAGTATTAGCGAATTCAACACCTTCTTTTGTTTTTACGATCCTGTCCATAGTTTCTTTAAGATCACCACTTATCTCTTTGCCAGCTTGAGTTGGATGTATCTCAAATTTATTAGTTTTTGTGTTGTAGATAGAGAAGTATCCATGCTCGCCTAACTTCATTTGTGCCATTGTCTTTTGAAGATCCTCTAAGCCTTCAGTGAAGTCGTAACCTATAAATAAAACCGCTACAACTTCGCCGTTTTGAATGACTGGTTCATAAACACACATATAGTTTCTACCAAAAATATTTAGAGCTCCAACATATGTCTCTTTATTCATCATCTTTGGATATATTGTTTTGTTTAGCATACCAAGTGCTCTACTGCCATCATCTAGTAAAAGCGAAGTAGAGACAGCAGCAAATTCATTGCCTGATTTTGCAAAGATGGTTGGGATGCCGCCGTTTGTTAGCTTTTTGATCTTATCAGATATCTCGTGATTGTTATTTAACACGCCCATTTTATCTGAGATAAGCTCTAAAGCATCGTCATTTTCTGTTTTTATGGTTTGGCTAGTGGCTCTTATGTTGCCTAAAGCTTCTTTTAGGACATGCATATATAGTTTTGCATTATCTTGGTTGTCTTCGTCAAATAGCTCAACTGTGTCCATCGCAAGGGCAACGTTTTGCCTGACAGTGGTTTTTACCCCCTCCTTGATCTCACGCTCCAAAACGTTTGACGTATAAAAAACAAAGCAAGCCATACAAATGGCAAGAACTAAAGCGATGATCGCTGAGACCTTGACTAAGATGCTACGCAAATTCATCTATATCCTCCTTGGTTTAGATTTTAAGGGTTTATTATACAAATTTTTTCTCGTAAAACATATAGAATTTTAGGGAAAAATAACGAATTTTAAATTTTTGTTTGCTTTGTATTTATAATTATAACTTTTATGAAACTGGAGTAAAAATTTATAAAAAATTGCTATTTAAATTT
>CABPVN010000003.1:362790-376683 GCA_902460825.1 Campylobacter concisus
TCAAAGCAAAATAACAAAAAAGTGAAATTTGGAGCGTTTTACTCTTGTTTTTGTAAAGAAATTTTAAAAAGATTAAATAAAAAAATTAATTTTATGCCAAGTTGTGACAAAATTTATGCTCAAAAATCAAAAAAATTCCTAGATAAATTTGCAAAATTTGATGAAAATTTGGTCGCAGGGTAAATTTATATATTTTTAAATATAATCACGCTCTGGCACGGTAAGCGGTCGCTTTTGCATCTTGCAAAAGAGGAAAGTCCGAGCTGCGATAAGACAAAGTTCCATCTAACGGATGGCTAGGGAAACCTAAGGGATAGTGTAACAGAAAGCAAACTTCCGCCTTGGCGGTAAAGGTGAAACGGCGGGGTAAGAGCCCACCGGCACGCTTGGTAACTTGCGTGGCCATATAAACCCAACTTGCAGTAAGAAGGGATGGTTTTGGTCTTATATTAAAACCCTTCGCTAGAGCTTGTTTGTAAAAGCAAGCGTAGATAAATGATCGCTCAAGACAGAACTCGGCTTAACGCCGTGCCTTTGCTTAAATTTAGAGTAAATTTCAAGTAGCAAGCAGTTGGTAAATTTAAACGATTTTCAAGACAAAACCGGCAAATTTGCCGTGCCTTGAAAGTTTGAGATTAGATTAGTTTTTTACGTATTTTTGAGCTTTTTGTAATTTTGTAAGCTCGTTTTGGATGTGTGAAGATTTAGTTTTAAAAAGCTCTATCGCACCGCCTATTAGCGCTTGTGCTTCCTTTGCCGAAGCTAAGCTTTTAAACATATCTTCGCTAAAGCTTTGTGATAGTGCAGCTAGCTTTCTTGTGTCTTCGTTTATTAACGCTAGCTTAAATTCATTGATCCAGCTATTCACCTGATGTTACCTCCCTCCATGCTTCTGATAACTGCTTTACGACATTTGTTACTTCATTTAGCGCGTTAATATCATTTTGGATATTTGCCATAGCAAGAAGCTGCATCTGTCTTGTATAAAGTCCGCTAAGGTAGTGAGCCACGTCGCCTTGAGAATAATCAAGCGAGTTTAAAAGCTCGACAAAGATAGCGTTTGCTCTGTTTATATAATAGACTTTTTTCTCTATATCTCCAGCTTCGATCGCTTTTTTTGTGCGAAATATAAATTTCAAAATTCCGTCATAAAGCATTTCTATTAATTTAGTCGGGGACTCGATGCCCCCGAAACTCGACTGTGCGTATGCACTATATGCACTTTGATTCATTTTTCTCTCTTAGTTCTTATTGTTTAGCTCAGCATCTATCATTGATTTTAGTGTAGCAAACTGATTTTCTAAACTTGCGATGATAGCGTTATACTTGATGAAGCGTTCTTGCATCGTTGTATATTTCTCATCTAAAAGCTTTTGAGTGCTCTCTTTGTTTTTAGTGATAGACTCACTCTCATCTTTTAGCTGATTTTGCATAGCGATCATCGTACCTTCTTTGCCAACAGCACCATCAAGCATCTTAGCTAGCTTTGTAAAAAGTCCATCAGTTTTTTTAGTCACTGGATTTACAGTGGCTTCGCTCATACCAAGAGTTGCTAGTGCAGAAGCTTTGCCTTTTACCTCGATATTTTCGCCATCGCTTCTTTTTAAGATGATCCTCTTGCCGCTTTGATCAAGACTAGCTGTGACTCCCTCGATGCCAGCGTCATTGATAGCTTGTTGAAGTTTTAGGGCGTTGTCGTCAGCTGTTGTGCCAGCTGTGGTTGAAAATATAACTGACTTGCCGTTTATCGTTAGATCGCCAGCTTGGATATTTAATGCACCTGCGCCAACGGTTGAGTTACCCATGTAGCTTATCGGCTCAGTCTTGCTTGAACCCATGAAAAATTTCTGAATTTCTTCTGGATCTTTGCTAAGAGCAGCGTTAAATTTATTTAGATCAAGCTGAAGCTGACCGTCTTTATCTGGCACTATGCCAAATTTACTTAGCGCTTTGCCTTCGCTATCTTGACCATTTACTAGACGTCCGATATTTGATCTAAGGCTTGAAATTTCACTTACACCTTGAAAAGTACCAGCGCCTTTTTCTTCGTCATATTTTGTAGCGATCTCAAGGTTCATTGTCATTAGGTTGTAGTCTTTTATAAACTCTTCAACCGCTTTTACGACCTCTTCAGTGTTTTGAGAGACGCTGACATTTGTCCTGCCAGTCTCATTTAGAGTGATATTTACGCCAGGTCTTAGATCATCAAAGCTATTTTTATCTCTTTTGATATTTACGCCGTTATATGTAAATTCTGCGTCTTGCGCTTTTAGAATTCTATTTTTCTCCAAATTTGATGTCATCTTTGGCGTGCCATCAGGATTTGTTAGCGCTGTGCCATGCTCGTCTGTATCTTGAAACTGCGTATCATCCCAGCCAAGCTTGTCTAAAATGCCAGCAGTGTCATTTGAAAATTTAATAGTCTGCGTAGCGCCAGTTTTGCCTGATTGAAGCATTATTTGATTTGGTTTGTCACCACCAACATTTAAAATTCTAGCTTGCAACTTGCCGCCACTTACGTCATTTATCTTATCAACGATATCTTGATAAGTTGTTGATCTTGTCACACCGATAGAGAATTTTTGTCCATCGATCTCAACATCAAACGAGCCAGTATTTGTCGCACCCACCATGCTTGAAGAATTTTTGAAATTCGTGCTTTGAAATGTATCTTTTTGAGCAAGTTTTTGCACGTCGATACTAAAGCTTTGCACGCTAACGCCGTTTGCCGCTGAAGCTGTGACGCTTTTGCCAGCGTTATTGGTATTTCTTTTTAGATAAAGTGCCTCGCCGCCAAGTGTTTTGCCACTAACATTTACGTTGCTAACAAGAGTTTTTAGAGCTGCAAGGTCCTTTTGTTTAAGCTCATTTTTCTCCAGCCTTGTTGTAAGTGGTTTGATCTGTCCAGCCTCATCAGCCTCTTTTAGTTTCTTGATAAGCTCATCGTTTAGGCCGCTATTTTTTGTACCGATGCCTAAATTTGTTACGTTACCTACTGCCATTTTTAACTCTCCTTGTCAAAAAGTATTCCGATACTTTCTTTGAAATACTCACTGATTTTTATAGCTTCTTTGCTTGGAAGCTGTGTTATCTCTTCGCCTGTTTTGGCGTCTTTTACTTGCACTACCATTAAATTTAACTTCTCGTTGTAAGCAAATCTTACATTGGTATCGAGCTGCTGCATCTGATAGTTTAGCCTATCAGTAACCTCTCTTGTCTTTTTAGCAAGATCCTCGTTGCTAAGTCCGTCAAGCTCGTTAGCATCCTTTGATTTGCCGTTTTTATCGGCATTTACTTTGACATCAGAGTGCTCGATAGGTCTGCTATCGATTTGACGCTGAGCCGACGTGCTCATGTTTGCATCAAGTGTTTGATTTGCCGCTGCTTTGAAAATTTCCATAGTTTTACTCCTTAAAACTTACGCTAGCTCCTACATCGGTAAAATTTTAAATTCCTTTAGTATTTATATAAATTTTTGATTATTTAGGTTAAAATCGAGCAAAATTTATAGGACGGGATATGAAAATTTCATTTGAATGCGACTGCATTTTGCTGCAAAAAACCTTGCTGCTTTTTTGTGGAAATTTGGCCGCTCATCATAAGGATTGTGATTTTGTAGTAAGTGACCGCGAAATCGTCACAAAAAAACCGCTATTTATAATAGGTAAGAACGCTCATCTTTCTCATCCGTTCAACAAAGCCACTCTTCTTGATACGCTAGAGGAGTTTTACTCAGCTACGCAAATTTCAAAGGCAAAAGAGCCAGATCAGATAGCAAATGAAAAGAGCTTGGAGCAAAAAGTCTCAAATTTGATAGATAAATTTAAAGCTGATCTACTTGAAATTTTAAGGGCAGATCAGTGAAGCTTTTTACCAAAATTTCAAGTGGTAAATTTAAAGGCAAAAGGCTTGAGCTACCAAGTCTAAGCACGACAAGAAGCACAAAAAGCATCGTAAAAGAGTCCTTTTTTAACGTCATTAGAGATGAAATTTACTCGCTTACATTTATAGAGGGTTTTGGTGGAAGCGGCGTGATGGCAAGCGAGGCTGTTAGCAACGGAGCGCGCGAGGCTATCGCTATCGAAAAAGATAGAGCTGCTTTTAAGATCACGCAAAGCAACCTTGCAAGCCTGCAAAGTCCAAATTTAAAAGCTATAAATGGCGATAGCTTTGCGCTTTTGCCTGATCTTGTAAATTCGCAAAATGGCAAGGTTTTGCTCTATCTTGATCCGCCATTTGACATAAGGGCTGGCTTTGATGATATCTATGAAAAGCTAGTAAATTTGATCTCGCAGCTAAAAAAAGAGAAAATTTATATGATAGTTTTTGAGCATAACAGCGACTTTAAATTTGGTGATGAAATTTCTGCGTATAAACTTGTTAAATTTAAAAAATTTGGAGCCACTTCGCTCTCTTATTTTCAGTAAAATTTGGAACATCTTTTGCTTTAAAAACCTAAAATAGCTAAATTTTAGGAAAAAATATGAAAAAAATTTTATCTTTTGTAGCAGCTTCAGTGATAGCTACTTCAGCCTTTGCTACGCAGATAAAAGAGCTTGCAAACATCGTTGGCGTAAGGGATAACCAACTAATAGGCTATGGTTTAGTCGTCGGGCTAAACGGCACAGGGGACGGCTCAACGTCAAAATTTACTATCCAGTCGCTATCAAACATGCTTCAAGGTGTAAATGTCAAGATAAATCCAGATGATATCAAGTCTAAAAACGCAGCCGCTGTTATGGTGACAGCAAAATTGCCTGCATTTGCAAGGCATGGCGACAAGCTTGATATAGAAATCTCATCTATCGGTGATGCAAAAAGTTTACAAGGTGGCACACTTCTTATGACTCCGCTAAAGGGCGTTGATGGCGATATCTACGCTTTAGCTCAAGGACCTCTAAGCATTGGTGGCAAGAGTGCAGGAAGAAGTGGTGGCAATCACCCAACCGTTGGCACTATCTTAAATGGTGCCCTTGTGGAGCGTGAAGTAACTTACGATATCTACAACCAAGATAGCATAAAGTTAAGCCTAAAAGATACAAATTTCAAAACCGCTCTTGATATCCAAAACGCCATAAATGCAAACATCTCAGACGATACTGCAAAGGCGATAGATCCAAGAACGGTCATTATTAAAAAGCCAGATGATGTTAGCATCATCGAGCTTGCAAGCGCTGTACTTGATCTTGACGTGGAGTATAAGCCAGATGAGAAGATCGTAGTTGATGAGAGAACTGGCACGATAGTTAGCGGTATAAACGCTGTGGTCAGTCCAGTCGTTATAACTCACGGCGCAATTACAATAAAAATAGAGCCAAACAGCTACGAAGAGGCAGCGCAAAATGATGTAAATATAGGTAGCGACACCTCAGTAGCCCCTAGCCAAAATCTACTTAAAATTTCAGGCGAGAAAACAACCGTTGCAAACGTGACAAGAGCGCTAAACAAGCTTGGCGCAACACCAAGTGATATCATCTCGATACTTGAAAATTTAAAACGAGTTGGCGCGATACAAGTCGATCTGGAGATAATATAATGCAAATAGACAATACCCTAGCACTAAATTCATACAATGACATCTCAGCAAACAAGATAAAAAATGCAAATGCCAAACAAGATGCACTTTTAAAAGAGCAAACTGACGCTTTTGAAGCATTTATGGTAAAAGCTGTTCTTGATATCGCTTTAAAAGAAGATGATAAGAACTCACTCTATCCAAAAGCCGCTGGCAGCGACATTTACAGGTCTATGTATAACGACGCTATGAGCAAAGCTTTGAGTGGAAATTTAGGTTTTTCAGAACTTTTATACGATTTTTTAAAGAGAGACTCTTAAGTAAATTTATATTTTGCCGATGTAGTGATATAAACATTTTATTTTAAGAGGTATAGATAATGATAACTCCTTTGAACCAAAGACCAAACTACCAGGCAAATACGCTAAACAATAATAGCGATGTCAGAGTAGAAAATGAAAACAAAGAAGTAAAAACAAACGAAAACGCAAGAGTAAAAGAGATAGCTGATGCAATAGCAAATGGCACCTATCAGGTAGATATCTCTAAAACAGCTAAGGCTGTGGCTGATGCGTTGCTGTAAATTTAAAGGAATTTAAATGATAAAGAAGCTTTTGGACGAGGCCATAGGCGAGCTAGACGAGCTTATAAATTTAACGATGCAAGATATCGCCAACATAAAAGAGGCGAAACACTCAAGCGTTGATGAGAGCGTGAAGAAGAAAAATGCTCTCGTGCGTGCTTTTGAAGATACTAAAAGAGCTTTGGATAAAGAGCTGCTAAGGGTCTCAAAAGAGAGTGGGACTACGACACTTGCAAACGTTTTAGATGATGAAGTGAAGTCAAAGCTCGTGCTTATGCGTTCAAAGCTTGAAATTTTGCATAAAGTAAATAAAGAATATGCAAGACACGTCGTTGTTGTGAAGGAGTTTTTTGACTCACTTAGCAAAAAAGTTTTTGGTACTCAGACTAATGAATACGGACAAGACGGCAGCGGCACAGATAATAATTTTTACAAATCAAGGGTTTAACAAATGGCTAATATCTTTATGTCATTAGGCACAGGCGTTTCAGGGCTAAATGCAGCCCAAGTGCAAATAAGCACAACCGGAAACAACATAACAAACGCCGATAGTAACTACTACACAAGGCAGCGTGTAGTCCAGTCTGCATCTCCAGCGATGAACACAGTCCCTGGTGGCGTTGGCACAGGTACGCAAGTAGATACTGTGACAAGACTTCACGACGAGTTTGCCTACTCAAGACTAAAATATTCATCATCAAATTTAGAAAATACAGGCTATAAACAGAGAATTTTACAAGAGGCGACAAAATACTTCCCAGATCTAAAAGATAACGGCATGGTAAAAGATATACAGGAGTATTTTGCTGCGTGGAACAACTTTGCTTCAAACCCAGACGAGGGCGCTCAAAAGGTAAATTTGATAAACAAAGCTAGCGTTTTAACAGCTAGCATCAACCGCTCATCAAAGATGCTTTATGATATGCACACACAGATAGATGAGACTATAAAGATAAATATAAACGAGATAAACTCACTTGGCAAGCAAATAGCAAACATCAATAAGCAAATTCAAAGAGTAGAGTCAGGCGCAGACGCTGGCATCAAGATAAATGCAAATGACCTTCGTGATAAGCGCGATGAGCTAGAGCTTGCTATGTCAAAGCTAGTAAATACAGCTGTTTATAAAAGCGATCTAAAAAGCGAGTCAAGGATAGATACAGGCATAAGCGATCAAGGAAGATACTACAACCTAAATATCGGCGGTGTGAGCATCGTTGATGGCGTAAATTTTCATGAAATTTCTATGAGCTCAACCGAGAGTGGGCAATACACGAAAATTTATTATGAAAGAGAAGATGGCAGACGCATCCCTATGGAGGAGAAGATCACAAATGGCAAGATAGGCGCTGCGCTTGATCTTAGAGGCCGCAACTACGAGCCAGACAATGATAAATTTAGCGATGGTATCATCCAAAAATATATCGATAACCTAAATACATTTTCAAAAACTTTAATAACTAGCACAAATAATGTCTATGCCGAGTCTGCAGTTGAAATTTCAAACTCAGATCCGATCAGCTATCTAGAAAACGACAAGACGCTGATGAACCACGATAACAGCATAAGAAACGGTAGCTTTGAAGCTATAGTTTATGACAACAAGGGCAACGTCGTAGCCAAAAAGACTATCGAGATAAACGGCACTACGACGATGAATGATACAAAATACGGCAACTCTGTTGTGCAGGATTTTAACTCAAATTCAGACGATAACAACGATAACAACATGCTAAATGACGTCGATGACTTTTTTGAAGCGTCTTATTTTTATGATAAAAACACGCACCAAGGCACATTTGCGCTCATACCAAAGCAAGCCCAAGGGCTTTATAGCATCTCAATAGTCGATCACGGCACAAATTTCCCAGGCGTTGTTGGTATCAACAGATTTTTTTCTGGCACAAACTCAAATACAATAGGTATCAATCAAAATTTCACCCAAGATCACACAAAGCTTCGTGCCTACTCAAAGCCAGTCGTGGGTAACAACGAAGTTGCAAACAAGATGATACAGCTTCAGTATCAAAAGCAGACATTTTACTCAAGTGGTACTGCGCTTGATAGAGATGAGACGATCGAGGGATATTACCGCTATTTTACGACCGATATGGCGAGCGATACCGAGGCGAACAACACTATCCACGACACAAACACATCTTTGCAAAGGACAGCTGAGGCAGAATTTCAATCAACAAGTGGCGTAGATACCAATGAAGAGCTTACAAACTTGATCCGCTTTCAAGCAAGCTACGGCGCAGCAGCAAAGATCATCACGACCGTTGATCAGATGCTTGACACGCTTCTTTCACTAAAACAATGAGCGAACTAAAGAGCCTTTTAGACTCACACGTACTTAGTAAAAATACAAATTCGGGGCTATTTGACGCCCCGGACCCACTTCAAGTAGCTACTAAATTTAAAGAGCCAAACATAGCGCTCATTTGCGCGTTATTTGCTTATGGCAACGCAAAAATGATAGTGAAATTTCTAAATTCGCTTGAATTTAGCCTGCTTGATGAGAGTGAGCAAAATATCAAGAAAAATCTGTCAAATTTCAAATACCGCTTTCAAAATGAAAACGACGTAAAAGAAATTTTCATCACGCTTTCACGCCTAAAAAAAGAGGCTAACATAGAAGAAATTTTGCGCCAAGGTCTTGCAAAAAACGGCGAGATGATAGAAGCAGTAAATGAGCTTATTAAATTTATTTACGGGCTAAATTCTTACCGCTCAGATGGATATGAGTTTTTCTTTGGTAAGAGTTTTGAGAGGGAGCCACAAAGTCCATATAAACGCTACAATATGTATCTTCGCTGGATGGTGCGAGATAGCGACATCGACCTTGGACTATTTAAAAATTTGCCAAAAGATAGACTTTTGATGCCACTTGACGTGCATACGCATAGAGTTTCACTAAATTTAGGACTTATAAATAGAAAGAGCTACGACTTCAAAGCGGTCATGGAGCTTACAAAAAAACTTAGAGAATTTGACGAGCTTGACCCGATAAAATACGACTTTGCGCTTTACAGGATAGGGCAGAGCAAAGAGTTAGAAACCATCGTAAAAAATCTTAAAAAATAAAAATTATTGCTAAATTTTTAAATTTAGGATAGACTTGCCATACAATTTTATCCATAAGGAGCTTGTATGAAAAAAATCGTTTTACTAAGTGCAGTTTTAGGAACTTTGCTTTTTGCTCACGAGGGTCATCACTTTGATCCAAAGGCTGGCGAGCATCTAGTTATACCTGTTAATGAGCTAAGCGAAAAGGGCGATAAGAGCGTTGGCGAAGTAGTAGCTGTTAAGACAAACTACGGCGTTGCGTTTTTTCCAAATTTGAAAGGTCTTCCTGCAGGACTTCACGGCTTTCACGTTCATCAAAATGCTGATTGTGGCGCGACTGAAAAAGGTCTTGGTATGAAAGCAGGCGGTCACTGGGATCCAGCTGAGACAAAGATGCACTCATTTGCATGGGACGATAAGGGTCACAAAGGCGATCTACCAGCACTTTACGTAGATGCCGAGGGCAACGCAAACTACCCAGTGCTAGCTCCAAAGATAAAAAATCTTGACGAGCTAAAAGGTCACTCACTAATGGTTCACGTCGGTGGCGATAACCACAGTGACCAACCAAAAGCACTTGGCGGCGGCGGTGCTAGAATGCTTTGCGGCGTTATCAAGTAATTAAACCCCACAAAAAGCCTTTAAAATTTAATGTTTAAAGGCTTTTTTAAATTTCTCGCTCAAATTTAACTCCCATTTCTAAGATGAAATTTCAAAAATTTAAACTACAATCCGCTTTTAAACTTAAATTTACAAAGAGCAAAAATGGAATTTGACCTACTTAGCTACGTCGTCTTTTTTGTGGCTGCATTTTTGGGTGGTTTTATCGACGCGATCGCAGGAGGCGGCGGACTTATCACTCTGCCAGCTATCATGGCAATGGGCGTGCCACCTCATCTTGCCCTTGGCACAAACAAGCTTCAAGGCGTCTTTGGAAGCTTCACGGCAACGCTAAATTTCACTAAAAAAGGGCTGATTGACTATAAAGAGTGCTTTGTTGGCATAGTTTTTACATTCATAGGAGCTGCCATCGGCGCAACGCTCATTTTATTTTTAAATGCAAATTTCTTAAAGATCATCATTCCATTTTTACTAATCGCCATCTTCATCTACACGCTTTTTATGCCAAAGATAGGCGAGAGCGACAGGGCTGCAAAGATGAATGAGAGGCTATTTTATGTCATATTTGGACTAATTCTTGGCTTTTATGATGGCTTTTTTGGTCCAGGAGCTGGCTCATTTTGGATGTTTGCGATGGTGGCACTTATCGGGCTAAATTTAAAAAAGGCGGTCGCTCACACAAAGGCTTTAAATTTCACCAGCAACATCGTAGCACTTGGCGTTTTTATAGCAGGTGGGCAGATACTTTGGCTAGTTGGCTTTTTGATGGCTGTAGGGCAAATTTTAGGAGCATATTTTGGCTCAAATTTGGTCATCAAAAAAGAGGTTAAATTTATTAGAACGATGTTTTTGATAGTTGTAGCAGCGACCATTTGCAAACTACTTTTTGACTACTTCAAGGCTTAAAATTAAAAATGTTTTAACAATAATTTTGTTACAATCACGCAAAATTCTAAATCTAAGGTAAATCAATGAAAGATTTGTTTCTATTCTCAAATTTGCTAAACCATTCACATGCCTTTGTCTATGCGTTTCACTTTTGCCTTGTAGCTTTGATCATCATCATCGTTGCCTACATCGCAAGGAGCAAGATGCAGCTTGTGCCAAGAGGCCTTCAAAACATAGTTGAGGCTTATTTAGAGGGCGTTATCTCTATGGGCAAGGATACTTTAGGCAGCGAAAAGCTAGCTAGAAAATACCTCCCACTTGTTGCAACTATCGGTTTTATCGTATTTTTCTCAAACGTCATTGGTATCATCCCTGGCTTTGAGTCACCAAGTTCAAGCTTAAATTTAACTCTAGTTTTGGCTTTGGTTGTATTTATTTACTACAACTTTGAGGGCATTAGAGAAAATGGCTTTTTCAAATACTTTGGACACTTTATGGGACCAAACAAATTTCTAGCTCCTATTATGTTTCCAGTCGAAGTCATCTCGCATCTTTCACGTGTAGTTTCGCTATCTTTCCGTCTTTTTGGTAACATCAAGGGCGACGACTTGTTCTTGCTTGCGATGCTTACACTTGCACCTTGGTTTGCTCCACTTCCAGCCTTTGCACTTCTAACGCTTATGGCTGTTTTGCAAACATTTATCTTTATGATGCTAACTTACGTTTATCTAGCTGGCGCAGTCGCTATTAGCGAGCACGAGCATTAAAATTTAAAGCCATATTTTTATATGGCTTTTCTCTTTTTTAAATTTCTACTATCTATCAAATTTAACTTTTAGTCAGTATTTCAAATTTTGTTTTATAAATTTAGTGAATAATTAAGCAGTAAAAATGTGCGCTATCTCTAGCGCACATAAATTTATTTTCTGTGGTCGTATTTCCAGCCCATTTTTTCAAGCTTTTCAACGATCTCGACAACGTAGTCAGTCACACAATCAAGCATCTTTTGACCTTTTTCTAGGCTAGCTTTTGTGCTATCTCCAGTAGCACCTGTCTCTGTTACCTCTTTGATATCCCAGATGATGGTGCTAAACTCGCCAAAACCGATGACGTCATTAGGCACTTGTGACTTTGCGTACTCTAAATTTACAAGTTCAGGTTTAACTGCCATAGTTATAGAAGTCTCGCCCTCTCCGCCGTGACCAAGTCCGTCCCAGACGTCAAATGTACCTTTTAGTCTAGCTCCTGTGATGTTCCACCAAGCAGGGATAAAGACCAAAACAGCGTCTTTATGTCTATCTTTTACCTTTCTAGCGGCGATCTCAAGGGCAGGTATATTGCCGTCGTGGCCATTTAGGATGATGATATGTTTTATGCCATTGTTTATAAGGCTCTCAAAAATGTCTTCAGCGATCGCTATCGTGGTTTCAAATCTAAGAGTGACTGACATAGGAAATTGGTTGTAGTGGATAGAAGTACCAAAAGGCACGCCTGGAACAACGATAGTCTTTCCAAGTCTTAAAGCCGCTCTTTTTGCGATCTCTTCAGGCACAAAAAGATCAGGCCCAAGTGGCAGGTGCCAGCCATGGCTCTCGCAGCTACCAAAGGTTGTGATAGCGCTATCTATCTCGTGCGCCTCAAATTTTTGCTTTAGCTCTCTTGCGCTAAATTCGTTCAAAACTACCTTTTTCATCTCATCTCCTTGTTAAAAATTTTATAAAATATCGGATAGATAATAATCGTAATAACTAACGCTACAAGACCTGATGGTAGGTCAAATGGAAGCGGCAAATAGTACTGGAAGATAAATCCAAGCAAAGCGCCTATGACAAATGAAATAACGCCAGCAATGTGATAGTCTGGTTCGCTATTAAATTTAGCGATGTCGTATTTTCCTTTTTTGATGATGTAATAATCAGCTATTAACGGACCAGCAAGAGGCGGAGCAAATGTACCAAGTATCGTGATGAACGACGCAAAAAACATTTGATAAAAGGCAAATGAGCCAAGCACAGTGCCTACTACGCCAGCGAGTAGCACTAGTTTTTTTCTATTTATGTTTAAATTTATGCTTGAGAGTACCGGACCAGTATATAGCGAGTTGCAGTAGAGCTCGGCATTATTTGTTGTCCAAAGCGATGCTGTCCAAGCTATGACACCGATGATAGCTAAAAGGGCTGACTTTGTTAGCATCCACTCTACGTAGTTAAACTGACCAACGCTTACTGCGCCGATGTAGCCAACTATGTTTAAAAGAGGGTTTGTTAGTATAAAGCAAGCCACGACACCAGCTATGACAGCTTTTACTGATTTGTTAAATCTAAATAGATCAACGCCCATAACAGCTCCTGCTATCCAGCTACCAACGACAGCAGTGATCGCGTTTCCAAGTCCAAGACCTTGTATATTTTTGGTCTTTTCTAAAAAGGCCGCAGCTCCGCCACCCTCTGCTAACATCTCGTAGCCAACATAGACTGCGATGATCAAGATAACAGGGCTTATAGGGATAGCGATAGCCTCGATAGCTTTGATACCCACGTATGCTGTGATGGTGAAGATGATGCCAAAGATAAAGCAAGCAAGAAAGACCTCAAGCGTGATCGGTGTGATATCTTTGTAGCCAAAATTTGCTGGGTCAAAGACGATGACGCCACTTGGGTTGCCTATAAATGAACCCCAAATTTGACCGACCATGCCAGTGATGCTGGCAAACCAGCCAAGTGTGAGCAGTGCCATGATGATCATTGGCAAATTTGCACCTTTTATGCCGTAAGAGTACCTAGAAACTAGAGCTAGGCTCATACCAGTTTTTTGAGCCATTATGCCAAGTAGCGCAGTGATGATACTTAGCGAGCCCATACCTAAAATGATCGCCCAAATGGCGGTTTGAGGTGAGACGCCAGGCTTTCCGCCAAAACCGGCTAGAACGCCACCTATGAAAAGTCCAGTAACGACGTAGCCAAAACCTACCCAGACCATTATCTGGTTAAATGTCGGGCGTCGCTCAGACATCGGAACCGGAGATAGCATGCGTTCGCCATCTTCTAAAACAACATTTTCTTTGTCGCTCATACAAGCTCCTTTCATAAAATTTTGTCTTTTTTTATTATAGCTATATTATTTTTTTCTTACGAAAAGTATTTAATTTAAAATTTGAATTTTTATCTTTGGTGTTACGAATTGTTAGTGTTTTTAAATTTCCTCAAAAGCACTCCTT
>CABPVN010000003.1:377709-392998 GCA_902460825.1 Campylobacter concisus
TTTTAAAAGAAAGTATCGCTAAAATACGCACTAAAAATTTGCATAAATTTAAAGGTAAAAATATGTTTGAAGTCGTTATCGGTTTAGAAGTTCATACTCAGCTTAATACAAAAACTAAAATTTTCTGCTCTTGCTCGACTAGCTTTGGCGACGAGGCAAACACTCACGTTTGTCCGACCTGCCTAGCTCTACCTGGAGCTCTACCTGTGCTAAACAAAGAGGCGGTCAAAAAGGCGATCAGCTTTGGCACAGCGATAAACGCTAAGATAAATAAAAAATCAGTCTTTAATAGAAAAAACTACTTCTATCCAGACCTTCCAAAGGCATATCAAATTTCACAGTTTGAAATTCCTATCGTGGAAGGTGGCGAGCTCATCATCGACGTAAATGGCACTAAAAAACGCATCGGCGTAACCAGAGCGCACCTTGAAGAGGACGCAGGCAAAAATATCCACGAAGAAAACGAGAGTTTAGTCGATCTAAATAGAGCCGGCACGCCGCTTCTTGAGATAGTTAGCGAGCCAGATCTTAGAAGTAGCGACGAGGCGGTGGCTTATCTTAAAAAACTACACTCGATCCTTCGCTTTTTAAACATCAGCGACGCAAATATGCAGGAAGGTAGCTTTCGCTGCGACGCAAACGTCTCTATCCGCCCAAAAGGCGACACAAAGCTTTACACAAGGGTTGAGATAAAAAACCTAAACTCATTTAAATTTATCCAAAAAGCGATTGATTACGAGGTAGAGCGCCAAAGTGCAGCGTGGGAAGATGGTAGATATGACGAAGAGGTCTATCAAGAGACAAGGCTCTTTGACACGACAAATTTAGTAACAAGATCTATGCGTGGCAAAGAGGATAGCGCGGAGTATAGGTATTTTCCTGACCCTGACTTGCTCCCTGTTGAGGTGCCAGAAGAGATGTATAACGAAGCGATCAAAATCCCAGAGCTTGCCGAGCAAAAGGTCGCAAGATATGTTAGCGAGCTAGGCGTAAAAGAGAGCGATGCCTTAAATTTAACTCAAAGCGTTGAGATGGCTAGATATTTTGAAGAGCTGATCGCTGCTGGAATTTCTCCAAAGCTAGCTACTACGTGGCTCATAGTTGAGCTTCTTGGCCGCTTAAATAACGGCGTGACGATCGAGACAAGCCCAGTTAGCAGCGCCAAGATGATAAATTTACTAAAACGCATAGAAGATGGCACGATAAGCGGCAAGGCTGCAAAAGAGGTGCTAGACTATCTAATGGAGCATGACGCGGACGTTGATAGCGTCATCGAAAAGCTTGGTTTAAAACAAGTGAGCGACGACTCAGCGATCATCGCGATCATAGATCAAATTTTAGCTGCAAACGCCGACAAAGTAGAAGAGTATAAAAACGGCAAGGATAAGATGTTTGGCTTCTTCGTTGGTCAGGTGATGAAAGAGGGCAAAGGTGCCTTTAACCCAGGCAAGGTCAATGAGCTTTTAAAGGCTAAAATAGGCTAACAAAGGGCTAAAATGAGCATAGCAGTCATCGGAGCTGGTAAGTGGGGCAGTGCGTTATTTCACGCATTTAGTGAGAATAACGAGTGTGTCATCAGCTCAAGAACGCCAAGAGAGATGCCAAATTTTGTAAGCTTAGAAGAGGCTTTGGAGTGCGAATACCTAGTTTGCACGATCCCAACGCAAGCTACAAATTTATGGCTAAAACAAAACTATAAAAACAAAGGTCAAAAGATCCTAGTCGCCAGCAAGGGCATAGACACGGCAAATCTTAAATTTCTAAATGAAATTTATGAAGACTTTGTGGATAGTGAAAATTTAGCCTTTCTTTCAGGGCCAACCTTTGCAAAAGAGATCATGCAAAAGCTTCCTTGCGCTTTGGTGGTAAATTCTAAAAATCAAAATTTAGCTTTAAAATTTGCCTCATTTTTCCCAAGCTATATGAAAGCATACACATCTGATGATGTGATCGGCGCTGAGGTGTGCGGAGCCTATAAAAACGTGATCGCCATAGCTGGAGGTATCTGCGACGGTCTTGGCCTTGGCAACAATGCAAGGGCGAGTCTCATTTCACGTGGGCTTGTCGAGATGGCTAGATTTGGCAAATTTTTTGGTGCAAAAGATGAGACATTTATGGGGTTAAGCGGCGCAGGGGACCTTTTCTTGACCGCCTCATCAATACTCTCGCGCAACTACCGCGTAGGTCTTGGCATCGCAAGACACGAGAGACTAGAGAAAATTTTAAATGAGCTTGGCGAGGTGGCAGAGGGCGTCGATACCGCAAGGGCTATTCGCAAGATCGCTAAAGAAAAGGGCATATATGTGCCTATCGCTAGTGAGGTTGAAAATATGCTAAATGGCAAAGATGTTTTTGAGAGCGTTAAATCGCTTTTGGGAAGAAGATGAGAGCTTTTAAATTTATACTTTTTATGGCTATTTTTACTCTTGGGCTAAATGGTGCTGAGGTGAGCCTAAGAGCCAAGGTCTCGCAGATGATAATGGTCGGCTTTAACGGAGCTAGCACAAAAGACGCTGCGTTTCGCGCGATGTTAAGCGACGCTGGATACGAGAGATTTGGCGGAGTGATGCTACTTGGCAGAAATGTCACCAGCAAAGCCCAGCTAAAAGCTAGCATAAAGGTGATCAAAGAGAAAAGCCCTAAAATTTTCATCGCTATCGACGAAGAGGGCGGCAACGTAAGCCGTATGAAGGACAAGAGCTTTGATGGCCCATATCCTAGCGCATACGAGGTCGCAAGCACACTTGATATCAAAAGTGCATACGATCTCTACTCAAAAATGGCTATAAATTTAAAAGAGTGCGGCATAAATTTAAATTTCGCCCCAGTGGTCGATCTGCACGATGAAAACTCGCCGATCATCGCCGCTAAGCAAAGGGCGTTTAGCGAGTATGCAAGCAAAGTGGTGATCTACGCGGATGCCTTTATGGACGCATTTAAAGAGCAGGGTGTGATAACGACGCTTAAGCACTTTCCAGGGCATGGCAGCTCAAAAGAGGACTCGCATAAAAATAAGAGCGAGGTCACGCTAAGCAAAGATGCGCTGCTGCCATACAAAGACGCCATAAGCACAGGTAGAGCGCAGATCATCATGGTCGGGCACCTTTTTGTAAAGGGCATCGACGAGGACAATCCAGCCACTCTTTCTAAAAAAATAATAACCGATCTGCTTCGCAATGAGCTTAAATTTAATGGCGTGGTTATCAGCGATGATATGCTGATGAAAGGCGTTGGCGACGAGACATTGGCTCAAAAAGTGGTGAAATTTATAAACGCTGGTGGCGACATCTTGCTCTTTAGCGAGTTTAAGATAAATAACCAAAGAACAGCTGATCTGATCACTCAGATCATAATGGATGCCGTAAATGAGAAAAAGATCAGCAAAGAGCGGATAGACGCATCATATAAGAGGATAATGGCTCTAAAAACGAAGCTTTAAATTTACACTAATTAGTTTAAATTTACTCAATTAAAAAATGTAAATTTGAGTAAAAATTTAATAGTTTGGACACAAAATTTAGAATTTGCTAAAAATACCAAAGCCACTCTCACAACCCATCAAATTCTTTCTTTAGTTCGTCCCTTAGCTCCTCGGCTCTATCTTCGCCGTTTTTGAAATTTGCCTTTACAAAGCCATCGATCTCGTCTAAAATTTCAACTAGTTCGCTCTCCCAGTTTGCATTTTCTTGCTTTAAAAGCGCCTCGACCTTATCTCTTATCTGCTCTAAGGTATCAAGCGCCTTGTCCTTGTTGCCAGCCTCATTTAGCGCATCTTCAAAGAGTATGTCTTGCCTTAAAGCATTTATCTTTTTTTGTATGACGTTGCAAAATTTAGGGTATTTCTCAGCATTGTTTAAATTTTGCAAAACCTCTTGCGCAGCTTTTTGATATGCAGGCACTGCTCCCTCATCGTCAAGTTTTTTGGTTAGTTTTTGTATCTGAAAATATAAAATAAGCGCTGCAAAAAATGCAAGCAGCAAATAAATCGTAATGCTATTCATTTTTACTCCTTTTTCTAAATTTATCTACGCTAATTATCGCAAGCGCCAGCCAGATCATACAAAATGAGATGACTTTGTAGCCATCCAAAATTTCGCCATAAATGAAGACCGCACAAAGGATCGCGATGGTTGGTGAGATGTATTGCAAGTAGCCGATAGTTGTTAAATTTATCCTTGTCGTAGCTGCGTTAAAAGCGACAAGTGGCACGATGGTTACGATGCTTGAAGTGATCATTAAAAGTGAGTCCTCGTTTAGTCCAAAGTGGCTTTGCGAGTGAAAAACCAGCCATAAAACATAGCCAAGCGCAAATGGAAACATAAAAAATGTTTCGATAAAAAGCCCATTAAATGCGCTAATCTTCGCCATCTTTCTAACCATCGCGTAAAATCCAAACGAAAGTGGCAAGATGATAGAGACAAGTGGCAGGCCACCTTTAGCGTAAATTTGCACGCAGACGGCTGCGATGACGATGCAAACGGCTATGGCGCTAGCTTTGCTCAGGCGCTTTTTAAAGATGATGACGCCAAGGAGCATGCTTATCAAGGGATTTATAAAATATCCCAAACTCGTGTCTAAAATTTTACCGCTACCCACCGCATAGACATAAACGCCCCAGTTTATGGTGATAAAAATACCACTTAAAAATAGAGCCTTTAGCGAGTGGATATCTTTAAGAAGCGCAAAAATTTCGCCCATTTTGCCATTAATGCAAAGCACTGCCGCCATCAAGAAAAATGACCAGATGATCCTGTGGGCTAAAATTTCATAAGCATCGACATCTTTGCTAAATAGGTTGAAATAAACCGCCAAAAATCCCCACATAAAAAAGGCGCTAAGCGCGAGAATAACGCCTTTTTGGCTCTCATTTAGTCTTGGTATTTTTGTCGCCTTTTATAGAATTTATACTATCTATCATCAAAAGCGTGACAGAAATGGCTAGGCAGATCATCAAAAAGTATGAGCTTTTCTCCAGTCTCTCGCCGATGGCAAATGAGACAAAAAGCATCATTATAGGCTCAAAATATGTAAGCAAACCTAGTACATTTATCGGCACGAGCGTGCTTGAGAGGATCTGGGCGATGAGGGCTATGCCGCTGATAGCACCAAGCAAGATGAGCAGATAGTAGATGTTTGGATTTTGGCTCATTACGTAGTCCATATCGGCTGTGAGCGCAAAATAAAATGAGAATAAAAACATAAAAATTATCTCGATAACAAAGCTTGAGAAATTTGCAAGGTTGTAGTACTTTCTAATGGTAAAATAGACTGGATAAAGGCAAAAAACTACAGCGCTCTCCCACGAGATGCCACCACTAATGACTGCTGTGCTAAAGACGCCAATGGCAGCGAAAAATATCGATGCTAACTTTGTTTTTGAGAGGTGCTCTTTGAAAAATATCCGTCCAAAAAGGACCATGACTATTGGCATGATGAGGTAGCCGATAGAGACTTTTAGTGCTGCGCCGTTACTTGGAGCCCAAAGATAGAGCCACATCTGAAATGAGACGATGAGCGAGGTAGCAAGCAAAACTAGTAAAATTTTAGGTTTTAGCTTTATTTTTAAAAGTAAAAATTTGAAATTTCGCTGCTGTTTTAACAAAAAAATGGCGGCGATGACAAAAGGCATGGCAAAGATCATGCGGTATCCAATAAGAGCTTGTGTGCTGATGGGGTTCATGAGCACTGACATGTAGTAGATACAGTTAAATAAAACTGATGCCAAAAGCGAATAAAAAATGCCTTTTATCATGAAAAAAATCTTCTCTTTTTCTGGTTAAATTTAAAGTAGCGATTGTATGTAAAATATCTTTAATAACCCATTAATGGCTTTTATTTTTTAAGTTTTGCGTGATATAATCTGCGCTAAATCAAGGTAAAAGATAGGAAAATTTATGACTTGGAACAGAGATAGCTGGAGAGAATTTAATATCTTACAACAACCAACTTATCCAAATTTAAAAGAGCTTAAAGAGGCTGAAGAAAAACTAAAAGCACTTCCACCTTTGGTATTTGCTGGCGAGGCTAGAAGTCTTAAAAATGAGCTTGCAAAAGTTTGCAATGGCGAGGCCTTTTTGCTTCAAGGTGGCGACTGCGCTGAGAGCTTTACAAATTTTAACGCAAACAACATCAGAGATATGTTTAAGGTCTTACTTCAAATGGCGATAGTTTTAACCTTTGGTGGTGGCTGTCCGGTGGTCAAAGTAGGCCGAGTGGCAGGGCAGTTTGCAAAGCCTAGAAGTAGCGATTATGAAGAGGTAAATGGCGTTAAGTTGCCAAGCTATAGAGGTGACATCATAAATGGCTTTGAATTTGACGAAAAAGCTAGAGTTGCCGACCCAAAACGCATGATAGAGGCCTACTATCAAAGCGCATCGACGATGAACCTACTTAGAGCCTTTTCAAGAGGAGGTTTGGCTGACCTTCATCAGGTGCATAAGTGGAATTTAGGCTTTATTAAAAAGCCAGAGATCGGCGAGAAATACGCAAAACTAGCTGACGATCTAACAAAAACTCTATCTTTCATGGCAGCTTGTGGCATCACTTCGGCAAATACCCCAGCGATAAATCAAACAGCAGTCTATACATCTCACGAGGCGCTACTTTTGCCTTATGAAGAGGCACTAACCAGGGTTGATAGCCTTAGTGGCGAGTGGTATGACTGCTCGGCTCACATGCTTTGGATAGGTGAGAGAACGCGCGGTATAAACGATGCTCACGTGCATTTTTTAAGTGGTGTGAAAAATCCTATCGGTGTAAAGATCGGACCAAGTGCAAAGGCAGAAGATGTCATCGCGCTTGCAAATAAGCTAAATCCAGAAAATGAAGCTGGCAGACTAAATGTGATAATCAGAATGGGCGCTGATAAGATCGGCGAAAATTTACCAAAAATTTTAAGAGAGCTAAAGCGCGAGGGGCTAAATATCGTTTATAGCATCGATCCGATGCATGGCAACACCGTTAAGACCTCAAACAACTACAAAACTCGTGAATTTAGTAAAATTCTAAGCGAGGTTAGAAGCTTTTTTGAAATTCATAAAGCTGAGGGCACAAGAGCAGGCGGCGTGCATCTTGAGATGACTGGCAAAGATGTGACAGAATGCACCGGCGGCGCGCTAAACATCACTGAAAGCTCGCTAAAAGAGAGATACGAGACGCAGTGCGATCCAAGACTAAATGCTGATCAGGCTTTAGAGCTTGCATTTTTGATGGCTGATCTAGTTAAAAAAGCTTAAAATTTATAAAATTTGGAGAAAAATATGGCAAATATTTATGATCTAATAGTAGTTGGCGGCGGACCTTGTGGCATAGCTAGCGTAGTAGAGGCTAAAAGAAATGGCTTAAGTAATGTTTTACTCCTTGAAAAAGGCGACAACCACAGTCAAACGATCAGAAAATTTTATAAAGACAATAAACGCGTAGATAAAGAGTATAAAGGGCAAGATAGCACGATACATGGGCTAGTTTCGTTTGAAGATGGCACAAAAGAGAGTACGCTTGATTATTTTGACAAGCTACTTGACTCTGAGAATATCGAGGCGTTTTTTAACTCTGAGGTCGAAAGCGTAAAAAAAGAGGGAGAAATTTTTAAAGTAACTACCTCAAAAGCTGTCTATGAAGCCAAAAACGTGATGGTCTCTATCGGCAAAATGGGACGACCAAACAAGCCTGACTATAAGATACCGCCATCACTAAATTCAGTTGTAAATTTTAACCTTGATAACTGCACAAACGGCGAAAAAGTGCTAGTTGTGGGCGGTGGCAACTCTGCGGTTGAGTATGCTATCGAGCTTTGTCAGTATAACAAAACTACGATCGCTTATAGAAAAGATAAATTTAGCCGTGTAAATGAGACAAATTTAAGCGCTCTTTGGGAGCTTGAGAAGCACAATAAAATAAAAGTAAGGCTAAATCACGATATAACCGAGATCGATAATGAATCAGGCAAGGTAAGAGTGCATTATGAAAATGGCAAGATCCGTGTCTATGACAGGGTTGTCTATGCGATCGGTGGCTCAAGTCCGGTTGATTTTTTACAAAAATGTCAGATAAAAACTGATGAAAAAGGCACCCCGATAGTTGATAGCAATTACCAAAGTAGCGTGCCAGGACTATATGTGGGAGGCGACATCGTTTTAAAAAATGGTGGCTCGATAGTAGTCGGACTAAATCACGCTCATAGCGTCATCAAAGATATCTTAAAAGGCAAGGCACAAGCTTGATAAATAAAATCGCACTAGCTATTGTTTGTCTGATAGCTGGCTTTTCTCTCTCGTTTTTGAAATTTCAAAAAGAGGACGAGGCGCCAAAAGATACTAATCAAACGATTTACTCTATAAATTTTGATGATCTCCCCGAAGAAGAGAAGCAAAGATATGTAAGCAAAGACGATCTTTACGAGTATGGCGGCTACATCACGCCAAAGAGCTACATGCAAAATTTTGTTGATGATAAGGATCTAAATTTATCAGACAATGTAAAAGAGCTTCAAGAGCAAGTGCGCGAGCTAAGCAAAAAAAATGAAATTTTGGCCGCTGATAATGTCGATATGAGCGAGAAAAATTTAGACTTCATAAGCAAAATTTCAGAGATGAAAAGAAATATCGAAAATGAAAAAAATGAGATAGTAGAAAAAAACCAAAAGGCTCTTGGCGAGCTTGAGGCGCAACACTTTGAAAATATCCAAGCTTTGACAAAGCGCCTAAATGAAGCGCAAGCTGATATGATAGAGAGCTCAAAGGCTTATGAGAAAAAGATAATCGACCTTGAAAATGCGATAAATGACGCTAGAAATGGCGATGAGAGCAAGCTAAAAGATGCCGAGGCTAGCTTTAATAAATTTAAAGAGAGTTTTGAGGCAAACTACACCGCTTTAAAAGAGCAAAATAACGAGTTAAATGCGACACTTGCGCAAAAAGAAGCTCTTATAAAAGAGTATGAAAAAGCTCAAAGTGAAAAAGATAGAGGCGAGAAAAAAGAAATTTTGCTTTTAAAAGAGGAGATCGAGCGAGTTAAAAATGACGCCGACACTCAAAAATTTAGCTACGAAAAAGAGATAAATGCGCTAAATGATGGCTTTGAGACGCAAAAGAGCGTTATGGAGGATGAGCTTTCAAAAAAGGCAAATAAGATAATTGATCTGCAGGAGGCTCTTGAGTCAAACAAGACTGCACTAAAAGATAGAATTTACGAGCTTGAAGAGATCAAGAAAAACCTAAACTCAAAAGATCTAATGGCGCAAAGCTATAATGGCAAAAATTTAGAGCTAAATGCCTCGCTTGCAGCACTTCATAAAAGCTTTGATGATCTAAAACAAAAGAGTTTAAAAAGCGAGCAAGAGAACAAGCTTGCAAATGAAAATATAAGCTCGCTTAAAAAAGAGCTTGAGAAGGCAAATGCTCTAAATAAAAAGCTTGAAAAGCAAAATTTAGACGCAAACTCAACTCTAAGCGAGCTAAGCAAAAAGCTAAGTTTGAGCGAAGAGAGTTTTAAAAAGAGCCAAAAAGAGCTAAAAGCGCTTGATACAAAGACAACTAAATTTCTAAAAACGCTATTTGATCAAAACCAAACCATCTCTTTGCAGTCGCAAAAACTTGGCTCAAACGAGGGTGAGCTAAAGAATTTAAGCGCTAAGCTTGATCTAAAAGATGCGAAGATAAAAGAGCTTGAAGAAAATGTCACAAAGACAAGCCAGATGCTCCTCTCTAAGCAAAACGAGCTAGAAACGCAAAAAAGAACGCTAAAGATCGATATGCAAAACTATGAAATTTTGCGCCAGCAGATAAATATGCTACAAAAAAAGATAGTCGATACCTCAACCTTTTTAACTGACAACAACAAAAGTGGCGGCAAAAATTTACTAAGCTTGCAAAATGAACTAGAAAATGCAAAGCAAAAGCTAAACGAGAGCAATAAGACGATCGAGCGGCTAAATTCAAAGATAAGCGAGCTAAGCTCGAGCGGTCATAAAGGCGGAGCCGTAAATGCCCAGATCATCGAGCTTCAAAAAGATATCGAGCAAAATTTAAACAGACAAGACGAGCTTGAAAATGAAAATGTAAATTTAAAAAATATCTTACAAGCTACGACAAAGCCTGAAACTCCAACAAAGCTCGTCCTCATCTCTAGCATCGAGTGCGACGATATGGACGCAAAGGACAAAGTGAGCATAATGTGCAAAAACAGAGTGAGTGAGTTTTTGCAGAGATTTAACTCAAACTACATGTATGAGATCATCCCGATCGTGGATAAGAAAAATTTTGTCATCCCATCAAATGTCGCTCAAAATATCAAAAAAGATGACCTCGGCAAGCTAAATAACTACGTAAATTATGGCGTTGGCAAAGAGCGTGCAAAGGCTGCGGCTGAGCTTATAAAAGAGGAATTTGGCGACTTTGCAAGGATCAGCTTTAGCTCCGAAGTGATCGTAAAAGATGTGACGCGAGGCTTTATCATCAAGGTTTATAGATGATCTTAGCCCAGCTTGAAAATGGCTATCGCTACAACAGCGATACGCTCGTTCTTTATGATTTTATTTGCGCTAGCTTTGGCGAAATTTCTGGTAGGGTTTTGGACGTTGGAGCAGGGTGCGGGATACTCGGACTTTTGCTTAAGCGTGATTTTAAAAAGATAGATCTAAGTATGCTTGACCTTTTGGAGCTAAATAGCGAAATTTCAAGCTATAACGCAAAGAGCAACTGCTTAGAGGCTAGAGCTATAACGGCTGATTTTGCAAATTTTAAAGATAGTGAGAAATTTGATCTAATCATCTCAAATCCGCCTTTTTATCATGACGGTGTTACAAAAAGCCAAAATGAGCACATAAAAGTTAGCAGATATGCAAGCTCGCTAAATTTAAAGGATTTTATAAGAGGCATAAGCGTAAATTTAAAGCCACATAAAAGGGCATTTTTTTGCTATGCGCCAGACGATCTTGGCAAGATAACGGCATGCTTAAAAGAGTATAAGCTAAATTTGGTGAGCTTAAAATTTGTCCATACCAAAAAGGATAAGCCAGCAAATTTGGCTTTGTTTGAAGTGCGAAACAACTCAAACTCAAAGCTAAAAGTCCTGCCACCTCTTGTGATGAGCGAAGATGGCTCACACACGAAAGAGGCAAGCGAGATCTTTAAAAAAGCTGATACAAACAGCATCTCTTACAAGGAGATAGCGTGAGAGCTGATGGTTTTAGCTATGAGTTTGATCCTAGCTTTTGCGAAAGTTGCGGAGGCAAATGCTGCACTGGCGAGAGTGGCTACATCTGGATAGATGATGGTGAAATTTTAAAATTTTGCGCCGCTTTTGGTATGTCAAAAGATGAGTTTGAGAGCAAATTTCTAATAAAAGTGGGCGTAAGGCGAAGCATAAAAGAAAAGCCTTATGATGACGGTTTTGCTTGCATATTTTTTGATGAGAAAGACAAAAACTGCTCGGTTTATGAGCTAAGACCTAAGCAGTGCAGGACATTTCCGTTTTGGGATTATTTTAAAAAAAATTTAAAGGAGCTAAGAGCAGAATGCATTGGCGTAAAATTTTAATAATTTTTATAAGCGTATTTTTTAGCACGCATCTGCTTGCGGATGACAACAAAAGTGTAAATTTACGCCTAATGCAAGCTCTCATCTCGCAAGATAGTGGCGATGTAAATGCTAGCATCCAGACCTATCTTGGGCTTTTTAAAGAGACAAATCAAAAGACCTATCTAAAAGAGGCGATCAAGCTAGCTTTTGCTACAAAAAATGAAAATTTAGATAGCCTCATGGCTGAGGGCGAGAAGAGCTTAAAAGACGATAGCGATTTTATCAGGATCAAGGTTGCAAATTTAGTCAATCTCTCTAAGCTAAACGAGGCAAAAGAGCTGATGCAAGAGCTTGCCACAAAAGAGCCAAACGCCCAAAATTTACTCATGCTTGGCACTATTTGCATGATGCAAAATGATACAGTAACGGCGCTAAAATACTTTGAAGAGGCATACTCGTTAAAGCCTGAAGAGGAGAATTTACTCCGCATCGTCGATATACTTTTAAACCGCATTGATAATGTAAGTGATGCGACAAAATACCTCGAGAAATTCCGCGAGGAGCAGGGCTGCACTCAAAAGACATGTGAGCTTTTGGCTGAAATTTACTCACAGCAAAGAAATTTCCCAAAGGTGATCGAGCTTTTTGAAGAGATCTACGACATCACTCACGATACCACTTATCTTGACAAGATCGTGCAGTATTTTATCTATGATAAAAATTACAAAGCGGCTATTGAAATTTTGAAAAAATATGGCTACAACGACGCCACACTGATGGACCTTTACGCTGCGACTGGAAATTTTGGCGATGCATACGTTTTGGCGGTTAAAATTTATAACGATAGCAGGGATCTAAATTTCTTAGCAAAGGCCGCCATCTACGAGTACGAGATGAATAAAGATAGCCTAGATGAGAAAAAGATCACTGATATCTTAGATAAATTTGAAGCTAGCGTGCCAAAACTTAATAACGATATGTTTTTTAACTACTACGGCTACTTGCTCATTGATCACGAGATAGACCCTAGAAAGGGTGTGGAGATGGTGCAAAAAGCGCTTGAGATATCGCCTGACTCACCTTACTACGAGGACTCGCTAGCGTGGGGGTACTTCAAGCTTGGCGAGTGCAAAAAGGCAAAGGGCATAATGAGCCACGCGATGAAAGATGTTGATTTTAGGACTTCAAAAGAGGCAAAAGAGCACTTGCATCTAATCGAGCGCTGCATAATAAATTTAAACAAAAGGCTTAAAAAATGATACTTGATGAGATCATAAAAAAGACAAAAGAGGATCTAAAAAAGCGAAAAGCTGACTATCCGCAGGAGTGGCTAGGTCGCTCGCTCGCATACAACCCATACGTGCCAAGAGACGTTTTGGGCGCACTTAGATCAAGTAAAGATGAGCCTATAAAGATCATAGCCGAGATAAAAAAGGCAAGTCCAAGCAAGGGCGTGATAAGAGAGGACTTTGAGCCGATCAAGATCGCTCAGGAGTACGAGCAATACGCAAATGCTTTTAGTATCCTAACCGAGCCTCACTGGTTTAAAGGCGACATAGAGTATATCACGCAGGTTCGCCGCTACGCTTCAAGGCCTATCCTACGAAAAGACTTTATCGTTGATAAGTATCAAATTTTAGAAGCGCTTGTTTATGGAGCGGACTTCATCCTGCTCATCGCCAAAGCGCTAACTCAAGGCGAGCTAAAAGAGCTACTTGAATACGCGCACCACTTGGGGCTTGAGGTCTTAGTAGAGACCCATGACGCGAGCGATGTGAAAAAGGCGGTTTTTGCAGGAGCAAATATAATAGGGATAAATCATAGAAATTTAGATGATTTTACGATGGATATGAGCCTTTGCGAAAAGCTCGTGCCGCTTTTGCCAAACGGCAAGATAATAGTCGCCGAAAGCGGTCTTTACGAGCATGAGCAGCTTTGTGAGCTAAACAAGATCGGAGTTGATGCCTTCTTGATAGGAGAGCATTTCATGAGGCAAGATGATATAAAAAATGCCGTTAAAAAGATAAAGGAGGGCGAGTGATGCAGCACCTTTGTGCCCCTTGGAGAAGCGAGTATTTCAGCGCAAAAAAAGATAGTTGTGTCTTTTGCGAGGTCATAAATTCAAAAGAGGACGACGAGAAAAATGGCGTGCTTTTTCGTGCTAAGCACTGCTTTGGGATCATGAATTTATACCCATATTCGCCAGGTCACTTTATGATCATACCAAACCACCACACCGACAAGATCGAGGAGCTTGACGAGCAGACGTGGTTTGAGATGAGTAAATTTGTAAGACTTGGGGTTGAAATTTTAAAGCGTGAGCTTCATGCTCAGGGCGTAAATATCGGTATGAATTTAGGCAAGGCAGCAGGTGCTGGCATAGCTGAGCACGTGCATTATCACCTTGTGCCAAGGTGGAGCGGGGATACAAATTTCATCACAACGATCGCCGATGTCAGGGTAAATGGTACGCCGTTTCATCCGCTTTATCAAAAGCTAAAAAAGGCTTTTAGTGGCGTTATTTGAGCTTGATATCGAGCAGTGGCTTGAAAAAAGAGGCGAGTTTGAAGTCCTGATAGACGCTAGATCGCCACATGAATATGCCTACTCGCATATAAAAGATGCTCTAAATTTATACGCACTTGATGACGCTGAGCACAAAGAGGTAGGCACGATCTACAAAAGTGACAGGGCCCTAGCCAAGAGCCTTGGAGCAAAATACATCTGCAAAAATTTACAAAACATCATCGATGAGGTCTATAAAAGAGCCAAGGTCGGCTCAGCGGTTGGCATCTACTGCGCAAAGGGCGGACTTAGATCAAGCTCGGTTGCCTATGTGCTAAGCATGATCGGATATAGAATTTACAGACTAAATGGCGGCTATAAGGCTTATAGAAATCACGTTTTAGAATTTCTAGAGCGTCCTTTAAGCACGAAATTTATCACTCTTTTTGGCAACACTGGCTGCTATAAAAGCAAGCTAATAAGGGCACTCTCGCCATCAATCGACCTTGAAGCGATGGCAAATCACCTAGGCTCAGTCTTTGGCGCGATAAACGGCGCGCAGCCTAGTCAAAAGTGCTTTGAAGATGCGTTATTTGAGGAGCTTTCTACATTAAAAGATCAAATTTGCTTTATCGAGGGCGAGAGTAGAAGGATCGGCTCGCTAACACTTCCAAGAAGTCTTTATGAGGCGATGCGCAGCGGCATCTGTGTTGAGGTTAGTGCAAGTTTAGAAAATAGAATTTCTTGCATCACAAGCGACTATAAAAGTGTGGATAAAGCATTTTTTGATGAGTGCATAAAGAAAATTTCGCCCTTTATCGACAAAGAGGCCAGAGATGAGGCGGTGGCTAAATTTAACGAAAATGACATCGCCAAAGTGGCTGAAATTTTACTCACAAAATACTACGACAAGGTCTATAAGAAAAATAAAAACATTGATGTTTTTATAAGCTCTGACGACTTTGAAGAGGCTGTAAAAAAGCTAAATTTGATAAGAGCTGAGGCTAAATTTTAAATCCTTTTGGCGCTTTGTTTGGGGTAAATTTCACCTCTAAATTTAGCCTTTTATAGCTAGCTAAAATTTACTTTTATGCTTAAAAAGATCATCTTTCGCACTTAAAAAAGGCTTGGTTTAAGGCGATTTTTATACTTCAACATAAAATTCCTTGCCATTTTTATGAAATTTCTAGTTAAATTTTCTGGGCTGGTTGGCTGGTTGGCTGGTTGGCTGGTTGGCTGGTTGGCTGGTTGGCTGGTTGGCTGGT
>CABPVN010000003.1:393321-401981 GCA_902460825.1 Campylobacter concisus
TGTAAAATATTTTGTATTTTTCACTTTTTTAACTCAAAAATTTTTCAAAAAATTTAAGATAACGCCCAAATTTCGCTAAAAAGTTAAAATGGATTTAAAATGCTTTGGGATATAATTTGCGATAAATTTATCAAAAGGCTAAAGTGATGATAAAACAAATTTCTGGTTCACAGATGATAAGCGAAGCCTTGCACGAAGAGGGCGTTGAGATAGTTTTTGGCTATCCTGGCGGTGCAGCTTTAAATATCTACGACGAGACATATAAACAAACTTATTTTAAACACGTCTTGGTTCGCCACGAGCAAGCAGCCGTTCATGCAGCAGACGGATATGCTAGGGTTAGCGGCAAAGTTGGCGTGGCTTTTGTGACAAGCGGCCCTGGTTTTACAAATGCGGTCACTGGTCTTGCCACAGCTTACAGCGACAGCATCCCAGTTGTGCTTATAAGCGGTCAAGTACCAACCTTTATGATCGGCACAGATGCCTTTCAAGAGATCGACGCAGTCGGCATTTCACGCCCCTGTGTCAAACACAACTTTTTAGTAAATAGCGTCGAGGAGCTACCTCGCATCATAAAAGAGGCGTTTTACATCGCAAGATCAGGCCGCCCAGGACCAGTTCATATCGATATCCCAAAAAACGTCACTTCAAGGCTTGGCGACTTTGTCTATCCAAAAGAAATTTCTATCCCAAGCTACAAACCGACATATAAAGGCAACTCTAAGCAGATCAAAAAAGCTGCAGCTGCGATAAATGAAGCAAAAAGACCACTTCTTTACATCGGTGGTGGCGCGGTCGCATCAAACGCAAGCGAGATCATCCGTAAATTTATGCAAAAAACAGGCATCCCAGCGGTCGAGACGCTTATGGCTCTTGGCGTGCTTGATGCAAAAGATGAGCTAAATTTAGGCATGGCAGGCATGCATGGCAGTTATGCTTCAAATATGGCTCTTAGCGAGTGCGACCTTCTCATATCACTTGGCGCTAGATTTTGCGATAGGGTCACAGGCAAAACTGACGAGTTTGCCAAACACGCTAAGATCATTCACATCGACATCGATCCAAGCTCTATCTCAAAGATCATAAACGCACACTATCCGATAGTTGGCGACCTTACAAACGTGTTAAGCGAGCTTTATGAAGAGGTGAAAGGTGAGCCTAAAAACTATGCGCCTTGGAGAGAAATTTTAGATAGATATCAAAAGCTAAATCCGCTTGGCTACACAGATAGCGACAAGGTCTTAAAGCCTCAATGGGTAGTTGAAGAGACCGCAAAGATAGTTGGCCCTGAGGCTATCATCGCAACTGACGTCGGTCAGCACCAGATGTGGGTGGCGCAGTTTTATCCATTTAACCGCGCAAGGCAGCTTGTCACAAGTGGCGGCCTTGGTACGATGGGATACGGCCTCCCTGCAGCGATCGGCGCAAAGTGTGCGATGCCTGAGCATTTGGTTGTAAATTTCACAGGCGATGGCTCGATACTTATGAATATCCAAGAGCTAATGACGGCTTATGAGACAAATGTCCCTGTCATAAACATCATCTTAAACAACAACTTCCTAGGTATGGTGCGCCAGTGGCAGACATTTTTCTATGAAAAGCGCTACTCATCGACTGATCTTAGCTTGCAGCCTGATTTTGTAAAGATCGCTGAGGGGTTTGGCGGCGTTGGCTTTGTATGCAAGAGCAAAGATGAGTTTAAAAAGGCTTTAAAAGAGGCGATCAAGAGTAAAAAATCAGCACTTATCGACGTTAGGATCGACCGCTTTGAGGACGTGCTTCCTATGGTTCCAGCTGGGGCTGCGATTTATAATATGATATTAAAGAGCAAGGAAGAAAAATGAGCATCAGAAGAACGATTTCGGTTATAGTTTTAAATGAACATGGCGTTTTGGCTAGGATTTCTGGGCTTTTTGCGGGCAGGGGCTACAACATCGACACGCTCACAGTCGCTCCGATACCTGAGAGCAACTTCTCAAGGCTAAGCATCGTCACAAGCGGCGATGAGAGGGTTTTAGAGCAGATCGTAAAACAGCTTCACAAGCTCATCCCGACATATAAAGTCATAGAAAGCGGCGAATTTGTCGAAAAAGAGATGGCTCTTGTAAAAATCCCGCTTGGCGAAAATTTCGCCGGCCTTGAGGCGATACTAAAGACATACAATGGCATCGTCACAAACACAAATGAAAACTACATCGTCGTCATGGTGGCTGATGATGCGAGCAGAGTAGAGAGCTTTTTAAAATCGATAAAGAAATTTAACCCAGTTGATGTCGTGCGCGGCGGATCTGTGATAATGGATATATGATGAAACTAAGCGAAATAGCCTTAAAAGTAGATGCTACTTTTAGCGGAGAAGATCTTGAAATTTTTGCTCTAAATTCTTTAAAAAATGCAAATAAAGCTGAGCTGACATACTGCGATGGCGAGAAAAATGCTAAATTTATAAGCACTTCAAACGCTGGAGCTATCTTGGTGACAAAATCGCTTTTGGACCTAGTGCCAGCTGGCATGGTAGCGCTTGTGTGTGATAACCCGCACCTTGCATTTGCCATCCTTAGTAAAATTTACGCTAAGCCACTTTTTTGCGAGCCAAAACCATCAAATATTGCCCAGAGCGCCACTATAATGCCAAATGTCTATATAGGCTCAAACGTGAGCGTTGGCGAAAACACGATAGTGATGGCTGGGGCATTTTTGGGCGATAACGTAACTATCGGCAAAAACTGCATCATCCACCCAAACGTCGTCATCTATAACGACTGCGTCATCGGCAATGAGTGTCATCTGCTAGCAAACTGCGTTATAGGCAGCGACGGCTTTGGCTATGCGCATACAAAAACTGGCGAGCATGTGAAAATTTATCACAATGGCAACGTTGTTTTGGGCGATTTTGTCGAGATCGGTGCGTGCACGACGATAGATCGTGGCGTTTTTGAAAGCACGATGATCGCAAACTACACAAAGATAGACAATCTCGTTCAAATAGGTCATAACTGCGAGCTTGGAAATGGCTGCCTCATCGTCTCACAAACTGGACTTGCTGGCTCAACAGTGCTAGGCAGAAATGTCGTAATGGGCGGACAAAGTGGCTCAGCTGGTCACGTAAGTGTTGGAGACTTCGCTCAGATCGCTGCACGTGGAGGTGTGAGCAAAGACCTACCTGGCGGCAAAAAATATGCTGGAGCTTATCCTATAATGGAGCTTTCAGAGCAGTTTAAACTACAAGCAAAGATATTAAGATTTTTTAAGAAAAACTAAATTTGGCGGAGCTCTCCGCCAAATAGTTGTCGTACTTCTATAATTTAAATTTTTCTATTATTTTATTTCACCGCAATCACAAACCATATTTATGGCTAATAAAAATAGCCAGTAAGAGATCTAATTTAGGCATTAGACTTAAATAAAATTTAACGCTCATAATAAAGTGGCTGAACTAATATGAGCAAATGTTATAAGATGTAGTAATTTTTATATTTAATGATGTAGAGAGCAGTCCATCCACTACTACAGCTTGTTTGCTCGTGGCGGTAAAAAGCAAATTTGGATACGTACTTTGATATATAAAAACTTCTAAAAGATATTAGCAAAACGCTGGTGGATAAAATTCCTTTTACTAAGGTGATTTGCCTAAATTTGTAAGGTAATATCACACCAGCATTTACTTTATTGCTTGTTAATTTTAACTCTTTATGGTGGTTACATAAAATGTGAATTTTATAAAAGAAATTTACAAAGCTAAATTTATTTTCTATTTTCGTCTAGGACTTTTTGCATGCTCTCTCTAGTCGCCTCTAGCCAGTTTTGTTTTGAGGTATCGACTAGATCAAGACAAAAGAGCTTGATGTCTGCTTTTTTAAAGCTAAATTCTTTCACTTTCATCGCGTCACTTCCTACGATTACGATAGGCTGAACCTTTAAATTTAGCTTTTCAACTAGCAGTTTTGCGCCACCTTTAAATGGCAAGAGCTCTTTGGTTTGAGACCTTGTGCCTTCTGGAAATATCGCTAAAACACGCCCATTTTCTACTCTGTCTTTTGCTTCGCTTAAAAGCTTTATCAGTGAGTGCTTATTTTCTCGCTCGACTGCTATCATCTTTGGAAGGCTCAAAATTTTACCGATGATCGGGATCTTGCCTATCTGCGCCTTTGCGATCCAGCAGATATTTTTAGGATGAATCTCTTCAAGTACGATGATGTCAAGCATGCTTTGGTGATTTATCAGCAAGATATTTGCTTCGTCGCTAAATTTACCGATAACTTCTAGCTTATATCCGCCAAAAAATCTCTGCGATCTGCCCCAAAATTTTCTTATGGCTCTATTTTTAGAGTTAAAGAGCCACATAAAAAATACGACAATAACGACGCTTATCACAAATTCAATAGAAAAGAAAAAAGCTCTAATTTTTGACAAGATCACCCTTTCTTACCCAGCCGATTTTGCCGTCCGCAAATAAAATTTTTGAGTAGTCATCTTTTGTGTCTAAAATTTCAACATTTTCGTTTTTACGAGATGTATAAAAAACGGTTGAATTTTTAGTTGGCAAGATAGTGACGCTCACATCTGGCTTAAGCACTGCTTTGCCAAAAGGATTGTAAGTGTAAATTCCAAGTGCGATAAAAACGGCTGCCACAAAAAAGTAGCTTAGCTTTCTTCGCCATATCGCTAGCAAGATAAAGATAGCGACCAAAGAGTAGATCGTGATATCTTTGTAAGTGCTAAATTCGCTTTGCTTTGGATTTAGACCGATTTGCGTGCTAACCTCATCCTCTTCGACGCTCACAGGCAGTGAAAAGCTCTCAAATTTAGCTTTTTTTAGGTTGTAGTAGTTAAAGTCAAGCGTCTTTTTATTTGGCTTAAACACTGCAAAATAATATGCACTTTGTGAGTTAAAGTCGCCGTTTATCGTATCTACGCCTTGCTTTAGGATCGTTTTATTTTCGATATTAAAGGCACTTAGATCGACATTGTTGCCGTAAATTTCAACGACCATGATGTTGTTTATATCATCAAATTTAGTCGTTTTAAATTTCTTTACCTCAAGGTTGTCAGCGACGATGTGGTTGTAGTTCTCGTCACTTCTAAGCTCTTTTAGCTTTGGTAAAAAGATATTTATGTTTGAGTTTTGGTAGTTCTCGCCATTTCTTTTTAGATCCAAGCTAACTCGTAAAGTCTTTGCATCAATGCTCGTTGCTTCAAGGTAGAAAGTGCCGATATATTTGTTTTCTTCACCTTTTACCCATTGAAAATTCTTCTTATTTAGCCATTTGATATTTGTCTCATCAAGCTGTGTCTCAAACTCAAACTCAAGGTCACTTTGTGTGTCAGCCACGATCTCAACACTAAAAATTTCTCCTACGACGACATTTTTAGGGATATTTGTCGCTTTTAAAAGGAGGTCTTTTATTTTTATCTTGTCATAGACTTGATTATCAGGGACGCTGATGTCTGGTTCGTTTGTCGGCACGATATTTCGCATCTGCTCTGGAGTGATACGCTCTGGCTGTGGGGCGATAGAGCGTGGAGAGACGAGCTTTCTTGATATTTCTTCTTCGCTTGGAGTCTTTGTTTGTGGCTTTGAACTTGGGCTATTTACAAATTTATCCTCTCTTGCCCCATCCATCATGTCAAAAACGCTGACTTCATCAGTGTTTGCAGCAAATAAATTTAGCGCGAGTAGGGCGATAAAAAGTGTTCGTTTTACCAAACTAGCCCTTTTAACATCTTCATGCCATCATCTGTGCCTAAAATTTTCTCGCAAGCGCGCTCTGGGTGAGGCATAAGACCAAAGATCTTTTTGCTCTCATCGCAAATCCCAGCTATGCTATCAACTGAGCCATTTGGATTTATCTCATTGCCGTGGCTGTCGCAGTATTTTAGCAGGACTTGCTCGTTATCATATAGACTTTTTAGCGTATTTTCATCTGTGTAGTAGTTGCCCTCGCCGTGAGCGATAGGGATATTTACTACTTCGTCTTTGGCTAAATTTGCTAGGAATTTATTGTTATTTGAGATCACTTTTAGATGGTGATATTTTGAGACGAAATTTAAATTTTCATTTCTTCTCATCGCACCTTTTAAAAGTCCAAGCTCTAGAAGCATCTGAAAGCCATTGCAAATTCCCAATATGTAGCCACCTTTTTTTGCATGCTCTTTTACAGCTTGCATAGCTGGGCTAAATTTAGCTATCGCAGCCGTTCTTAGATAATCTCCATAGCTAAAACCACCAGGTAAAACGACTAGGTCAGCATCGATCTTATCTTCTTTATGCCAGATGATCTGCGTTTGGCAGCCAAGTAGCTTAAAAGCGTGAGCTGTGTCTTCTTCGCAGTTTGTGCCAGGAAAAAGTATGATCGCTACTTTCATAGCACGATCTCGTAGTCTTCGATGACAGTGTTTGCTAGAAGCTCTTCACACATCACTTTTAGCTGATCTTTTGCTTTGTTTTTATCGCTCTCGTCGATATCTAAAACGATTTGTTTGCCTATCCTGACATTTGACACGCCGCTAAATCCAAGCGAATTTAGCGCGTGTTCTACTGCCTTACCAGCAGGGTCAAGGACCCCACTTCTTAATGCTATATTTACGACAGCTTTCATCTTTGTCCTTAAGAAAGAATTCTTCTTAAAACTTCTTCGTAAGCTACTTTTACGCTACCAAGGTCTTGTCTAAATCTATCTTTGTCAAGTTTTTCGTTTGTTGTCGCATCCCAAAATCTGCAGCTATCAGGGCTTATCTCGTCAGCTAAGATGATGTTGCCATCTTTGTCGATACCAAATTCGACTTTGAAATCAACTAGTTTTAAATTTCTCTCTGCAAAGAATTTAAATAAGATAGAGTTAATCTCTCTTGCTGTGTGTCTTAGGGTTTGAAGATCTTTTTCGCTCTTTACTAGACCCATGATGATGCAGTGCTCGTCAGTAACTAGCGGATCGTGCAAATCGTCGTTTTTGTAGTAGAACTCAACAAGTGTAAAAGGTAGAACTGTGCCTTCTTTTATGCCAAGTCTTTTGCTAAGTGAGCCAGTTGCGATATTTCTCACAACAACTTCAAGAGGTATGATCTCGCATTTTTTGACCACTTGCTCAGTGTCGCTGATGGTCTCAACAAGGTCAGTGACGATACCTTTGCTCTCTAGCAGTTTAAAAAGCTGAGTAGAGATTTTGTTATTTAGTGCGCCTTTGCCAGCTTCGTTGCCTCTTTTTTGAGCATCAAATGCTGTTAGATCGTCTTTAAATTCAGCCACAAGTAGATTTGGATCGTCTGTGGCGTACATTTTCTTGCCTTTTCCCTCGTAGATAAGCTCTCTTTTTTGCATGTTGTTCTCCTTTAGATTATTGTTGTTTTATCTTTAAAATTTTGATCGTATCAATCGCTGTTTTTAACTGAATATCCTCATCGACTTTTTTCTGTGTGATTATATTTTTATCATCTTTTGCTTCAGTTTTATTGCCTTCGCTTGTTGGATTTATCTTGTTTAGCTCGCTCTTTAGGTGTGCTTTTAGTTCGCTCTCTTTGATGCTAAATGCACTATCATCGCTTTGCGGCACTTTGCCAGGATGCACGACTACATCAGGTGTTACGCCAACAGCTTGGATAGTTCTGCCACTTGGTAAGTAGTATCTTGCAATGGTTAGTCTTAGCGCTTCTGTATCATCTATTGGTAAGATCACCTGAACGCTACCTTTACCAAATGTGTTTTCGCCGATTATCACCGCACGCTTATGATCTTGCAATGAACCACTGACGATCTCGCTAGCGCTTGCACTTCCGCCATTTACAAGGACAACAAGTGGGAGTTTTGATAAGGTTTTGCTAGCGCTTGCTTTATACTCTACATTTTCAGATGCATCACGACCCTTTTGAGATACGATGATGCCGTTATCTACGAAAAGATCCACTAGATCGACAGCTTGATTTAAAAGACCGCCAGGGTTGTTTCTAAGATCAAGTATGATGCCATTTGCTTTTGGATGCTCTTTGATCGCATCTTTTACCTTTGTGACGACGTTTTTGTCGAAATTTGTGACACGTATATAAAGGATGTTATCGTTTTCTATCATTTTTGCATAGACAGACTCAACCTTTATAAGATCTCTTATGATCTTTACGTCAAATGGTTTTTGCTCGCCTTTTCGCAAAATCGTAATTGTTATCGGAGTTTTTGGCTTGCCGCGCATCTTATTTACAGCCTCATCTATCGTTGTGCCGATAGTTGAGTTACCATCGATCCTTAAAATTATATCGCCAGCTTTTATACCTGCTTTATCAGCTGGAGTGTCCTCGATAGGCGAGATAACGGTTAGTGCGCTATCTTTCATGCCAACTGTTATGCCAAGTCCGCCAAATTCGCCGCTTGTTTGCACCTGCATATCTTTATATGCTTTTTCATTTAAAAAGCTCGAGTGAGCGTCCAAATTTTGCATCAAACCAGCGATGGCTTTATCGATTATCTCTTTAAATTTAATGTCATCAACGTAGTATTTTTCAACGGTTGAGATGGTTTTTGTAAGTTTTGAAAGTGCTTCAAGCTTCGCACTCGCCTCATCTTCAGTTTTAGCAAAAAGCGCATTTACTGCTACGCTTGAGATGAGTAGGGCGCCTGTTATTTTTAGCGCAAAAGATCTAGTAAATTTATTCAAAATATCTCCTATATTTTT